>NZ_JBVJKR010000001.1:217798-970230 GCF_055585125.1 Nonomuraea sp. NPDC054003
GGGGTACGGGCGCCGCTCCTGCGGCGACCCCGGCCGGGTTCAAGGACGTCTCCTCCGGTACGGGCGCCGCTCCTGCGGCGGCCTCGGCCGGATCTCGGGACCTCTCTTCGGGTACGGGCGCCGCTCCTGCGGCGACCCCGGCCGGGTTCAAGGACGTCTCCTCCGGTACGGGCGCCGCTCCTGCGGCGGCCTCGGCCGGATCTCAGGATGTTTCTTCCGGTACGGGTACGGGCGCCGCTCCTGCGGCGACCCCGGCCGGGTTCGAGGACGTCTCCTCCGGTACGGGCGCCGCTCCTGCGGCGGCCTCGGCCGGATCTCAGGATGTTTCTTCCGGTACGGGCACGGCGGCTCCTGCGGCGACCCCGGCCGGGTTCAAGGACGTCTCCTCCGGTACGGGCACGGCCGCTCCTGCGGCGACCCCGGCTGGATCTCAGGACGTCTCCTCCGGTACGAGCGCCGCTCCTGCGGCGGCCTCGGCCGGATCTCAGGATGTTTCTTCCGGTACGGGCACGGCGGCTCCTGCGGTGACCCCGGCCGGGTTCGAGGACGTCTCCTCCGGTACGGGCGCCGCTCCCGCGGCGGCCTCGGCCGGATCTCAGGGCGTCTCCTCCGGTACGGGCGCGGACGGTTCCGCGCGATCCTGGGGGCTCTTCTCCGACGTGGGCGGGGTTCGTCGTGTGGCGACTCCTGCCGGGCTGGGGGAGGCGCTGGCGGAGTTGCAGCGTCGGGTCGAGGCGCCGGTTCCGGCGCTGGTGCGTGAGACCGGCGACGCCACGCTGGTGTTCCTGACGGCCGCACACCCCATGGCCAGCAGGATCAGCGTGGGCCGGCCCGACGAGCGCGGTGTGGACCTCGGCTGGCTGGACGCCGTCATCGACTTCGACCCCGCCAGGTACGCCCGCGACATGCGGATCACGGTCAGGGGCGTCTCGGGCACGCCGCTGCTGGCCCGCCTCTTCGACGGCGGTGAGCCACGCCCGCTCCCGCACACCCGCCACGGGGACGCCGTGGAGGTCGTGGTGCCGTTCGACGACGGCCCCGCCGCGCTGCTCGTGTTCGACGGCACCCCGGCCGAGCCCGTGCCGGACGCTCCCCCGTACCCGGTCGAAACCGATCTCGGGGAGGACTGGGAGGTCGAACTGGTCCCCACCCTGGACGACACCTGGCACGACTTCGGCGGCGGCGCGACGGTCGAGCGCTGGACGTTGCGGACGCCGGAGGGGGAGGCGGTGCACGTCACGTTCGGGCCCCGGGGGGAGCAGCGGGTCGGCGACGGCCCCTGGACCCCGTCGGTGTGGTCGCTCTCCCGGGGGCTGCGCAAGGATCCCGTGCACCGGGACACGCTCGGCCCCAAGGGCCGGGTGCCGGCCGAGTTCCTCGCCTTCGGCAGGGTCACGGCGGGCGCCGAGGCACGCTTCCGTACCCTGCTCACCGTGCCGCAGGGCCGGCCCGCCTGGCTCGCGGTAGGGGCCGGGGCGGAGAAGGCTCTGTGGCTCGACGGCGAGCGGATCCCGCTGGACGACCGGGGTTACGCCGCCGTGACGGCGGCGCCTGTCACGGCCGGTGAGCACCTGCTGGAGCTGCGGCTGACGCCGGAGGAGGAGCTCGACCTGCGCGCCTACGTCTGCCTGGTCGCCGATCCCGCCGACGCCGCCGTCCCGGAGTGGATCGCCGGGACGCCGCTGGAGACCACCGTCAACCTCGGGGACGGGCCGTACGAGCTGCTCCAGGTCGCCTCGACCGCGTACTGCCGGGTCCTGGTCAACGGGCGGGAGGCGGGCAGGCAGGGCGGCTTCGACCCGTACGCGGAAGCGGACATCCCCAGGGTGCGCCGTTACGACGTCGCGCACCTGCTGCACCCTGGCGCCAACACGGTCCGCGTGGAGTCCGGCGGCTGGGTGCTGGTGGACGGGCTGGCGGTGTCCGGCCCCGGATGGTCAGGGGACGTCCGGGTCCGGCGCCGCCAGCACGGCGACCCTCCCGCCCTCCACCTCTGGCCCCGCCCCCACCCGCTGCCGGAGGCCGGCTGGCTCGACGGTCGCCCGGTCGCGCTGCCCGCCGGATTCGCCGTGCCGGGCGCGCGCCCTCGTACGGAGGTCTTCGTCGTGGACGCGCCGCCCGGCGCGAGCGGCGTCGAGGCCGGCGGGGCCCGGGCGCGCTGGACGGAGGACGGCGCGGTCGAGCTGCACGCCGTCACGGCTCCGGGAGCCCAGGGCGGAGCCGCCTTCACCGGCCCGGTGCGGTTCACCTGCGGACCGGGCCGGATGCGGCTGGGCGACTGGGAGGAACGCGGCCTCGCCGGATACAGCGGCGGTGTCCGCTACCGCACTACCGTCACGGCGCGTTCCGGGCCGGGCGTGCTCGACCTCGGCAGGGTCAGGGGCACGGCGGAGGTGACGGTGAACGGGCGTCCGTGCGGGATCAGGGTGTGCTCGCCGTACGCCTTCGACGTCGACCTGGACGACGGCGACAACGTGGTGGAGATCCTCGTCCTCGGCACGCTCGGGCCCTATCTCGACGAGGTCAGCCCCACCCACTTCGTCTTCGCCGGCCAGCGCGTCAGCGGCCTCTTCGGGCCTGTGCGGCTGCGTACTAGATCATGAGGGCGCGGACCGTCTCGACCGTGTCGGCGTCCTCGGCGCGCTTGTCGGGGCGGTAGCGCAGGACCCTGGCGAAGCGGAGGGCCATGCCGCCCGGATAGCGGGGCGACCGCTGCACGCCGTCGAAGGCGACCTCCACCACCAGCTCGGGACGGACGCGGACCGTCCACTCCGTGGCGGGGCCGTCGGCGAGCGCCAGGAAACGCTCCGTCTGCCAGGCGAGCAGCTCGTCGGTCAGGCCCTTGAAGGTCTTGCCGAGCATGACGAACCCGCCCGTCTCCGGGTCGCGGGCACCGAGATGGAGGTTGGACAGCTTGCCCTCGCGGCGGCCGTGACCCCACTCGGCGGCCAGGACCACCAGGTCGAGCGTGTGGCGGGGCTTGACCTTGATCCAGCCCGCGCCGCGCCGGCCGGCCGCGTAGGGGGACGACAGCGCCTTGACCACCAGCCCTTCGTGGCCGGCCTTCACCACCTCGGCGAAGAACCGCTCCGCCTCCGCCACGTCGGCGGTGACGAGGCGCGGGGTGAGCAACGGCGGGGGAACGGTGGCCGCGAGCCTCTCCTGGCGGGCCGCGTACGGAAGATCGAGCAGGTCGGCGCCCTCGACCCGGAGCGCGTCGAAGAAGAAGACGCTCAGCGGCGTCTCCGCGCGCAGGCGATCGATATCGATCTTGCTGCCGGTGCGGGCGGCCGTCACCTGGAAGGGGTGCGGGCGGCCGTCGGGGCGGAGCGCGATCACCTCGCCGTCGAGCACCGCGTCTTCCACGGGGAGCGCCAGCACGGCCTCCACCAGCTCGGGGACCCGCGAGGTGAGGTCGTCGAGGGTACGGGTGAAGACCCTGACCTCCGAGCCCGAGCGGTGGGCCTGGACGCGGATGCCGTCGAGCTTCCACTCCAGCGCGGCGGGGGCGCCCGCCTTCGCCAGGGCGGCGGCGACGCCGGGGGCGCTGCCGGCGAGCATCGGCGAGACCGGGCGGCCCACCTCCAGCCGGAACTCCTTCAGGCGCGGCACGCCGCCCGCCAGCGCCGCCGCCCCGACCGCGGGCAACCAGCCGCGGAGCGTGAGCGCCCGGCGCACGTCGGCCGAGGGCGCCCCGGACGCCTTGGCGACCGCCTCGATCATCACGCCGTCGAGCGCGCCCTGCCGCAGCTCGCCGCCGAGCAGCTTGAGCATGAAGGTCTGCTCCTGGCTGGTCAGGCCGGCGAACAGCTCGTGCACCAGCGCCTTGCGGGCGGCCTGTGAGCCCTGGCCGGACACCGATTTGATCTTGGTGAGCAGGGCGTCGACGTCGGTCAGCGTGGCGGTCGCGGCCAGCTTCGGGCCGGGCAGGTCCTGGAGGGAGCGCCAGCCCACGCCGATCTGGCGCTGCGGCAGCTCACCCGACAGGTAGGCGATGGCGATCTCCGCCTCACCCGGGCCGACCCGGCCGAGCAGCTCGGCCAGATGGCCGATCTTCCCCAGCCGCGCGGGCGTGCGCGCCACCGCCTCGGACACCCGGACCACGTCGATCAGTAGCACACCGCTATCGTGCCTCACCACCACGACATTTCCGCAATCCCCCTTCGATTCGGCCCCCCGGAAGGGCGCGCGAATCCCGTACGAGAAGAAAAGAAGCACCTCACCGACCCCGGGAAGAACCCCGGCGAACGTACCCGGAGTCGGGATCTCGGGCGGATGTGGTGGACCCGGGGGAGAAGGCTCCGAGGTGGCGAGTGGCATCACCGGACGCGGGGAGCCGGGGATGTGGGGGATCCTGGCGGTCTGCTCGGAGTCGGGACACCGGGGGATAGGGCACTGAGGAGGCGTCACCGGACGCGGAGGACGGGGACGTGCGCGGTGGCCGGAGGACCGCAGCGGTCGTGCCCGGACGCTGGGGCCGGGGACGTGCGCGGTGGCGGGAGGACCGCGGCGGTCGTGCCCGGGACGTGGTGAATAGCCCGGCGGGTGATGTCGTGAAGCTTCGGGTGGAGGACGTAGGCTCCCGGCGGGTGGGCCGGGAGCCGGGGGGTCGGCGGGTCAGCTGACGCCGAGGAGGTCCACGACGAAGATGAGGGTCTCGCCGGGCTTGATGCGGGCGCCCGCACCGGCGTTCCCGTAGCCGAGGTGCGGCGGGATGACGAGCTTGCGGCGGCCGCCCACCTTCATGCCGGCGACGCCCTGGTCCCAGCCCGCGATCACACGCCCGCCGCCCAGCGGGAACTGGAACGCCTGGCCGCGGTTCCAGGACGCGTCGAACTCCTCGCCGGTGGAGAAGGCGACGCCGACGTAGTGGACGCTGACCTGATGGCCGGGCTTGGCCTCGGGACCGTCCCCGACGACGATGTCCTCGATCTCCAGGTCGGCGGGCGGGTTGCCGCCCGGGAAGTCGATCTCCGGCTTCGAGAGTGCCACGAAGTGCTCCTGTTGACGATGGCAATGAACCCGACGACTCTACGCGGTCGGGATATCGTCGGCTTCCATGACCGCCCCGACACCCGACGCGATCCTGCTCGACGGGCGCGTGGCGGTGGTCGCGGGGGCGGCGCGCGGGGCGGGGCGGGCGATCGCCGAGGCGCTGGCGGCGTTCGGGGCGCGGGTGGCGGCGTGCGACCGTGACCGGCCGCGGGGTGATCTGGCGATGACGGTGAGGCCCGGCGACGCGATGGCGGCGGAGGTGTTCGCGCGGGCGGTGGCCGACCGGTGGGGCCGGGTGGACGTGCTGGTGACGAGCGCCGGCGGCTTCGACGAGCCGGCCGCGCGCGACGAGCGGGCGGTGTTCGAGGAGCACTTCGGCCAGGTCACGGAGCTGATCCGGCGGATGCTGCCGCTCATGCGCGCGGGCGGCGCGATCATCAACGTGAGCTCGGGCGAGGCCCGGCGGGCGGCGGTGTACGGGGCGATGAGGGCGGCCCTGGAGAGCCTCACCGCGACGCTGGCCGTGGAGCTGGCGCCGCGCGGGATCCGGGTCAACGCGATCGCGCTCGGCGGGCCGCCTCCCGGGGGGAAGCGGCCCGCGGAGGAGGCGGCCGGCGCGGCCGTCTTCCTGGCCGGCGACCTCGCCAGATCAGTCACCGGCACGACCGTACGGGTGACGACGAGGGTCACCAGCTGATGTGGACCGGCATGCCCTCCGAGTAGCCCGAGGAGCTCTGGACGCCGACGACGGCGCGCTCGTGGAACTCCTCCAGCGTGGTCGCCCCCGCGTACGTGCAGGCGGAGCGCAGCCCGGCCACGATCGCGTCGATCTGGTCCTCCACGCTGGGCCGGCGCGGGTCCAGGTACATGCGCGAGGTGGAGATCCCCTCCTCGAACAGCGCCTTCCTGGCCCGGTCGAACGGGCTGTCGTCGGCGGTGCGCAGCCGGACGGCGCGCGCGGACGCCATCCCGTAGTTCTCCTTGTACTTACGCCCGTCGGCGTCGGTGTGGGCGTCGCCCGGCGACTCGTACGTGCCGGCGAACCACGAGCCGACCATCACGTTGGCCGCCCCCGCCGCCAGGGCCAGCGCCACGTCGCGGGGGTGGCGGACGCCGCCGTCGGCCCACACGTGGCGGCCGAGCCTGCGCGCCTCGGCGGCGCACTCCAGCACGGCGGAGAACTGCGGCCGGCCCACCCCGGTCATCATCCTGGTGGTGCACATGGCGCCCGGCCCGACGCCGACCTTGACGATGTCGGCGCCCGCGTCGACCAGGTCGCGCACGCCGGCGGCGGTGACGACGTTGCCGGCCGCGACGGGCACGTGCGGCCCCAGCGCGCGCACCGCACGCAGCGCGGTGGCCATCTTGTCCTGGTGCCCGTGGGCCGTGTCGACGACCAGGCAGTCGACGCCGGCTTCGAGCAGTTCCTTGGCCTTGGCCGCCACGTCGCCGTTGACCCCGACGGCGGCGGCGACGCGCAGCCTGCCGCGGGAGTCCACGGCCGGCTGGTAGAGGGTGGCGCGCAGCGCGCCGGTACGGGTGAGGATGCCGACCAGGCGGCCCGACTCGTCGACGATGGGGGCCAGCCGGTGGCGCCCGTCGTGCAGCCGGTCGAACGCCTCGCGCGGGGCGAGCCCGGCGGGCAGCGTGAGCAGCTCGCTGGACATCACCTGGGCGAGCTGGGTGTACATGTCGACGCCCTGGCAGTCGGCCTCGGTCACCACGCCGACGGGGCGGTTCTCCCAGTCGACGACGATGACGGCGCCGTGCGCGCGCTTGGGCAGCAGTTGCAGCGCCTCGCCGACGGTGTCGTGCGGGGTGAGCACGAGCGGCGTGTCGTGGACGAGGTCGCGCTTCTTCACCCAGTCGACCACGTCCGCGACGACGTCGAACGGGATGTCCTGGGGGATCACCACGATGCCGCCGCGGCGGGCGACGGTCTCGGCCATGCGCCGTCCGGCGACCGCGGTCATGTTGGCCACGACGAGCGGGATCGTGGTGCCGGTGCCGTCGTGCGTGGACAGGTCGACTTCGAGCCGGGACCCGACGGAGGAGCGGGACGGCGTCATGAAGACGTCGCTGTAGGTCAGGTCGTACGGCGGCGCCATGCCGTTGAGAAATTTCACGTTCATCCATCTTATGAGGTGACTGCTTCTACCAAACATTTCCCCCTTTCTCGGGGGCTTATGATCGGCCGGGATGCTCAATGGGGGAGGGAGGGCGTGTGGACGTCACCGAGCGGGACGAGATGATCGTCGTCGGATTCGCAGTACGCACCACGAACGCCGACGAAATGGACCAGGCGCGGGCGAAGCTGCCGGTCCTGTGGCAGCGGGCCGGTGCTCCGGGGGCCTTCGCCCACGTGCCCAACCGCGTGGGGGAGAACCTCTACGCGGTGCTCACCGACTACGAGAGCGATCATCACGGCGCCTACACGCAGATCGTCGGCACGGCCGTGCGCACGGTGCCGCGGCTGCCTGAGGGCATGGTGGCGGTGCGGGTGCCGGCCGCCAGAACGATCAAGGTGGAGGCGCGCGGCCCGATGCCGCAGGCGCTGGTCGAGGCCTGGCAGCAGGTGTGGAAGCACACCGAGTCGGGCGGCACGCCGGCCAGGGCGTTCACCACCGACGTGGAGGTGCACCACCCGGGGGGCGTCGACCTTTACGTCGCGGTCTAGAAACCGAGCGCGGCGGCCGCGACCTCGACCGCCGTCGGCTTGACCTCATCGACGGGCAGGTGGGCGTACTCGACCGAGCAGTCGGCGAGGCCGCCCAGCGCGATCGTGGCCCGGATGCGCTGGGTGGTGGTGAGGTCGTCGCCGAGCAGCAGGGCGACGAGCCGCTGCCGCCATTCGATCATGCGCTTGCCCAGGTCGAGGTAGGACAGCACGGACAGCTCGCGCACCACCATGACGATCACCTCGCGGTGCCGCCAGATCATGTCGAAGTAGTCGTCGAGCAGCTCGCGCGGATCCCCGCCGGGCTGCCGGCCGGCCACGAACCGCTCCATGTCGTCGACGAGCGGCTGGACGATGCTGCGCACCAGATCGTCGCGTGAGGAGAAGTGGTAGTAGAGGGCCGGTTTGGTGATGCCGAGCCGGTCGGAGATCTGGCGCAGGCTGGTGTTCTGCACGCCCTGGCGCACGAACAGCTCGCGCGCCACCGCCTGGATGCGCGCCCTGGTGTCACTCGGCCTGGCCATGGATCAACCCTAATCCTTACCTATCGTTAAGTAAGCCCTTGTGGCGGCCGTCGCCGGTGTTTTACCATCCGGTAAGTAAGGAGGGATGTCCATGCGCGTCCTCATCTCCGGCGCCAGCGTCGCCGGCCCCGTCCTCGCCTACTGGCTCACCCGCTACGGGTTCACCGTCACGGTCGTCGAACGCGCCCCCGCGCTGCGCAAGACCGGCGGCCACGCGGTCGACCTGTTCCGGCCCGCCGTCGACATCGCCGCCAAGATGGGCGTGCTCGACCGGATCAGGGCCAGGAAGACCGGCACCGAGCTGCTGACCTTCCACGTACCCGGCCGGTCCCGCCCGGTGCGGATGAGCACCGGGAAGCTCATCGCCGCGTTCTCGGAGCGGCACGTGGAGATCATGCGCGACGACCTGGGCGAGATCTTCTACGACGCCGGCCGCGACGACGTCGAGTACGTCTTCGACGACTCCATCACGGCCATCGGCGAGGACGGCGAGGTGGCGTTCGAGCGCGGGCCGTCGCGCCGGTTCGACCTGGTGGTGGGCGCGGACGGGCTGCACTCGAACGTGCGCCGCCTGGTGTTCGGCCCCGAGGAGCGCTTCGCCACCTGGATCGGCGCCTACCTGGCGGTGGCGTCCGTGCCGAACTACCTGGGCCTCGAAGGGCGCATGGAAGGCGTCTCGGCCGTCGACCGGATCATCGGCCTGTACTCGGCGGCCCACCTGCCGGACGCGCGGGCCGTCTTCCTCTTCCGCAGCCGCGAGCCCCTCGACTACCACTACAGGGACGTGCCCAGGCAGAAGGAGCTGCTGCGCGAGCACTTCGCCGGCCTCGGCTGGGAGGTGCCCCGGCTGCTGGCCGAGCTGGACACCACGCCCGCGTTCTACTTCGACAGCATCACGCAGCTGCGCATGGACACCTGGTCGCGCGGGCGCGTCACGCTCGTCGGCGACGCCGGCTACTGCCCGGGGCCCGCCGTCGGCGGCAGCACCAGCCTGGCCGTGGTGGGCGCGTACGTGCTGGCGGGCGAGCTCGCCGCGGCGGGCGGCGACCCCGCGCGGGCGTTCCCCGCGTACGAGGCCGAACTCGGCGCGTACGTGCGCGGCAGCCGCGACCTGGCGCTCGGCATGGCGAAACGGCTCGTCCCCGGCGGCCGGTTCGACCTCTGGGCGCTCGTCCAGGCGGCCCGCGTGCTCGACCACATCCCGGACGCGGTCATCAGGGCGGCCGGCCGGCTCGGCGGCAGGAGCGCGCGCCTGCACGACGCCGTCACTCTCAAGGACTACTCACCGTACGAGACGGCACGCGGCACGGCCCGCGCCTGACCAAGCGCGACCCGGGGAGCGGTGCCGCGCCCACGCCGCTTCGACGACCGGCTCGCGCGCGCGGCCCGCGCTCAGCCGAGCACGCCCTGGGCGCGCAGCTTCTCCGCCGCCTCCGCCGGGATGCCCCAGGCGGACAGGTCGTCCAGCCGGGTGGCCGGGGCCAGATCGGGGTCCGGCGCGCCGAGCAGCCGGGGCGCGGGCATCGGCTGGCTCAGCCCGCCGACCTCGACGAAGCTGCGCCGGGCCGCGTTGTGCGGGTGCGCGGGGGCCTCGTCCATCGACAGCACCGGCGACACGCACGCGTCGGAGCCCTCGAACACCGCCTCCCACTCGGCCCTGGTCCGCTTGCGGAACTCCTCCGCCAGCCGCGCCCGCAGCGCCGGCCACTGCGCCTGGTCGTTGCGGTCCGGCAGGTCCGACAGGCCCATGAGGGACACCATCGCCTCCCAGAACTGCGGCTCCAGCGATCCCACCGCCAGGTAGCCGCCGTCGGCCGTCTCGTACGTGTCGTACATGGGGGCGCCGGTGTCGAGCAGGTTGGTGCCGCGCGGCCCCCACATGCCGCTGCTCACGCCCTGGTAGAACATCGCGAACAGGATCGCCGCCCCGTCGACCATGGCGGCGTCGATCACCCGTCCCAGGCCGGTGCGCTCCCGCTCGAACAGCGCCAGCAGCACCCCGTACGCGAGCATGAGGCCGCCGCCGGCGAAGTCGCCCAGGATGTTGATCGGCGGGGTCGGCTTGCCGCCCTCGCGGCCCAGCATCGACAGCACGCCGGAGACCGCGATGTAGTCGATGTCGTGCCCCGCCGTGGGCGCCAGCGGGCCGTCCTGGCCCCACCCGGTCATCCGGCCGTAGACCAGCCGCTCGTTGACCGCGTGCAGGTCGTCGGGCCCGATGCCGAGCCGTTCGGCCACGCCCGGCCGGAACACCTCGATCACCACGTCGGCGTGCCGGGCCAGTTCCTTGAACGCGGCCACGCCCTCGGGGGACTTCAGATCCAGCCCGACCGAGCGCTTGCCGCGGTCCATCACGTCGGTGCGCGGCCGGTCGGAGACCGCCTTCACCCGGTCGACCCGCAGCACCTCGGCGCCGTGGTCGGCGAGCATCATCCCGGCGAAAGGACCTGGTGCCAGCCCCGCCAGCTCCAGCACCCGAACCCCGGACAGCGGACCCTGACGAGCGTTCGACATCGGCGTCTCCTTCTCATGACCGGCAGGCGAACAGTCACCCAAGTAGAACAATATTCGGTGTGCTCTGGCAAGACGCCTTCCTGACCACCCCTCAGAGGCAGGTGAGGTATGGGAAACTTGCCCACTATTCGGGTGGTCAACAGGGGTAGGACATGGATGCGGATAGCGGCCGGCTGATCGCCAAGCGCTACGAGTTAGTACGCGCGCTTGGCCGCGGTGGGATGGGCGTGGTCTGGGAAGGCCACGACACGCTGCTCGACCGGCAGTGCGCGGTCAAAGAAGTGGTGCTGCCCGCGGGCCTGCCCGACGCCGACCAGGAGCGTCAGCTCGTCCGCACCGCGCGGGAGGCCCGCACCGCCGCCCAGTTCAACCACCCGTCCGTGGTCGCGGTGTACGACGTGGTGGAGGAGGACGGGCGGCCCTGGATCATCATGGAGCTGGTGCGCGCCCCGTCCGTCGAAGAGGTCGTGGCGACCATGGGCGCGCTGCCGGTGCGGCAGGCCGCCGACGTCGGGCGCCAGGTGCTGTCCGCGCTCGTCGCCGCGCACGGGCAGGGCATCCTGCACCGCGACGTGAAGCCGAGCAACGTGCTGCTCACCGACGACGGCCGGGCGGTGCTCACCGACTTCGGCATCGCCACGGCCGAGGGCGAGTCATCGCTCACCAAGACCGGCATGGTGACCGGCTCGCCCGGATTCCTGGCCCCCGAGCGGGTGCGCGGCACCGAGGCGGGCCCGGCCTCCGACCTGTGGTCGCTGGGCGCCACCCTCTACGCCACGCTGGTCGGCCGCTCGCCGTTCGAACGCGGCGAGCCCATGGACACGCTCAAGGCCATCCTGGACGAGGAGCCCGACTACCGGCGCATTCCGCCGATCATGCACCCGGTGCTCCAAGGGCTGTTGCGCAAGGACCCGGCCGAGCGGGTGACCGCCCAGGAGGCGGACGAGCTGCTCGACGCCGTCCTCCAGGCCAGGCCGGCCGCCGCCGACCGGGACGCGCCCGGCCCTCGCGTGTCACGCGGGCTCGGCCGCGCCGTCGTGGCGGCCGCCGCGGCCGCCGTCGTGGTCGTGGCGGCGGGCGCCGTCGCGTACTTCAGGTCCGCCGGACCGGCGGAGGGCACCGCGCAGCTCGCCCAGCGGGCCGCGGCGACCAGCCCGATGCCGAGCGCCCCGCCGTCCGCCACGCCGACGCCGACGGCCAGCTCCACGCTCGCGCCGACGCCCGCCCCGACCAGGACGAGGCCCGTGGTGCGGGCCTGGACCTCGCCCGCCGGTTGGTCGATCGAGCGGCCGGCCGGCTGGAAGGGCGCGCGCGGCGAGCACCACGCCGAGTGGACGCACCCGCACCGGATGGGTCACCTGGCCGTCGAGGCCGTCTACGCCAGCCTCGACCCGCACCAACTCCTGCGCGACGAGGAGGAGGCGTTCAAGTCCGCCGGGGGCGCCGGCGTCCTGCGCGACGCCGGACTCAGGAAGGTCAGCCACAACGGCGCCAAGGCCGTGGAGTGGGAGTTCACCTGGGTGGCCGAGGCGGGCGGCGGCACGCCGTGGGCCGCGCCCGGCATGAAGTACCACGAGGTGCGCCGGGCCGTGACGATCGGCGAGACCGCCTACATCCTGTCCTGGACCTTCACCGAGGCGCAGTGGCAGCGCAACACCGGCCTGATGCGCCAGGTGATGGAGAGCTTTACGGTGGGCGCATGACGCCCTGGAACCTGCTGGCGCTCCCGCCGCTCCCCGTGGACCTGATCCGCCGGCTGCTCGCCCCGCTCGGCGACCGGGTGAGCGTGCGCGCGCCCGCCACGCGCGACCGCGCGGCGCTGCTGGCCGCGCTGCCCGAGGCGGAGATCGTGCTGGGCGACTGGACGGGCGAGCTCACGCTGGACGCCGCGGCCGTGGCCGCCGCGCCCCGGCTGGCGTTCCTGCAGCAGCCCTCGGTCGGCGTCGACGGCCACGACCTGGCGGCGCTGGCCGCCGCCGGCGTGCCGGTCGCCAACACGGCGGGCGTCAGCGCGGGCGCGGTGGCCGAGTGGTGCGTGGCCGCCGCCCTGGCGGTGACCCGCAAGCTGGCCGCGGCCGACGCGGCCGTGCGCGCGGGGGAGTGGCCGCAGCAGGCGCTCCAGCCACGGGAGCTGGGGGCCGCCCGGGTGGGCGTGGTCGGCTACGGGCCGATCGGGGAGGCGTGCGCCCGTCTGTTCGGGGCGTTCGGCGGCCGGGTCTCCTACTGGACGCGCACGCCCCGGGAGGACCCCCGCTACACCGCGCTGGAGGACCTGCTGGAGACCAGTGACGTGGTGGTCGTGGTGATCGCGCTGTCGGAGGAGACCTGCGGCCTGATCGACCCGCGCCGGCTCAAGCGGGGCGCCGTGCTGGTCAACGCCGCCAGGGGCGGGGTCGTGGACCAGGACGGGCTGGTGGCGGCGCTGCGTTCGGGGCATCTCGGGGGCGCGGCGCTGGACGTGTTCGACGCCGAGCCGCTGCCTCCCGGCGACCCGCTGCGCGAGCTGCCCGGAGTGCTGCTGTCACCGCACGTCGCCGGCGTGACCCAGGAGGCCACCGGCCGCCTGATGACCGTCACGCTGGACAACCTAAGCGCGGCCGTCGAGGGCCGCGAAGTCGTCAACGTGGTGAATGGCGTTTGTCAGCCAATTACGCGGAAATACTCGGAATCACCGGCTTCTTAGGCTTGTAGCTGGCACGATGAACAGTTTTCGTGTCTTTAACGCCCCCGGTCTGTTCCATGTTGTCCCGGAGAGATAACGTTCTGTCGACGATCTCTGCCGGCTCCAGGGGGTGCTTGCGTGAAGACGACGATGTCGACACACCGACGGGCAGTGGAGCACATCCGGCGCTCCTACGCCGAGATTCCCGGCGACGCCGCGCCGCGCCTGGCCAAGGCCACGTCCAACCTGTTCAGGTTCCGCGACTCCGGCAAGACGGCCGGGCTTTCCGCCAGGGATCTCGACGAGGTCATCAGCGTCGACCCCGAGACGATGACCGCCGAGGTCCAGGGCATGACCACCTACGAGCACCTCGTGGACGCCACGCTCCGCCACGGGTTGATGCCGTACGTCGTCCCCCAGCTCAAGACCATCACCCTGGGCGGGGCCGTGACCGGGCTCGGCATCGAGTCGACCAGCTTCCGCGACGGCCTGCCCCACGAGTCGGTCGAGGAGCTGGAGATCCTCACCGGCGACGGCCGCGTCATCGTCGCCCGTGACGACAACGAGCACCACGACCTCTTCCGGGCCTTCCCCAACTCCTACGGCACCCTCGGCTACGCGCTGCGCCTGCGCATCAAGCTGCGCAAGGTCCATCCGTACGTGCGGCTCACCCACGTCAGGTTCACCGACGCCGACAAGTGCATGCTGGCCATGCAGGAGATCTGCGAGAGCATGGAGCACGACGGCGAGCCGGTCGACTTCGTCGACGGGGTCTTCTTCGGCCCGCAGGAGCTCTACCTCACCGTCGGCCGCTTCGCCGACCGGGCGCCCTACACCTCCGACTACACCGGCATGCGCATCTACTACCAGTCGATCCGGCAGCGCGGCCGCGACTGGCTGACCGTGCGCGACTACCTGTGGCGCTGGGACACCGACTGGTTCTGGTGCTCGCGCGCGTTCGGCGTGCAGCAGCCGATGGTCCGCACGTTCATGCCGCGCCGCTGGATGCGCTCCGACGTCTACCGCAGGCTCGTGGCCCTCGACCGCAAGCACGGCGTCACCGCCCGCATCGACCGCTGGCGCGGCCGGCCGGTGCAGGAGTCGGTCATCCAGGACGTCGAGGTGCCGGTCGAGCGGGGCGCGGAGTTCCTGGAGTTCTTCCACGGCGAGGTCGGCATGACGCCGGTCTGGATGTGCCCGCTGCGGGCGAGCTCCCGCTGGCCGCTCTACCCCCTGGAGCCCGGGAAGCTGTACGTGAACTTCGGTTTCTGGGGCATGGTGCCGCTGCCGCGGGGGCGGTTCGACGGCCACCACAACCGGCTCATCGAGAACGCGGTGCACGAGCTCGACGGGCACAAGTCGCTCTACTCGACGTCCTTCTACGGCCGCGACGAGTTCTGGCGGCTGTACAACGGCGACACCTACTGGCCGGTCAAGCGGGAATACGATCCGAGCGGCCGCCTGCTTGATCTGTACGACAAGTGTGTGCGGGGAAGGTGATGTGATGGCTCTCGCGTCCATCTTCGAGAAGATCGTCGGCACGGACGCCGGCATCGCGTTCATGGCGTATGACGGCAGCAAGGCGGGACCCGACGGCGCCGACGTCACCCTTGAGGTGAAGTCGCCCATCGCGGTGGCCTACCTGGCGCAGGCCCCCGGCGAGCTGGGGCTGGCCCGGGCGTACGTGTCGGGCCACATCGACGTGCACGGCGACCTCTACACCCTGCTCGACCGGATGTGGAACATCACGACCAACGACCTGACCCCGGCCGAGAAGGTCGCCGCGGTCCGCTCGCTGGGGCTCAAGCCGCTGCTCATGCGCGTCCCTGTGCCGCCGCAGGAGGTGCGCACCAGCGCGCTGGCCAGGCTGGGCTCCCGCCACGCCAAGCAGCGCGACGCCGAGGCCATCCACCACCACTACGACGTGTCCAACCGGTTCTACTCGTGGGTGCTCGGCCCCTCCATGGCCTACACCTGCGCCACCTTCCCCTCCGAGGACGCCACGCTGGAGGAGGCCCAGTTCGCCAAGTTTGACCTGGTGGCCCGCAAGCTCGGGCTCCGGGAGGGCATGCGGCTGCTCGACGTCGGCTGCGGCTGGGGCGGCATGGTCATCCACGCCGCCCAGCACTACGGCGTCAAGGCGCTCGGCGTGACGCTCAGCCGCCAGCAGGCCGAGTACGCGCAGAAGGCCATCGCCGAGGCCGGGCTGCAGGACCTCGCCGAGGTCCGCCACATGGACTACCGCGACGTCACCGAGAGCGACTTCGACGCCGTCAGCTCCATCGGCCTGACCGAGCACATCGGCAAGGACAACCTGCCCGCCTACTTCGGTTTCCTCAACGGCAAGCTCAAGCCCGGCGGCCGGCTGCTCAACCACTGCATCACCCGGCCCACCGGCAAGGAGAAGACGTTCAACAAGGGCGGCTTCATCAACCGCTACGTCTTCCCCGACGGCGAGCTGGAGTCGGTCGGCTACCTGGTCAGGCAGATGGAGGACAACGGCTTCGAGATCCGCCACGAGGAGAACCTGCGCGAGCACTACGCCAAGACGCTGAGCCACTGGTGCGACAACCTGGACGCCAACTGGGAGGACGCGGTCCAGGAGGTCGGCATGGGCACCGCCCGCGTCTGGGCCCTCTACATGGCGGGCTGCATCGTCGGCTTCGAGCGCAACAAGATCCAGCTCCACCAGGTGCTCGGCGTCAAGCTGGATGACCACGGGCGCTCCGGCATGCCGCTGCGCCCGTCCCGCGACTGGCCCTGATCAGCTCTCCAGCACCTCGTACAACGTCTTGGCGAACTCGGCCGGGTGCGTGAGGAAACCCACGTGCCCGCCGGGGAAGCCGGCGATGTCCAGCCCGAGCTCCTCGGCGAGGGCGAGGGCGGTGCGGTGGCCGACGGTGGACCCCGTCTCGCCGCCCGTGGCCAGCGTGAACTTGCCGCCCCGCAACGCCTCCAGGTCGGGCACGTAACGGACGAACGACCGCAGCTCGTACGCCACGCAGAAGGACATGTTGGCCTGGACCCGCGCCAGCATGTCGGCGACCGGAGGCGGCAGCCCGGCCGACGCCTCCGGCGGCGCGGCGACGCCGAGCAGGGCGCTCAGCGCCCGGACCGCCGCCGGCGCGCCCTCCCGCTCGTACGTCTCGTACACCTCCTGGAAGGCGGCGTGCCAGCGGTCGGCGTCGGGCAGCAGCTCGATGAGGAGCGGCTCGTGCGCGACCGCCGCGCGCACCTGCTCGGGACGGGCGGCCAGCAGGTCCATCACGACCATGCCGCCGTAGCTCGTGCCGAAGAGGTAGGCGGGCTCCCGGCAGAGCGCGCGCAGCAGCAGGTGCGCGTCGCGGGCGTGCTGGGGGATGCGCTGCTCGCCGATCGGGGAGGTCAGCCGGCTCCGCGAGTTGCCGCGCGGATCGTAGGTGATCACGGTGTAGTGGTCGGCGAGCAGTGCGGCCAGCGGCGCGAACGCGCCCGCGTCCCCCTCGCCGCCGTTCACCAGCAGCAGGACCGGGCCGGACCCGCGCAGCTCGTAGTACAGCTCGGCGCCGGGAACGGCGAGCGTGCCAGCTTCCATGCGATCCTCCGATGTTCGTGAGCCGTACACGAACAGATCGCGGACGCGGGGGAAAGCGTTTCGCTCCTGGGCCCCCTCCCTCCGGAAGGGGGCCTGCGGGGCTCAGCGCAGCTCGCGCTTGAGGATCTTGCCGGTGGCCGTCATCGGCAGCGCGTCGCGGAACTCCACGATCCTCGGGTACTTGTAGGCCGCCATGTTGTCCCTGGCCCAGGCGACGAGCTCGTCCTCGGTGAGGCTCGCGCCCGCGTCGAGGATGACGTACGCCTTGACCTCCTCGCCGTGGGAGTCGTGCGGCACGCCCACCACCGCCGCGAGCGAGACCGCCTCGTGCGTCATGAGGATCTCTTCCACCTCGCGCGGGTAGACGTTGAACCCGCCGCGGATGATCATGTCCTTGGCCCTGTCGATGATCGAGTAGTAGCCGTCGGCGTCGCGGGTGGCGATGTCGCCGGTGCGGAACCAGCCGTCGCGCATCACCTCGGCGCTCGCCTCGGGCCGGCCGTAGTAGCCCTTCATGATGTTGTGGCCGCGGATCGCGATCTCGCCGGGGCCCTCGCCCTCGACCGTCTTCCAGTCGTTGTCGATCAGCTTCATCTCCACGCCCCAGATCGGGGTGCCGATCGTGCCGGGCTTGGCCGGGCGGCCCGGCTGGTTGAAGCTGGCCACCGGGGCGGTCTCGGACAGGCCGTAGCCCTCCAGGATGCCGATGCCGAAGGTCTGCTCGAAGTCCTTGAGCACCTCGACGGGGGAGGCGGAGCCGCCCGCCACCGCGACCTGCAGCGTGGCCGGGGGCTCAGCGCCCTCGGCGTGGATCTTGGTGAGCATGGCCCAGTACATGGTCGGCACGCCCGCGAAGAACGTGGCCTCCTCGCGGCGCATCAGCTCCAGCGCCTCGCCCGGCTCGAAGCGCGGCATGAGCACCAGCTTGGCGCCGCGCATGAACCCGGTGTTCATGACCACCGTCTGCCCGAAGGAGTGGAACAGCGGCAGCACGCCCATGTAGGTGTCGCCGTTCTCCGAGCGCGGGAACATCTTGTCGTTGACCATGACGTTCATCAGCATGTTCTGGTGGCTCAGCTCGGCGCCCTTGGGCTGGCCGGTGGTGCCCGAGGTGTAGAGGATGACGGCGGTGTCGTCGGCCGAGGTCTGCACGGTCGCGAACTCGCCGGACATGCCGTTCAGCGCCGCCCAGACCGACTCACCGTACTCCGACTCGGTCGCCAGCGGCGTGGCCGGCAGGACGAAGAAGTGGTCGCAGCGCTCGGCCCCCTCGAACCCCGCCCGGCCGCGCTCGCCCAGCGGCAGCTCGGGCGTGCCCTCGAAGCAGAACAGCGCCTTGGCGTCGCTGTCGTCCAGGTGATAGGTGATCTCCCTGGACTGCAGCAGCACGTTGAGCGGCACCACGGTCGCCCCGGCCTTGAGGATGCCGAAGTAGACGAACGGGAAGTACGGCAGGTTGGGACAGGCGATCGCGACCTTGTCGCCCTTGCCGATGCCCCGCGAGACCAGCAGGTTCGCGACCTGGTTGGCCACGGTGTCGATCATGGAGTACGGCAGCCGCATGTCGCCGAAGACGACGGCCGTGTTCTCCGGAGTGTTCCTGGCACTGTCTTCCAGGACGATCGACAGGTTGAGCATGACGCCTTCCCTCCTTGTTGGGCCTTCGGCCACATCTTCGCAGCGGGGGCATACCAACCGGTAGGTAACTCAGGTTACAGATGCGTATGGACGCGATGCCGCCGCTGGAGTAAGCAAGTAACAAGTTACTCGCCCCTGGGAGGGGTCCATGGAGTACGACTACGTGATCGTCGGAGCCGGTTCGGCGGGGTGCGTGCTGGCGGCGAGGCTCTCGGCCGACCCCGCGGTGTCCGTGGCGCTCGTCGAGGCCGGCGGCCAGGACGACAAGCTTGAGATCCGCATGCCCCTCGGGTTCCCCAAACTCTTCAAGACCCCGTACGACTGGGACTTCACCACCGCGAAGCAGGGCGAGATGGCCGGGCGCGAGCTCTACTGGCCGCGCGGGCGGGTCCTCGGCGGCTCCTCCTCGCTGAACGCCCAGATGTGGGTGCGCGGCTGCGCCCTGGACTACGACCAGTGGCGGATCCCCGGCTGGGGGTACGAGGACGTGCTGCCGTACTTCCACCGGGCCGAGCGCCGCGTCGGCAGCAACCACGGCGGCGTCTACGGGACCACCGGCCCGCTGCTCATCTCCGAGCTGCGCAGCCCCAACGTCACCACCGCCGCGTTCCTCAAAGCCTGCGAGGAGCTCGGGTTACGCCGCCTGGACGAGCTCAACGGCCCGTCCAACGAGGGCTACAGCCCCACCCCCGTCACCCAGGACCGGGGCCGCCGCTGGAGCGCCGCGGACGCGTACCTGCGCCCCGCGCTGCCCCGGCCGAACCTCACCGTGATCACCGAGGCCCCCGTGGACCGGATCACGATCGAGGACGGGCGCGCCACCGGCATCGAGCACAGCGGCGGCGCCCAGATCAGGGCCAGGCGCGAGGTCATCCTGTCGGCGGGCGCCATCGGCTCCCCCTACCTGCTCATGCGCTCCGGCGTCGGGGCCGGCGACGAACTGCGCGACGCCGGCGTGCCGGTCGTGCGCGACCTCCCCGAGGTCGGCAAGAACCTCCAGGACCACCTGTCCACCGGTGCCTTCGTCTCCTGCACCAAGCCCGTCACGCTCACCAGGGCGGAGTCCGTCGCCAACCTGCTGCGCTACCTGGTGTTCCGCTCCGGCATGCTCACCTCGAACGTGGGCGAGGCGGTCGCCTTCATCAGGACCTCCCCGGAGGAGCCGGCCCCCGACATCGAGCTGATCTACGCCCCGGTGCCGTTCAAGGACCACGGCCTCACCCCGCCCACCGGCCACGGGCTGACCGTCGGCGTCGTGCTGCTGCAGCCCGAGAGCCGGGGCAGGATCGGCTTGAACGGCCGCGAGGTGGTGGTCGACCCCGCCTACCTGAGCGCCGGCGTCGACGTCGAACGGCTGACGGCCGGGCTCAAGACGGCCAAGCAGGTGTTCGCCACCAACGCGATGAAGCCGTACGCGGGCGGGCCGATGCCCCCGTACACCATGCCGGAGAGCGACGAGGAGATCGCCCAGTGGATCAGGGAACGCGGCGAGACCCTCTACCACCCCGTCGGCACCTGCCGGATGGGCGTGGACGAGGCGTCGGTCGTGGACCCGTCGCTGCGCGTGCGCGGCGTGGCGGGGCTGCGGGTGGCGGACGCCTCCGTCATGCCGACCCTCAACCGGGGCCACACCCACGCCCCGGCGGTGATGATCGGTGAGAAGGCGGCCGACCTGATCGCCGGAAGCTGATCGGCCCCGGACGCCCCCGCGCGGGCGTCCGGAATGTTAGGTTGCGCAGTCATGGAGATCAGAACCGTCCACGCCAACGGGGTGGAGTTCTCGTATCTGACCGTGGGGGACGGGCCGCTGGCGCTGTGCCTGCACGGCTTCCCCGACACCGCGCACACCTGGCGTCACCTGCTGCCCGAGCTCGCCGGGCGCGGCTACCGCGCGGTCGCGCCCTTCACCCGCGGCTACGCGCCGACCGAGATCCCCGCCGACGCCGCCTACGAGGGCGCCGCGCTCGCCGCCGACGTCCTCGCGCTGCACGAGGAGCTCGGCGGCGACGAGCGCGCGGTGCTCGTCGGGCACGACTGGGGGGCGTTCCCCGCGTACGCGGTCGCCGACCGGTTCCGGGCGGCCGTGACCATGGCGGTCCCGCCGCCCGCCGCGCTGCTCGCCGGGCTAATGGACTACGACCAGCTCAAGCGGTCGTTCTACGTGTTCCTCTTCCAGACGCCGCTGGCCGAGTCGGCCGCCGCGACCCCGGGGTTCCTGGACCGGCTCTGGCAGGACTGGTCGCCCGGCTACGACGCCTCCGACGACCTCGCCTTCGTGCGCCGCAGCATCGGGGAGCCGGCCAACCTGGCGGCGGCCATCGGCTACTACCGGGCCATGATGGGCACCACCCCGGCCTCCGGTCGCTACCCGGATCCGGGCAGGGCGGAGTCGACGCCCATCCTCTACCTGCACGGCGACCGCGACGGCTGCCTCACGCCCGACGTGGTCAAGCAGGCACTGCCGCACCTGCCGCCGGGCTCCCGCGCCGAGCTGGTGCCCGGCGCGGGCCACTTCCTGCACCTGGAGCGGCCGGACGTGGTCAACCGGCTCGTCCTCGACTGGCTCGCCGCCGTTCCCTGAGCCGCAGCACTGCCAGTACGGGATGCCGCCCCGACAGGCTGACCTCCACCCGCTCCACGGTCTCGAACCCCGGCGGGTCGCCGCCTTCGTCGTACGACAACGCCACCACCAGCCCGTCGCGGGCCAGCACGCGGCGGATCTCCCGCCACAGCCGGTCCGGCTCCCGGGCGAGCTCCCCGGCGGGCGGCACCTGACGCCCCCACGGCGGATTCACCAGCACCCGATCGACACTGCCCCCGGCCACCGGCACCCGCCCGGCGTCAGCCACCCCCCACCGGAACCTCGTGCCCCTGCCCGTGCGGCTCGCGCCGGCCAGGACGCGGAGGTCAGCCGTGCGGCGGGGTGCGCCGTCCGCGCCGTTCTCGGCGTGGCGGGCGTTCTCGCGGGCGGCGGCGATGGCGGCCGGGTCGTGGTCGAGGCCCAGGAGGAGGGCCTGCGGCGCGAACGCGGCGGCCTCGATGAGGGTGGTGCCCGCGCCGCAGCACGGGTCCAGGACCGTGCGCGCCCCGGCGAGCCGGGCCAGACCGGCCATGGCGGCGGCCAGCGGCGGGTGCAGGGTGCCCCGGATCGAGGCCGTCTTGTACGGCCTGCGGTGCAGCGGCCGGCCCGCGATCCGTACCGCGATCACCGCCCGGTCGCCCTCGATCGTGACCCGCCACGCGACGCACCCGCCGGGCGGCGCCGCGCCGCCCGAGCGCGAGTGGTACGGCGAACCCAGCCGCCGCGCCAGCTCCGCCCCGACGGCGTCCTCGATCTCGAACCGCGTGTAGTTGCGCCGCCCCACGAACGACGCGGAGACCTCGATCCCCGGCTGCGCGGGGACGCCGGGGTACGTGATCGTACGGGCGGCGGCGGCCAGGCGGCGCAGGGCCGCGCGGGCGGGCCCGACACCGTCCACGACGGCCGCCACCAGCAGCACGTCGTCGGCCGTCCGCAGCCCTGTCAGCCCGGCCCAGGAGCCCGAGGGCTCGAACCACACCTCACGATGGCGCAGCCCGCTCACCCGGCCCAGCCGTGAATTCCGGATCTCCGCGGCGACCAGCGGTTCGATGCCACGAACCGACCGTGCCACGGCAAGAGTGTGCGCGGAAGAACGCGCCCGGCGTCCCTCCGCAGGTTGCGAATCTCGCACCTGTCTTCTCCCACGTCGCGACCCGGGACGGCGGCAGGCCGTCCCGCATCGCCGGCGGTGGGTCGTCCGCGACCCGCCGGCGGGTCGCTAACGCAGGTAGAAGAACGTCACGCGGCCACCTTAGCGATCACCCGCCGGCGACCACCACGGGTTTTCCACCAGGCCCGCGTCAACGCAGGGACACCGTCGTGAGCCCCGGATACGCCCTGATCTCGGCCTCGGTGAACCGCCCGGTCACCCACCGGCCGCGCGAGAACAGCTCGGTCTGGTCGGCGTGGTGCGGCGAGGTCGAGTCGGCCGATAGGGAGTACGTCAGCACGGTGCGGGCGCGCGGCCCGGACGGCGTCAGCTCCACGGCCATCAGGAAGCTGGAGCCGGTGTCGACGTCCGCATAGCGGCCTTCCTCGCCGAGCGCGCCGCGGGCGCGGATCCGGTCGAAGCACCCCTCCGCCTCGGTGCAGCCCGGCACCGGGACGGCGCCGTACCACTGGGCCTGCCCCGGCGTCAGCGTCAGCGGGAGGTCGTTGACCCTGAAGAACCGCACAGCGTCGGCCAGCGCGGCCGGCACCACCGGGTCGGCGAGGTCGAGCCCGCGCGGTGTGGTGAGCGGGTGCTCGGGGTCGAACGGCACCTTCCACCAGCTCCTCGGCGGGATGACCCCGCCGTCGGGCCGTCTCCGCGGGCGGTGCAGGCCCAGGAAGAACTCGCGCCACAGGATCGCGCCACGGCTGTCCAGGCGGGCCCGCCCGTCCCAGGCCGTCAGCGTGGCGCAGGCCCGGCGGACGTCGACCTTCTCGCCGTCGCTCGCCGTCATCACGGGCTTGGCCCGGCACAGCGCGCGCAGATCCGGGCGGAGCAGCTCGGCACTCAGGTTGCGCTTGCCCGTCGCCGTCCGCTGGAGAGTGTCCAGCGTGAAGCCGGGGGCGCCGAGCCCGTCGTCGCCCGACAGCCGCTGGGCGATCATGTCGAGGCCGACCCGGGTGCGCAGGTCCCGTTGCGTGCGGGTGTCGCCGAAGATGCGCGGATAGTCGGTGAGCGGGGCCTCCGGGTTGGTCAGCCAGGGATCGGCGTTGGCGTTGGTCACGTAGTCGGCGCGGGCCAGCCGGGGCTGGGCGGCGGGGCCGAAGACGCCCGGCTCGATCGCGTCCGCGTCCTCGCCCCACAGGCAGGCCGACGTGGACCCGTCCAAAATGAGCGTCTCGGGGTCGTCCCCGGCGCGGCAGCGATCCGCCTGCTCGTCGGTGACGTGCGGGACCACCGAGGCGTCGGCGAAGTACGTCTCGCCGCCGGCGTCCGCGGCGAGCGTGTAGACGAAGGGCATCCCCTGGTGGATGTCCTGCGCGCGGCGCAGCCCGGCCAGGTCGCGGGCGGTGCCCATGGCCAGCCACTCGTCGGCGAAGCGCAGATTGGCGGCGTTGACGTCGGCCAGGGCGATCGCCGTCCCCTCCGTCCAGCCGGTGGCCAGCACCGGGCCGTACCTGGAGGTGTACAGGGTGGTGGTGACGGTGTTGGTCGCGCCCCCGGCGTCCCGTACGGTGACCGACACCTCCTGCCGGCCCATCGGCTCGGGCCGGCCGTCCACCAGGTACGTGGTGCGCCGGCCCGGCACCAGCTTGAGCCGGTACAGGGTGAAGCGCTGGGCGTGGGAGACGGTGTGCGTCCAGGCCACGCTCGCGTTGTGGCCGATCTGGACCATGGGGGTGCCGTACAGGCTGCCGCCCGACACGTCGAGCACGCCCGGGATGGTCAGGTGGACCTGGTAGAAGCGGCGGCTGCCGTTCCACGGGAAGTGGGGGTCGGCCAGCAGCATGCCGTGGCCGCCGCGGGTGGCCTCGCGCCCGATGGCGTAGGCGTTGCTGCCGGGGGCGCTCACCTTCTTCTTCCTGTCCGGCTGCTTCGCCTCCTCTTCCTCCTGCCCGGAGGCGGCGATGGCCTCCTTGAACGAGGAGCTTCCGGCCAGGCGGCCGAGGTCGAGCAGGTTCATCCAGACGTCCGTGGCGGTGATGGGGCCGACCCAGTCCTTGCCCCGGCAGGCCGGGTCGGGCAACCCGGCCACGCCCGTCTCGCTCAGGTAGCGGTTGAACCCGGCCACGTAGCCGTCCACGAGCGCCCGCACCTCGGCACCGGGGCCGTGGGGCGCCGGGCGGGCGAGCACCCGGCGCAGCACGCCCGACGCGTGGACGCTCTTGTAGTACACGTCGCTGGCCAGGTTGGAGACCGGGTCGACGGCGTCGTCCGACATCGCCTCCGCGCCGAAGTGGCGCGACCGCTCGCCGCGCAGGGTGAGCGCCCACGAGGCCATGACGCACAGGTTGTCCTCCGCGAAGGCGTAACCGTAGCCGTAGCCGAGGCCGCCGTGGTCCTTCGCGGAGATGTGCGGGATGCCGTACTCGGTGCGCCTGATGTCGGCGGCGTAGCGGCCTTCTGCGGCCCCCGCCGGCGCGGGCGCCGCCACGAGGAGGGAGGCGGTCAGTGCGGCCGCGAGCGGCGCGGCCAGCCGCCGGACACATGTGCTGATCATCGTCGGTCCTATTCGAAGCGGGCGTTGTCGGGGGTGGTCACGCGCTTGAGCAGCGGCAGACCGGCGAGGGCGATCAGCAGGGCGGCCAGCAGCCCGCCGCCGACGGTGAGGAAGTAGGCGGGGCCCGGCATCGTCGCCGGGGCGCTCTTGATCGCCAGCTGGTCGATCACCGGCCCGGCCACGCCGAAGCCCGCGCCCGCCGCCACCAGGGCGGCCAGCACCATCGGGACGGCCGTCTCCAGCAGCATCACCCTGGTAAGCGTCCGTGTCGGCGTGCCGCACAGCCGCAGCAGCGTGAAGGGCTGCCTGCGCTCCACCACGCCGCCGGCGACCGCCACCAGCAGGCCGCAGCCCGCCACCAGCAGGGTCAGCGCGACGATGGCCAGCGCGACGCGTTCCACCTGGTCCAGCAGCACCGCGCGGGCCCGGGCGACCTCGGCGAACGTCTGCGGTGTCTCGGCGCTGCCGGAGAGGGCGACGTACGGGTTGAGCAGCGTGCGGATCCGCTCGCGGACGACCGGGTCGGCCGCGTGGATCAGCACCGCGGCCAGGGGCCGGTCGGCTGTGGCCGTGTCGGCCTTGCTGCCCGCGTCCACGACCGGCAGGTTGCGGTCGACGGAGAGCATGTTGTCGCTGGTCAGCAGCCGGTTGAAGTCGGCCGTCACCGCGTGGACGCCCGGGGCGCACCTGCCGAGCGCCGGGAAGGCGGCCAGGGCGTCGCATTCGACCACGTGCCCGAGCAGGAAGTCGAGCCTGCAGCCGGGGCCCGGGTCGCACGGCGGAGGGCCGTCGGGTAGGGCAGGCGTATCGGCCCTGCGGTAGATCGGCAGCACGGTGACGCCGGGATGGGCGCGTAACTTGGCGAGCAGCGCGGCCGCCGTGGCGGGCGGCAGAGGCTGACCCTCGGTGGCGTCGGCGTACCCGAACGGCGCCCGCATGACCTCGTTCAGCGTGCCGCCGCCCGCCGCCTCCTGGCCCGAGACGACGGCGGGGACGATCCCGGCGACGGCCGTGCCGATGAAGACCGCCAGCACGATCCCGTTCACCGACCGGAAGGCCCCCTTCGGGTCGGCCGCCAGCCGCCGCGCGGCCAGCAACGTCGCCGCGCCGCGCGTGACGCGGGCGGCCAGCCGCGCGGCCAGCATCGTCAGCCACGGCCCGGCCACCACGAGACCGACCATGATCAGCGCCAGGCCGGCGTCGACGAGCAGCGCGTCCGGGTCCTCGCCGCCCGCGAACACCGGGCCCGCGAACAGCCCCAGCCCCGCCAGCAGCGGGAGCACCCGCCACCATCCCGGGGCGGCGGCCCGCACCTTACGCGCCGCGCCGAGCGGTGTGATCCGCACCCGGCGCAGCGACCACAGCGCGGCGCCGGCGGCGGCGAGCGGCACGCCCGCGACCACGGCGCCGTACTGGAGAGCGGTCGGCGCGACCACGTCGGGGAAGAAGCGGGAGCCGGTGACGGCGACGCCGGCCAGGGCGGGCCGCACCGCCTGGAAGACCGCGACGCCGGCGAGCGCGCCCAGCAGCGCGCCGAGCGCCGCGTCCACCGAGGCGATCACGTTGATCTGCCGCGCGGTGGCGCCCGCCAGCCTGATCGCCGCGAAGCGCGCCTCGCGGCGGGCGGAGGCCAGCCGGGTGGCCGTGCCGACGAGGACGAGCAGCGGGAAGATCAGGCCGATGGCGGCGATGCCGAAGCCGTGCTCGTAGAGGGCCGCGGTGTCGTCCGCGCGCGGGGTGGTGGCGACGGCGTCGACGGCCACGGTGCCGGCCATGGCGGCCAGCTCGCCGGGGGTCCGGCCGACGACGACGACCAGGTCGTCAGGGCCGGACAGCGCCGCCCGCCCGATCAGGCCGGCGCGGTCGCCGGGGAAGCGGCCGGCGAGCTGTTCGCGCGGCACGGCGTCCATCAGCTCGGCGAGCGCGGGCGAGACGTAGTGGCGCCCCGCGCCGGGCAGCTCGGGGACGCCGGGCACGGCCGCTGTGGGCGTTCCGTCGAGGACGGCGACGTCGAGCCGCTTGATCGGGCGGCCCGCGTAGGAGTCCTGGCGGTGGTTCCACAGCACGGCGCCCGGGGTGGCGCCCAGCGCCCAGCCGCCCGGCGCGGAGCCGGTCGTGCACTCCCAGCACGGGCGGTCAGCGGTCACCTGGAAGGCGTTGAACAGCGCCACCGTGGACAGCAGCACCGTCGCCCCCATCGCGACGGAGGCGGTGACGAGCGCCAGCCGGACGGCCGCCTCCCGGCCGCCGCGCAGCGACAGCCGCAGGCCCAGCCAGAGCGTCATCGGACGGCCCCGCCGGCGTAGGGGTCGGTGACCTTGCCGTCACGCACCATGACCTCCCGGTCGG
Source organism: Nonomuraea sp. NPDC054003 (assembly GCF_055585125.1). Taxonomy (NCBI): domain Bacteria; kingdom Bacillati; phylum Actinomycetota; class Actinomycetes; order Streptosporangiales; family Streptosporangiaceae; genus Nonomuraea; species Nonomuraea sp. NPDC054003. The sequence continues at coordinate 244,966 of NZ_JBVJKR010000001.1, forward strand.
CGCAGGCGGCGACGCGCGCGTCGTGGGTCACCACGATCACGGTCACGCCCTCCTGGCGGGCCAGGCCGACGAGCAGTTCCATGACCTTCTCGCCGGCGAGCGAGTCGAGCGCGCCGGTGGGCTCGTCCGCGAAGATCACCTGGGGCCGCGTCACCAGCGCCCTGGCGATCGCCACCCGCTGCGCCTGCCCTCCGGACAGCTCGCCGGTGCGCCGCTCGCCCAGGTCGTCCAGCTCCAGCCGCCGCAGCCAGCCGCGCGCCCGATGGTAGGCCTGCTTGCGCCCGGCCCTGCCGAGCAGCAGCGGCAGGGCGACGTTGTCGGCCACCGTGAGCTCCGGCACCAGCTGGCCGAACTGGAAGACGAAGCCGAACGCGGTGCGGCGCAGCTCGGACCGCCTGGCGTCGCTCAGGGTGTCCAGCCGCCGCCCGCCGAACCAGACCTCGCCCGCGTCGGGGGTGAAGACGCCGGCCAGGCAGTGGAGCAGCGTGGACTTGCCGGAGCCGCTCGGGCCCATGATCGCCAGGATCTCCCCCGCGGTCACGGAGAGGTTCGCCTCGCGCAGCGCCCGCGTACGGCCGTGGGAGCGGTCGACGGAGCGGGCCTCCAGCAACGGTCCGGGCACAGGAAGGCCGTCGACGGTCATGACTGCCGCACCGTCTCCGCCAGCGCGCCCAGGCGGGCCGTGGTCACGTCGATCCAGCGCAGGTCGGCCTCCAGGTGGAACAGGGCGTGGTCGGCGAGCAGGGCGTCGACCAGGGCGCCGGAGCGTTTGATCTCCGACAGCTCACGCATGCGCCGCATGTGGGTGGCGCGCTGCGCGTCGAGATAGCCGTGCGCGTCGTGGCCCAGCATCAGCGCCAGCACGACCTTCGTGAACAGGACCGTCTGCAGCAGCGGCTCCGCGGCCACCGGCTCGGCAAGCCACGCCTCCACCTCCTGCCTGCCGACCGGGGTGATGGCGTAGCGCTTGCGGTCGGGGCCCTCGCCGGGCTCGCTCTGGCCGGCCGTGACCTTGCCGTCCCTGGCCAGGCGGCCGAGCGTGGAGTAGACCTGCCCGAAGGGGAGCGGCTTGCCCCGGCCGAAGTAGGTGTCGTAGGCGCGCTTCAGGTCGTATCCGTAGCTGGGCTCGCGATCCAGCAGGCCCAGGAGGGCCAGGGGGACTGTCATGGCGGACGACTATACACCCGAGGTATATATCCGATGTATACGTGCCTCCGGATGAAAGGTACGTACGGTGTACGTGCAAAGTGTTGACGCGGAACCGCCCATGCTCGAATGATGGGCACCATGAGCGTCCTCGACTTCGACCTGTCGGACACCCACTTCTGGGCCAGGCCCATGTCGGAGCGGAGGCAGGCCTTCGACCTGCTGCGCCGGCGTGCGGCGCCGGCGTTCTTCGCGGAGCCGGAGATCTCCTTCGCGCCCAGGGGTCCCGGCTACCACGCCCTGGTCAAGCATGCCGACATCCTCGAAGCCAGCCGCAACCCGGAGGTCTTCTGCTCCGGCGACGGCGGCGCGACGAACATCCCCGACATGCCGGCGGAGTTCACCGAGTACTTCGGCTCCATGATCAACATGGACGACCCGCGCCACGCCCGCCTGCGCCGCATCGTCTCCCGGGCCTTCACGCCCAAGATGATCAAGCAGTTCGAGTCGGACGTCGACACCGCCGCCGCGAAGATCGTCGACGACCTCCTCGCCAACGGCCCCGGCTGCGACTTCGTCACCGAGGTCGCCGCCCGCCTGCCCCTGAAGATCATCTGCGACATGATGGGCATCCCGGAGCGCGACTACCAGTTCGTCTTCGAGCGCTCCAACATGATCCTCGGCGGCTTCGACCCCGAGTACGTCGGCACCGACGTCGAAGGCATCGCCGAGCGCCTGCTCACCGCCGGCATGGAGCTCCAGCAGCTCGTCCAGGACCTGGCCGCCCACCGCGCCGACAACCCGACGAGCGACCTCACCTCCTCGCTGGTCAACGCCAACATCGACGGCGAGCGGCTGACCATGCAGGAACTCGGCTCGTTCTTCATCCTGCTCGTCGTGGCGGGCAACGAGACCACCCGCAACGCCATCTCGTACGGACTGCGCCTGCTCACCAAGAACCCCGAGCAGCGCGAGCTCTGGAGTCAGGACTTCGACAAGCACGCGCCGACCGCGGTCGAGGAGATCGTCCGCCTCGCGTCACCGGTCAACTTCATGCGCCGCAAGGTCACCCGCGACCACGTCATGAACGGCAACCCGTACCGCGCGGGCGAGAAGGTCGTGCTCTACTACTGGGCCGCCAACCGCGACCCCGAGGTGTTCGACGACCCCGAGCGCTTCGACATCACCCGCCACCCCAACCCGCACGTCGGCTTCGGCGGGCCGGGGCCGCACTTCTGCCTCGGCGCCCACCTGGCGCGCCGCGAGATCACGGTGATGTTCCGCGAGCTGCTGCGGCGCGTCCCCGGCATCGAGGGTCACAACCCGGACCGGCTGCACTCCAGCTTCATCAACGGGATCAAGCACATGGAGTGCAGGTTCTGACGGTCAGCCCTGGGAGATCAGGCGCAGCCGCTTGACGACGGTGTTGACGTCCGGCAGCAGCGCCTTGCCCTCCGCGGGCACCGATATGAAGACGATCGCCGGCACGTCGCCGCCCGTGTTGATCGCGGCGGCGACGACCGTGGCCTTCTCGGTGGGCGAGGTGAGCGAGTAGGCGATCAGCCTGCCCGTGCTGTCGCCCACCTTCAGCGACTGCTGGGCGATCTTGCGCACCTTGTTGCCGTCCGCGTAGAGCCGCTTGCGCGCGTCGACCACGACCGCCTTGATCACCGGCTCCAGGTCGTCCGGAGAGGTGTACCTGCCCGCCAGTTTGGCGGGCAGCGGGCCGGTCAGCACCTGGGCGGCCAGGTCGTCGCCGACCATGGCGTACTGGCGCGTGTCGTACCCGTAGGTGCCCTTGACCGTCGGCCGCTCGTCGAGCCGCCAGGTGCCGCCGAGCCGGGGGACCTGGATGCCCGCCTGCGGGTCCTGGACCGTGCCGGTCACCGGTGACGCGTTGCCCTTGTACGCGGGCAGCCTGCCGATCGTGACGGACGTCTTCCTCGGGGTGGCGGGGGCCGACTGGGACGGGGTGGCCTGCGCCGCGGACTTGCCCGGGTCCTCGCTCGCCAGCGGGCCGGCGATGAACGCCCACAGCAGCGCGATCACCAGGGCTACGGCCGCCGAGCTGGCCAGGGCGTAGATCCACAGCGGCTTGCCGGGCTCGTCCAGCGACTCCGGCTCGCCCATCGCCTGGTAGTTGTCGCCGAAGACGGTGTTCCAGAGCTCCTGCTGGCGCTCGGGGGGAGGGGTTCGGGAGCCGCTGATCTGACCGGCCGTCACGAACGGGCGGTCAGGGTCGGAGGGGTCCCGGCTGAGGTTCGCCCCGGGCCTGCCCTGCTCGGTCCCGGGCCCACCATGACCATGCCCTGCAGGCCCGCCAGGTCCGTAGGAGCCGTCGGCTCCGCCGGGCCCGCCGTACGGACCGTCGGCTCCGCCTTGACCCCCAGGTCCGTAGGGACCGTCAGTTCCACCGGGCCCGCCAGGCCCGTACGGGCCGCCAGGTCCGTACGGACCGTCGGCTCCGCCAGGTCCGCCAGGTCCGTAGGGACCGTCGGCTCCGCCAGGTCCGCCAGGTCCGTAGGGACCGTCGGCTCCGCCGTGACCGCCAGGTCCGTAGGGGCCATCGAGCCCGCCGGGACCGTACGGGCCGTCGGCTCCGCCTCGTCCGCCGTGGCCCGGCCCTCCGGGGCCGCCACCCGGCCTATGGGAGCCGCCGGACCCGCCGGGACCGTACGGTCCACCGGGCACGCCGCCAGGCCCCCCGGAACCACCGGAACCACCGTGACTACCGGAACCACCCGGGCCGCCGGAGCCGCCTGGGCCGCCGGGACCGCCGCCACCCGGACCGGCCGGGGCTTCCACGCCCGCTCCGGCGTGCGCGGCTCGCGCGCCGGGACCGGCGTAGCCCTCCGGGCCGCCCGCGCCGGGACCCGCGTAGCCCTCCGGGCCGCCCGCGCCGGGGTAGCCGTTCCGCGCGCCGGGGTCGGCGACACCCTGCCCGCCGTACCCGTCGGAACCCCCGGGGTTGCCGTACCGGTCGGCGCCGTATCCGTCCATGCCGCCGCTGCCGTACGCGTCCGAGCGCCCGGAACCGCCGCCACCGGGGCTGCTGTATCCGTCCATGCCGCCGGAACCGGCGTGGCCGTCCGCGCCGCCGTACCTGTCGGAGCGTCCAGGACCGCCGTAGGTGTCCGAGTGGCTGGGTACGGGGTTGGCGCCCGAACCGGTGAGGCTCGCTCGTCCGTACATCATCGTGTGCTCGTCGGCGGCGGCGGCGGAGCTGCGCGCGCGTCCCGGGTGGTCGTCGAGCCCGCCAGGACCGTACGAGCCGAGGATCGCGGCGTCCGGGTCCACCGGGGCGGGCTGCAGGTCGGGCACCCGGTTCATGGTCATCGTCCCGTCCAGCGGGTCGCCGGGGCGGGAGGTGTCGGCCTGCTGCGGCCAGGGGGCGGGGGAGTTCAGGTTGGACCAGGCGTCGGAGTAGGACGAGGCCGGCGGCTCGGACCAGGCGGGCACCGGGTCCTTGACCGGCGGCGGCTCCGGCCACGAGGGCTGGGCGGCGGGCGGCGCCTCGGGCCAGGAGGCGCCCCGCGAGGCGGACGGGGCGTCCGGCCACGACGCCGGCGGGGACGACGGGCCCTGCGAGCCCGCGTCGGGCCAGGCGGGGGCGGACGGCGGCGTCTCGGGCCAGGACGGGCCGGGCGGCCGGGACGTGGGAGCGCCGCCCTGCCGGGCGTCCGGCCACGCGGTGGGAATGTCGTCGCGGGGCGGCTCCGGCCACGAGGGCTGAGAGCCTGGCGCCTCGGGCCACGCGGTGGGCACGTCCTGCCGCGGAACTTCGGGCCAGGAGGGTGGCCGGTGCGACGCTCCGGAATTCTCCGATGCCATGGGTTCCGGCCCTCCTGAGCGCTTGTCCGGACTCGACGTACCGTGCATGATCTCATGGGATTTTCCAAGAGAGTCAGCCGACTCCGCAGCGAAACGGGCGAAGCCATGCGGATCGGTCGGCGGATCCTGCATCGGCAGGTCGGCCTCCGAACGTTCCGGTCCAGCTGAGTGCACCACGGTGACGAGCGTATTCTAATGGGACATATGAGGTCACAACGGATAGATCACCATCAGGTCTCGCGAGCCTGAAGGGCCCATTGTGCCCTCGTACCTCGATCGGCCGCCCGCATTCAGCCGAAGACGTGCGCTAGGCTTGACGTATGCGTTCCGCGACCCTGCTCCTTACCGGGCCGCGACGGTTCTGAGTTCCTCGCCGTCGCGGCTGCCCCTCGTCCTGGTCACGGGGGGTTTTCTTATGGGTCCGAGTCCGAGTCAATCAGAAGGACAACCGCCGTGAGTGAGTACGACCCGCAGGCGCTGCAGGCCAAGTGGCAGCCGCGCTGGGAGGAGATGGACCCGTTCCGGGCGAGCGAGGACGCCGCCGATCCCCGTGAGCGGCGCTACCTGCTCGACATGTTCCCCTACCCGTCGGGTGACCTCCACATGGGCCACGGCGAGGTCTTCGCCCTGGCGGACGTCATCGCGCGCTACTGGTTCCAGCGCGGCTACAACGTCCTGCACCCCATCGGCTGGGACTCCTTCGGCCTGCCCGCCGAGAACGCCGCGATCAAGCGCGACGCCCACCCCGCGGAGTGGACCTACCGCAACATCGAGACGCAGGCCAACTCGTTCAAGCGCTACGGCATCTCCTTCGACTGGTCGCGCCGCCTGCACACGAGCGACCCCGACTACTTCCACTGGAACCAGTGGCTGTTCAACCGCTTCTTCGAGCGCGGCCTCGCCTACCGCAAGGGCGGCCTGGTCAACTGGTGCCCCAACGACCAGACCGTGCTGGCCAACGAGCAGGTCGTGGCCGGCAAGTGCGAGCGGTGCGGCGCCGACGTCATCAGGCGCGAGCTCACGCAGTGGTACTTCAAGATCACCGACTACGCGCAGCGCCTGCTCGACGACATGGACCAGCTGGAGGGCGGCTGGCCCGAGCGCGTGATGACCATGCAGCGCAACTGGATCGGCCGGTCCGAGGGCGCCGACGTGGTCTTCGAGATCGAGGGCCGCGACGAGCCGGTGCACGTCTTCACCACCCGGCCCGACACCCTGTTCGGCGCCACGTTCTTCGTGGTCGCCGTCGACGCGGCGCTGGCCGACGAGATCGTCACCGACGAGCACCGCCCGGCCTTCGAGGCCTACCGCGCCGAGGTCGCCAAGCTGAGCGACATCGAGCGGCTGTCCACCGAGAAGGAGAAGACGGGCGTCTTCCTGGGCCGCCACGCGATCAACCCGGTCAACGGCGAGCGCATCCCCGTCTGGGCGGCCGACTACGTGCTGTCCGACTACGGCCACGGCGCCATCATGGCGGTGCCCGCCCACGACCAGCGCGACCTCGACTTCGCCAGGAAGTTCGGCCTGCCGGTGCGGGTGGTGGTCCACACCGGGCTGGCCGACCCCGGCGAGACCGGCGTCGCCACCTCGGGCGAGGGCGAGATGGTCAACTCCGGGCCGCTCGACGGGCTGGGCAAGGCCGAGGCCATCGCCGAGATCATCCAGGTCCTGGAGGCCGAGGGCAGGGGCCGCGGCGCGGTCAACTTCCGGCTGCGCGACTGGCTGCTGTCCCGCCAGCGCTACTGGGGCACGCCGATCCCGATCATCCACTGCCCCGACTGCGGCGAGGTGCCCGTCCCCGACGAGCAGCTCCCCGTCACCCTGCCCGACCTGCGCGGCGAGGCGCTGGCGCCGAAGGGCGTCAGCCCGCTGGCCAGCGCGACCGACTGGGTCAACGTCGACTGCCCCAAGTGCGGCGGCCGCGCCCAGCGCGACACCGACACGATGGACACCTTCGTCGACTCGTCGTGGTACTTCCTGCGTTACTGCTCGCCGGGCTACACCGACGGCCCGTTCGACGTCGAGCAGGTGCGCAGGTGGGGCCCGATCGACCAGTACGTCGGCGGGGTCGAGCACGCCGTGCTCCACCTGCTCTACTCGCGGTTCTTCACCAAGGTCCTGTACGACATGGGCATGGTCGGCTTCACCGAGCCGTTCCTGCGCCTGCTCAACCAGGGCCAGGTCATCAACGGCGGCAAGGCGATGTCCAAGTCGCTGGGCAACGGCGTCGACCTGGGCAAGCAGATCGACGACTTCGGCGTCGACGCGGTGCGCCTGACCATGGTCTTCGCCGGCCCGCCCGAGGACGACATCGACTGGGCCGACGTCTCGCCCGCCGCGTCGCAGAAGTTCCTGGCCCGCGCGCTGCGCGTGATGTCGGAGGTGACCAGCGAGCCCGGCGTCCCGTTCGAGGGCGGCGACGTCGAGCTGCGCAAGGTCACCCACCGCACGATCGACGAGGTCACCAAGCTGGTCGACTCCCACCGCTTCAACGTCGCGGTGGCCCGCATGATGGAGCTGACCACCGCCGCCCGGCGGGCGATCGACTCCGGGCCCGGCGCCGCCGACCCGGCCGTCCGCGAGGCGGCCGAGACGCTGGCCGTCATGCTGTCGCTGGTGGCTCCCTACACCGCCGAGGAGGGCTGGGAGCGCCTCGGCCACCAGGGCGGCACCGTCTCCAAGGCGGGCTGGCCGAGCGCCGAGCCCGCGCTGCTGGTGCGCGACCTGGTGACCTGCGTGGTCCAGGTGGCGGGCAAGGTGCGCGACCGGCTGGAGGTCTCGCCGGAGATCGCCGAGGACGAGCTGCGGTCGATCGCGCTGGCTTCGGAGAAGGTCCGGGCCCACCTGCGGGGCGAGCCCCGGCGGGTGATCGTGCGCGCGCCGAAGCTGGTCAACATCGTCCCCTGACGCGAATCGCGAGGCCGCCGCACCCCCGGGGGGCGCGGCGGCCTTCGTCGTGTACGGGCTGACCAGCGGTGATATGCACACCGATATCACCTGCTTCCCCATATCGCTATTGGACGCCATCCGATCAGGTCTGCTTTGCTCCTGCCCACTGCCGGGCGACAGAAGGACAAAGGGCACTGATGGCACGTCGGGGGACGAAGATCGTACGGCTCACCGCCGCAGGGGTGGCGGCGGGCGTGCTCGTGGCGGGGCTCGCGGCGCCGACCGTGGGCGGCGCGGGTCTCGGGTTCATGTCGGCCGCGGCGGTGGCCGACCTGCGGCCGGTCGAACTGGCCGAGCCGCCGCTGCCCGAGGTCTCGGTCGTGCTGGACGTACGGGGCAAGGAGATCGCCCGCTTCTACGAGGAGTACCGCGAGGTCGTCGGCCTCGACCGGGTCGCGGAGGTCATGCGGACGGCGATCGTCGCCATCGAGGACTACCGCTTCTACGAGCACGGCGCGATCGACCTCGAAGGCACGATCCGGGCGCTGGCCAAGAACCTGCAGGCGGGCCGGGTGAGCCAGGGCGGGTCGAGCATCACCCAGCAGTACGTCAAGCAGGTGCTGCTCAACGCCGCCGGCACCGAGGAGGAGCGGAACGCCGCCCTGGAGTCCAGCTACGCGCGCAAGCTGAGAGAGCTCAGGTACGCCATGGGCGTGGAGGAGAAGTACACCAAGGACCAGATCCTCGAGAAATATCTGAACATCGCGTACTTCGGTGCCGGCGCCTACGGCGTCGAGGCGGCGGCCAAGCGGTTCTTCGGCGTCCGGGCGAGCCGGCTCACGCTGCCGCAGGCGGCCACCCTGGCCGGCGCCGTGCAGGACCCCAACGCCACGGACCCGAACCTCGGCGAGAAGCACCGCGCGCGACTGCTGAAGCGCCGCGACGTCGTGCTGAACCGGATGGCCGAACTGGGCGCGATCACCCCGGCGGAGGCGGCCAAGGCGAAGGCCACCAAACTGGGTTACAAAGGCAAGAAGCTCCCCGGTGGCTGCGAAGCCAGCAAATATCCGTACTTCTGCATATATGTCCGCCAGGAGATCGCCAACAACCCCGCCTTCGGCAAGACCGCCAGGGCGCGCCTGCGCATGCTCAACGGCGGCGGCCTGACCATCAGGACCACGCTCGACCCGGCCATGCAGGCCGCCGCCGGCCGGGCCGTCAAGAGGTACGTGTACGCCTCGGACCACCCCGTCGCCGCCGAAGCCCTCGTCGAGCCCGGCACCGGAGCGATCAGGGCCATGGCGGCGAGCAGGCCGTACGGGCGGAGCAAGGCCAGGAACGAGATCTCGTACAACGTCGTCGCGGACGCCGGGCACGGCGGCGGCGCCGGGTTCCAGGCGGGCTCCACGTTCAAGACCTTCACCCTGATCACCGCGCTGAAGCAGGGCATGAAGACCGGCGACGGCCTGAGCGCGGGGGCGGGCTACCGGGCGCCGGGTCCCGCGGCGTTCAGGAACTGCGCGGGCGAGAACGTCGGCGACCCCGGCCACACGGTCACCAACGACGAGGGCTCGCCGGGATGGAAGACGCTGCGCACCGGCACCTGGAGCTCGGTCAACACGTTCTTCATGGAGCTGGAGCGGCGCGTGGGCCTGTGCGAGACGGTCACCACGGCCGAGGAGCTGGGCATCCGCCGGGCCGACGGCCGCGCGCTGAGCGAGTACGAGACGTTCACGCTCGGCATCGACGAGATGGACCCGGTGACGGTGGCCGGCGCGTACGCGGGCATCGCGGCACGCGGCCGCTACTGCGCGCCGACGGCGATCACCCGGATCACCGGCCGCGACGGCGAGGCCACCGCCTACCGGCCGAAGTGCCGTCAGGCGCTGGAGCCCGCCGTCGCTGACGCGACCGCCGACGTGCTGTCCGGCGTGTTCACCGACGGCACGATGCGCGGCGTCGGCGGCATCGGCCGCGACGCGGCGGGCAAGACCGGCACCACCGACGGCTACGCGACCGCCTGGTTCGCCGGCTTCACCCCTGACCTGGCGGCGGCGGTGAGCATCGGCGACCCGCGCGGCTCCCAGGCCCACAAGCTGGCCGGGGTGACGATCGGCGGGAGGTACTACGGCGCCGTCGACGGGGCCGCCCTGCCGGGTCCCATCTGGAAGGAGACGATGATCGGCGCGCTGGCCGGCTCGCCGCCTCAGCGGTTCACCCCGATCGACTCCGCGCGGTTCGGCGGGTGCTCCCAGGACTGCAGGCCGGAGCCCGAGCCCACGGACGAACCCCGCGACGCGGAGTGAGCTCAGAGGCGGCGCAGGGCGGGGAGGAGCTCCTTCTCCGCCCACTGGAAGAACGGTTCCTGCTGGTCGGCGCCGATCTGGACCAGGGCGACGTGCGTGTGGCCGGCCTCAAGGTAGGCGCGGACGGCCTCGACGACCGCGTCCACGTCGGCGCCGCACGGGACGCTCCCCGCCACGTCGTCGGGACTGACCGTGCCGGCCGCGGCCCGGAAGTTCACCGGGCCGGGCAGCTCGGCCATCACCTTCCAGCCGCCGACCGCCGACCAGCGCCAGAGCCGGTGGGCCCGCTCCTTCGCCGCCTCCGCGTCGGTGTCGTAGGCGATCGCGAGCTGCCCGTACACCGGCTTGCCGGAGCCGCCGTCGTTCTGGAAACTCCGCACCACGTCCGGCATCGGCTCGTTGACGACCAGGACGTCCCCGTACTCGGCCGCGAGCCGCGCCGAGGCGTCGCCGGAGGCGGCGATGCCGATGGGCACCGGATCGTCCGGCAGGTCGTAGAGCTTGGCCGAGTCGACGTCGTAGAACTCGCCCTGGAAGGTGACGTAACCGCCGCCGAGCAGCTCCCTGATGATCCGCACCGCCTCGCGGAGCATGCGGTGGCGGACGTCGGCGGACGGCCAGCCCTCGCCGACGACGTGCTCGTTCAGGTTCTCGCCCGCGCCGAGCCCGAGCGAGAACCGGCCCTCGCTCAGCACCGCCATCGTGGCGGCCTTCTGCGCCACCACCGCCGGGTGGTAACGCATCAGCGGGCAGGTCACGTACGTCATCAGAGGCAGGCGTTCGGTCGCCTGCGCGGCGGCGCCGAGCACCGACCAGGCGTACGGTGAGTGACCCATCTCCTCCAGCCAGGGGAAGTAGTGGTCGGAGATGACCGCGTAGTCGAAGCCGGCCTGCTCGGACCTGGCGGCGAAGTCCACGAGCTGCCGTGCGGGCGTCTGCTCGCACATCAGGGTGTAGCCGAACTCTGCCATGGTGGCCCTACTTTCCGGCGTACGGGGACGCCATCCGGTCGCCCAGCTCCTCCAGCACCAGCCCGAGTCCGATGCCGAGCATCCAGACGTCCTTGGCCAGACCGATGCCCTCGGGCGTGGGCTTGAGGCTGCCTTCCTGACGCATGCCGGGGGTCTTGAGATAGAGGCCGAGCAGCCCTCCGGCGAAGGCGGTCAAAGCCGCCCCGGCCAGCAGCGAGGGCACCATCGGCAACAGCAGCGCGGCGCCGAGCGCGATCTCGCTCTTGGCCAGCAGCCTGGTGAACTCCTGCGGCTCGTGCTTCTCCAGGAAGGGGTAGACGCCGACGGCCATCCCATGGGTGCCGGCGGCGGTCCCCTCGTCGGCGCCGGCCTTGCTCAGGCCGGAGTTCAGGATGAACGCCCCCGCCGCCACGCGGGGCGGGATCTGGTGAGGACGGGCGAAGATACGCATGCATGCCTCCCGACTATGCGTCGCAACACCCCCTTCCCGTGATTTTTCACGACATCCGGGAGTCTGTCCGGTTTTGACCGTGTCTTCATTCCTCGCAGTCCTCGGCGCGAAATCGTGTCATCCCCTCGGCGGAGCGCGCACTAGTGTCTACCTGTGACAACTGGCGCATACCTGAGATTCCCCCACCTGTGCGGTGACCTGGTCACCTTCGTCGCCGACGACGACGTCTGGCTCGCCCCGATCGCCGGCGGGCGCGCATGGCGGTTCACCGCCGACCGCACCCCCGTGTCGAACCCCCGTCTCTCACCCGATGGCGCCCGCATCGCCTGGACCAGCACCCGCGAGGGCGCCCCCGAGGCGTTCGCCGCCGAGCTCGACGGGCCGGAAGGCGAGCGGCTCACCCACTGGGGGAGCCCGTCGACCCAGGTGCGCGGATGGAGCGCCGACGGGCAGGTGCACGTCGTCAGCGCCGCCGGGCAGGGCGGCCGCACCAGGACGTGGGCCCACGCCGTCCCGCTCGACGGCGGCCCGGCCACCCGCCTGCCGTACGGGTGGGTGAGCGACGTCGCCGTCAGCGGCGACCGGGTGGTCACCGTCTCGCCCATGTGGCGCGAGCCGTCCCAGTGGAAGCGCTACCGCGGCGGCACCGCCGGCAAGATCTGGATCGACGCCGAAGGCTCCGGAGAGTTCACCCGCCTGTTCGCCGACAACCCCGCCCAGCACTGGGCCGCCATGTGGATCGGTGACAGGATCGCCTTCCTCTCCGACACCGACGGCATCGGCAACCTCTACTCGACCCTGCCCGACGGCTCCGACCCGCGCAGGCACACCGGCCACGAGGAGTTCTACGCCCGCCACGCCACCACCGACGGCGAGCGGATCGTCTACAGCCACGCCGGCGACCTGTGGCTGCTGGAGAGCCTCGACGCCGAACCGTACCGGCTCGACATCAAGCTCGGCGGGCCGCGCCCGGCCCGCGCCAGGCGGCCGGCGCCCGCCCGCGCCGGCGGGTTCTCCCCGGACGCGACCGGCCGCGCCAGCGCGGTCGAGATCCGCGGCACCGTCCACTGGGTGACCCACCGCGACGGCCCCGCCGGCACGCTCCGCGCCGAGCCGGGCGTCCGGGTACGGCTGCCGCGCGTGCTCGACTCGGACGGCCGCGCCCTCTGGGTGTCCGACGCCACCGGCGAGGACGGCCTGGAGATCGGCACCCCCGGCGGTGAGATCCGCACCCTCGCCGCCGGCGAGCTGGGCCGCGTGCTCGACCTGGCCGCCTCGCCCGACGGCAAGCACGCCGCCGTCGCCACCCACGACGGCCGGCTCCTGGTCGTCGACGTCGAGACCGGCGCGCACCGCGAGCTCGACCGCACCGGCCACGGCGACATCAGCGGGCTCACGTTCTCTCCCGACTCCGCCTGGCTGGCCTGGGTGCACCCGCACCAGGAGCCGCTGTCGCAGATCAAGATGGGCCGCGTCGACGGCACCTCCACCATCGAGGTGACGCCGCTGCGCTTCGCCGACTACGACCCGGTCTTCACCCGCGACGGCAAGCACCTGGCCTTCCTGTCGGTGCGCACGTTCGACCCGGTGTACGACGCGCACGTGTTCGACCTGTCGTTCCCCGTCGGCTGCCGCCCGTACCTCGTGCCGCTGCGCGCCACCACCCCCTCCCCGTTCGACCCCAGCCTGCAGGGACGGGGCTTCAACGGCGAGGACGACCACCCGCAGGCGGAGGAGAAGAAGAAGGACGACGCGCCGCCGCGCACCGAGGTCGACCCCGAAGGGCTCGCCTCCCGCGTGGTGCCGGTCCCGGTGCCCGCCGGCCGTTACGTCAACCTGCGCACCGCCAAGGACGCGCTGCTGTGGCTGCGGCACCCGCTCGCCGGCCGGCTCGGCGACGGCACCGAACCCGCCGGCGAGATCACGCTGGAACGCTACGACCTGAAGAAGCGCGCCAAGAGCGAGCTGGGCAAGGAGTTCCGCGCCTTCGAGGTGAGCGGCGACGGCACCCGGCTCGTGCTCAACGGCAAGAACGGCCTGCAGACCCGCTCCGCGAGCGAGGGCGACGAGGTCGTCACCATCGAGCTCGACCGGGTCGCCGTCCAGCTCGACCCCGTCGCCGAATGGCGGCAGGGCTACCGCGAGGCCGGCCGGCTCATGCGCGACCACTTCTGGCGCGCCGACATGAACGGCGTCGACTGGCAGGGCGTCCTCGACCGCTACGCGCCCTTCGCCGAGCGCATCGGCGCCTACTCGGAGCTGATCGACCTGCTCTGGGAGGTGCAGGGCGAGCTCGGCACCTCCCACGCGTACGCCATCGGCAACGGCCCCACGGTCGACCCGCGCCGCCGCCAGGGCCTGCTCGGCGCCGACCTGGCCCGCGACGGGGACGGCACCTGGCGGGTCGAGCGCGTCATCGCGGGCGAGTCGTCCGACCACGACGCGCGCTCGCCGCTGCTCGCGCCCGGCGTCGCGGTCCGCCAGGGCGACGCCCTCGTCGCCGTCAACGGCCGCCCCGTCGATCCGGTACGCGGGCCGCTCCCGCTCCTGGCGGGCACCGCGAACCAGCCGATCCAGCTGACCGTCCGCCCGGCCGCCGGCGGCGAGACCCGCAAGGTCGTGGTCACCCCGATCGCCGACGAGACCCGGCTGCGCTACCACGACTGGGTCGAGGGCCGGCGCGCGTTCGTCCGGGAGGCGTCCGGCGGGCGGCTCGGCTACCTGCACGTGCCCGACATGGTGGCGTCCGGGTGGGCGCAGTTCCACCGCGACCTGCGTACCGAGATGGCGTACGAGGGACTCGTCGTGGACGTGCGCGAGAACGGCGGCGGGCACGTGTCCGAGCTCATCCTGGAGAAGCTGTCGCGCAAGGTCACCGGCTGGATCCGGGTCCGCGGCCACCAGCCGATGCGCTACCCCGAGGACTCCCCGCGCGGGCCCGTCGTCACGGTGACCGACGAGTTCGCCGGCTCCGACGGCGACATCGTCAGCGCCGGCATCAAGAACCGCGGCATCGGCCCCCTCGTCGGCGTCCGCACCTGGGGCGGCGTGATCGGCATCGACTCGCGCTACTCGCTGGTCGACGGCACCGTCGTCACCCAGCCGCGCTACTCGTTCTGGCTGGAAGGGCACGGCTGGGGAGTGGAGAACCACGGCGTCGACCCGGACATCGAGGTCGTCATGACACCGCAGGACCGCGCGGCCGGCCGCGACCCTCAGCTGGAGAAGGCCGTGGAGCTGGCACTCTCCGCCCTGGAGGAGCGCCCCGCCGCCACCCCGCCCGACCTCCCGCCCCTGCCGTAACGACCCCGGGGGACGGCTCCTCGTCCGGAGAGCCGTCCCCGCCCGATCAGGGCGTCACGGTGGCTATCCTCCGCAGGATCTCGGCGAGAACGGGCTCGGAGGTGGCGAAGTTCAGCCGGACGAACGTCTCGCCGCCCGGCCCGAACACGGCGCCGTCGCTGAGGAGGACCTTCGCCTCCCGCTCCAGCTGCTCCGCCACCCCGGGACGGCCGTAGTCGAGCCACGCCAGGTAGGTGGCCTCCGGCACGCGGTACGTGACGCCCTCGGGCAGGTGTTCGGCGATGGCGCGACGGTTCCGGTCGAGCAGCGCGACCGTGTCCGCCAGCCAGGCGTCACCGTGCCGCCAGGCGGCCACGGTCGCCTCCACGCCGAACACGTTCGCCGAGCCGAAGAGGAACGGCGGCTGGGCGTCCAGCGCCCCGCGCAGCCCGAGGGAACCGACGTGCGCCACCGAACAGCGGATCCCGCCCAGGTTGAACGCCTTGGTGGCCGAGGTCAGGGTGACCGTCCGGTCAGGCAGGATCGTGCCGAACGGGATGTGCCGGTTCGGCTCGTACACCAGGTCCGCGTGGATCTCGTCGGAGATGACCAGCAGATCGTGCCGTTCGGCGAGCTCGGCGAGCTCCTCCAGCTCGGCCCGGGTGAAGACGCGGCCGGTCGGGTTCTGCGGGTTGACCAGCAGCAGCACCTTGCACCCGGACAGGTCGGGGATCTCGGCGCGCCACGAGTCGCCGTCCGGCACGAGCCGGATGGGGCGCAGCGGCCGGTCCATGGTCTCCAGCGTGCCGAGGAACGGATGATAGGCCGGGGTGTGCAGCGCCACCCCGTCTCCCGGGGCCGTCCACACGTGCAGCAGCACCTGCAGGGCCTGGTTGATGTCGGAGTAGGAGCGGACCAGGCCCGGATCGGGCTCCCACCTGTATCGGGCGGCCATCCGCTCCGCGAACGCCTCGGCGAGCGGCCCGCTCTGGGGGCTGTCGAGCCACGAAGGATAGCCGAGGTCGCCTTCCGCCCGGCGGCGCAGCGCCTCGACCACCTCGGGAGCGGACGGCAGGTCCATGTCGGCCACCCACGCGGGGATGACCCCCGGGTCCGCCTTCGCCCACTTGAGCCCGTCGTTGCGTGCTTTGAACGCTTCACCCACGAATGTGTCGCTCACCCAGACATTCTAGGAATGTCGGCCTTCGTACGGATCAGCCGCCGGCCAGCGACCGCCACAGCCGGTCCGTACGATCACGCCGCCCCCACGCGATCACCCCGCTCATCACGAGCAGGACCAGCGGCAACGCCACAGGCCCGCCGCTCACGAACGCCTCGGTCAGCACCGCACCGGCCATCAGCCCGGCGCCCGCCAGCGCGGCCGCTCCGGCCACCGGGGGCGCCAGCAGGCACACCGCCACCGCGACCTCCAGCACCGCGACCAGGTAGCGGAACCAGTCACCCCACCCGATCGCCTCGAACGTGGACACCGACGGCTCAGCCCCGGTGAACTTGCCCATCGCCGCCATCAGCAGCATGCCGGCCATGACCACCTGGAGCACCCACAGGCCGGCCCCGGCCAGCCGCCGCCCGGCACTCGGCCTCGTCTCGATCTTCTCCATGCCGCCGACATTATGGACTGCGATCAACCGCCGGAATGCGGCTGGTTACCGGACAAGGGTGGAGGTAGGTGCACTTGCCCGGAGACGCGCCGTGTGCGACGGAACCATGGAACCCGGGCAGCCGGAGAGGCGCCCGCCGGACAGGACGCGCGTGGAGAGGAGGACGGCGACCATCGGCGGGCTGGTGGGCGAGAGCCGGTGAGGAGCGCGGTGCGGGACGGCCGCACCGCGTCTCACGCGGCGAGTGGTCAGAGGCGGCGCAGGACCGCCACGACCTTGCCCAGGACGCTGGCCTCGTCGCCGGGGATGGGTTCGTAGTTGTCGTTGTGCGGCACCAGCCAGACGTGGCCGTCCTTGCGCTTGAAGGTCTTGACCGTCGCCTCGCCCTCGATCATCGCGGCCACGATGTCGCCGCTCTCGGCGACCGGCTGCTGGCGGACCACGACCCAGTCGCCGTCGGCGATCGCGGCGTCGATCATCGAGTCACCGGTGACCTGCAGGAGGAAGAGCGTGCCCTCGCCGACCAGCTGCTTGGGAAGCGCGAAGACGTCCTCGACGCTCTCCTCGGCCAGAATCGGGCCACCGGCGGCGATGCGGCCGACCAGCGGGACGTAGGCGGCGGTGGGCCTGTTGACGGGGGCGTCGTCGGTGGCGGTGTCGGGGTCGACCCACAGCACCGGCTCACCCGGCAGCCGCACCTCGAGCGCGCGCGGGCGGTGGGGGTCACGCCGCAGATAGCCCTTGCGCTGCAAAGCCGTCAACTGGTGCGACACGCTGGACGTGCTGGTCAACTGGACGGCTTCGCCGATCTCGCGCATGGACGGCGGATAGCCGCGCTGCTGCACCGAGTCGCGGATCACCTCGAGGATCTTGCGTTGCCTGGGGGTCAGCCCCAGTGAGTCACGCCTTCGCACCGCGAGGTCACTGACCCCATTGGCGTCATCCCGCTCGCTCATGCCTCTCCTCCTCGCCCGGCAACCCGCCCCGCGGGCGAGGCTCCCGGTCCGTGGTCCTGATGTCGCACACAGCGACCGTATCTCTGTTGAAGATCATCTTCAAACAGTTGTTCGAGTCTTCCTCGAAAATGTCGGCAGTGTGGTGTAGAACATCGTACGGGAGTTCGATCGACACCGTGTTCGATTTGCCGATCTTTCTACGGCCGTTTCCGGGGGCCACGACGGCGGGAGGTCCATCATGCGAACGACCAGACGGAGCCACCGCGCAGCGGGCTCACCCACGGGCCGCATCCACGGGATGATCTGATGGCGGATCCGACCGGCGACCACGTCAAGCGCCTCACCCTCATCGTCGACGCCACCCAGGAGGGGAGCCCTCAGGGACGCCACCCTCGCCCCGAAGCGCCCAGGCGGAATAACGACGGCGGAGCGGGCCCCCGATCGCGATGGGCCGCCGACGGCAAGCGCCCCCACCTGTACCTCGTCCCCCCAGCCCGCCCCGACTCGGACACCGGCCCTGGCAGGTGGGGGAGAAGCGACGGCGGGCCCGTCCGAGGGGGAGAGCGAGCGCCCGGAGCCGGTCAGGTCGTCAACGGCGGGTCCGTCCGAGAGCGAGCGCCCGGAACCGGTCAGGTCGTCAACGGCGGGTCCGTCCGAGAGCGAGCGCCCGGAACCGGTCAGGTCGTCAACGGCGGGCGCCAGGCGGCGGGCGAGCGTGCGCCGGGAGGCGTCGTCAATGGCGGGTCCGTCCGTACGGAAGAGTGTGCGCCTGGACCCGGTCAGGTCGTGAACGGCGGGTCCGTTCGAGGGGGAGAGCGTGGGCCGGGAGTTGGCCAGGCCGTCAATGGCAGGCGCCGGGCGGCAGGCGAGCGCGCGCCCGGAGCCGGTCAGGTCGTCAATGGCGGGCCCGTTCGGACGGGAAAGCGAGTGCCGGGAGACGGCCCGGCCGTCAACGGAAGGCCCGTCCGGACGAGAGGGCGAGCGCCCGGAGACGGTCAGGTCGTCAACGGAAGGCCCGTCCGGACGGGAGAGCGAGCGCCCGGAGACGGTCCGGCCGTCAATGGCGGGCGCCGGGCGGCGGGTGAGCGCGTGCCCGGAGTCGGCCAGGTCGTCAACGGTGGGCGCCAGGCGGGGGGCGAGCGGCGGGTCGTGGAGCGGCGCCGGAGGCAGGGTGCGCCGGAAAGGCGCCTGACGGACGACGGCCCTCTGCGGCGTTCCGGCCTCACCGGCGAAGACGGGCTCGGCGACGGTCGCGCTGAGCGGTCGCCGGTGTCCCCGGCCCGAGTGCGGGGGCTCCGGCGGGACGGGGCGTCGATGGTACCCAAGGGGAGTGCGCGCGCAGCGCAGGGGGAGCGGGCCCCGGCGGACCTGCAATCGAGGCGCCGGACGCGTAAGGGGGACGGCGCGATTGAAGGGGACGCGGTGCGGGCGCGTCGCCGCGTCGTCGTGCCCGGGACTCCAGCGCAGCTCGGCCGGCCAAGGATGGGCTGGTTCCCGAGGTTCGCGCGGATCGACAGGGCCGGTCGCGCCGCACAGATCGACAGGGCCGGTCGCGTTACGCAGATCGATAGGGCCGGTCGCGCCGCACAGGTTGACAGGACCGGCCGCGCCACGCAGGTCGGCAGGACCGGCGGCACCACGCAGGCCGACGGGGTGGGCCGCTCCGCGGGGGCCGACAGTGGGCGGCGTGCGCGGGCGGGGAAGAGGCTGCGGGGCAGCACGGCCGAGACCGCGCCGGTGCGGTTGACGCGGCGCGGCCAGGCGGTGCTGGTGCTGGTCATGGCGCTGCTGTCGCTGGGCGGGTTCTGGCTCGGCACCAGGGCGGCCGGCCACGCAGTGGTCGAGCGCTCGCCGGGCGCCGTCGGCCTGTCGTGGGCGCAGGTGCGTGAAGGTGACAACCTGTGGAGCGTCGCCGGCCCGCCGTGGGCACAGGTGCGTGAAGGCGCCAGCCCGAGAAGCGCCGTCGGCCTGTCGTGGGCGCAGGTGCGTGAAGGCGGCAACCTGTGGAGCGTCGCCGGCTTACCGTGGGCGCAGGTGCGTGAAGGCCACAGCCTGAGGAGCGTCGCCGGCCTGTCGTAGGCACAGGTGCGTGAAGTCGACAACCTGAGCGGCGCCGGCGTCCACCCCGGCGAGGACCTAGGCGCCGTCGCGGACGAGGCCAAGCGGTGCGACAGGCTGACGAGTCCGCCCAGATGGGCGGGCACCCGCTTCCACGGCCCCGATGGCGTCGGCACCCCTTTACACCAGGGACAATAGGTGACCGTGCGATGCCCGCGAGCCTCCTGTGAACAAACATCACGTACGTGACGCGTACCAACAAAAGTGACACGTCCCGGACGACACGCCGAGGCGGGGCGGGGACGCGGGGGCTGATCAGCGACTTCGGCCGGGCGGGCCCGGCCAACTTGCGTTCATGGTCGCGCGCTTCTACGGTTGGACCACAACATCTAGTAGTTACACCGATGTAGTTCACCACACCTTGTGTTTCGGCGACCGCACCAGACAGAAGCTCCGGTGCGTGCGCGAGCGTCCCCAGAGGCGGATGCCGTGCCTGTGGTGACCCCTGAAGCGAGGAGGCGTAAGCGTGCATTGTCCGTTCTGCCGCCACCCCGACACCAGGGTCATCGACAGCCGCTCCACAGAGGACGGCGCGGCGATCAGGCGCAGGCGCACCTGCCCCGAATGCGGGCGGCGATTCACCACCCAGGAGACCGTGCTCCTCATGGTCAGCAAGCGCAGCGGAGTCACCGAGCCGTTCTCGCGTGACAAGGTCGTCGCGGGCGTGCGGCGAGCCTGCCAGGGCAGACCGGTCAGCGAGGACTCACTGGCGCAGCTGGGGCAGAGGGTGGAGGAGGCCATCAGGGCCAAGGGCGCGGCCGAGATCGCCTCCAACGAAGTGGGGCTGGCGATCCTCGGGCCGCTGCGCGAGCTCGACGAGGTGGCCTACCTGCGGTTCGCATCGGTTTACCGCGGTTTCGAGAGCCTGGCGGACTTCGAGGCCGAGATCAAACAGTTGAAGGCGGAGAAGGGGGAGTCATGACGGAGACGTCCAGCGGATCAGTGGCGCGCGGAGGCAAGCGTCCCCGCAAGGGTCTGAAGATGAAGCGGATCTTCACCACGCCCGGCGTGCACCCGTACGACGAGATCGCGTGGGAGCGCCGCGACGTCGTCATGACCAACTGGCGCGACGGCTCGGTCAACTTCGAGCAGCGGGGCGTCGAGTTCCCCGACTTCTGGTCGATCAACGCGACCAACATCGTGACCACCAAATACTTCCGCGGCGCGGTCGGCACACCCCAGCGCGAGCACAGCCTGAAGCAGCTCGTCGACCGGGTCGTCGGCGTCTACACGCGGACCGGCCTGGACCACGGCTACTTCGCCAGTGACGAGGACGCCGAGATCTTCGACCACGAGCTGAAGTACGCCCTGGTCCACCAGATCTTCGCCTTCAACTCCCCGGTCTGGTTCAACGTCGGCACCCAGTCGCCCCAGCAGGTGAGCGCCTGCCAGCCGTACGACGCGCTGGTGAGCACGCCCGACGGGCTCGTCCCGATCGGCAAGCTCGTCCAGGACAACGCGATCGGCGCCAAGGTCTACGACGCCCACGGCCTCACCCGCGTCATCGCCACCAAGGCCAACGGCGTGAAGAACGTGCTGCGCCTGCACACCAAGGCGGGCTACACGCTTGACGTCACCGGCGACCACCTGGTGTGGAAGGCCACCGGCGACGGCACCGGCCACTTCGTGGAGGCCGCCACCCTCAATCCCGGAGACCAGCTCGAGTGGCACCGGCGCGAAGCGTTCGGCGAAGGCGAGATCGACTTCACCGAGGTGGCGGAGGCGGCCCTCGCCGGCTGGCTGCAGTCCGACGGCTTCGTGGGACAGTACGAAGGGACCGACAAGTCCCTCACCATCGAGGCGATGACCGTCAACGACGCCGAGCTCGCCTGGGTGACCCGAGCCCTCGACGTCGTGTTCCCCGACGTGCACCGCAAGGAGCGCACGGTGGAGACGCAGGACACCTCGCTCGACTGCCGGCGCACCCGCCTCTACGGCAAGTCGCTGGAAGGCTTCGTGGACAAGTGGGACCTGCGTCGGCGCGGCGTCGACATGTCCGTCCCCGCCGGTCTCTTCACCGCTCCGCTGCCGGTGGTGGCCGCCTATCTCCGCAGCGTCTTCCAGGCCGAGGGTTTCGTCACCGCGAGGGAGAGCTCCACCGTCGTCGAGGTCGACATGATCTCCGAGGAGCTGATCCGCGGCATGCAGCGCCTGCTGCTGCGCTTCGGCATCTACGCCCGCGTCGGCTTCAAGAAGGACGCCCGCGACGACCGCAAGGGCTGCTGGACGCTGCGCATCCAGTCCGCCGGCGACCGGCGCGCCTTCGCCGACGAGATCGGCTTCGTCGACGAGACCAAGTCCGGCAAGCTCGAGGCGAGCTTCGACAAGCCGGGACACCCGTCGAAGGCGACCAAGCGGCTGGAGATCGACCGGGTCGAGGACCTCGGGCCGATGGAGGTCTACGACATTCAGACCGAGAGCGGCGAATACCTCTCGGGCAACCTCCGGGTGCACAACTGCTTCATCCTCGCCGTGGACGACACGATGGAGTCGATCCTGGAGTGGTACAAGGAAGAGGGTGTGATCTTCAAGGGCGGCTCCGGGTCGGGCGTCAACCTGTCCCGCATCCGCTCGTCCAAGGAGCTGCTCTCCAGCGGCGGCACCGCCAGCGGTCCCGTGTCGTTCATGCGCGGCGCCGACGCCAGCGCCGGCACGATCAAGTCCGGTGGCGCGACCCGCAGGGCCGCCAAGATGGTCGTGCTCGACGTCGACCACCCCGACATCGAGGAGTTCATCGAGACCAAGGCGCGCGAGGAGGACAAGGTCCGCGCGCTGCGTGACGCCGGGTTCGACATGGACCTCGGCGGCAAGGACATCGTCTCGGTGCAGTACCAGAACGCCAACAACTCGGTGCGGGTCTCCGACGAGTTCATGCGCGCGGTGGAGAAGGGCGAGAAGTTCGGGCTGCGCGCCCGGCTCACCGGCGAGGTGATCGAGACCGTCGACGCCCGCGACCTGTTCCGCAAGATGGCGAAGGCCGCGTGGGAGTGCGCCGACCCCGGTGTGCAGTACGACGACACGATCAACGACTGGCACACCACCCCGGAGACCGGGCGGATCACGGCCAGCAACCCCTGCTCCGAGTACGTCCACCTGGACAACTCGTCCTGCAACCTGGCCAGCATCAACCTGCTGAAGTTCCTCAAGGACGACGGCTCGTTCGACGTGCCCGGCTTCGTCAAGCTGACCGAGCTGATCATCACGGCGATGGACGTCTCGATCACGTTCGCCGACTTCCCGACGGAGAAGATCGGTGAGACGACGCGCGCCTACCGGCAGCTCGGCATCGGCTACGCCAACCTGGGCGCCCTGCTGATGGCGACGGGTCACGCCTACGACTCCGACGGCGGTCGCGCGGTGGCCGGGGCGATCACGTCGCTGATGACCGGCGTGTCCTACCGCCGCAGCGCGGAGCTGGCCGGGGTGGTCGGCCCGTACGACGGCTACGCGCGCAACGCCGAGCCGCACAAGCGGGTGATGCGCAAGCACGCGGCGGCCAACGACAACCTGCGCGCGATCGGCGCGATGGACTCCAAGATCCACGCCGAGGCGTCGCGGCAGTGGGCCGAGTGCCTCAAGCTGGGCGAGCGGAACGGCTACCGCAACGCCCAGGCCAGCCTGCTCGCGCCCACGGGCACCATCGGCCTGATGATGGACTGCGACACGACCGGCATCGAGCCCGACCTGGCGCTGGTCAAGTTCAAGAAGCTCGTCGGCGGCGGGTCGATGCAGATCGTCAACCAGACGGTGCCCCGGGCGCTGGTGAAGCTCGGCTACCAGCAGGAGCAGATCGAGGCGATCGTCGAGTACATCGCCGAGCACGGCCACGTGGTCGACGCCCCCGGCCTGCGGCAGGAGCACTACGAGGTGTTCGACTGCGCGATGGGCGAGCGGGCGATCGCGCCGATGGGCCACGTGCGGATGATGGCGGCGACGCAGCCCTTCCTGTCGGGCGCGATCTCCAAGACGGTCAACCTGCCCGAGTCGGCCACGATCGACGACATCGAGCAGGTCTACCGTGAGGGCTGGGAGCTCGGCCTGAAGGCGCTGGCGGTCTACCGCGACAACTGCAAGGTGGGCCAGCCGCTGTCGGCAGGCGGCAGCAAGAAGGAGGAGCCGAAGGCCGCCGAGCCGGAGGTCAAGGTCGTGGAGGTGGCGCGGCCGACCAGGCGGCGCATGCCCAACCAGCGGCCGAGCACCACGACGCGGTTCACGGTCGGCGGCGCCAAGGGCTACATGACCGCCTCCTCCTACCCCGATGACGGGCTGGGCGAGGTCTTCCTGAAGATGTCCAAGCAGGGCTCGACGCTGGCGGGCGTCATGGACGCCTTCTCGGTGGCGATCTCGATCGGGCTCCAGTACGGGGTGCCGCTGGAGACGTACATGAGCAAGTTCGTCAACATGCGCTTCGAGCCGGCGGGCATGACGGACGACCCGGATGTCCGGATGGCGACGTCGGTGATGGACTACATCTTCCGGCGGCTGGCGCTCGACCACCTGCCCTACGAGGAGCGGGCGGCGCTCGGCATCTTCTCGGCGGCCGAGCGGGCGGCGCAGCAGCGCGGCGAGGACCCGGCGGCGCTGCAGGAGACGGTGGAGTCGCTGGCCCAGTCGGCGCCGATCGAGGAGAAGCCGAAGCAGGAGCCCAGCAAGGAGCTGACGCTGGAGAGCCACCAGCGCTTCACCGCCGACGCGCCGCTCTGCATGACGTGCGGCACCAAGATGCGCCCGGCGGGCAGCTGCTACGTCTGCGAGGGCTGCGGCTCGACCAGCGGCTGCAGCTGAGCGAGGGGTAGATCGTCCGCGAACGAGGTGCCGGTGCCGATCCGGCACCTCGTTCGCGCTTCCGGCCGCGGCGCCGTCACCAGGGTCGGGGCGTGTCAGCCCGTCCCGAGCTGGCGGGAGAGCGACTGGATGTCGGAGATGACCCAGTACTCGGCGAACCTGCCGTCCTCGGCGCGCAGGATGTCGTGGCCGCTGAAGGCGATCCGGGTGCCGGGGGCCGCGGTGGCGCCGGGCATGCCGCCCCGGTAGGCGCCGGCGAAGGTCCAGCGGGCGGCCACGTGGTCGCCGTCGACGACGGGGCCGACGTCGAGGGTGATCGTGACGTCGTCGAACGGCTCGTGTCCCTGCCGGAGCGTCTCGATCAGCTGGTCGGGGCCGTGCACGTCCATGCCCGGCCAGTGGCCGACGAAGCCGGGGGTGACGAGTTCGTGGGCTAGGGAGAATTCGCCCTGCCACAGGTGGAGCAGCCATCGCTCGTACAGTTTCGCCATCATGCCGGTGACCTCTACCCGGGTACGGGGCTTCGATAGATTGCTCGGCGCGTGTTCGCCATGGTTTCGTCAACCGTTCTGAAACCGGGCGTCGATCAGGGCGCGACATGCTGGGTGTCCATGGAAAGGGAGGGCCTGCCATGACGGTTCCGCCGCAAACCCCGATGCTCGACCAGCGGCCCAGCAAGGCGCTGATCATCGCCCTGGTGCTGTCCGGCCTGCTGGCGCTGGGCGTGCTCGCGGTGTTGCTGCTGAGCGGCGGGCCCGTCGGCTTCGGTCTGTCGGCGCTGCTGGCCATCGCGCCGCTGCCGGTGCTGCTGGCGGCGGTGCTCTCGCTCGACCGGCTGGAGCCGGAGCCGAAGCTGCATCTGGCGTTCTCGTTCAGCTGGGGCGCGGGGGTGGCGGTGGGGCTGGCCATCCTGCTGAGTGTCGTGGGCATCGAGCTGTTCGCCCGCGCCGGTTACGGCCAGCAGGCCGTGAACCTCATCAGCGCGGTGGTGCTCGCGCCGGTCATCGAGGAGGCGCTGAAGGGCGCCGCGCTGCTGCTGCTCCTGCGCCGGCGGCGGGAGATCGACGGGCTGACGGACGGCATCGTGTACGCGTCCATGGCCGGGCTGGGCTTCGCGACCGTGGAGAACGTCGGCTACTACCTGACGGCCTTCGGTGAGGAAGGGGCGGGCGCGGCCTTCCAGTTGTTCGTCATCCGCGGGCTGATCGACCCGCTCGGCCACCCGGTCTACACGTCGATGATCGGGGTCGGGGTGGCGTACGCGCTGACGCGCCGCAACGCCGCCCGGTTCGCCGCGATCCCGCTCGGCTATCTGGGCGCGGTCTTCCTGCACGCCCTGTGGAACGGCGCGGCCTCCAGCGGGTCGCTGGCAGCGGTCGCCGGCGCGTACCTGGTGATCATGCTGGTGCTCATCGGGCTGATCGTCATCACGGTGGTGGAGCGCAGGCAGCTCGTCTCACGGATGGGCGCCTATCTCCCCTTGTACGGTCACACCGGCCTGGTCACCGAGCAGGACGTGGGGATGCTGACGACGATCGCGGCCCGTCGCGCGGCCCGCAAGTGGGCCAGGGGCGCCGGGCTGGGCCGTGAGATGAGCGACTACCAGCAGGCGGCCACCGAGCTGACGATGCTCCACCTGCGCGCGGAGCGGGAGAGGACGGATCCGGCCCGGTTCGCGGTCGAGCGTGATCTGCTGCTGGGCGCGATGGCCCGGGCCCGCCGCTGGTGACCCTCTCTGGCCCGGAAGCGCTTTCCTGACACAATGTCCGGGATGGGCGTGAAAGGAGAGCGGATGAGCTGGGTGGAGATCGAGTCCGAGGCCGAGCTGCGCGAGCTGCTGGGCGAAGTGATGCCGCGGGCGGCGACGAAGGAGCGCACCCGCCTGCACGAGCGTGACCGTCAGTGGCTGGCGACCTCGCCGTTCTGCCTGATCGCCACGGCCGACGCCGATGGCAACTGCGACGTCTCGCCCAAGGGCGACCCTGCCGGGTTCGCCCACGTGATCGACGACACCACGATCGCCATCCCCGAGCGCCCCGGCAACCGCAGGGCCGACGGGTTCCGCAACATCCTGTCCAACCCGCACGTCGGCCTGATCTTCCTGATCCCCGGCCGCAACGAGACGTTGCGTGTGAACGGCCGTGCCCGGCTCGTGCGGGAGGCGCCGTTCTTCGACGAGATGATCGTCAAGGGTCACCGGCCCAAGCTCGCCCTGGTCGTGGAGATCGAGCAGATCATGTTCCACTGTGCCAAGGCGTTCATGCGCAGCGCGCTCTGGCGGCCGGAGAAGTGGGGCCCCGACCCGCTGCCGTCGCACGCCACCCTGGTCAAGGAGCTGCAGACCACACCGGAGACCCTTGAGGAGCTGGAGACGTACTACTCGGACGCCGCCTACCGCAAGAAGCTCTACGAGGTCTAGGCCGCGGGGGTGGGGCCGTCGGGGAAGCGGATCACGTTGCGGCCCGTGTAGGCCCGCAGGTCGACGACCTTCGGATCGACGGCCGCCTGCTTGCGGTGCACGGCCACTGATCGGATGTCGCGGATCTTGTGCGTGGCGATGCGCGGCGGGACCGTCACCAGCCTTCTCATCGTCCTCCCCCCGTGATGTTCCTGTTACCTATGTTATTAACAGAAACCCGGGTAAGGGCGGTGTAAGACAGAAATTCAGTAGGGCAGGCGGCGGCCCGACGGGGATCGCAGGTCAAGGTCCGCGCCGCGGACCGGACGCCGCCTGGTCGTCGTCCTGACGATGCGCACGCGCTTCATGGTGTGCCCCCTCTCGCCTGGCGCCAACCTAACCGGGCGCGCGTCGTACGCTCAACGCATTTGTCCGCACCGGGCGGGCGCCGTGACGCCCGCCCGGTGAGTGTCAGATGCCGCCGCCGGGGACCGTCCGGCTCGTGACCGCGAGCCGGTTCCACGCGTTGATCATCGCGACGGCCACCACCAGCGACGCGAGCTGCTTCTCGTCGTAGTGTTCGGCCGCCGCGTCCCAGACCTCGTCGGAGACGCCCTTGCCGTGGTCGGCGAGCCTGGTCGCCTCCTCCGTCAGGTCCAGCGCCGCCCGCTCGGCAGGGGAGTAGACCGTGGTCTCCCGCCAGGCGGCCACCGACCAGACCCGCGCGTCGCTCTCGCCGTCCTTCTTCAGATCACGGCTGTGCATGTCCACGCAGAACGCGCACGCGTTGATCTGGCTGGCGCGCAGCTTCATGAGCCCGATCGTGGCGTGCGGGATCCCGCAGTCGCCGAGGAACTTCTCGACGGAGAGGAACGCCCGGTAGGGCTCGGGGGCGAGGGCCGCGACGTTGAGCCGCTGAGTCATCGATACCTCCATGGTGAGTCGTAGCCGACGCGACATGGACGGGGCAGCCCCGCTGGATGTGACAGTCCGGAAAAATCTGAATAGGGCGGCCTTCTGCGGATATGAGACCTCTGCACGGACATCACTAATGATCAGGGGGGATCATCATGGCTGTCTGCGAGTCATGCGGCAACGACTACGACATGGCGTTCGAGGTCCGCGCCCAGGGCAGAACCCACACCTTCGACTCCTTCCAGTGCGCGATCGACAAGATGGCGCCGGTATGCGAGCACTGCGGCACCAAGGTCATCGGCCACGGCGTCCAGTCGGGCGACCACTGGTACTGCTGCGCCCACTGCGCCCGGCAGGAAGGCTCCAGCGGCATCGTCGACCGCGTCCCGGCCGGCGCCACCGCCTGACAGCCGGGATTCGGGCTTCTCCAGACCGTCACCGGCACGCACACTGGCGGTGTGGCCGACTTCGATGTGGTTGTCATAGGTTCCGGGCCCGGTGGGCAGAAGGCGGCCATCGCCGCCGCCAAGCTGGAGAAGCGGGTCGCCGTGGTCGAGCGGCGCAACATGATCGGCGGGGTCTGCATCAACACCGGCACGATCCCGTCCAAGACCCTGCGCGAGGCCGTGCTCTACCTGACCGGGCTCAACCAGCGGGAGATGTACGGGCAGAGCTACCGGGTCAAGGACGACATCACCGTCGGCGACCTGGGCATCAGGACCCAGCACGTGATCGGCCGCGAGGTCGACGTGATCCGCAGCCAGCTCTCGCGCAACCACGTGGCCGTCTTCACCGGCACCGCCAGTTTCACCGACCCGCACACCCTGGACGTCACCGACGAGCAGGGACGGGCCGTCAAGATCAGCGGACGGAAGATCATCATCGCCACCGGCACCCGCCCGGCCAGGCCGGAGTCGGTGGAGTTCGACGAGCAGACGATCATCGACTCCGACGGCATACTCAACCTCCAGCGGGTCCCCGAGTCGCTGGTGGTCGTCGGCGCCGGGGTGATCGGGATCGAGTACGCCTCGATGTTCGCCGCCCTCGGCACCAAGGTGACGGTGGTGGAGCGGCGGGAGCGGATGCTCGACTTCTGCGACCTGGAGATCGTGGAGGCGCTCAAGTACCACCTGCGCGACCTGGCCGTCACCTTCCGGTTCGGGGAGACGGTCGCCGCCGTGGAACGCCGGCCGAGGGGCGCCATCACGCTGCTGGAGAGCGGCAAGAAGATCCCCGCCGAGACCGTCATGTACTCGGCCGGGCGGCAGGGCATGACCGACCACCTCGGGCTGGAGCAGGCCGGGCTGGCCGCCGACGACCGGGGGCGGATCGCGGTGGACGCGCACTACCGCACCGCGGTGGAGCACATCTACGCGGTCGGCGACGTGATCGGGTTCCCGTCGCTCGCCGCCACCTCCATGGAACAGGGCAGGATCGCCGCCCAGCACGCCTGCGACGAGCCGCTGGCCGGCATGACCCCGCTGCAGCCGATCGGCATCTACACCATCCCCGAGATCTCCTTCATCGGCCGCACCGAGGACGAGCTGACCAAGTCACAGGTGCCGTTCGAGGTCGGCGTCTCCCGCTACCGCGAACTGGCCCGCGGCCAGATCATCGGCGACACGTACGGGATGCTCAAGCTGCTCGTCTCACCCGAGGACCGCTCGCTGCTGGGCGTGCACGTGTTCGGCACCGGGGCGACGGAGCTGCTGCACATCGGCCAGGCGGTGATGGGCTGCGGCGGCGCCATCGACTATCTGGTGGACGCGGTCTTCAACTACCCGACGCTGGCGGAGTCGTACAAGGTCGCGGCCCTGGACGCGATGAACAAGCTGCGCCGCGTCGCCCGCTTCGAGCTCTAGTCCTCCGTGGCGCGCCGCGACCGGGGCGCCGGCTTCTTGCGGCCCGCCACCAGCGTGTCGCCGGGGGAGGGGGAGGGCTCCTCGGTGGTCGCCGCGCGCGGCCTCGGGTGCGGCGCGGTGTCTTCGAGGGCGGGCTCCGCTTCCTTGGAGGTACGGGGGCGCGCCGGCTTCTCGGCGGGCGGCTCCTTCTTCCCGGTGGCCTCGGGCTTGGCCGGGGCGGGCGGGCCGGCGGGCTTGTCGGGGTCGCGCAGCGAGGCGATGACCGCGTCCGCCTCCTTGTCGGCGGCGAACTCGTCGGCCGCCGCGGACTCCCGCCGCCTGATCACCACCATGTGGTCGACGGAGACGCGGCCCGCGCCCACCACGGCGAGCAGCAGCGAGGCCGCGCCGAGCAGGATCAGCTCGTTCAGCGTGATCGGGTTCAGCGGCGGGGCCACCCACAGCACCGCGACCGCCTCCGCGAACAGGACCAGCCCCATCACCGACACCATCAGCCCGGCGATCAGCAGCGCGCCGCCCACCAATTCGATCAGCATGGTGACTGTGGCCCAGGCGCGCGGGGCGGGGGCTCCCTGGGACTGGAACTGGACTCCGGTCTCCATCAGCCCGATTTCCAGCTTGCGCCAGCCGTTGGCGAAGAAGATGCCGCCCACACCCAGGCGGGCCACCAGCGCGGCGAGATCACGGAGGGACTGTCTCACGGTTGTTGACTGCCCTAAGGGGGACATCGCACACCTCAATCACGGCGGAGCAGCATGGCCACCGCGACGGCGGTCAGGCTGAGCAGGACGACGCTCACGACCACGGTCGTGTGCAGGGCGTTGACGAAGGCCCAGCGGGCCGCGTTCAGCAGGGCGCCGCCGGCGCTGCCGCCTATCTCCTCGGCGACGTGGGCGGCTCCCGCGAGTGACTGCCTGGCCTGGTCCATGCCCCCGCCGGGGATGCCCCGCACGTCGGGCACCGCGGGCGCGTACGCGATGGTGGTGATCGTGCCGAGCACCGCGACGCCGAGCCCGGCGCCGAGCTCGTAGGCGGTGCCCTCGATGGCGGCGGCGCCGCCCGCGTGGGAGGCGGGCGCGGCGGACATGATCGTGTCGGAGGCGGCCAGCAGCGCCACCTGCACACCGAAGCCGATGCCCACGAAGCAGCACGCCAGCATCACGGGATGGCCCTCGACGCCCCAGGTCAGCGTGGGGGTGAGGGCGAGCGCGACGAGCGCGAGGCCGCCGCTCATGGTGGCGCGCATGCCGAGCCTCGGCAGGATGTGCGCGGCGACCAGCCCGCCCGCGACAGCCGACAGCACCAGCGGGAGCATCCGGAACGCGGCGCGCACCGGGGTGTCGCCGAGCACGAGCTGCAGGTACTGGGCGAGCATCAGCTGCAGCCCGACCAGCGCGAACACGCCGAGCAGCACGCCCAGCACGCCGGTGGTGAACTCCCGCCGCCGGAACAGCGAGACGTCGAGCAGCGGCGTCTCCAGCCGGGTCTGCCGCCGGGCGAACCACACCAGCAGCCCCGCGCCCGTCAGGAAGACCGCGACGGCGGCCGGGAACGGCATCAGGCTGCCCGACCCAGCCTCCTTCAGACCGAAGGCCAGCGCCAGGATGCCGAACACGGACAGCACGGCGCTGGTCACGTCCCACGGCCGCGGCTCGGGGTCGCGGTACTCGGGGAGCATGCGCAGGGCGGCGGGCAGCAGCACGAGCAGGATCGGCACGTTGATCAGGAAGACCGCGCCCCACCACCAGCCGACCAGCAGGCCGCCGATGAGCGGCCCCACGGCGGCCCCGGCGGCGGCGACCGCGCTCCACACGCCGAGCGCGATGGCGCGCTCGCGGCGGTCGGTGAACACCTGGCGGATCAGCGACAGCGTGGCCGGCATGATCATCGCGCCGCCGACGCCGAGCAGTGCCCTGGCCAGGACGAGCGCCAGCGGCGTGGGGGCGAAGGCCGCCCCGGCCGAGGCCACGCCGAACAGCACGAAGCCCGCGATGACCAGGCGTTTGCGCCCGTAGCGGTCGCCGAGCGTGCCGAAGAGGATGAGCAGCGGGGCCACGATCAGCGAGTAGACGTCGATGATCCACAGCAGCTGGACCGCTGACGGCTCCAGGGCGGCGGTGAGTGCGGGGACCGCGATGTGCAGGACCGTCGCGTCGACCGTGATGAGCAGGAGGCTCACGCAGAGCAGCACCAGGATCTTCCAGCGGTTTTCCTGATGCTCGCGGCCGGCGCGGCGTGCGAAGGGCACGGCCTGGGTGACGGTCATGGACCTCCTTGCGGGCCGATCCCTTCACAGCGGGCCCGCACGAAACTTGCGTGGCAGCTTATGGCATGCCGCGGGATGGGTGCAGCGGTATCGAATGATCCAGGAATGGCTGTCCGTCTATTGACCGAAATGCCACCATTTATCGGGATCGGCATTCATGGTATCCGGACTCCACGCGCCGGGCCGCCCGCGGACTAGAATCATGTTCTATGCGGATCCTGCGTACACCCGACGACCGCTTCACCGACCTGCCCGGCTTCCCGTACGAGCCCCGCTACGCCGAGATCGGCGACGGGCTGCGGATGGCCTACGTCGAGACCGGGCCCGCGACCGGGGAACCCGTCGTGCTCCTGCACGGCGAGCCGTCCTGGTCGTTCCTCTACCGCCAGGTCATGCCCGAGCTGGCCGCGGCCGGACTGCGCGCCATCGCCCCCGACCTCGTCGGGTTCGGCCGCTCCGACAAACCCGCCGAGCCGTCCGACCACACCTACGCCCGCCACGTCGAGTGGACCCGCGCCCTGCTGTACGACGCGCTCGGCCTGACCGGCGTCACCCTCGTCGGCCAGGACTGGGGCGGGCTCATCGGCCTGCGCCTGGCGGCCGAGCACCCCGGCCGGGTGGCCAGGATCGTCGCCGCCAACACCGGCTTGCCGACCGGTGACATTCCCATGCCCGAGGTGTGGCACCGCTTCAAGGACGCGGTGGCGAGCGCCCCCGCCCTGGACGTCGCCCGGTTCGTGCAGTCCGGCTGCGCCACCCGGCTCTCCCCGGAGGTGCGCGCCGCCTACGACGCCCCCTTCCCGGACGAGTCGTACAAGGCGGGCCCGCGCGCCATGCCGGGACTCGTCCCGCACACCCCCGGCGACCCGGCCGGGCCGGCCAACCGCGCCGCCTGGCAGGTGCTCACCACCCTCGACCGGCCGTTCCTCGTGGCGTTCTCCGACGGCGACCCGATCACCGGCGGCATGGCGCCGATCCTGCGCTCGTCCATGGCCGGCGCCGCGGGCCTGGACCATCCCGTCATCAAGGGCGCCGGTCACTTCCTCCAGGAGGACGCGGGCACCGAACTCGGCCGGCACATAGCCGCTTTCGTGACCTCCACCTAGCGTGTCAGGTCCGCCCACACCGGGGTTCCGTACGGTATAACCGGGGGCGGACACCGGGGAGGCGTGATGCAGGAGTCCGGCAGGGCCCGTCCCGCGGGCCGAGCCGCGGTGCGAGATCTGTTCGAGCAGGTGCGGCTGCGCTATTTCCGGCTTCCCCCCGCCGTGCGCAGAGTGCTGTACGCGGCGATCCTCATCGGGGCGGTCGGCACCGGCGCGGCGCTCGGCTGGGACCTGCTCGACACGTTTCTCACCACCGCGCTGATCCTCTGCTTCGTCGCGCTCACCCTCCGCTTCCCGCAGGCCGCGGCGACCGTGCTGGTCCTGGCGGGCTGGATCGCGCTGCTGCCGCTCTTCTCCCCGCTCTTCCCCGCGCAGCCGATGGCGCCGACCCTGCTCATGCTGCTCGCCGTGCCGGTCGCCGTCGCCGCCCACCTGATCCGCTGGGTCACCCCGTGGGTGTCCGCGCTGCTCGCGCTCGTGCCCGCCGGCGCGCTGGCCGCCGCGCTCTCCCTCGTCTCGGAGAACCTCGCCGTCTGGGTCGCCTACGGCGCCGCCGCGGTCGTGCTCGGCTACCGTTTCCTGCTCGCCCGCCGGGCCAGGGCCGAGCTGGGCGCGGAGGAGCGGGTACGGGTGCGCGCCCGCGAGGGCAGGCCCGAGGCGCAGCCGGAGAAGGCCCAGGGCCTGCCGCAGATCTCGGTCGAGGAGGCGCTCGCCGAGCTCGACGCCATGATCGGCCTCGCCCCCGTCAAAGAGCAGGTCCGCTCGATCGCCGCCTCCATCGAGGCCTCCCGGCTGCGCGCCGAGGCCGGCTACACCGCGGGCCGTCCGGTGCGCCACTTCGTGTTCGTCGGCCCGCCGGGCACCGGCAAGACCAGCGTCGCCCGCACCCTCGCCAAGATCTTCTACGCCTTCGGCCTGCTGGAGACCCCTTACGTGGTCGAAGGGCAGCGCGCCGACCTGGTCGGCGAGTACCTCGGCGCGACCGCGATCAAGACCAACGAGCTGGTCGACCGGGCGCTGGGCGGCGTGCTCTTCGTCGACGAGGCGTACGGTCTGATCAACTCCTCCGACGGCCAGCCCGACCGGTTCGGCGCCGAGGCCGTGCAGACCCTGCTCAAGCGCGCCGAGGACGACCGTGACCGGCTGATCATCATCCTGGCGGGCTACGAGCAGGAGATGACCTCGTTCCTGTCCAGCAACCCCGGGCTGGCCAGCCGGTTCGCCACCCGCGTGCGCTTCCCCGCCTACTCCGCCGCCGAGCTGGCCCAGATCACCGAGCTCCTGCAGCGCAGGCGCGGCGACACCATGGGCGACGACGCCAAGGCCGCGCTGCTCGGCCTGTACGAGGACGTCCACCGCCGCGGGCTGGTCGACGAACTGGGCAACGCCAGGTTCGCCCGCAGCCTGGTCGAGGCCGCGGCCCAGGCCCGCGACGTGCGGGTGGTGGGCGCGGGCGGCACGCCGACCACCCAGGACCTGGTGACCACCACCACCGCCGACGTGACCAAGGCGTTCGACGAGCTCACCGCCCGCTTCCGCGGCTACGTCGCCACGCCCACGCTGGAGGAGGCGCTCGCCGACCTCGACCGGATGGCCGGGCTCGCCCCCGTCAAACGGCAGGTCCACGCCATCGCCGCGCAGCTCCAGGTGGCCCGCATGCGGCAGGAGCGCGGGCTGCCCACCCCGCCGCAGATGCGACACTTCGTGTTCGCCGGCCCGCCCGGCACCGGGAAGACCAGCGTCGCGAGGGTGCTGGGCCGCGTCTTCGCCGCGCTCGGCCTGCTCGCCCGGCCCGACGTGGTCGAGGCGCACCGCGCCGACCTGGTCGGCCAGCACCTCGGCGCGACCGCGATCAAGACCAACGAGCTGGTCGACCGGGCGCTGGGCGGCGTGCTCTTCATCGACGAGGCCTACAGCCTGGTCAACCCCGGCTACTCCGGCGGCGACGCGTTCGGCGCCGAGGCCGTGCAGACGCTGCTCAAGCGCGCCGAGGACGACCGCGACCGGCTGGTCATCGTGCTGGCCGGCTACGAGCGCGAGATGGACGCCTTCCTCGCCACCAACCCCGGCCTGTCCAGCCGCTTCAACCAGCGGGTCGCCTTCCCCAGCTACGCGCCGCGCGAGCTGACCGAGATCGCCGTGCTGCTCGCCCAGCAGGCCGGCGACCGGTTCGACGACGACGCGCTCAACGACCTCGACGAGGTCTTCACCTGGGTGTGCGAGGAACGGCTGATCGACGGGCTGGGCAACGGCCGGTTCGCCAGGTCGCTGTTCGAGCGCGCCGCGATGCGCCGCGACGTGCGGCTGGCCGCGGGCGCCTCGGCGGAGGAGCCGGCCAGCGCCGCCGAGCTGACGACGATCACCAGCGACGACGTCCGCACCGCCGTCGACGAGCTTTCCGGACGTTAACCAGACCCCTCTTTGGCACTCGCCTGCGCGGCGCCCGTCGCATCCTGTAGCAATATGGCTACGCAGTGTTGCGGTAGGAGCGGTGTCGCGGAGGAGGGGAGATGGCCGGGTTCCTGGCGCGCAGGCTGGTCAGCTCGGTGGTGCTGGTCGCCGTCGCGGCCTCCCTCGCCTACCTGCTCGCCGCCGCCGCGCTCGACCCGCGCGCCAACTACGCGGGCCGCACTCCCGCCCCGCCGCCCGCCGTCGTCGACGCGCAGCTCACCGCGCTCAACCTGAACGACCGCACCCCCCTGACCGAGCGCTACCTCACCTGGGCGGGCGGAGTCCTGCGCGGCGACTTCGGCAAGAGCGTCAGCGGCGCGCCGGTCGGCGACGACCTCAAGCGGCGGGCCGGTGTCACCCTCCGGCTGGTCCTGCTCGGGCTGGTGTGCGGGAGCGCGCTGGGCGTCATGGCGGGGGCGCTCGCCGCCGCCCGGCAGTACGGCTGGTTCGACCGGCTTTCGGCGGCCGTGTCCTTCCTGCTGCTCGCGGTGCCCGTGGTGGTGCTGGCCAACGTGCTGATCCTGGCCGGCACGTGGGCCAACGACCACCTGTTCGGCGCCCGGGTGCTGCTCGTGGCGGGGGAAGCGAGCGCGGGGCTGGAGGCCGGGCTCTGGGAGACGCTCCTCGACCGGGCCCAGCACCTCGTCCTGCCGACCGTCACGATCACGCTCGGGCTCGCTGCCGTGTTCAGCCGCTACCAGCGCAACACGATGCTCGACGTGCTCGGCGCCGACTACCTGCGCACCGCCATGGCCAAGGGCCTGACCAGACGGCGGGCGCTGATCCGCCACGGGCTGCGCACCGCGCTCATCCCGGTCGCGACCTACTTCGCCTTCACCTTCGGCGCCCTGCTCACCGGGGCCACGTTCACCGAGAAGATCTTCGGCTGGCACGGGCTGGGGGAGCGGCTGATCAGCTCGATCTTCACCAACGACGTCAACACCGTGGCCGCCATCTCCTGCCTGGCCGCGGTCGCCGTGCTGGTCGCGTCCATGGCCGCCGGACTGCTGCAGGCCGTGCTCGACCCCAGGGTGCGGGCCGGATGACGCTGTCGGAGGAGGTCGCCGAGGAGTCCGCCGGCGACGACGCCGGCCGGCCGCCCCCGCCGTCCAGGGCCAGGGCGGTGACCGGCCGCTTCCTCTCCTCGTGGCAGGGCAGGGCAGGCGCGCTGGTGCTGGCGCTGGTGTTCCTGTTCGCGTTCGCGGGCCCGCTGGTCAGCCCGTGGTCCCACACCGACAAGGACTTCGCCGCGTTCCTCGCCCCGCCGTCGGCCGCCCACTGGTTCGGCACGCTGCAGACCGGCGCCGACGTGTTCGCCGTCACGCTGCGCGGCCTGCAGCGGTCGCTGGTCGTCGGGCTGCTCGCGGCCGTGGTGTGCACGGCGCTGGCCGCGCTCGCCGGGGCGTTCGCCGGCTACTTCCTCGGCTGGACCGACCGGGTCATCACCTGGGTGACCGACCTGCTGCTGGTGCTGCCCGCGTTCCTCATCCTGGCCGTCATGTCGCCGCTGTTCGGGTCCGGGCAGTGGCCGCTGTTCGTGCTCATGCTGGCGCTGTTCCTGTGGATGGTGACCGCCAAGAT
The DNA here is from genome assembly GCF_055585125.1 of Nonomuraea sp. NPDC054003. Taxonomy (NCBI): domain Bacteria; kingdom Bacillati; phylum Actinomycetota; class Actinomycetes; order Streptosporangiales; family Streptosporangiaceae; genus Nonomuraea; species Nonomuraea sp. NPDC054003. The sequence continues at coordinate 281,902 of NZ_JBVJKR010000001.1, forward strand.
GGCCCGCGGGATGACGATCTCGCTGCGCGAGCGCGAGTTCGTGCGGGCCGCCCGCTACCTGGGCGTGCCGCCCGTAAGGATCGTGCTCTCGCACGTGCTGCCCAACCTGTCGTCGCTGCTGATCGTCGACGCCACGCTGAACGTCAGCGCCGCCATCCTGACCGAGACCTCGCTGTCGTACTTCGGGTTCGGCATCCAGCCGCCCGACGTGTCGCTCGGCACGCTCATCGCCGACGGCTCCAGGACCGCCGTGTACGCGCCGTGGACGTTCTGGTTCGCCGCCGGGCTGCTCGTGGTCACCGTGCTCGCGGTCAACCTCATCGGCGACGCGCTGCGCGACGCCTTCGACCCGACGGCGAGGGAGCCGCGATGACCCCCGCGCTGGAGGTGACCGACCTGCGGGTCACGCTCGGCGGGGCGCCCGTCGTGCGCGGCCTCGGCTACGCCGTGCGCAAGGGCGAGGTGCTCGGCCTCGTCGGCGAGTCTGGCTGCGGCAAGTCGGTGTCGGCGGCCGCGGTGATGGGCCTGCTGCCACCCGGCGCCCGGGTGACCGGCTCGATCCGGCTGGGAGGCAGGGAGCTCGTCGGCCTGCGCGAGCGGGAACTCGCCGCCGTCCGCGGCAGCGCCGTCTCGATGGTGTTCCAGGACCCGCTCTCCGCGCTCACCCCGGTCTACCGCGTCGGCGACCAGATCGCCGAGGCCGTCCGCACCCACCAGAAGGTGACCAAGGAGCAGGCCGCGGTCCGCGCCGTCGACCTGCTCGACCTGGTCGGCATCCCCGACCCGGCCCGGCGGGCGCTGGCCTTCCCGCACGAGTTCTCCGGCGGCATGCGCCAGCGGGCGCTGATCGCCATGGCCATGGCCAACGACCCCGACGTGATCATCTGTGACGAGCCGACGACCGCGCTCGACGTCACCGTCCAGGCCCAGGTGCTGGAGGTGCTCAAGACCGCGCAGCGCCAGACCGGCGCCGCCATCGTCATGATCACGCACGATCTCGGGGTCGTGGCCGGCTTCGCCGACCGGGTGCTCGTCATGTACGCGGGCCGCCCGGTCGAGTCCGGCGACGTGGACGACGTCTTCTACCACGCCCGCATGCCGTACACCGCCGGGCTGCTCGGCGCGGTGCCGCGCATCGACGCGGCCGGCAGGGCCGCGCCCGCGCCGATCGCCGGCGCCCCGCCCGCGCCCGGCGACCTGCCGCCCGGCTGCCCGTTCGCGCCGCGCTGCCCGCTGCGGGTGGAGGCGTGCGACGAACGCGAGCCGCCGCTGTTCGAGGTGGGCCCGGGACACCGCGCCGCGTGCATCCGCTGGGACGAGGTGAGCCCGCCGCTTCCCGCGCCCCCGGGCAGGACGGGGCCGGGCGCCCGCGGGCCGCGCACGGTCCTGGCCGTCGACGGGCTGGTCAGGCACTACCCGCTGGTCAAGGGCGCCGTGTTCAGGAGACGGGTCGGCACCGTCCACGCGGTCGCCGGCATCAGCTTCGACATCCGCGAGGGCGAGACGCTCGGCCTCGTCGGCGAGTCCGGCTCGGGCAAGACCACCGCGCTGACCGAGATCCTGGAGCTGACCCGCCCGCAGCAGGGCCGCGTCGTGGTGCTCGGCCGCGACACCGCCGCGCTCACCGCCGCCCAGCGGATGGAGATCAGGCGTGACGTGCAGGTCGTCTTCCAGGACCCGCTGGCCTCGCTCGACCCTCGGATGACGGTCCACGACATCCTGGCCGAGCCGCTGCGCACGCATCGGCGCGGCGATCCCCGGCGGCGGGTCGGCGAGCTGCTCGCCCTCGTCGGGCTGGACCCGGCGCACGCCGCCCGCTACCCGAAGGACTTCTCCGGCGGCCAGCGGCAGCGCATCGCCATCGCCCGCGCGCTCGCCCTGGAGCCGCGCCTGCTGGTGCTCGACGAGCCGGTCTCCGCGCTCGACGTGTCGGTCCAGGCCGGGGTGCTCGGCCTGCTCGGCGCGCTCAAGACCGAGCTCGGGCTGTCCTACCTGCTGGTGGCGCACGACCTGGCCGTGGTGCGGCACATCGCCGACCGGGTGGCCGTCATGTACCTGGGCAGGATCGCCGAGATCGGCCGCGCCGACGCCGTCTACACCGCGCCCGCTCACCCGTACACGCAGGCGCTGCTGTCGGCGATCCCGCTGCCCGACCCGGCCCGCGAGCGCGCCCGCGAGCGGATCCTGCTCACCGGCGAGCGGCCCGACCCGGCCTCCCCGCCGTCCGGTTGCCGGTTCCGCACGCGGTGCCCGACGTTCCGGTCGGTGCTGACGGAGACGGAGCGCGGCCTGTGCGCCGACACCGAGCCCGAGATGCGGCGGCTGGGCGAGGACCAGTCGGCCGCCTGCCACTACGCGGAGAGGCTCGCCGTCGTCTGACCCGGCTCGTACCCATTGGAGGAGAACCACCCATGAAAGCCCCGTTGACAGGCGTGCGGCTCGTCGTCGCCGCCGTACTCGCGCTGACCCAGGCCGGCTGCGGCACGCGCGGCCCCTCCGCCGGCGCGGGGCAGGGCGACGACACGATCAAGGCGTCCGACATCAACCTCCAGCCGCGCGACAAGGTGAAGGAGGGCGGCACGCTGCGCTGGGGCATCAACGAGTTCCCCACCCAGTGGAACCGCAACCACATCGACGGCAACCTCGCCGTGGCCGCGGTGGTCAGCAACGCGCTGCTGCCGTCGGCGTTCACCTCCGACGGCAACGCCCGGCTCTCGGTCAACCGCGACTACGTGCTGGAGGCCCGCATCACCGACCGCAGCCCGCACCAGGTCGTCACCTACACCCTCAACCCCAAGGCCCGCTGGTCCGACGGCAAGCCGATCACCTGGGCCGACTACCGCGCCCAGTGGGAGGTCATGCGCGGCGCCGACCCGGCGTTCCGGATCGTCTCCGCCACCGGCTACCAGGACATCGCGAAGGTCGAGCGGGGCGCGGGCGAGCACGAGGTGGTGGTGACGTTCACCCGGCCGTTCGGCGACTGGCAGGCGCTGTTCGGCCCGCTGCTGCCCGCCTCCGTGAACGAGAACGCCGAGGCGTTCAACTCCTCCTGGGTGAACGCGATCCCGCTGACCGCCGGGCCGTTCAAGGTGGGCGCGCTCGACCAGACCGCCAAGACCGTAACGCTCGTCCGCGACCCGGCCTGGTGGGGGGACCGCGCCAAGCTGGACCGGATCGTCTACCGCGCCGCCGAGCAGGACTCCCTCACCGGCATGTTCGGCAACGGCGAGCTGGACGTGGCCGACATCGGGCCGTCCGCCCCCGACTACGCCAGGGCCAGGAGCGCCACCGGCGCCCAGGTGCGGCTCGCCGCGGGGCCCGACTTCCGCCACTTCACCCTCAACGGTTCCAGCGAGAAGCTCCGCGACGTGCGCGTGCGGCAGGCGATCCAGCTCGGCGTCGACCGGATGTCCATCGCCCGATCGGATCTCCAGGGTCTCGACTGGCCCGCCACGCCGCTCGGCAACCACTTCTTCATGCCGACCCAGGAGGGCTACCGCGACAACGCGGGCAGCTTCGGCGCCTACGACCCGGAGCGGGCCAAGCGGCTGCTGGACGAGGCCGGGTGGAAGCTGGACGGGACCGTGCGCAAGAAGGCCGGAGACCCTCTGGACCTGCGGTTCGTGGTGCCGGCCGGGTCGCAGCTCAGCAAGTCGGAAGGCGAGCTGGCGCAGAGCATGCTCGCCAAGATCGGGGTCAAGCTGACCATCCAGGCGGTCCCGGGCGACGACTTCTTCACCAAGTACGTGATCCCCGGCGACTTCGACATCGCGCCGTTCGCGTACATCGGCACCCCGTTCCCCGTGTCGAGCAGCTACGGCGCTTACGTGAACAGCCCCGACGGCAAGACCTGGAACGCCAACCTGGGGCGGTCCGGCTCGGACGACATCGACGCCGCGCTGGACCGCGCGGTGGCCGCGCTGGACCCCGCCAGGGCCCGCGCCGGGGTCAACGCCGCCGACCGGCTCATCTGGGCGCAGGCCAACGTGCTGCCCCTCTACCAGCGGCCGCAGGTGGTGGCGGTCAAGGACACCCTGGCCAACGTGGGCGCCCGCGGCTTCCACGACCTCCGCTACCAGGACATCGGCTTCACGCGCTGACGTCGTTGTCGGGGGCGGCTGGTAGAAGTGTCCGGGTGACCACTTCCGTGACCTGGCCGCAGATCCTGGCGTGGCGGCTGCGCCGTCAGTTCGTGAGCGAGCCCTGCGACGGCGGGCCGGTGGAGGTGGCCCGGCGGCTCTGCGGGGTGCAGGCGCAGGTGGCGTCCTCCGCCCAGCTCGCCGTCGCGGTGCGGAGCGACCGGCCCGACCCCGGCGCGATCGACCGCGCGCTGTGGGCCGATCGCACGCTCGCCAAGACGTGGATCATGCGCGGCACCCTCCACCTGGTGCCCGCCGACACCCTGGCCGACCACTGCGCGGCCCTGAGCACGCTGCGCTTCTGGGAGAAGGGTTCCTGGCAGCGCGGCCACGGCGTCACCGCGGGCGAGATCGAGGCCATCGTCGACACCGTCCCGAAGATTCTCGGCGAGCGCCCGATGACCAGGGAAGAGGTGGTCGACGCGGTCGTGGCGGCCACCGGCGACCGGCATCTGCGCGAGGCGCTCGGCTCCGGCTGGGGCGCCCTGCTCAAGCCGCTCAGCCGCCTGGGCGAGCTGTGCTACGGCCCGCCCCGCGAGGGCCGCGTCACCTTCGTCGCCCCGAGAGCCTGGCTGCCGGGCTGGCCCGGGGCCCTCCCGCCGCCCGAGGAGGCCGGGGTCCGGGTGGTCCGCGCCTTCCTGGGCGCCCACGGCCCGGCGACGCCGGAGATGCTCGACGGCTGGCTGTTCGGCGGCGTCGCCAGGAAGGCCGTGCTCAAGGGCTGGTTCCGCGACCTGGCCCCCGAGCTGACCGAGGTGGAGACCGGCGACGGCCGCACCCTCCTGGCCCTCGCCGAGCACCTCGACGACCTGGCCACCACCCGGCCCTCCGAAGAGGTCCACCTGCTGCCCGGCTTCGACCCGTACATCCTGGGCGCCCCGCGCGCCCTGGCGCCGCTCGTCCCGGCCGCCGCCAAGCCCAAGGTGAGCCGCCAGGCCGGCTGGATCTCCCCGGTCGTGGTCCACCGGGGCCGGGTGGCCGGCGTCTGGAAGGCCGAGGCGGGCCGGGTGGAGGCCGAGCTGTTCGAGGACGTCCCCGAGCCGCCGCTCGCCGCCGCGGCGGCCCGCGTCGAGGCCCTGATCGCGACCGTCCGCACCACGGAGTGACCGGTCGGCCGTGCGACACTCGCGTGCATGGGACGAGCCTTCCGCCAGGTCGACGTGTTCACCGACACCGCCTATCACGGCAACCCGCTGGCCGTCGTGGTCGACGGCGCCGGGCTGACCGACGAGGAGATGGGGCGCTTCGCCAACTGGACCAACCTGTCCGAGACCACCTTCCTGCTGCCGCCCTCCACCGGCGAGGCCGACTACCGCGTGCGGATCTTCACGCCGTCGGGCGAGCTGCCGTTCGCCGGGCATCCCACGATCGGCAGCTGCCACGCCTGGCTGGAGACCGGCGGCGCGCCCCGTGACCCCGGCATGATCGTCCAGGAGTGCGCGGCGGGCCTGGTGCGCGTCCGGCGCGACGGTTCCGGGCTGGCCTTCGCCGCGCCGCCGCTGCTGCGCTCAGGGCCCGTCGACGAAGACCTGCTCGGGCGGCTCGCCGACGGGCTGGGCATCGGCCGGGGCGAGATCGCCGACGCCGAGTGGGCCGACAACGGGCCCGGCTGGGTCGCGCTCCTGCTCCGCGACGCCGACGCCGTGCTCGCCCTGCGGCCCGGCCGCCTTCCCGTCGACACCGGCGTCGCCGGGCTCTACCCCGAGGGCTCTCCTTACGCGTACGAGGTGCGCGCGTTCTGCCCGTACGAGGGCGGCATCGTCGAGGACCCGGTGACCGGCAGCCTCAACGCCTCCCTCGCCCAGTGGCTGCTGCGCACCGGCCGCGTCACCGCGCCGTACGCGGCGAGCCAGGGCACCGCGCTCGGCCGCGCCGGCCGCGTCCGGATCTCCGCCGACGACACCGGCGTCTGGGTGGGCGGCTCCGCGGTCACCTGCGTGACCGGCGTGGTCACGTTGTGAGGTCACGGTTCGCACCTGACGTCAGCGGTGGGGCACGACCTTGAACCGCACCGCGTCGCCGGGGCACAGCTGGGCCGCGACGGGCAGGTCCGCGCTCGACACGACCGCGATCACCGGATAGCCGCCGGTCGGCGGATGGTCGCTGAGGAACACGATCGGCTGGCCGCTCGGCGGCACCTGCACCGCGCCCGTCACCATGCCCTCGCTCGGCAGCTCGCCCGCCCGGGCCCGCGCCGGCTCCGCGCCGCGCAGCCGCACCCCCACGCGGTTGCTGTCCTGGCTCACCGTGTACGGGGACGCGCACAGGGTCTCCAGCGCCCCGGGGGCGAACCAGTCGTCGCGCGGCCCGGGCAGCACCCGCAGCACCGGCGGCCGGGGACCGGCGGGCGGCGCCAGGTCCACCGTGATCTCCCCCAGCCCCGCGGCCGGGCCGACCGGCAGCACCGTGCCCGCCCGCAGCGGCGGCGGGCCCAGCCCTGACAGCGAGTCGGTCGAACGGCTGCCCAGCACCGGCTCCACCGCGATGCCGCCGCGCACCGCGAGGTAGGTGCGCAGCCCCCACTCCGGCGTGCCTAGCCGCACCTCGGCCCCCTTCGGCACCCAGAACGGCACCCCCATGCCCGCCCCCGCCGCGCCGGACACCGGGCACGGCGCGCCCGCGAGCGCCGCCCACGCCCCCGTCAGGAAGCGCAGCCTGGCCAGCCCGAACGTGACCTCCACGCCCGCCAGCCGCTCCGGGTTGCCGACCAGCCGGTTCGCCAGCCGCAGGCTCGCCGCGTCGGCCGCGCCCGAGGACGGCACGCCGAGGTGCGCGTACCCGTGCCGGCCCAGATCCTGCACGGTCGCGTACGGGCCGGGCGCCAGAACCTCGATCATGCGACCTCGAACCGCACCCGCGTGCCGGGCCGGAACGGCGTCGGCGGCTCGGCCGACACGTCCCACACCCGCGCGTCCGTACGCCCGAGCAGCCGCCACCCGCCGGGAGACGCGGTCGGGTAGACCGCCGAGTACGGGCCGGCGATCGCGACCGACCCGGCCGGCACCGACGTGCGCGGCGTCGCCAGCCTGGGCACGTGCAGCACCGGATCCAGACCGATCAGGTAAGCGAAGCCCGGCGCGAACCCGAGCCAGCCGACCACCAGCTCCCGGCCGGCGTGCCGGGACACCACCTCGTCCACCGAGATCCCGGCCGCCTCCGCCACCGACTCCAGATCCGCACCGTCGTACACCACAGGAATCGTCAACACCTCCGCACCCCCAAGAGCCGCCCCCGACCTCACCGTCGGCTCCCCACCCGCGCCCACAACGTCGAGCGGCGCGGGAGTGGTCCCCTCAGCCGTACCGCGCCCCGTGGTTCGCTCGGTCGTACCGTCGCGCCCGGTGGGGGTCGTCTGTGGAGTCGCGGTGTCGTGCCCGGTGGGGGTGGTTCGCTCGGTCGTACCGTCGAGGGCTGTGCGGGGTGCTGTTGTGGTCGTGTCGTCTCGCACGGACTGGTCGTCTGACGGGACGTCGTGGCAGTGGGACAGCAGCGTCTCCAGCAGGCCGCGCAATCTGGACTGGTCGGCGCCGGGGGCCATGACGAGGACCGTCTCGGGTCCCGGCACCACTTCCAGCACCTCCGGAGGCCGCTCGGCGCGCAGGGCCGCGTCGAGCCGGTGAGAGACCTCCAGCGCGCCCGTCTCCACGAGCAGCCCGTGCTCCCCGGCGCGCCGGATCATGCGTGCTCCACGACACCCGCGTCACGACTCCCGGCGAAGCCCGGTCCGCGCGCGGCGGCCACCCGGGACGGCAGTTCCGCGACCGGACGAACGGCGGGACGCGGCGCGTCCGTCGTACGGGTGGTGCCCGCGAACCGCCCGCCACGACGGGAGGTCTCGCCGGACGCGCGGCCGAGGGCGGGAGGTGTCATGCGAACGCCTGCAGGACCACACCGGCCTCCAGGAGCCGGTCGCGGACGGCGCGGGCCAGGGCGACCGCGTCGGGCGTGTCGCCGTGGACGCAGATCGACCGGGCGGCCACCGGAACCTCGGTGCCGTCGGCGGAGGTCACCAGCCCTTCCTCCGCCATCCGCACCGCGCGCGCGGACACCGTCTCCACGTCGTGGACGACCGCCCCCGCCGCCCGCCGTGACACCAGCGTGCCGGCGGCGGTGTAGGCGCGGTCGGCGAACGCCTCGCTGACCGTCGGCACCCCGGCCGCCGCCGCCACCTCGTGCACCACCGACCCCGGCAGCGTCAGCACCGGCAGCGAGGGGTTGTAGTCGGCCACCGCGTCGACCACCGCCGCGGCCTGCTCCCGGTCGCGGCAGACCCGGTTGTAGAGCGCGCCGTGCGGCTTGACGTACGAGACCCGCCCGCCCATCGCCCTGGCGATGCCGTCGACGGCGGCGAGCTGGTAGAGCACCTCGGCGCAGAGCTCCTCCGGCTCCACGTCCATCTCCCGGCGCCCGAAGCCGGCCAGGTCGCGGTAGGAAACCTGCGCCCCGATCGCCACCCCCCGGTCGACCGCCGCCGCGCAGGTGCGCCTGATCGTCACCGGGTCACCGGCGTGGAAGCCGCAGGCGACGTTGGCGCTCGTGACGATGTCGAGCAGGGCGAGGTCGTTACCGAGGCGCCAGATGCCGAAGCCTTCGCCGAGATCCGCGTTGAGGTCGATCACCATGGGGTCCATCGTGGCTCCTCCGCGCCCCCGAGGGAGCGGATTCCGCCCTCACGGGCATGCGGAAACGCTATCAGGACGCCTCTCGCGGGGCGACGAACAGGGTCTGGGAAGCCGCGCCGACCTCGCCGGCCGAGTCGTACAGCGTGGAACGGACCAGGCCGCGCCCGGACGGGCCGACGACGGTCTCCGCGTCCATGCAGATCCACTCGCCCTCGGGCGCCCGGAACAGCGAGATCACCAGGTCGACGTTGACGAACAGATGGGTGTCGAAGTCGAGCGCGTAGCTGATGCCGTTGCCGCTGTCGGCGAACATCGCCAGCCGCTCCAGCGGGGTGGTCTCCTCGTCGCTCACCAGCGGCACCCGCGACCGGCCCCAGGCGGTGGCGGGGCCGGTCTCCGCCGCGCTGCCGCGGGTGAAACGCCATTCGGTCGCGCGTCCGTACCCGAAGCCCGTCGTCAGCCACGACGGCTCGCTCTCGGACGGCGGCAGGGGCGGCGGCGGGCTGGACGTGCCCGGCGTCCCTACCTCGCGGATGCGCCAGGCGGTGGCCCTGACGTGCTCGCGGCCGCCGGAGGAGACGGACGCGGCCAGGCACTGCACCCGCTTGCCGTCGCGCACGACCTCGGTGCGCACCTCCAGCTCGCCCACCGGCACCGGCCCGAACACGTCCACCGCGAGCCTGGCCAGATCGAGGCCGGGCCGCGGCGCGGTCCGCGCCAGCTCGTGCGCGATCAGGGCCGTGACGGGGCCGAGGTGCTGGGTGCGCGGGTCCCAAGGGCCCTGGGTGTGCTCCGTCGCGCGGTAGCGACCTTCGCTCAGGGGGACGTACATCGCCATACGGGGCAGCCTAGATCCCGTCGGGTATGTCGGCGATGTCGTCGAGGGCGGCGGCGAGCTCGTCGGGGTCGCCGCCGATCCGCTCGGCGATCTCGATCAGCACGTGCAGCACGTCGTGGCGGTCGTGGCCCAGGTCGAGCAGGCGCTGGGCGGCCTCCCACAGCTGCGGCGGGTCGCCCTCCCACAGCCGGGTGGCGATCTCCTCGTGCCAGGCGAGGTGTTCCTGGTCGATGCCGCCCACGTGGTCGATCTCCAGCAGCACCCGCCGGTCGGCCTCGTCGGCGGGGTTGAGCCGGTCGAGGTCGACGCCGTTGTGGGTGCCCTGCAGGAACGGGAACGCGAAGGCCCGCCTGGCCAGCGCCGACAGGTCGCCGTCGGGCAGCAGCCGCACCAGCAGCGACCGGTCGAGCCCGAACGAGGCGGGATCGCGGTACGCCTCGGGGAACTTGCCCGTCGCCTCCCACACCGCGTCCAGCGTGGCCTTCAGTCCCTCGTCGGGCAGGCCCGTGCGGTGCGCGGCGAAGCGCGCCCACGCCGCCAGCACGTGCGGCATCGCCTCCTGCTCGGCCTCCGACAGCATCACCTTGCGCGGCAGCCAGTCGAGCAGGAACGTCTCGCACTTGGTCGGGCTCACCCGCAGCGGCCTGCTGAAGTCCTGGTCGCACCCGTAGTCGATGATGTGGTCGGCGCACCGGGAGGCGGCCGACGGGTCCGACAGGTGCTCGGCGTCGTCGGAGGCGAGGAACTCGGCCGCCAGCATCGCCCGCCGCTCCCTGTTGTACGGGGCCTCGATGTGGAGCGGCGCCGGCCGCTTGCGCCCCGGCGGCAGCGCCTTGAGCCGCGCCCGCGCGAAGGCGTGGTAGGCGCTGTAGCTGTCGCTGACGGGCGGCGGCGTCTTCGGCTCGCCGGTGGCCTTCATGGCCGACTCCAGCAGCGCCCTGGCCTGCTGCGGCTCGATCTCCTCGAACAGCAGCATCGCGTTGCCCGCCGCCTCGGCCCTGGCCTGGTCGAGCAGCTTGTCGACCTGGGAGGACACCCAGGCGTCGCGGGCCATGCCGGACATGTTGTAGTCGACGACCATCACCAGCGCGTGGCGGTCCTGCCGGTTGCGGGCCTCGTCGCCGTTCCACCGGTAGCCGAACGTGCAGATCACCGTGTCCTGGTCGCCGTAGGCGTCGCGCGAGACGTAACAGCCGGTCGGCTTGACCGCGCCGACCCGGTCGGCCCAGCCGGGCCTGGCCACGCCGGACTCCATCATCGCCAGCGCCGCGCCCTCCGCCTTCGCGCCCTGGCGGGCGGTGCCGAGGTAGGCCAGGCAGATCAGCAGCGTCAGCGAGGCGGGAGTGCCGGTCTTGGCGGCGTAGTCGACCAGCCCTTCACCGAGCACCTGCTCGACGTCGCCACCTCGGACCCGGCTGCCCCACCAGGCGCCGATCATGTCGGAGACCATCAGCTCCGCGTCGAGCGGGCTCCGCACGGCGAGCAGCTCGCGTGCGGCTTGGACCATCTCCTTGAAGACGTCGTCAGGCGGAACGCTCTCCCGGGGGTCTCGTCGGTGTCGGCGCACGCCCTCACTCTCTCGCATTCCAGGCGCAAACGGTGCGTAGAACGCGGCCTGATGACTTCGATGTTATCGATGGCTTCGGGGCGGTGGTGCGGAGTTGACGATGGCGAGCAGATGCTCACGCGCGACGCGTTCCACGATCTCGGGCGTCGCCGTGATGCCGAGGTGCTGCGCGCACGCGCACACGTCGGCTACACACCGGTCGATGGTGTCCACCGGCACGGTGAGGAACTCTTCGGCCAGCCGTAGACTGACCGGCTCCCGCAGGAGGCGAGTGGCCAGAGCGAGCATAGGTGTCAAATTCCTCTGGAGACCGGGGGGCAAACCCCCAGGAGTGGACGCAGGCGACTTGCGCTCCCATTTCATCTTTTATCGAGGCAGTGTCAAGGCTCCGAGGCGACTGTGTTCGCTTCTCCGCGGCGGCTTTCGTGCGAAGCTGTCTCCATGCGCATCCAGCTCACGCAGCGCGCCGATGCCGACGAGCTCCTCGGCCGCAGCCCGCTCGCCCTGCTCGTCGGCATGCTGCTCGACCAGCAGGTGCCGATGGAGTGGGCGTTCACGGGTCCGCAGACCATCTCGGAGCGGCTGGGGCACGACCTGACCGCAGAGGAGATAGCCTCCTATGACCCCGAGGCGTTCGCCGCGCTGCTCGCCCAGAAGCCGGCCGTCCACCGCTACCCCAAGTCGATGGCGGCCCGGGTCCAGCAGCTCGCGGCCTACCTCGTGGCGCAGTACGACGGCAAGGCCGAGCTCATCTGGGCCGACGCCGCCGATGGCCAAGAGTTGCTGAAGCGCCTGCTGGCTCTGCCGGGTTACGGCAAGCAGAAGGCCCAGATCTTTTTGGCATTGCTCGGCAAGCAACTGGGGGTCCGGCCGCCAGGATGGCGCGAGGCGGCCGGCGCGTACGGCGAGGAGGAGTCCTACCGATCGGTGGCGGATGTGGTCGACGCCGACAGCCTGGCGCGGGTGCGTGCTTACAAGCAGGCTGCCAAGCAGGCGGCGAAGGCCGAGTAGCCTGATCTTGCTGCGCAACGTGGAGCGATTTTGACAGGATGCGTTGACCGTATGGCGGCCGGGGCTTCCGTCCGCGCATGCCCATCGCCGATGATGTACTGCAGAATCCGGTCGCCCGGAGCTGCGCTACGCCGATACACGATTATGGAGATGTGCCGCGTGGGAGACCCTGGCACGCGACGGAGGTACGGACCATGAGCGCCGAGACCTCCGTTCCCCGTCCCCGGGAGTCGGATGTGGACATCTCAGACTCCGCCCTCCTGAAGGGCCTGCTGTCCGAAGCAGAGTTCGCCTTCGCCTTCTTCGACGTCGAGGGCCGCATCCAGCGGGTCAACGACGTGTTCAGCGATCTTGTCGGCGTGCCCGCCGACCGGCTGGCCGGCCGCGCCCCCGTGGAGGCGCTCGCCGCCGACCTCAGCCAGGCCGTGACGCAGGGCGTCCAGGCCGTCATCGAGAGCGAGGGGCCGGTCGCCGAGCGGCGGCTGCGGGTCCGCTCGACCGAGGGCTCCGACCGTCACTGGTCGATGTCGTTCTCGCCGATCCACGACGAGGGCGGCGAGCTGCGGGCCGTCACGCTGGTCGGGCTCGACGTGACCGAGAGCCGCCAGATCGAGGAGGACCTGCGCCGCAGCGAGGAGCGCTACCGCTCGCTGGTCGAGGCGCAGTCCCAGCTCGTGTGGATCACCACGCCCACCGGCACGGTCGCCGAGGACGCGCCGCAGTGGCGCGCCATCACCGGCCAGGGGCTGGAGGAGTATCTCGCCTACGGCTGGCTGGACGTCGTCCACCCCGACGAGCGCCCGGCCACCGAGGAGGCGTGGAAGGAGGCGCTGCGCGGCCGCACCATGTTCGAGTGGAACTACCGGGTGCGCACCCGCGCCAGCGGCTACCGCCACTTCGAGGTGCGCGCGGTGCCCATCATCCGCCACGGCCGGGTGGTCGAGTGGGTCGGCGCCAACACCGATGTGACCCCGCAGCGCGAGGCCGAGGAGATGCGCGGCAGGCTGACCGACCAGCTCGGCGCCGCCGCCCTGCGCACCGCCAGGCTCCAGGGCGCCACCGCCCAGCTCGCCGAGGCGCTGACGGTCGAGCAGGTGGTGCAGGTCATCATAGATGTCGGCCGCACGGCCCTGGCCGCGGACCGGTCCGCCGTCGCGCTGCTCGACACCGACCGCGCCGCGCTGAAGCTGATCAACGGCGAGGGCATCCCGGAGGCGTCCGGCTCCTCCGGCGAGGAGATCCCGCTGTCCCATTCCAGCGTGATGACCATGGCCGTCAACAGCCGCAGGCCGGTCTTCGCCGAGTCGCCGGTGAGCCTGAAGATGCAGCTCCTGGAGGCCGGCGGCGACGAGCAGGTGCTCGCCCACTACCTCGCCAGCAGCGACGAGCAGGCCTGGGTGGGCCTGCCGCTGCTGGCCGCCGGCCGCGCCCTGGGCGCGCTCCGGTTCTCGTTCACCAGGCCGCAGAAGATCTCCCAGGAGGACGGCGTCTTCCTGGAGGCGCTGGCCGGTCAGTGCGCGCTGGCGGTGGAGCGGGCGACGCTGTTCGAGCGCGAGCACCGCACCGCCGAGACGCTCCAGCGCAGCCTGCTGCCCGACCACCTGCCGGTGGTCAAGGGCCTGGAGCTGGCCCAGCGGTTCCGTTCCGGCAGCCGCCACGTGCAGGTCGGCGGCGACTGGTACGACGCGTTCGTGCTGCAGGACGGGCGGGTCGCGGCCGTCGTGGGCGACGTCATGGGCAAAGGCGTCAAGGCGGCGGCCGGGATGGGCCGCATCCGCAACGCGATGCGGGCGCTGGCGCTGACCAACCCGCCGCCCGCCGCGGTGCTGGCCGGGCTCGACCGGGTCTTCGACGCGACCGAGGAGGAAGACCAGGTCACGACCCTGGCCTACATGGTCGTCGAGCCGGCCACCGGCGAGGGCACGCTCGCCCTGGCGGGTCACCCGCCGCCCGTGCTGGTCTCACCGCAGGGCACGGCGATCCTCTGCGACGCCGAGCCCGGCACGCCGCTGGGCTGGCCGACCAGCCGCCGGCAGTTCCGGTTCGTGGTGCCGCCGGGACACACCGCTGTGCTCTACTCCGACGGTCTCGTGGAGAACCGCAAGCGTGGCTTGGACGCCGGCCTGACAGAGATTTGCAGTGTTGTGACCGAAGCGCCGCCTGAGGTGGTGGCAAATCCGCACATGCTGCTGGATTTCCTGGTTGACGGGATGTTGTCGGGATATGAACAGGATGATGACGTTACTGCGCTGGCCATCCACGTCCCGGCCATCACGAAGAGTGACTGAATGAAACAGTCATAAGGGTTGCTTTCGGGTATCAGTGCCGCCCTTGCGTACGCACTACTCTCTCCGTCGGCCTAGGGTGGAGGACAACCGCCGGGAGGTGGCCGTATGGAGTGCGTGGGCGTGCCAGAATGCTGGAAGGTCCGTAGCGGTCCGCACGGCCTCACCGATCTCCGAGAGAGGCAACAGCCCCCTAGCGGGCATCTGGGTCCATTGTCGCCACGCGTTCGTTCGAGAGGTGTTCGTGTCGCCTGCAAGTTCGACTCGCTCGAAGCCACAAGAGCTGAACGAGCCCGTCATTCAGCGACTGCTCGAGCGTGGGCGCTCGCAGGGTTTCCTCGAGTCTGAGGATGTCCGTCAGGCCTTCGAGGAGGCGGACATCCCCATGTCGCACGCCGCCGCGTTCTTGCGGAACCTCAGCAAAGAGGGCGTGACCGTGGTGGTGACCGCCGCGGATTCGGCTGCGCCGAAGAAGAAGTCTCGAGGTTCAGCAAAGCGCCAGACCGCCGCGCCCGTCAAGAGCAAGACGGCGGCGGCCGCCAAAGAGCAGCAGCCGGAGACCGTGACCGCGGTCGTCGGCACCGCCGAAGCCGAGCCCGCGCCGAAGAAGCCGGCCCCCGCCAAGAAGGCCGCTCCCGCGGCCAAGAAGGCGGCCCCGGTCAAGGGCGCCCCCGCCAAGAAGGCCAAGCCGGAGAGCGCTGGGCCTGCCGAGACCAAGCAGAAGACCTCCGACGGCGTCAAGTCCGAGGTCGACGACGACGACATCGAGCTCGACGGCGACGTGGAGCTGGAAGACCTCGAAGACATCGAGGTCGACGACGAGGAGATCGTCGCCGAGGGCGACTCCGAGTCTGAGGGCGACTCCGACGACGACACCGAGGACGAGCCGAAGGCCGAGACGGCCCCGGCGGTCAAGGAGAAGAGCGAGGACGAGGTCCTCATCCTCTCCGATGACGACGACGACGCGCCCGTGGCGCAGGTCGCCGCCGCCGGAGCGACCGCCGATCCGGTCAAGGACTATCTGAAGCAGATCGGCAAGGTCCCCCTGCTCAACGCCGAGCAGGAGGTCGAGCTCGCCAAGCGCATCGAGGCGGGCCTGTTCGCCGAGGAGCAGCTCGCCAGCGACGGCGACGGCCTCCCGGTCGACGTCCGCGCCGAGCTGGAGTGGATCGCCGAAGACGGCCGCCGGGCCAAGAACCACCTGCTGGAGGCCAACCTCCGCCTCGTGGTCTCGCTGGCCAAGCGCTACACCGGCCGAGGCATGCTCTTCCTGGACCTGATCCAGGAGGGCAACCTGGGCCTGATCCGCGCGGTCGAGAAGTTCGACTACACCAAGGGCTACAAGTTCTCCACCTACGCCACCTGGTGGATCCGGCAGGCGATCACCCGGGCCATGGCCGACCAGGCGCGGACCATCCGCATCCCGGTCCACATGGTCGAAGTGATCAACAAGCTGGCCCGCGTCCAGCGGCAGATGCTCCAGGACCTCGGCCGCGAGCCGACCCCGGAGGAGCTGGCCCGCGAGCTCGACATGACCCCCGAGAAGGTCGTCGAGGTCCAGAAGTACGGCCGCGAGCCGATCTCCCTCCACACGCCCCTGGGCGAGGAGGGCGACAGCGAGTTCGGTGACCTCATCGAGGACTCCGAGGCCATCGTCCCGGCCGACGCGGTCAGCTTCACGCTCCTGCAGGAGCAGCTCCACTCGGTGCTCGACACCCTGTCGGAGCGCGAGGCCGGTGTGGTGTCGATGCGCTTCGGCCTCACCGACGGGCAGCCCAAGACGCTGGACGAGATCGGCAAGGTCTACGGGGTGACGCGCGAGCGCATCCGGCAGATCGAGTCGAAGACGATGTCCAAGCTCCGCCACCCGTCCCGTTCGCAGGTTCTGCGCGACTACCTCGATTAGGTCGACGCGCGGGAAAGGGCACGGCCACTCGCGGGCCGTGCCCTTTCCGCTGCCCGGCGTTCAGGGCAGGAGGACGTCGAGTCTGCCGCCCGTGAGCGTCACCTGGTAGCCGAGGTCCTCCAGGGTCTTGACCAGCTCGTCCGGGGTCTCCGGTGCGAGGCCGCTCTCCAGGAGCCGCCTGGCGACCTCGCCGCGGGTGGCCTTGGCCATGTGGCTGACGACCTTGCCGCCCTTGAGCACCCGTACGGACACGCCGCGCGAGCCCGGCCGCCAGGCGGCCGCGTACGCGGAGGAGCGCAGGTCCACCACCAGCCCCGGCAGCCGCTCCAGCTCCGGTGTGATCAGAGGCCTCCAGAAGGCCGCCAGAGGGCCGATCGGCGGCAGACTGACCCCCATGGCCAGCCGGTAGGGCGGGATGCGGTCAGCGAGCCGTAGCACGCCCCACAGGCCCGAGAAGATCAGCACGTGCTCCTCGGCCCTGGCCCGGGCCTCGGGGGAGAGCTCGCCCAGGGCCAGGTTGTCGTACAGCACTCCGGTGTAAAGCTCGCCTGCGGGCAGGGTCGGCGCCGTCTGGAGTTCCAGATTTTTCGTGAGTTCCGGTGCCAGGCCGGGGGACAGCCCGAGCACCTCCAGGGCGTTCCGCCGGCGGGACGCGCGGACGAGGGCGTTCAGCACCCGCTTGCGGGGGCGGTCGAGCTTGGGGAACGACAGGTCGCCGACGGGCGGCCCGTCGCCTGCCGAAGCCTTGCCCTCCGACGGGGGCAGCAGAATGAGCACGTCCCGCAGCTTACTGGCGGTGAATCGCCGCTGTGCCTGGTCAGGGGGGTTGTGGCGATCCGCTGGGCCGATTTCCGCCACTCACGTCCGGGGGGCGGTGCCGGGGAGGTGCGGGTCCGCTGGGCCGGTTTCCGTCACGGGGGTCCGGCTGGGGGTGGTGCCGGGAGGTGCGGGTCCGCTGGGCCGGTTTCCGTCACGGGGGTCCGGGCGGGGGTGGTGCCGGGAGGTGTGGGTCCGCTGGGCCGGTTTCCGTCACCCGCGTCCGGCTGGGGGTAGTACCGGGAGGTGCAGGTCTGCTGGGCCGGTTTCCGTCACCGGGGTCCGGGCGGGGGTGGTGTCGGGAGGTGCGGGTCCGTTCGGCCGATTTTCGTTACCCGCGTCCGGCTGGGGGCGGTGGCGGGAGGTGCAGGTCAGCTAGGCTGCGCGGGTGGATGTCGATCTTCTGGTGGACGGGGCATGGCCGGCCTGGGAGCGGCGGGTGCTCGGCGGCTGGGTGTTGCGCTACGCGGGAGGCGTGACGAAGCGGGCCAACTCGGTGCTCGCCGTGGGGGAGTCGCTCGTGCCGGACGATCTTCTTGCCGCCATCCGGGTCGCCGAGGAGTTCTACGCGGAGCGCGGGGCTCCGTGCGCCTTCTCGATCGGCGCCGGCGCGCCGCCGGGACTGGACCGCGCGCTGGACGCGCGTGGGTACGCGCTGGTGGATCCCACCGTCGTCATGTCCGGCACGATCTCCGGTGAGCCCACGGTGCCGGTACGGGTCGAGCCGCGGCCCTGGCGGGGCTGGCTGGAGGCGTGGTGGGAGGTCGACGGCCGCTACGGCACCGGGCTGGAGGCGGCCGAGCGGATCGTGACCGGCGTGCCGGCGCTCTACGCGGCCGTCGAGGAGGACGGGGCTCCGGTGGCCGTCGGACGGGGCGTGCCGCAGGGCGACACGCTCGGCGTCTACTGCATGGCCACGCTGCCGTCGGCCCGCCGTCGCGGCCTGGCCCGTGCCGTGCTGCGCGCCCTGGCCGTTGAGAGCGGGGTGCGGAGCGCGTACCTGGTCGTCACGGAGCGCAACGCGGCCGCGCGGAACCTCTACCGGAGCGAAGGCCTGGAACGGAAGGGCGGCTATCACTACCGTGTGCGCTCAACTGCGGACCCGCGCCCTCCGGCCCCGGACGCTGGTGCTGCGCGTGTCCGGTCGCGGACGGTGGGTGCGTGATTTGTACGGGATCGGCCTCAGACGTCCGGCGTGTGCGGCGCGGGTGTCCGGTCCCGGATGGCGGGTGCGTGATTTGTGCGGGTTCGGTTTGGGGTGTCCGTTGTCTGCGGCGTTCGTGTCCGGTCCCGGGCGGGTGGGGGGCTCGTACGGGTGCAGTTTCGGGCATCCGGCGCACACGACTCGCGTGCCCGGTCGCGGACGGCAGGTGCGCGACTCGTACGGGTTCGGTCTGGGGCGTCCGGCACACGCGCCTCGCGTGTCCGCTTTCGAACGGAGGGTGCGTGACTCGTGCGGGTGTTTCGGGCATCCGGCGTGCCGCACGTGTTCGCGATCAGAGGTGGGATGTGGGCCGTATGGGGCGAACGCGTGCGCGCCCGGCCCTCGTGCGGCGGGAGCGTCATATGCCCAGCCTTGTGCGGCGGGAGTGTCACATGTACGTGCTCGTGCGGCGGGAGCGCATACGTACGTGCTCGGCTTGGGGAGCCCGGAGCGTGAGCCGCTCGTGTTCGTGCGCGGGTGCCGGGGGCCGTGCGCCGCGTGTGGCCGCTGGTGGGCCCTGTGGGCGTGCTGCTCTCTGGGCGGAGGGCGGGCTGGGGCGTGGAGGCAAGACGGCGATCCCGGTTGAGCCGGGATCGCCGTCTTGTCGAGATATATGTGGTTATGTCATCACGGCGAGCACGTCAGCGCTCGTCGTTGGGGCTTATCTTCGGTGTTTCGCTGAGACGTGCCGACTCGTCCAGGATGTCAGCGCCCTTCTCGCGCAGCGCCGCGATGTGCTTACGCCCATGGTGGGCGCAGAACAGCAGCTCCCCACCTACCGGCAGGGTCGCGCGAATGTACGCCTGGGCACCGCAACGGTCGCAGCGGTCGAGGGCCGTCAGCGGCTTAACGGGGGCAAGAGCTCCAGTCACGTATCGCCTTTCGGGTCACCCCCGCCGAAGCGAGGATCTGGCGTCAGTCACTTGGAACAACATCTAACCGGACGTGGACGTTCCCAACCCACAGGTCTCTACGCCCAGAGCGGAATGTGTCCGAAAGTAATGGGGATCACCCTGCTGGTAACGGCAAACATGGCGCCATGGCAAGCTTGTACGCGTGCGTAAGGGAAGAACGGTAAGCTACGCACACGTGTTCGAACTATAGACCCGGAGGGCTGGAGTGACGGTAGTGGAGGCGGGTTACACGGCTCGGCACCTCTCGGTGCTCGAGGGCCTCGAGGCCGTCCGCAAGCGCCCGGGGATGTACATCGGATCCACCGACAGCCGCGGGCTCATGCACTGCCTCTGGGAGATCGTCGACAACGGCGTCGACGAGGCGCTGGGCGGCCACTGCGACCGCATCGAGGTCGAGCTCCACGCCGACGGCTCCATCGAGGTGCGCGACAACGGCCGCGGCATCCCCGTCGACGTCGAGCCCAAGAGCGGCCTGGCGGGCGTCGAGCTGGTCTACACCAAGCTCCACGCGGGCGGCAAGTTCGGCGGCGGCTCCTACACCGCCTCGGGAGGCCTCCACGGCGTCGGCGCCTCCGTGGTCAACGCCCTGTCGGCGCGGCTCGACATCCAGGTCGACCGCGACGGCAAGGTCCACGAGATGAGCTTCCGGCGCGGCGTGCCCGGCGTGTTCGACGGGCCGGAGCCGACCGCCAAGTTCAAGAAGAAGTCCGGCCTGCGCGACGGCGGCAAGCTGCCCGAGAAGGCCACCGGCACCCGCGTGCGCTTCTGGGCCGACAAGCAGATCTTCCTGCCCGACGCCGAGGTGTCGCTCGACGAGATCCACGTCCGGCTCCGCCAGACCGCCTTCCTGGTGCCCGGCCTCACCCTCGCCGTCGTCGACAGCCGCCACGAGGAGCAGGTCCGCGACGAGTTCCGCTTCGAGGGCGGCATCTCCGAGTTCACCGAGTTCCTCGCCCGCGACGAGGCCGTCTGCGACGTGCTGCGGCTGCAGGGCGTGGGCCACTTCCGCGAGACCGTGCCCGTCCTCGACGACCAGGGCCACATGACCTCCACCGAGGTCCAGCGCGAGCTCAGCGTCGACGTGGCCGTGCGCTGGGGCAAGGGGTACGAGTCCACGGTCCGCTCCTTCGTCAACGTGATCGCCACCCCCAAGGGCGGCACCCACGTCAACGGCTTCGAGCGCGGCCTCGTCCGCACGATCAACGAGCAGCTCCGCGAGACCCGCCTGCTCAAGAACGGCGACGACCCCGTCACCAAGGAGGACATCCTCGAAGGGCTCACCGCGGTCGTCACCGTCCGCGTGCCGGAGCCGCAGTTCGAGGGCCAGACCAAGGAGGTCCTCGGCACCTCCGCCGCCGCCCGCATCGTCTCCCACGTCGTCAGCCGCGATCTCAAGGAGCTGTTCGACAATCCGCCGCGCGGCTACAAGCAGCCGCTGCGCGCGGTGCTGGAGAAGATCGTCGCCGCCGCCAAGGCCCGCATCGCCGCCCGCGAGCACCGCGAGAACCAGCGCCGCAAGAGCGCACTCGAAAACTCCGCGCTGCCCGCCAAGCTCGTCGACTGCCGCAGCGACGACGTCGACCGCAGCGAGCTGTTCATCGTCGAGGGCGACTCCGCCCTAGGCACCGCCAAGCTGGCCCGCGACTCCGAGTTCCAGGCCCTGCTGCCGATCCGCGGCAAGATCCTCAACGTGCAGAAGGCGTCCGTCAGCGACATGCTGAAGAACGCCGAGTGCGCCGCCATCATCCAGGTCGTCGGCGCCGGCTCCGGCCGCTCCTTCGACATCGACGCCGCCCGCTACGGCAAGATCATCCTCATGGCCGACGCCGACGTCGACGGCGCCCACATCCGCTGCCTGCTGCTCACGCTCTTCCACCGCTACATGCGGCCCATGGTGGAGGCGGGCAGGGTCTTCGCCGCGGTCCCCCCGCTCCACCGCATCGAGCTGACCAACCCCGGGCGCGGCAAGGACAAGTACATCTACTGCTACTCCGACGCCGAGCTGCACAAGGTGCTGCGCGACCTTGAGCGGCGCGGCAAGCGCTGGAAGGACCCGGTCCAGCGCTACAAGGGCCTCGGCGAGATGGACGCCGACCAGCTGGCCGAGACCACCATGGACCCGCGCCACCGCATCCTGCGCCGCGTCCGCATCGAGGCCGCCGAGGAAGCGGAGCAGATCTTCAGCCTGCTGATGGGCAGCGACGTGGCCCCGCGCCGCGAGTTCATCGTCAAGAGCGCCGCCGAGGTCGACCGCGACCACATCGACGCCTGACCCCGCGCCCGGGGGTCAGCCGAGCGGGATCAGGCGGCCCGTCTTCACGTCGTAGACGGCGCCCACGACCGGCATGCCCGCCGGCAGGAACGGTGACGACGTGATGCGGGTCAGGTCGTGCACGAGAGCCTCGGTCTGGTCCGGCACCATGTGGAACTCCAGGCTCCGGGTGTCCACGCCCTGGTCACGGGTCAGCTGGTGCACGTCCGCGTCGGTGGCCTTGGTCATGCCGCAGTCGGTGTGCGGCATGACCAGCACCCGCTCCACCCCCAGCAGGTAGACCGCCAGCACGAGCGTACGCAGGACGTCGTCGGTGACCCGCGCGCCGGCGTTCCTGAGGATCTTCGCGTCGCCCGGCTCCAGCCCCAGCAGGCCGAGCGGGTCGATACGCGAGTCCATGCAGGTGACGACTGCCAGCCCACGTGCCGCGCGCCCGGTCAGGTCGGACCCGCGGAAGGTGCGGGCGAACTCGGCGTTGGCGGCAAAGAGGTCGTCGAACGCATCCATGCCAAAGATGATCCCCCATGACCGTTTCGTCGATGCGTCCGGGGGCCACGAATTCGCCGGAGGTGAGCAAGCTCACGCGATCACTGCTAACTTTGCGTGATGATTCCGTAGCCCATTGTGCGCATGATCGAAGAAGGTCGTCTTG
This sequence comes from Nonomuraea sp. NPDC054003, assembly GCF_055585125.1. Lineage (NCBI taxonomy): Bacteria > Bacillati > Actinomycetota > Actinomycetes > Streptosporangiales > Streptosporangiaceae > Nonomuraea > Nonomuraea sp. NPDC054003. The sequence continues at coordinate 304,128 of NZ_JBVJKR010000001.1, forward strand.
AGCAGGTCCGAATCGCTTGCCGCGTATCTCCGTGCCCAGGCCCGGCGCTGTCTGGATCGAGTCGAGTCCGACGACGGCGGACGCAACGCCAGGCGCACGCTGGCCCTGCTCGACGCCGCCGCCTACGCCGGCGGGCTGGCCGACGACGACCCGCTGATCCTCATGCTCGACCAGGCCGGCTGCTACGGGCCGCTCGGCTGCGAGGCGTTCGACCCCGGCGAGGCCGGCACCCGGCTCGTGCGCACGTGGGAGGGAGCCGAGCCGCACGAGCTCCTCCTGTCGCTCCCGGCGGCGATCACCGCCGCCGCCGGACGGCGCGACCAGGAGCACGGCACCAGACCCTGCTGATGCTCCTCAGGCCGGTTCGTTGCCCGGCTTCCACTTGATGCCGCAGCCCAGCGACGGCGTCTGGTCGTCCTCGACGGGTTTGCCGGCCAGCAGCGCGTCGACGGCGGCCCGGAGCGAGGCGCCCGTCACCGGGACCTTGTTGCCCGGCCTGGCGCCGTCGAACTCGCCCCGGTAGGCCAGCTTCAGAGCGGCGTCGTACAGGAAGAAGTCGGGCGTGCAGGCCGCGCGGTAGGCCTTGGCCACCTCCTGCGTGTCGTCGAGCAGGTAGGGGAAGGTGAAGCCGGCCCTGGCCGCCTGCTCGGCCAGGTGTGTGGGATCGTCGTCGGGGTAGTTCACGCTGTCGTTGCTGCAGATCGCGACGACCGAAAGGCGGGAGCCGTATTCGGCGGCCAGCTGCCCGAGCCCGTGCTCGATGTGGCGGACGTAGGGACAGTGGTTCGACAGGAAGATCACGAGGGTGGCGGGGGAGCCTTCGAGGTCGGCGAGGGACACACTGCCGCCGTCGACGGCCGTCAGGTCGAAGTGCGGTGCGGGTGTGCCGAGCGGAACCATGAACGAATGCGCAGCCATGTCTCCCATTGTCGCCGGTCGTCCCTGTCGGAGGTGAATCCATGGAAGGCATCGCCCGGTTCCGGTCGACGGTGTTCGACTGCCCGGACCCGTCGGCTCTGGCCCGGTTCTACTCGCGCCTGCTCGGCTGGCCGATCACGGACGAGGACGACGGCTGGGTGGTGGTGAGCGACGGCGGATCGCCGGACCGGCTGGCGTTCCAGCTGGTGGAGGACTACCGGCCGCCGATGTGGCCGGAGGGAGAGCGGCCGCAGCAGCTCCACCTCGACGTTCTGGTGGACGATCTCGACGACGCGGAGAAGCGAGTGCTGGAGATCGGCGCGACCAAGGCGGAGGTCCAGCCGAGCGAGGACGACGCTTTCAGGGTCTTCCTCGACCCGGCCGGACACCCGTTCTGCCTGACGGTCTAGCGGGCCGACCGCGCCAGCAGTTCGACCGCCTCGCTCAGGTCGCCGGAGGCCAGCTCGTGGTCCGCCCGCGCCTGCAGGTCGAACCGCTTGCCGGCCGCCTGGGCGGCGTCCCTGGCCACCGAGACGACCGTGTCACCCTGCTGGAAGGTGGCGCTGCGCGACCGTTCGAGCAGCGCCGCTGCCGTCTGCACGGCCGCGGTGCTCCGGATGGTGCCGCCGGGGTGCCAGTTGCCGGGCCGGAGCGCCGGGGTCAGCGCCGCCGCCGCTGCCTTCGCCGGTCCGTCGCCCTTGAGCAGCCGGTCGCGTACCAACTTGAGCCGTTCGCGGCCGGAGTCCGTGCGCAGCCCCCACCCGTACGGGTAGAGCGGGTCGTAGGAGGCGTCGCCGACGTTGATCGGCACCTGCTCCTCGCCGCGGAACCAGGTGAACGGGAGCCGCCCGGTGTACGGGACCGCGCCGAACAACGGGTCGGCCACACCGTCGCCCTCGGTGCCCGGCAGCCAGGCCGCCACCACGGCCTCCACTTGCGACAGGTCGCCGAGCAGCAGCGGCCGGCCGGAGACGACCAGCACCACGCAGTCCATCGCCCCGCACACCCGGTCGATCGCGGCCCGGTCCGCGCCGGTCAGGTTCAGCGTGCGCCCGTTGACGCCCACGTCGCCCTGGCCTTCCGCGTACGGGGTCTCGCCGACGACCACCACGCCCACGTCGTGCCCGTCGAGCGGCGCCGAGGCGTCGCGCGAGTAGGTGACGGACGGGGCGCGCTTCCGGATCGCCGACAGGATCGTGGTGCCGGGCGTGATCGGCCCGGACGAGCCCTGCCAGGTGATGGTCCAGCCGCCGGACTGGTTGCCGATGTCGTCGGCGTTCGAGCCCGCCACGTACACGCGGGCGTCCCGGTCCAGCGGCAGCAGGCCGCCGTCGTTCTTCAGCAGCACCTGCGAGCGGGCGGCGGCCTCGCGGGCCACCTCGCGGTGCGCGGGCGAGCCCACCTCGGCCAGCCGTGACCGGTCCGCGTACGGGCGCTCGAACAGGCCCGCCTCAAACTTCTGGGTGAGGATCCTGGCGACCGCGTCGTCGATCCGCGACATCGGGATCCGCCCGGCCCGCACCTCGGCCTTCAGCGCGCCGACGAACTCCTGGTACGCGTACGGCACCATGATCATGTCCAGCCCGGCGTTGACCGAGGTCCGCACGTCGCTCGCGTAGTCGCCGGGGATCTGGTCGATCGCCTGCCAGTCGCTGACCACGAACCCCTTGAACCGGAGCCGGCCCTTCAGCACGTCCGTGATCAGCTCCCGGTGCGCGTGCATCTTCAGCGGCCCGTCGCCGGAGTCCACGCTGGAGAACGACGGCATGACCGTCGCCACCTCCCGCTCGACCGCCTCGGCGAACGGCGACAGGTGGATCGCCTCCAGCTCGGCCCGGCTCACCTCGGTGACGCCCTGGTCGATGGTGTAGTTCCCGGTCGTGGACGAGCCGTACGTGGTGCCGCCGTCGCCGACGTAGTGCTTGGCGGTGGCCAGGACGCCGTTCTCCTGCATCCCGTCGATGATCGTCGCCATCCGCTTCACCAGCGCGGGGTCCTCGCCGAAGGACTCGTACGCGCGACCCCACCGGTCGTCGCGGGACACGCACAGGCACGGCGAGAAGTTCCACGGGACGCCGGTCGCCTTCACCTCGCGTGCCGTGATCTTCCCCGTCCGCTCGGTGAGGGCGGGGTCGCGGGCGGCGCCCAGCCCGACGTTGTGCGGGAAGATCGTCGCCCCGACCACGTTGTTGTGGCCGTGCACCGCGTCCACGCCGTAGATGAGCGGGATCTGCAGCCGGGTCTGCCGGGCGCGGAGCTGGAAGCCGTCGATCATGTCCGCCCACGCCTCGGGCGTGTTGGTGGCCGGCGTGGACCCGCCGCCCGACAGGAGCGAGCCGAGCAGGTATGCGGCGATGTCGTTCTGGCTGCCGAGCGCGCCGCGCTCGGCCTGCGTCATCTGCCCGGCCTTCTCCTCCAGCGTCATCCGGCCGAGCAGGTCGGCCACCCGCTGTCTGACGGGCCTGCGTTCGTCCAGGTACGGCAGGCCGTGCGCGTCGATGACGACGACCGGGTTCTCGGCCGGCGGCCTGACGCCCTCGCCCGACAGCAGGATCGGGATGGTCTCGGCCACCTCGGCGTCGCGGTCGCCCTTGGTCCTGACCAGGAACGATCTGGCCGTGCCCGAGGGGGTGCCCTCCGGGAAGGTGAGCGTGCCCGCGGCGGGGGTGTAGTCCTCGCCGGGCGTGGCGGTGCCGGCGCCGGTGGCGTAGTGCACGGTCAGGTCCGAGGGGAGCGGCCCGCCGGTGGCCGTGCTGACGGACACCCGCACCTCGGCCGAGCCGCGCTCCTTGACCGGGTAGACCGGCTCGTCGGTGGCCAGCCGGACCGGCCGGGGCGGCGCCGTCCCGTACACCTGGACGTCGTCCCAGAGCAGCGTGCCCGAGGAGGCGGCGGGGAGCCGCATCGAGTAGCCCCACATGGCGATCAGGTCCAGCTCGCCGTCGGTGGGCGAGCCGCCCGGCTGGTAGTCGGCGCGGCGGGTGAAGTCCGCGAACGGCACGCTGACCTGCCGCCAGCCGGCGGTGTCGTCGGTGAACGACGACTCGAACAGCTCGGCGCTGCCCGCGCCGCCGCCTCCGTCCTTGACCTCGAAGAAGACGCGCTGGCCGGTGCCCGCGCCCTTCACCCAGAACGAGAATCCCTCGTACGGTGACCAGTCCTGAGCGGCGGTCAGGTCGTGCGACCAGCCGCCCCACTGGCTGACCGTGTAGACGGTGCTCAACGCCCGGTTGCCCGCCGCCGCGCCCGGACGGTCGTCGGCGGGGGGCACGGTGAGCGTGGGGGTGGAGGCCGCGTCGTTGCCCCAGCCGGTCACGCCGGGCGGCAGGGTGGCGGACTCGAAGTCGGTCACGGTGTGCGGCTCGGCGGACGCCTGCACGGGTGGTGCCACCAGGAGCGAGGCGAGCACGGCCGCCGCGGCCCACAGCGGAGTTCTTAATCGGATCACTGAACCTCCCAGAGAGCGCTCTCTCCAAGAGATCGGACGCGGGCCGTGGTTCATAACAGACGTTTCTTGACGAGAGTGAACCAGAGGCGCAAGATGGCCTTATTCAACGATTGATGAAATCTGGTGAGAGCGATGACCGGACACTGCGTCATCATCGGGGGCGGCCCCGCCGGCATGGTCGCCGGGCTGCTGCTCGCCCGGGCGGGCGTGCGGGTGACGGTGCTGGAGAAGCACGCCGACTTCCTGCGGGACTTCAGGGGCGACACCGTCCACCCGTCGACGCTCGCCCTGCTCGACGACCTGGGCCTGGGCGACCGGTTCGACCGGCTGCCCCAATATCACATCACCGAGATCGCGTTCCCGGCCGCCGACGGGCCGGTGGTCATCGGAGACCTGTCGCGGCTCAAGGTACGCCGCCCGTACATCGCCATGGTCCCGCAGTGGGACCTGCTGAACCTGCTGGCCGGGGCCGCCCGCGAGGAGCCCGGCTTCACCCTGCGGATGCGCACCGAGGTAACCGGTCTCATCCACGAGGGCGGGCGGATCGCCGGTGTGCGCTACCGCACCGCCGGCGGACAGGACGGGGAGATCCGCGCCGACCTGACCCTGGCCTGCGACGGCCGCTGGTCCCTCGCCCGCCGCGGGGCCGGTCTGCGCGTCAAGGAGTACGGGGTGCCGTTCGACGTGTGGTGGTTCCGGCTGCCGCGCGACCGGGAGAACGGCATAGGGGCGCTCGTCCCGCGCGTCGTCGGCGACCGCCTGCTCATCGTCCTGCCCCGCGAGACCCACTTCCAGGTCGGCTACCTCGGCCCCAAGGGCCACGACCGCGAGTTCCGCGCCCGCGGGCTCGGACCCCTCCGCCGCGAGATCGCCGCGGCGGTGCCCGCGCTGGCCGGCGAGGTGGACGAGCTGACCTCGATGGACGACGTCAAGCACCTGGACGTCCGGCTCAACCGGCTGACCCGCTGGCACGCCGACGGGCTGCTGTGCATCGGCGACGCGGCCCACGCCATGTCGCCGGTCGGCGGCGTCGGCATCAACCTGGCGGTCCAGGACGCGGTCGCCGCCGCGACGCTCCTGGCCGGACCCCTGCGCAAGGGGCGGCCCACGCCCGCGGCGCTCGCCCGCGTCCGCGCCCGCCGCCTCATGCCGACGGTGGCCGTGCAGACCCTCCAGCGGCTGCTGCACCGGGCGTTCACCCTGCGGGTCATCCAGGGCACCTGGTCGGGGCCGCCCAGGTCGCTGGTGTGGCTCATGCGCCGCTTCCCGGCTCTCTCGTACGTCCCGGCGTACCTCATCGGCGTCGGCCCGCGCCCCGAACGCGCCCCCGCCTTCGCCCGCCGCCTGCCCGAGAAGACCTCGACGGGTACGTGAGCAGGCATGAGCTCACGGACCGAGGATCACCGTCTCCTCGGTCGCTGTCGTCTCGCCCCCGGCATGCGCCGTGAACGCGGCGCCGCCGGCGAAGGACATGATCAGCGCGGCTGCCACCACGACGACCCGGCACAGGCGTCCCCGGACCGCCGCTGGGGCCGCCGTGCCGGCGGCGATCTCCGCACGGGCGGTCACCCACGATCGCGCGTCGTCCCCGTCGAGACCGCAGGCCCTGACGAACGTCACGAGGAGCTCCTCGCGCGGCAGCCGGTCCCTGCCGAGCATGGTGGAGGCGGTGGAGTAGGGCGGGACGTCGCCGGCTTCCTGGCGCGCACACTGCCCGACGGGTCAGGCGGCACCGTCATCACCGCACACGGCGACCGGATCACCTACTGCGAGGGCTTCGGCCTGGCCGACCGCGCCGCGCGGATTGCCGCCACCTGCGACACCGTGTACGACGTCATGTCGATCACCAAGCAGTTCACCGCGGCCGCGATTCTGAAGCTGGAGGCGATGGGGGAGCTCCGGGTGACCGACCCATCAGCGCGCATCTCGGGCCGCTCCCCGGCGGCGAGCGCGGCATCACCCTGCACCACCTGCTGACGCACACCGCGGGCCTGCGGGAAGCGCTCGGTGACGACCACGACCCGGTGTCGCGCGACGACCTGCTGGCCGGACCGCCACCGGGTCGCCGTCGAGTACGTCGCCCGGGGGAGCGACCGTGGCCGGCCGTACGAGCATCCGTGGGCGGACGACGGCCCGCACTGGAACCTGCGGGGCAACGGCGGCATGCTGTCGACCGCACGTGACCTGTTCCGCTGGCACCGCGCGCTGACCGGCGACGCCGTCCTGCCGGCGGGCGCCAGGAAGAAGCTCTTCACCGCGTACGCGCCGGTGCCGGACTCGGACGAGTCGTACGCGTACGGCTGGAACATCCGCGGCACCGGCGACGGCCGGATCGCCTGGCACGACGGCGGCAACGGATGGTCGCCGACGAACTACGCGCTGTCCCCGGGCGACGGCACGATGGCCTTCTGGGTCAGCAACCACGCCTACCGGCGGGGAGTGTGGAACTTCGAGGACCTGGAGCCGGACCTGACCCTGGACCTCCTGGCACGCGCCCGTGAGACCCGCCCCGGAGACCGGGACGGGTGACATGGGACCCGGCTCAGCCTTCCGGCGTCGCGGAGGCGGGCGCGGGAGCGGAGGCCAGGGCGCCGCCGACGGCGCCGATGGTATGGGTGAGACGGACCCCGGAGCCGTCGCGGCGGCCGAGCTCCTCAGGCAGTGGCACCGGCTTGCCCACCGGGGAGACCGCCCTGGCCGGCGCCGGGCCCGCCCAAGCCAGCAGCAGCACGTCCTCGCCCTTCAGGAACCGCTGGGCGCGCACCCCGCCCGTGGCCCGGCCCTTGGCCGGGAAGTCGGCGTAGTCGGACACCTTGCCGCCGCCGATCTGCGTGCCGGGAAGCGCGGTGGACGAGCCCGCCACCGTCACCACCCGGGCGGGCCTGGACGGGTCGACCACGCCGAACCAGATCACCCGCGCGGCGCCGTCGAGGCGGACGCCCGCCATGCCGCCCGCCGGCCGCCCCTGCGGCCTGACCAGCGACGCCGGGAAACGCAGCAACTGGGCCTCGGACGTGATGAACACCACGTCATGCTCCTCGGACTCCAGCTCGACGGCGCCCACCACCGTGTCGCCGTCCTTGAGCGTGATCACCTCGAAGTCGTCGCGGTTGGCGGGGTATTCGGGCACCACCCGCTTGATCACGCCCTGCGCCGTGCCGAGCGCCAGGCCCGGCCCCGACGGGTCGAGCGAACCCAGCCCCACCACGGTCTCGCCGGGCTCCAGCGACACGAACTCGGAGACCGGATGCCCGCCCGACAGGGTCGGCGGGGCGGCCGAGGCGGGCAGCGTCGGCAGGTCGACCACCTGGACGCGGATGAGCCGGCCCTGCGACGTCACCACCCCCACCTCGCCCCGCACGCTCGTGCGGACGGCGGAGACCAGCACGTCGTGCGGCGAACGGCCGCCCTCGGCCGCCAGCGGCTCGGCGTCGGCGGTGCGCGCCAGCAGGCCCGTGGACGACAGCAGCGCCAGGCACGGGTCGTCGGCCACCTGCAGCGACACCACCGGGGTGCGGGTCTGCCCGGAGGCCTCACGCAGCTCGGTGCGGCGCGGCGTGCCGTACTTCTTCGACACCTCGGCCAGCTCGCCGGAGACCACCTGGCGCAGCCGCGTCTCCGACGAAAGGATCGCGGTCAGCTCGGCGATCTCCTCGGTGAGCGTCTCCTTCTCGCGGTCGAGCTCCAGCTTGTCGTAGCGGGTCAGGCGGCGCAGCGGCGTGTCGAGGATGTAGGAGGCCTGCACCTCGGTCAGGTCGAACACGCTCATCAGCCGCTCGCGCGCCTGCGCCGAGTCGTCGGACGCGCGGATCACCTGGATGACCTCGTCGATGTTGAGCAGCGCGACGATCAGGCCGTCGACCAGGTGGAGCCGGTCCTCGCGCTTGCGGCGCCGGAACTCCGAGCGCCGCCGGACGACCTCCAGCCGGTGGTTCACGTACACCTGGAGCAGCTCGCGCAGGCCGAGCGTGCGCGGCTCGCCGTCGACCAGCGCGACGTTGTTGATGCCGAAGGTCTCCTCCATCGGCGTCAGCCGGTAGAGCTCCTCCAGCACCGCCTCGGGGATGAAGCCGTTCTTGATCTCGATGACCAGGCGCAGGCCCTTGTGCCGGTCGGTGAGGTCCTTGAGATCGGCGATGCCCTGCAGCTTCTTGCTGGTCACCAGCTCTTTGATCTTGGTGACCACGCGCTCGGGGCCGACGTTGTAGGGCAGCTCGGTGACGACGATGCCCTTGCGGCGCGGGGTGATCTGCTCGACCGTGCAGGTGGCCCGCATGCGGAAGGTGCCGCGCCCGGTCTCGTAGGCGTCGCGGACGCCCTGCAGGCCGATGATGGTGCCGCCGGTCGGCAGGTCGGGCCCGGGCACGAACTTCATCAGCTCGTCGAGCGTCGCCGCCGGCTTCTTGATCAGGTGGCGGGCGGCGGCGACGACCTCGGTCAGGTTGTGCGGCGCCATGTTGGTCGCCATGCCGACCGCGATGCCGGTGGTGCCGTTGACCAGCAGGTTGGGGAACGCCGACGGCATGACCGTCGGCTCCGTCTCCTGCCCGTCGTAGTTGGGCTTGAAGTCGACGGTGTCCTCGTCGATCGACTCCACCATCAGCATCGCCGCCGGGGCCAGCCTGGCCTCGGTGTAACGCATGGCCGCGGGCAGGTCGTCGGGCGAGCCGAAGTTGCCGTGGCCGTCGACCAGCGGCAGCCGCATCGAGAACGGCTGCGCCAGCCGCACCAGCGCGTCGTAGATGGCGCTGTCGCCGTGCGGGTGGAGCTTGCCCATGACGTCGCCGACCACGCGGGACGACTTGACGTGCCCCCGGTCGGGCCGCAGGCCCATCTCGCTCATCGAGTAGAGGATGCGCCGCTGCACCGGCTTGAGGCCGTCGCGGGCGTCGGGCAGCGCCCGCTGGTAGATGACGGAATAGGCGTACTCGAGGAAGCTCGTGCGCATCTCGGACGACACGTCGATGTCGACGATGCGCTCCTCGAAGTCCTCGGGAGGGGGTGCGGTGCTGCGTCGGGCCATGTCGAACATTGTGCCGAAGAAAAGAGGGTGCGTGCGACTCCATCGCCCCGGCTCGGAATCGTCGGCCGGACCTGGTAACAAGGAACCCATGATTGACGCCCCCGACGCGGCGATGCTGCGCGAAGAGGCCGAGGAGAAGCTGCGGGCGCTGGCGGGCGAGCACGCCCGGTTGCGTGACGACCAGTGGACCGCCATCGAGGCGCTCGTCGTCGACCGCCGCCGGGTGCTCGTCGTGCAGCGCACCGGCTGGGGCAAGTCCGCGGTCTACTTCGTGGCCACCGCCCTGCTGCGCGAGCTGGGCGAGGGGCCCACCGTCATCGTCTCGCCGCTGCTCGCCCTCATGCGCAACCAGATCGCCGCCGCCGAACGCGCCGGCATCCGCGCCGTGACGATCAACTCGGCCAACCCCGAGGCGTGGGAGGAGGTCTACGGCGAGGTCGCCGCCGGCCAGGTCGACGTGCTCCTGGTCAGCCCCGAGCGGCTCAACAACCCCGACTTCCGCGACAACGTCCTGCCCGAGCTGGCCGAGAGCGCCGGCCTGGTCGTGGTCGACGAGGCCCACTGCATCTCCGACTGGGGCCACGACTTCCGCCCCGACTACCGCCGCCTGGCCACGCTGTTCGAGGAGCTGCCGCCCGGCATCCCGGTGCTCGCCACCACCGCCACGGCCAACGCCCGCGTCACCCGCGACGTCGCCGAGCAGATGGGCGAGGACACCCTGGTCCTGCGCGGGCCGCTGGAGCGCGAGAGCCTCCACCTGAGCGTCGTCAGGCTTCCGAGCGCCGAGCAGCGGCTGGCCTGGCTGTCCCAGACCCTGCACGAGCTGCCCGGCTCCGGCATCGTCTACACCCTCACCGTCGCCGCCGCCCACGAGATCGCCGGCCACCTGCGCGACCAGGGCCACGAGGTGGCCGCCTACTCCGGCCAGACCGAGCCGGCCGAGCGGCTGGCGGCCGAGGAGGCGCTGCTCGCCAACAAGATCAAGGCGCTGGTGGCGACGAGCGCGCTCGGCATGGGCTTCGACAAGCCCGACCTCGGGTTCGTCGTCCACGTGGGCGCCCCGCAGTCGCCGGTCGCCTACTATCAGCAGGTCGGCCGGGCCGGGCGCGGCGTCGAGCGGGCCGAGGTGATCCTGCTGCCCGGCACCGAAGACCGCGACATCTGGGCCTATTTCGCCTCCCTCGCGTTCCCGCCCGAGCCGGTCGTCCGCACCGTGCTCCAGACGCTGGAGGAGCGGGGCGTCATGTCCACCCCCGCCCTGGAGACCGCCGTCGACCTGAGCCGCAGCCGCCTGGAGATGATGCTCAAGGTGCTCGACGTCGACGGCGCGGTGCGCCGGGTCAAGGGCGGCTGGGAGGCCACCGGCGAGCCGTGGGCCTACGACGCCGAGCGCTACTCCCGCATCGCCGCCGAGCGCAGGGCCGAGCAGGAGGCCATGCTGGGCTACCTCACCACCGACCGCTGCCGCGAGCACTACCTGCGCGAGCTGCTCGACGACGAGGCCGCCGGGCCGTGCGGCCGCTGCGACAACTGCACCGGCCACCACCGCTCGCCCGGCATCGCCGCCCCGGCCGTCGAGCGCGCCCGCGAGCGGCTGGCCCGGCCCGGCGTGGAGATCGACCCCCGCAAGCAGTGGCCGACAGGGCTGGCCGACCTGTCCGGCAAGATCAAGCCCGAGCTCCGCGCCGAGCCCGGACGCGCCCTCGGCCGGCTGACCGACATCGGCTGGGGCAACCGCCTGCGCGACCTGTTCCAGGGCCCCGACGGGCCGATGCCCGACGACATGTTCGCGGCCGTGATCAAGGTGCTGTCCGCCTGGGAGTGGGAGCAGCGGCCGGTGGCCGTGGTCGGCGTGCCCTCCTCGGCCAGGCCGCTGCTGGTGCGCGCCTTCGGCGAACGGCTCGCGCAGGTCGGCCGCCTGACCTATCTCGGCGAGCTGGGCTACCGGTCGGGGCCGCCCGGCCGGCAGTTCAACAGCGCCAAGCGGGTCCAGGCCGTACGGGCGACGCTCGCCATGCCGAAGGAGCTGGGCGCCGCGGTGGCGGCGTGCGGCGGCCCGGTGCTGCTGGTCGACGACCGCGTCGACACCGGCTGGACCATGACCCTCGGCGCCGCCCTGGTCCGCCACGCGGGCGCCCCGGCCGTCCTCCCCCTGACCCTGGCCGTCACATCCTGATCAGCGCGCGCCCGGCTCGTCCCGTACACGGGGCTGATGCGCGCGCCCGGCTCGTCCCGTACGCGGGGCTGATGCGCGTCCGCGCCGGTCGGCGGCCCAGGCCTTGCCGATCAGCCCAGCCCGGCGAGCGCCGCCTCAGCCTCCCGTGTGAAGCGCCGTGCCGTAGGCCTCGCGCGTGAAGCGGGTGCTGCTTCAGCCTCTTGTGAAAGCGCGACGCCGCCACAGCCCTTTGCGGGAAGCGCCCACGCCGCCCTGGGCCTCTCGCGGGAAGCGCCGCGCCGCCCCGGGCGTCGTTGGTGATGCCGGCGTGCGGCAGTTTGCCTGTCACCTGCTCGCCTGACGTTGAACGCGCAGGTAGACGCCGCTCTCGCCGAGAAGCCGGGCGTCTCGTACGGCGACGGACCGGTGATCGCCGGGCAGTCACGGACGCGGGCAAGGCCAACTGAAGGCGCGACCCGCTGAAGGCGTGGCCTGCTGGAGGCGCGGCCCGTCTGAGGCAGGACCCGCCAGAGGCAGGACCCGCTAGAGGCGCGGGCGGGCGCCGAGGTGCACGATGGCCTTGGAGGCCAGGCTGCAGCCGGCGCTCAGCGACTCCGCCGCGGGCTTGCCCGCCAGCCACGCCGGCAGGAACCCGGCGCAGAACGCGTCGCCCGCGCCCGTGCCGTCGACGATGCGGTCGACCGGCTCGGCCGGCGCCCGCACCGGCTCGGGGCGGCCGTTGCCGTACCACAACGCGCCCTCGGCGTTCATCTTGATCACGACCTGCGGGAACCACGCGGTCAGCACCTTGGCCGCAGCCTCGGGATCGTCGCGGCCGGTCAGCACCTTGGCCTGGTCGGCGTTGGCGAACAGCAGCTTGGCGCCGCCCGTCCACTCCAGGAACGGCTCCGCGCCCGTACGCTCCAACGGGGCCGCGGAGGCGCAGTCGACGGAGATCGACATCCCCGCGCGGCGCGCCATGTCGAGCGCGGCGAGACCGGCCTCGCGCGAGCCCTCGTTGATCAGCGTGTAGCCGGACAGGTGGAGGTGGCCGCCGCCGAACAGGTCGCGCGGCAGGTCCTCGGGGGCCAGCGCCGCGTTGGCGCCGGGGTCGGAGAGCATGGTGCGCTCGCCCTTGTGCGTCACGAGCACCACGCAGGTGCCGGTGGGACGCTCCGGGTCCATGACGAGCCGGGCGTCGACGCCGTAGCCCATCAGCTCCATGTCGCGGTTACGGCCGGTGATGTCGGCGCCGCGGCGGCCGATGTAGGCCACCTCCGCGCCCTCGACCGCCAGCCACGAGGCGATGTTGGCGCCCGAACCGCCTCCGTGCATGGTCACGACCGCGGGTGTGTCGCTCGCTCTGGCGAGCGCATAACGGGCGCGCGCCACCGCGTCGGTCATGAGATCGCCCACCACGACGACCCGCGTCATGATGCCACCACCTTGCTTGCTGCTACAGATCGAGCCTGGCCACGGCAAAACTAACAGCTTCGGGGCTGCTCGTGGGGCGGACCCCCGACACCCGGCCTGAGTCGATGCACATCCGTTGCCCAATCGGGCCGGGGATTCTTGGCATGTGGGATGGGGGTTTAGTCTCGGGACTGTGGAGGCACAATATCCCGCTCACTGGGAAGCGGATGTCGTCCTGGCCGACGGCGGCACTGCTCACCTGCGCCCCATCAGGCCCGCCGACGCCGACCGGCTGCGCGCTTTCTACTCGCGGCTGTCCGACGAGTCCATCTACTTCCGGTTCTTCGGGCCGAGGCCGCGGCTGTCCGACCGCGAGGTGCGGTGGTTCACCAACGTCGACTACGTCGGCCGGGTCGCCCTGATCGCCACGATCGGGGCCGACATGGTGGCCGTCATCCGCTACGACCGCACCGGGCCGGGCGAGGCGGAGGTGGCGTTCCTGGTCGAGGACGCCCACCAGGGCAGGGGAGTGGCCTCGGTGCTCCTCGAACACCTGGCGGCGACCGCCCGCGAGCGCGGCATCGAGCGCTTCGTCGCCGACGTGCTGCCCGCCAACATGAAGATGATGGGCGTGCTCCGCCAGGCCGGCTACACCGCCGAGAGCCGGTTCGCCGACGGCGTGGTCCGCATGACCCTCGACCTGACGCCCACCGAGACCTCGACCGAGGTCACCATGGCTCGCGAGCACCGCGCCGAGGCCCGGTCCATCGCCCGGCTGCTGGCCCCCGGCTCGGTCGCGGTCATCGGCGTCTCACGCGAGCCGGGCGGCGTCGGCCAGACCGTGCTGCGCAACCTGCTCGCCGCCGACTTCACCGGCCCCGTCTATCCCGTGCACCGCGAGGCGCGCGCCGTGGCGGGCGTGCGCGCGTACCCGAGCATCGGCGCCATCGACGACGAGGTCGACCTGGCCGTGGTGGCGGTGCCCGCCGGCAGCGTGCTGGACGTCGTCGAGGAGTGCGCCGCCAAGGGCGTGCACGGGCTGGTCGTGGTCTCCTCCGGCTTCGGCGAGCTGGGCGAGGAGGGCCGCGCCAGACAGGACGAGCTGGCCCGCATCGCCCGCGCTCACGGCCTGCGCGTCGTCGGCCCCAACTGTCTCGGCATCGCCAACACCGACCCCGCCGTCAAGCTCAACGCCACCCTCGCCGCCACCGTCCCCGGCCGCGGCACGGTCGGCTTCTTCAGCCAGTCGGGCGCGCTCGGCACCGCGCTGCTGCAGCGGGTGGCGCAGCGGGGCATGGGCATCTCGTCGTTCGTCTCCGCGGGCAACCGGGCCGACGTGTCGGGCAACGACCTGTTGCAGTACTGGGAGGAGAACGACGCGACCGAGGTGATCCTGCTCTACCTCGAGTCGCTGGGCAACCCGCGCAAGTTCACCCGCCTGGCCAGGCGGATCTCCCGCAGCAAGCCGATCGTGGTGGTCAAGAGCGGCGGCACCCCCTCCGGCCACTCCGCCCAGGAGCTGGGGCTGCCCGACTCGGCGATCAGCTCGCTGTTCGAGCAGTCGGGGCTGATCCGGGTCGACGACCTGATCCAGCTCTTCGACGTCGGCCAGTTGCTGGCCTACCAGCCGCTCCCCGCCGGTCCGCGGGTCGCCGTGATCACCAACTCCGACGCGCTCGGCCTGCTCGCCGCCGACGCCTGCGTCGCCGCCGGTCTGTCGCCGCGCCCGCCGGTCAACCTGGGTGCGGCCGCGGGGCCGTCCGAGTTCGGTACGGGGCTCGCCGGCGAGCTGGCCTCACCCGAGGTGGACGCGGCCGTCGTCATCTACATGCCGCCCATCCCCGGTGACGCGGCCGGGGTGGCGGCCGAGCTGCTGAGGGTGTCGAAGGGCGCGTCGAAGCCGGTGCTGGCCACGTTCGAGGGATATCTCGGCATGCATCCGCATCTGCGGGCCGGGCCCGCGCCGGAACGCGGGTCCATCCCCTCGTACGCGGCCCCCGAGGAAGCCGTGCGCGCCCTCGCCCAGGCGGTCCGCTACGCCCGCTGGCGCGCCGAGCCGGCCGCGCCGCCCCCGGAACTGGAGGACGTCGACACCGCCCGCGTCCGCGCCCTCGCCACCGGGACACTCGCGGGCGCCCTCCCACCGGAACCCCCTGAGACCACCGGCACGCCCGAGACGGCCGACTCCGCCGAGGCGTCTCCCGAAGGTGGGAAGCGCTCGTCGGACGCTTCCGCTGCGGACGGTCCTCTGGAGGACTCCTCCGCCCCGCGTCCATCTTCGGCGGGGGATGCGGCCGGTGCCTCCCCGGAGGACGGTTCCGTCGTGCGGTCCGGTGATACGGAAGGGACATCGCATCCCCGCCCGTCCGGGAGCCCTTATCGGACGGGTGCTACGGAGGCCGTGCCGGGAGGCGGGAGGGCTCCGTACTTCGCGGCGGCCGGGCCGCCCGTGGAGGCCGACGCCGCGGAGCTGCTGGCCTGTTACGGGCTGACCGTCTGGCCCGCCGAGGCGGTCGGCTCGGCCGACGAGGCCGCACGGGCCGCCGAACGGCTCGGCTGGCCGGTCGTGCTCAAGGTGGCCGACCCCGAAGCGTCCCGCCGGGCGGGGACGGTACGCCTCGGGCTGCCGACCGCCGACGCCGTGCGGCACGCGTACGAGGAGTTCACCCGGCAACTCGGCGACGGCGTGGAGCTGGCCGTCCAGCGGATGGCGCCACAGCCGGCCGTGCCGACGGTGGTGAGCGTCGTCGACGACCCGGCGTTCGGCCCTGTCGTGTCGTTCGGGCTGGGCGAGGTGGCCGCCAGGCTGCTGCGCGACCGGGGCTTCCGGCTGGCGCCGCTCACCCGGGAGGACGCGGCGGGGCTGGTGCGTTCGGTGCGGGCCGCGCCGCTGCTGTTCGGCGAGTACGGTTACCCGCCGGTGGCGGTGGACGCCCTGGAGGACCTGCTCGTCAGGGTGAGCCGCCTGGCCCACGACCTGCCGGAGCTGGCCAGGCTGGACCTGGACCAGGTGCTCGTGGGTGAGGAGGGCGTGACGATCCTCGACGCCAGGGCCGTCCTGCGCACCCCCGCGGGCCCCCGCCTCGACGGCGGCCCCCGCAGGCTCAGCTAGCTCCCGGCCGCTCCGGCGTTCCCGTACGCGGTCGCGCAGACGTTATAGAGCGTTACATCCGGCGGGTGGTTGCACTGTGCGACCCTGGCAAACTGGATCCATGAGGGAAACCCGAGTCTCAGCCGCGGGCCTGCGTGAAGCGATCGAGCGCAGCGGCTACTATCCCGACCTCGTCACCGATGCGGTCGAATCCGCGCTGGGCAAGGAGGCCGTCACGGCCTTCGTGGTGCACCACGAGGCCACCTTCGATCCCGCGATGGAGGTGCGCAGGCACGTCACCGTCCTGGTGCTGACGGGCACGAGGCTCCTGGTGTGCCACACCGACGAGCACCCCGCCGTGGAGGGCGTCTCGACCGCGCACGCCTCCACGACCACCGAGGCCGTCCAGCTCGGCCGCATCCAGTCGGTGGCGGTCACCCGGGTGGTCCCCGAGCCGGCCTCGTACGTCCCCGGCGTCCCCCCGACGGAGGTGACGCTCACGATCGGGTGGGGCGCCATCTCCCACGTCGACCTCGAGCCCGCCACCTGCGGCGACGAGAACTGCGAGGCCGACCACGGCTACACCGGCGCCATCACCGCCGACGACCTCTCCCTCCGGGTCAGCGAGGCGGCCGACGGCCCAGAGGCGGTCACCCACGTCCTGGCCTTCGCCAAGGCCCTCTCCGAAGCCACCGCCCGCGCCGCCGCCTGACCGCGCTCCGCCACCCCGAGACGCCGTCGACGCCGTACCGGCCGCAACGGCGGCCGATGTCGTACACGGAGGCACAGCCACCGCGAGGCCCGGCTCCGAAGCCTTGCGGGATCTTCACCTGGGCCGCCGGCGAGCGGGACGGATAGGATCGGAGCATGACCATCGGCCCCCTCGTGCCGGCGTACGGAGCCGGGTCACTGCCCGATCTGTCCCGGTCGCTGCTGGCGTCGCTGGGCCTCGACGGGCCCAATCCCCTGGGCCTCCCGCCCGCCGAGCGCACCTGCCTGTTCCTGGTCGACGGCCTCGGCGCCGAGCTGCTGGCCGCGCACGCCGCCTCGGCGCCGTTCCTGGCGAGCCTGCTCGACAGGTCACGTACGCTCACCGCCGGATTCCCCGCCACCACCGTGACCAGCCTGTGCTCGCTCGGCACCGGCGTCTCGCCCGGCGAGCACGGGATGCTCGGCCTGACCCTGGCCGTCCCCGGCACCGGCCGCCTGTTCAACTGCCTGCGCTGGTCCGGGATGCCCATGGACCCTCTCGACTGGCAGCCCGCCGAGACCGTCTACCAGCGTGCCGCGGCCGCCGGCCTCGACGTCGTCTACGTGGCGCCCGCCGAGTTCGAAGGCTCCGGGCTGACCGGCGCCGTCTTCCGCGGCGTCCGCTACGCCGCGGCCGAGACCGTCGACGACCGGGTCGCCCGGGTGCTGGCCGAGCTGCGGCAGCCGCGCGCGCACGTCACCGTCTACTACGGCGACCTCGACGCGGTCGGCCACATGACCGGCTGGGGCACCGAGGAGTGGCTGGCGCAGCTGGCCATCGTCGACGCCATGGCCGAGCGCATCGCCGCGGGCCTGCCTCCCGGCTCCGCCCTCTACGTGACGGCCGACCACGGCATGGTCAACGCCTCGGAGAAGCTCGACGCCGAGGCCACCCCCGAGCTGGCCCACGGGGTGGCGATGCTCGGCGGCGAGGCCAGGGCGCGACACGTGTACGCGCTGGAGGGCGCCGCGGCCGAGGTGCTCGACGCCTGGCGCGAGGCGCTGCGCGGCCGGGCCTGGGTGGTGTCGCGTGAGGAGGCCGTCGAGTCCGGCTGGTTCGGGCCGCGCGTCCTGACCGAATGGCTGGGCCGCATCGGCGACGTGGTCGCCGTCCCCTACACCGACCTGGCCATCACCGCCCCGTCCACACACCGCATCGAGGCCCTCTTCACCGGCTACCACGGCTCGATGACCACGGCCGAGCAGAACATCCCGCTCCTGGAGGTGAGCACCCGGTGACCGGTCCGCTGATCACTCCGTCCGCCCTCGCCGCGCTCGGCGACGTCACCCTGCTCGACGTTCGCTGGCGGCTCGGCGGCCCGTCCGGCATGGACCTCTACCGCGAGGGCCACCTGCCGGGCGCCGTCTTCTGCGACCTCGACAGAGCTCTGGCCGGCCCGCCGGGCGAGGGCGGGCGCCACCCGCTGCCCGCCGTCGACGCGTTCGAGCGCGCGATGCGGCGGCTCGGCGTCTCCGGCGCGCGGCCGGTCGTGGTGTACGACGACACCGCCTCGACCGCGGCGGCCCGCGCCTGGTGGACGCTGCGCTACTTCGGACATCAGGACGTACGGGTCCTCGACGGCGGGTTGCCCGCCTGGGAGGCGGCCGGACTGCCGGTCGTCAAGGAGGAGCCCGTGCCCGCGCCCGGCGACTTCACGGCCAGGCCGGGCGGGATGCCCGTGCTCGACGCCGACCGGGCGGCGGCCCTCGCCTCCTCGGGAGTGCTGCTCGACGCCAGGGCCGCCGAACGCTACCGCGGCGAGGTCGAGCCGATCGACCCGGTGGCCGGCCACATCCCCGGCGCGGTCAGCGCCCCGACCACGGAGAACGTCACTCCCGGCGGCACCTTCCTGGCCCCCGGCGAGCTGCGGGAGCGTTTCGCCGCGCTGGGCGCCCGCGAGGGGGTCGACGCGGGCGCCTACTGCGGCTCCGGCGTGACGGCCGCCCACCAGGTGCTGGCCATGGAGGTGGCCGGGCTGCCCGCGGCCCTCTACGTCGGCTCCTGGTCCCACTGGGTGACCGACCCGTGGAGACCGGTCGCCACGGGCTGACCGCCTGGTGGCTGGGCCGGGGCTCGGGTGTCGACGCCGGCTCGTCAGGTCAGCCGGTCGGCACGATGGGCCGCCTGTCGCGTTCCCGGTCGTCCTCGCCGTGGACCGGGACTGGTGCCCGGCCGATGTCGGCAGGGCACCCGGCGTCCGGCTCGCGGTGGATGAGAGGCTGGTCGCCGGCGCCGAAGCAGGTGAAGGCGGTGATGCCGGTCCGCGCCGAGGCGTACGCGAGCGCGGACGCCGGGGTGTGACCCGCGGCGAGCAACTCGTGGAAGCGGCTCATCACGGCCAGCGCGTCCTCGTCGCACACCGGCACCATCCCGGCCACCACGCACGCCGTCCCCTGCGCCAGGAACGCGCCCGCGAGGCCCAGCGGCGCGCCGTCCGTGGGCGTCCTGGCCATGCCGGAGTCGCACGCCGACAGCACCACCAGCCTGGCCGTACGCGAGCTGCCGAGCAGGTCGTAGGCCATGAGCGGGCCGTCTTCGAGCGTGATGCTCGACAGCAGCGGGCTGCGGGCGTGGAACACCCCGTGCGCCGCCAGGTGCACCACGTCACAGGAGGCCAGCGCGGCCAGCACGGCGTCGCGCCGGGCGGCCACCGGTCGCGCCCCCGGATGGCAGGCCACCACCCGGTCCCTCTCCTCGTACGCGTGCGCCAGCCCCGGCCCCGCCGCCGCAACCACCTTGAGCGGCCCCGACCCGGAGTCGCCAGAAAGCCCCGCCCAGGAATCGACTGAAGAGCCGACCGGATGCGCGGCCCCCGAAAGCACGACGCCATCAGAGTCCCCCGCCCCCGGAACACCGGCGGGCGGTGTGGTCCCGGCTTCGGGAGGGGCGGTGGGTGGGGTGGTTCCCGGAGCCGGAGTTCCTGCCGGGCCGGCGGGTGGTGTCGCTGCCGTTTCCGGAGAGGTGGTCCTCGGTGGGCCGGTGGGGCGGGTCATGACCCGAGGGCCGGGTGGGCGACGGGTTCGGAGCAGGGCGGGGTCGCGGGTGGCGGCGAGCCAGGAGCGGGCGCTGGCCGCCACCGTCACCGGGCGCTCGCGCAGGCAGGGGAGCGCTGCCCAGGGCAGGGTGTGCAGGATGCCCGTGGGCACCACCACCAGGGGACGCTCGCCCAGCTCGGCGGCGAGCGGGGCCAGCAGGAGCAGCTCCAGCTCCGACCCGGCAGCCGCGACCGGCTCGGCCCCCGCCGCCCCGTCGTGCAGGGCCGACCGGCGCAGCGAGTAGCGCAACCGGATCAGCGCCTCCTTGACCGGCCGCAGCGCGCCCAGAGGCCGCAGCGCCAGCCGCTGCCCCGTCACCACCACGGCGAACAGAGAGCTGTCGTCCGTGACGTATTCCACCAGCGCGGCCCGCCCCAGCGCCGCCCGCACCTCGGGCAGGCCCGCGCCGTGCGGCGAGCGGGCGTGGGCCGGCGCCGTGACGGCCCGCCAGCGCTCCGCCCACTCGAACACCTCCTCGGCGCACCCGTCACGCACCGCCAGCCGCAGCCCGAAGGCCGCCAGCCGCCCGCCGGCCCGGGCCGCGTGCGCCCGCAGCGACGGGTCGTCCAGGCTGTCGATCTGGCCGCCCATCCCGGCCAGCCCTTCCTCCACGGCACGGAACGCGGCCGGGACGTCCTCCCGCAGCGCCGCCTCCAAGGCCAGGGCGTGCTGGCGCACCAGGGGCGGCACCTGCCCCGCGGCGGCGTAACCCGCCTGCGCAGGCGAGGCCAGCGGGGTGCGGCGGCCGCCCGGCGGGAGCCACCGCTCGCGACCGGGCTGCTCCGTCAGCCGTGACAGCTGAGCCGAGGCCGCGGCGCGGTCGCCGAGCGCGAGCGCGGTCTCCGCCGCCGTCAGCCGCAGCGAGGCGCCCTCGGCCAGGTGGGCGGCGTCGCGTTCGAGGTCGTCCGCGCACCCGGCCAGCTCCGCCAGCAGCCCGGGCGTCGGCGGCTCCAGGACCAGGCGGGAGCGCAGCACCACCTCCCTGGCCAGCGGCAGCCAGGCCTGCCGGTCCTGCTCCGACAGCTCGCGCATGGCCCGCTCGGCCACCGTCATGGCCTCGCGAGCGTCGCCCGTCAGCAGCTCGACCTGGGCGAGCTTGAGCCGCGCCTCGGCCAGCGCCACCTGCGCCCCGGACTCCTCCAGATCGGGCACGGCCAGGCTGAGCAGCGCCCGCGCCTCCCCGGGCAGGTGGGCGGCCAGCAGCGCGCCCGCGAAGTCCGCCCGCATCGTCGCCAGCCGCTCGGGATAGCCCAACACCGGAATAAGACAGTTCTCCGACGTACCTTTGACCTGTAGGCAAGGCGGGTCAGAGGGAGACGGGACATGAGCAAGCGTGCGGTGATCCTCGCTCGGATCAGTGACGCCGAAGACGGCGAGACGGCCGGTGTTGACGATCAGGTCAAGGACATGCGGAAGTACGTCGCTCGCCGGGGCTGGACTCTCGACGAAGCTCACGTACTGATCGAGAACGACACTTCGGCTTTCAAGCGCCGGAAGATCCGACTCCCGAACGGGCGGACCGAACTCCGGACCGTCCGGCCGAAGTTCCGTCGCGCGCTCGAACTCCTCGAAGCCCGTCACGTTGACGTGTTGGTCGTGCTCGATCTCGACAGGCTCGCACGTCAGCCCCGGGACCTTGAAGACCTGATCGATCTCGTCGAAGCGTCGAACTTCGCCGTCACGTGCGAGTCGCTCACCGGCTCATGTCAGCTCACGTCCGACGCCGGTATCACCATGGCTCGGATCATGTGCGCTGTGGCGAACAAGTCGAGCAAGGACACGGCTCGACGCGTGAGCCGAGCCCGTCTGCGGCAAGCCGAAGAAGGCCGGTTCGGCGGCGGCCGTCGGCCGTTCGGCTTCGAGTCCGACGGCGTCACGATCCGGCCGGACGAAGCCGCTGAACTCGTCAGGATGGCTGACGCCGTGCTCGCCGGGATCTCACTCCGACAGATCGCCCTAGACCTTCGCGAGCGTGACCTGAAGACCACAGCCGGGCTTCAGTGGCTTCCGAGAACGGTCCGTGACGTTCTCCTTCGTCCCCGGAACGCCGGGCTCATGGTGCATAAGCCCGGCGACGGTCCCAAGCTCTACACGTCCGCCGACGTGATCGGTCGCGCACCGTGGGAACCGATCATTCCCGAAGAGACACTGTGGGCGATCACCGCGAAGCTTCGTGATCCGTCACGCCGGACGACTCCCGGACCGGCCGCCCGGTGGCTCGGGTCCGGCATCTATCGGTGTCCGTGCGGCAACGTCCTTCGCGTGCAGACGCAAGGCGTCGGCCGAGAAGGCGGGCTCTACCGGTGCAAGTTCCCCGAACCCGGCGTGAAGCACGCCAGCGCGCCACAAGCCGAGCTTGATCAGCTCGTCGAAGGTCTCGTGATCGAACTTCTGTCCCGTCCCGACGCCGCCGACTTGATCGCCGCACCGGCGAACGACGTTGACGTTCCCGCGCTCCGTTCGGAACTGATCGCGCTTCGCCAGCGCACGACGAACCTCGCTGAGGACTACGCCGAAGGGCTGATCGAGCGAGCCGCCATGCTCGCCGGTACGAAGCGGCTTCAAGCCAAGATCGAAGATATTGAACGCCGTCTCGCCGACGTCACCGACTCGTCTCCGCTCGCACCGCTCGTGACGGCTGACGACGTCGCCGCCGTGTGGTCCGGGCTCGGGATCGGGCACCGTCGCGCCGTCGTGGACGCGCTCATGACGGTCACGCTGAAGCCGGTCGGCAGCGGGAAGCGACCGAGCATCACGGAGCGCGTCGAGATCCGGCCGAAGGTAGCCTGATCACGCGTTGCGGTGACGCCGTACCGAGAAGCCCCCGGAGAGCACGGTTCCGGGGGCTTCGTCGTGTCCGGCACCGGCCGCCGTCGGCGCTCCCCTCAGCGGCGGACAGGGCACCGGCCGGACGGAGCTGAACGAGCCCACACCGGCCGCTGAGCGAGCGCTGAGGGGGTTCGAGCTGGACGGCGCTCCGACGGCCGGACAGAGCCGTTCAGGGCGGCCGGTGCCGTTGTGGAGTCGTGACAGACTTTCCAGCTTGCCAATCCGTCACGCATTCCTGAGCTGCGCCGTCGTGTAACTGTTCCGGTTCATGTCCGGCCGTTGTGCGAGCCCTACAAAAGGCGGCCGGTTTCGGGGCTGAGCGGGGCTTGACAATGTGGCACGTATTTGCGCTGGTCATAACTCCGGGCGTATGTTGGCACTGCAACGCCTTCCGAGAGTTGCCGGGTTGACCCAAAGGGAGTGACTTCCCGCCCGTACGGTCCGAGACGCCGAACGCCGGATCAGAATCCCCCGTCAGGGATTGGCACCGGACACGCTCTAAGTGTCTGGAGTCCCCGATGCCCATCACGGACGTTACCGCGAGCAAGCGCCGTCGTTCTCTCGTCGGAAAGCTCGCGAAGGCTTCGACTCGATACGGCGTCAATGACGCGACGGTCGAAGATTTGAAGCGCGAACTCAAGGCTGAGACTCTCGCCGATCACATTCGCGCTCTCGCCGACACATTCCCTCCGCTCACGGCGGAACAGCGCGAGCGTTTGAGCGCGCTCCTCCGTGGTGCGAGTGTCGAGACTCCGACGTATGACCTTCTCGACTCCGTTCCCTCCGCCACTGAGGGAGTCAAGGAAAAGCCCGGCGTTCACGCCGCGACGCGTCCCGAGTAAGCGACCAACGAAACGTTCTCAGAAATGCCAAAAGCCGCCCCACTCCCATAAGGCGGCTCCCGGCTCACTCAGCGCATAGACAGGATAAGCACATGTCAGCCTTGACTGCAAGGCAAAGTCTCGAAACCGTTCCCCCCACTCTCCGGAAGCGGTTCGAGCCCGTCGGCGGTGTATCTATTTCCGTTTCAAACGGGGAATGGGTCGCTGTCTACAAAGACGGAATCACTGATCCCGTTGTCGCATTCGACAACGCCGGGAACGCTCTCGTTCTTCGTCCCGAATGGGGCGCACTCGTTCGAGCGAACGCATGGAAGGGCTTCGTTCGCGTCGATCATGTCGAGTCCCCGAATCCCTCAGCGGCGGAAGGGACGGCGGCATGAGCGCGACCAACGGACACAGCTTCCGGTCATCTCTCGACGACTTCGACCCGTTCATTCCGCCGTCGAGAGACTCGGCGAGCGACGATCGTGTGTCGAAGCTCGAAGCTCAAATGAAGAAGGTCGGAACGTGGGCTCGGGACATTAACGAACTCGTCTCTCGTGGCGGCTCGTACTCGCCGAAGTCGTACGACGAAATCAAGGCGTACGAGAGGAATCGTGAGCGAGCCCGCCGAGAGGTAAGGCGCGAACTCGACGAAGAAGACGCGCTTAACACGCGCGAGCCGCTTCCCGTCGGAATCTCGCTCGCCGACCTTCTGAGCCGTCCGGCCGAAGAGATTCCGTACCGGATTCAGGGAGTGCTTCCGAAGGACGGTCGCGCGATCCTTGCCGCGCCGATGAAAGCAGGCAAGACGACGTTCGTCGGGAACCTCCTTCGCTCGCTCGCCGACGGCGATCCGTTCCTAGACCGATTCGACGTGAAGCCGGTTACCGGCCGAATCGTTCTCTTCGACTTCGAGATGCCCGAAGTTCTCATTCAAGAGTGGCTTCGTGCTCAGAACATCCGGAACATCAGTGCAATTCACATCCATTCAATGCGTGGACGTGGCGATCTCTTCAACATCCTTTCGCCGACGATCCGTGCAGAATGGGCTCGGATGATCAGGGATCTAGACGGCGAAATCATCATCGGAGATCCCATTAAACCCGTGCTCGACTCGCTCGGACTCTCCGAGCATGTCGAAGCCGGAAAGCTGCTCACGGCATTCGACGCTCTACTGAAAGAGAGTGAGGCAAGCGAAGCGGTATGGACTCACCACATGGGACACAACGGCGAGCGCTCTCGTGGTGACTCGACACTTCGCGGATGGCCCGACGTCGAATGGAAGCTCGTAACCGAACGAGACCAGAAGACCGGCGAACGTATCCCGAATACGCCGGTGTACTTCTGGGCATTCGGCCGCGACGTAGACGTTCCCGAAGCTGAGCTGAAGTACGACCGGGAGACGCGTCACCTGACTCTCGCCGATCCTCTCAATCCCGAGAGTCGAAGCCGTATGAACTCGGCGGAACGGAAGTCCGAAGACCGGAAGACAACGATCCTCGCTTACATCGAAGAGAACCCCGGATCGATAACTCAGGATCTCACCGACGCGAAGGTGTACCAGCCCCGAGACGCTTCACTTCTTCGGGCACTCGTTAAGGAAGGGCTCGTTCACTTCGTGAGGGACGGACGGGCGAAGTTCTATTACCCCGGACCGGCTCCCGAGAGCGACGAAGCCACAGCGGCGGAAGGGGAGACGGAGTGATCCCCACAGCGGTGGACGAAGTATCCATACATCCATACGAAGATCGCCCGTATGGATTCCGTATGAATGTATGGAACCTATCCATACATCCATACCGACCCTATAGGGAGGTATGGATGATGGACGGCGAAAGTGCAGGTCAACGAACTCGTATGGATAGCCCCGGGAAAGGGGCGTATGGAACCCCTCTCCCTGCCGCTGAGGGAGTTCAGGACGGCTCACGGAGCCCGCCCCGGCGCAAGGGTCCGGCACCGGCCGCCCACCCGCTGAGGGAGCCGTACAGCCCCGTTGAATCCACGAGAAGACCGATCAACACAGCAAAGGAGAACTGATCATGAGTAAAGGCGAGAGGAATCGTCGTCGTCGCGCTCAAATCAACCGGACTCCCCGTCAACGGGAATTCGCGGAATCACTTCAGCCTCTTCACGGACTGAGGATCGCCGGGGGATGCGACGAGTGCGACGCGTATCAAGTGCTCGAAGTGGACGGGGCAGGACCGAACGCGCACAAGATCACCGTTCATCACGACGATTCGTGCCGGTTCTATCAGGCGTTCACAGAAGGGAACTGATCATGACCATTAACGACGGGACTCGGGCGTGCCTACCGCCCGAGTCCCGCACCACCGATTCAAGCACGGAGTACGCCTGTCCCGTGTGTCCGGCCGCTGTGGTGGTCGAAGACGGATGGGTCAGCGTCGCTCACGTCGCGGACTGTCCGGCCGACATGAACCGGCTCGCGCTCACGGACGGAGGGACGCGATCATGAGCGATCTCGTACCGACGGGGGATCTCACGCCGATCGGTGGCGGATACGTTCCGAACAACCCCTACGAATACGCCGACGGATACAAAAGCATTCCGTCGTATCTCGAAGCCGTTCCCGAGTACGGACCGACGGACGGAATACGGGACACGATCGATCGCTATTGGTCATACGTCATTCGGTGGCCTAGATACGCGGCGCTGTGCTTCCTGTTCATGACTTACTCGTTCTGGCGTTCAGCGTTCATGCTCGGAACCGCTGTACTCCTGATCGTCGCTCTCGTGAGCAAGTGAGACGCGTACATGAACAGCACCGTTCACCGTGTACCGGCCGACGTACAGAATGCGTGTACGCCGGTTCGGTACACGGTGCCGGTGTACAGCGAACGTACCGAGTACAGCCCGGCGTACATGAACACGTACGTGTACAGGAATGGCGCGTACATGTACGGCACGGTGTACACGTACGGCGCTCTGTACACGTACAGCGGAACGTACAGCGCGAGCGTGTACGCGTACCGGAATGGCGCGTACACGTACGGCGGACGTACCGAGTACAGCCGTACGCGTACAGCGCCGTACGCGTACAGCTCAGGCTCGTACGTGAACAGCGTGAGCCGGTACGCGTACAGCATTCGGCCGGACCGACAGACCGAGTCGAGCCCGGCATTCGTTCGCCGCCGTGGAGTCGAGCCGAGCGCTGATCGGGTCCGGGTCCGGCATATGCACGTAGTCATATCGAGAGACCTTCGTCGGCACTCACCGAAAGTGACAGAGACTCAGTCGGCGGGATGGAACGGGGGCTCGTCGGCAGTTGATCAAGGGTCGGCCGGCAAATATATGCCCTGGTCAGAGGGGCGTTTTTTAGGGAGGGTGATCGATCCCGCCCCGCCACTGGCCAAAAGTTGTGTATCCCCCGTGAGAGTCGATGATCTTCGTCACAGACCGTGAACAGCCGTCAAGGATCAAGAGAAAGAGAGACTAACCGTGAAGAGACCGAGCGCCACACAAGGGAGCACGCGCGAATGGCGCGCGATACGGCTCGAAGTCCTTCGTCGAGCCGGGGGAATCGGAAAGGCACGCTGCTATCTGTGCGGAACGCTCGTGACCGACAACGACCCGAACGACCCGACTCATTACAACTGTGAGCACGTCATTCCGAAGGTGAGCGGCGGGAAGACCGAGTACTCGAACCTCGCCGTTTCGTGCCGGATGTGCAACGGTCAGAAGTCCCTGATCGACGCCGGAACGTCAGCGCTCGCTAAGAGGCAACTACGAGAACAACAGAAGTGCCAGTACCACGGCGAACGGTGCGGACTTATTCACTCGGAAATCGGCGCTCAACTGTACGACGCCATGTTCGGCTGACGAATACCGGCCGAAATAGAAAAGCCCCGTCCAAATCACTTACTCTCGAAACAGGAAAGAAGGAGAACCGACAATGACCATGCCATTCGCCCCCAACACCGGAGCCGCCGCTCTCGACGCGATCAGCCGCGCGACCATGCCGCGTGACGGAATCGACGAAGCCGCCGTGTCTCACGTGGCACTCATGGAAGAGATCGAGCGGTTCGGCGATCGAGCGAAGTCCGCTCACGCGCTCGTCCACGCTCGAAGCCTCACCGTTCAGGCGATCGACTCGGCAGAGCGGCCGGTCGGCGAGCCCTGCACGACTCCCGGCGACGTGCTCGACACGTGGCGGACGCACCGTGACGCCGGAGTCGCGATCCCCGTCGGGCACCACTCCGGACAAACCGTGATCGCCGTCCGTGCCGACAGCCTCAGCGCGTGGAATGAATGGCTGTCAAGCATGGCCGCGATCGACCGGCCGCGTACCGACTTCGACGGCCGGACGTTCGCGACCGAGCGAGTCCTTCGCGAGATGGGCCGGTACGGGCTGTTCACCCGGACGACGGAGCGCGTCCCCAGCATGGGCCGGACGCTGACGTTCACGGGTCGGCAAGGGCTCGTTCGCGCCGCTGAGGCTCTCCGGCCACAGCACGCCGACGGACCGCTCTACGCCGTGTGGCTCGTCGGGCACCGGTCGAACCTCACACCGGCCGGACAGTACGTCGCCGCACGGCCGACAGCGAAGGGGCGGAACCTCAGCGACGGCGTGAAGCTGCTGAAGTCCGGTGATCTCGTTCCCCTGATTCCGGCCGTCGGTTCCGACACGAAGATAAACGGTGACCTTCCACCGCAGACCGAATCAATGTCCACGGGATTCGACGCGCTCGCGTCGGTTCTTCTGCTCATCTGGCAGTAATGCCCGCCGCTCTCACAGAAGCATTCCGGCAAGGGATTCGGCGTTAAACCGGAAAAGTGAGAGCTGCGCCCGGCAAGGACGGGTCATGACGGAGCTAGGGGGCTTCCGAGTCCGTTCCTGCGCCGAATCCCTCGCGATCCTCCGCCGCTTTCTCCCTGGCGGCGGGGGATCTGCGTAAACGAAGGAGATTCCCGGTGAACGTCCGTCTCGACGAGCAACAGATGATCTATGTCATGTACCGCGCGATAGAAGCCGCGAAGTCTCTTCCGGTTCATCTTCGCGAATGCCGTAGGTACGAGATCGTTCCGGAGTTCCGGGACATGCTAGATCTGACGTCGCTCGTGTACCGAGTTCGTTTGGTAGAGGACGAAGACGTTCACGAAGTGTGCGACGTTCGAGCGATCGACGTTCCGGGAATCACGGTCGAAGACATCGAAGCGGAGTGGGACCACGCCGTCTCGCTGATCACGTGGTCAGCCGCCGAAGGATGATGCACGAATTCGCCTTGACGCGTGTCGATACGCCCGCGAATGGCGTGAACTGAGCCCAGCGGAACCGGAAGACTCCCGGGTTTGGGCCGATGCGAAGAATGCCCTTGCACATCGCCGTTAGGTTGGTTCCGAGCCCGATGGTTCCGGCCGCTGGGGTGCTCGCTAGGGTCTGGTGAGTTCTCGACACGACTTCGACGGAGGAAGCGGCGTTCGTTCCGAATGAGTCACTGACCCAATCGAAGGTACTTCCGGACGGAGCTTGCCAGCTCATCCATAGCTCGCCGCCGTCA
Source organism: Nonomuraea sp. NPDC054003 (assembly GCF_055585125.1). NCBI lineage: Bacteria > Bacillati > Actinomycetota > Actinomycetes > Streptosporangiales > Streptosporangiaceae > Nonomuraea > Nonomuraea sp. NPDC054003. Next base: position 333,131 of record NZ_JBVJKR010000001.1, read on the forward strand.
GCGTTCGATGCGCCTTCATAGATGATGTACGACGTCACCCAGTAGTCGGTATTGGCGACGACGTCTATGAAGAGATGGTTATCGTCTTGCATGACGTTCGAGTTCGTCACGGACTCGTCGGCGGTCTTGCGAACGAAGATCTGTTGCATGAAGTAGCGATTGAAGTCCGCCGCTGTGGGCGATTCCATGAATTGAAAATCTTTAATAGGCATACCGAGAGAGTACGCCGGACCGATCAACGAATGCGCTCGCGAGCCTCATTCCGGCCGGTGCATTTCTTGACTGATTGGCACGCTGATACCGGCTCAACAGCGACAACCCCTTTGAGCTGGGAAAACTCCAACAGCGACATGCCGCGATCAGGGCTGATCCGGTGCCTGACCTGCGAGAACAGCTCACAGCGACACGTCGGCACAGCGACAGGCGAAAGCCCCCTGATCCGTACGCGTGCAGGCGCGTAGGACAGCGACAGAGGGACGTCAGCACGCGTCCGGTCCCGTCCCCATCAGCGCACGCCGTCGGCCGACACAGACCGGCTCAGTACCGACCGGCCGCCGTCCCGAGCCGGGGCATGACGAAGCCCCGTCCGCCGCTGTGGCGTACGGGGCTCGGTCTGGCCGTCCGGCCGTCGGCTATCCCTGCCGACGCTGAGCCAAGATCCGGTGCTGTGCCGACAGCGCCGACGCGAGCGAGACCGCGTCCGGCCGGAACATGCTCGGGATGATTCCGAGCGCTCTTTGTTCCGCCGTCGGCGTCGCGTACCGAGTCGCGAGCCAACCGGTAGACGTCCGGACGATCCGGTAACCGGGGTACGTCTGTTCGAGCACGGTAAGCACGCGGTCTTCCCGTGCGCTGAGTTCATGATTCATGGGAACCGCCACAGCGCGGACAAGGGAACGGGCAAGAGAACATCGCGCCGCACGACCCGCACACGTGGACCGTGATCGTGACGGGACTGTCGGGGATCACGGGATCACTCGCGCGATGTCGGCACCGATGCGGACGGCGCTCGCCAGTAGTTCAAGTTCGCGTGCTTGCCGGGCTTCGATCGTCCGGCCGCTGGGACGGTGCTTCCCCCGCAAGATCTCGCCGTCTCGCCACACGTCGAAGTCGGGGATCTCTGGGATCGCCGCTGTGGGGGTCTCTGCCGTGTCCATGAGCTTGACTTTACGGCACACGTACATGCCCGTACATGCCCGTTCATGAACGGAGACGGATGGAACGGCGCGAGCGTGCCTGCCTACGGTCGTGCTGTGACCGAGTTCCGTCCCGACCGTCCCGTGTGGGTTCAAGTCGCCGATGTCATGCGCAAGCGCATCGCGAGCCGCAAGCCCGGTGACCCGATCGACTCCGAACAGTCCATGATCCAAGAGTTCGGCATTGCACGTGGGACGGCACGGAAGGTGATCGCGAAGCTTCGCGAAGAAGGCATGATCTACACCGTGCCGGGACTCGGGAGCTTCGTCGGTCCCGAACCGGCCGACGATCCCTCAGCGGAGGGGTAGGCGACTTGTACTAGTGAGTGATCCTTGCGGCGCGTAGCGTCAGGGTTCCGTTCAAGCCTGTATGGCCGAGGAGGGGTCTGTATGGCTAGGAATCCCGGTTCGCCCGAACGGATCTTCAGTGAAGGTCTCGTTCTCCCCGACGGCCGGAAGGTGCGAGTCCTGGCATACGACGACGGAAGTGTTCGCTTCCGTCTCGACGGCGCTCCCTACGCGATCACCGAAGCGTTCATCCAGAAGGGTGCGCAAGGACGCGATCGTCAAGCTCGTTCCGCTTGGTCTGGTGAGTTCCGAAACCGGCGAATGACGAGCTAGAAGCATGATCCACAACGGCCATGGACGGCTATCCCGTCCATGGCCGTCCCTATCCGGCCTAGGACGGCTGCACGCGTCTGTGCGCCGTGCTGAGCGCATGTACCCCCGTCCCCGGTATTGCCTATCCGGACTAAAGATCAACGGCCGTCAGCGGGCATTCTGGCCGTCCCGTGTTCGTGCCGGGATCGTCACGGGTCCGTCGAGACTGTCCCCGGATCGTCAGGACCGTGATCAAGCTCAAAAGAACTGTCACAATCCGATACCGGGCTACCCGAACAGGGTGTCCTCGGCCTCGCGGTAGTGGGTGAACGCCCCGCCGATGTCGCCCCGTCGTACGGCCAGGAACGGCAGGTTTGCGGCGGCCAGCCGCGCGAGGTGGGACAGCCGGGCGTGCCCGGCGATCTGCAGGCAGGCGCTGATGTCGCGCATCGCCTGGTCCCAGTCGCCGCGGTAGGCGTGCACCAGCCCCCGGTTGAGCAGCCCGCCCGCCAGGAACCGGCGGTCGTCGATGGTGCCGGGAGCCGCCACGAGCGCCCGCAGCGCCCGGTCACAGGAGGCGACCGCCTCCTGGTAGCGCCCCAGGTGGGCGAGGGCCACGGCGCGCTGCGTGTCGAGCTTGGCCCGGTCGAGCGGCGACAGGTAGGCCCACGCCAGCGCGGCCAGCCTGAGAGCCTGCAGCGGGTGACCCCGCTCGGTCCGCACGGTGACGAGGGACAGCCTCGCCTGCGCCATCCGCTCGGCGGGCGCGCCCCGCGTCTGGACGGCCTGCCGCAGCCGCTGCTCGGCGGCCTGCAGATCGCCCAGCTCGCGCGAGGCCAGCGCCATCGCGCGCAGCGCCACGGACGCGGCCTCGCCGTCGCCGGCCTTCTCGGCCGCCTCCAGCACCTTGTGCCCCGCGCGCAGCGCCTGGCCCGGATCGATCACCGAGCGCAGCACGGCCATCTCGGCCGCGCGCACGAGCAGGCCGCCGCCGGAGGAACGATCGAGCGTACGGATGATCTCCGGTTTCGCCATGCGCCGCCTCGGGGGAGAAGCGGCCGGGACCGGGGGGATGCGGACCCCTCGGCCCCGGCCGAGGGGTCACGGTCGGACGCGTACCCACCTGGTCTGGACGGGTGCGTGGCCGGGCCGGTGGCAGACCACGCTGAGCCAGCCCGGAGGCAGGCCCGTGGCCGCGAACTGGCCCGTGGTGGCGACGGGCCTGGTCAGCGTCAGGTGGGGAGTGCGGACGTCGACGTGGCACCCCTCCCCGGGGGGTGGGGACACCTGGCCCGCCACGTCGATCAGACCGTCGCCGATGGTCACCTCCAGGTCGAAGGTGAGGCCCTCCGTGACGAACCGGACCAGCTGCGGGCCTTCGGCGCCCCGCACTCCCCGCGCGGCCGTGTAGCCGGTGGGAAGGGCGGTCACCGCGTGCGGGACCCGTAAGGCGAAGGCCTGCCGGGCCGCGGTGGACACGTACGCGGGAACCGGGTCGTGTCCGGAGGCCAGCCGGAGAGCCGCCAGGAAGTACTCGTCGTCGATCATTGCACCGTCTCCTGTAGTGAGATCAGGGTGCGCAGTTTCTCCAGGCAGCGGGCCCTGGTCGGGCCGACGCTGCCGATGGGCAGGCCCAGCCGCACGGCGACCTGCCGGCTCCCGAGATCGCTCGCGACGAGCGTGAGCAGGCTGCGGCATGGCTCTTTGAGGGTGGAGACCGTCTTCCAGAGCATGCGGTTGCCGTCGGCCTCCAGGACGGCTGACTCCGGGTCGGGGTCGTGCGTGACGTCGAACGGGGCGGGCCCCGGCTTCGCCTTCCGGATCAGCAGGAGCGCTTCGCGGCGGGTGGTCGTCGCCAGCCACGCGCCCACGCCTGCCGGGTTGCTGATGTCGTGCAGGTGTTCGAGCAGGCGCAGCCAGGCTCCCTGGACGGCGTCGGCGGCGTCGGGCTCGTTGAGCCCGCAGGCGCGTGCCACCGCCCACATGCGCGGGCCGAATCTGGCCTCCAGCTCGTTCCAGGCGCTCTGGTCGCCGGAGGCGGCCGCCGGGAGCAGCTCCGCGGGCTGGCGTGGATCGGGCATATGGCCTCCTTCCAGACCGGCGGAGGGGGCTGTTCTGCCTCCACGTGATCGCCTGTGGACTGAGCGTAAACTCTACAGACTCGACGGAACGAGAACTCCCAGATCGGGAATTTGCCGGGTCTCCCTGAGACTGAGGAGCTCGTCGGCCGCCTGCCTGGCCGGCCGGTCGTGGGCGGCCGCGGCGATCGTGCCCGCCACCACGGCGGTGGCGAAGGACGTGCCGCTCCAGGTCGCGTAACCGGCGAACTCGCCCTGCTCCAGGAAACTGCTGGTCACCCAGTCGCCGCGGGCGCACGCGTCGACCCAGCTCCCGTGGGCCGAGTAGGGAGCGCGCCGGCGCTCGCTGGAGTCGACGGCGCCGACGGCGATCACGCTGCCCAGCGCGGCGGGGTAGAACGGGCGGTCGGACGCGGTGTTGCCGGCGCACGCCACCACCACGGTGTCGGACAGCTCGGCCAGCGCGTCGGCCAGCAGGGGCGGCGGCCGGTCGTCGAAGGTGTGGCCGCCGAAGGAGAGGTTGAGCACCTGCGGCGGACGCCCGCGCATGCGGTGCAGCGCCCTGATCACGGCCGCCTCGTCGCCCACCCCCTCGCCGTCGAGCACCCGGGCCACCTGGAGCGACGCGCCGGGCGCCTGGCGGGCCAGCAGCCCGGCGATGAACGTGCCGTGACCCGCCTGGGCGCCCTCGACGGCGTCCGGCGCGTCCTCGGCTGCCTGCTCGTACCAGTTGGCGTCGGCCCACCAGCGGTGGCCGGCCACGCCGGTGTCGAGCAGGCCCACCGTCACCTCCGACCGGGACCGCCCCGGCCGGTAGTGGACCGGTTCGGCCGGGAACGGACGCGACGCGGGACCGCCGAAGAACAGCGGCTGCCCGGTGAGGACGTGATTGGGCGAGGCGCGGAACCCGTGCTCGCGCAGCTCGGCGGTCAGCTCGCACGGGTCGACGCCCTGGGAGAGATGCACCATGCAGACGCCGTCGCCCTCGGACACGGCCTGCGTCCAGCGCGCGGCCGTCGACAGCGCGCCGCGGTCGGTCAGCAGCTGACCCGGTCGGATGAGCGCGTGGCCTGCCGATTCGATGTCCATGAGCGGGTATCTATCCCCGATGGAGCGACTGTCACGTGCCACACGCGCACCAACTTGGTATGGCCCCCCTCTGGTGTCCGATTGCGACCGACGGTAGTCTCTCCCTAGTCACATGTGATCATCCCGTTGGACGAGGCCGTTGGGGAAGGCGCACCTCGTACCGAATCGGGAGGTCCGGTGTCTGCTCGTGGCGTGCTGTACGTCCACTCGGCTCAGCCCGCGCTGTGCCCGCATATCGAATGGGCAGTCGCGGGTGTCCTTGGCGTGCCCGTGGACTTGACGTGGACACCGCAACCTGCCGCGCCCAACGTCGTGCGGGCGCAGGCGGAATGGGAGGGCCGCTCCGGCATAGCGGCCGCCATCGCCTCCTCTCTCATGGGGTGGCAGCGCCTGCGGTTCGAGATCACCGAGGACGCCTCGCAGGGCGTCGACGGGACCCGTCACGCTTACACGCCGACGCTCGGCCCGTTCAGCGCGGTCATCGGCGCCTCCGGCGACATCATGATCCCCGAAGACCGGCTGCGCGCCGCCATGCTCATGGCCTCCCAGGGGCGGTGCGTGCTGGAGGAGGAGCTCGACAGGCTGCTCGGCAAGCCCTGGGACGAGGAGCTGGAGCCGTTCCGCTACGCCGGCGACGGCGCGCCCGTCCGCTGGCTGCACGCCGCCGTGTGACCCGTCCCCGCGCCTGCGACGCGAAGGGGCCCCGCACCGGTCACGGTGCGGGGCCCCTTTCGTGCTTGGACTACAGCGGGATGTTCCCGTGCGCGCCCCTGGCGGGAGTGGCCTGGGCGAGGACCTTGGCGATCGCGCCGCGGGTCTCCTCCGGCTTGATCACCTCGTCGATGACGCCCAGCTCCTGCGCGCGGGTGAGCCCGCCCGCGAGCTTCTCGTGCTCCGCGGCCAGCCGGTGCTCCAGGTCGGCCCGCTCCTCCTCCGGCGCCGCCGCCAGCTCGCGCCGCTTGAGGATCCGCACCGCCGCCACCGGGCCCATGACCGCGATCTCGGCCGTCGGCCAGGCGAACACCTTGGTGGCGCCCAGCGAGCGGGAGTTCATCGCGATGTACGCGCCGCCGTAGGCCTTGCGCGTGACCAGCGTGACCCGCGGCACCGACGCCTCGGCGAACGCGTGCAGCAGCTTGGCGCCGCGGCGCACCACGCCGTCATGCTCCTGGCCGACGCCGGGCAGGTAGCCGGGCACGTCCACGACCACGACCAGCGGCACCCCGAAGGCGTCGCACATGCGGACGAACCGCGCCGCCTTCTCGGCGGAGGTGGCGTCGAGGCAGCCGCCCAGCCGCATCGGGTTGTTGGCGATCACGCCGACGGTGCGGCCGCCGAGCCGGCCCAGCGACGTGACGACGTTGGGCGCCCACTTCGGGTGGAGCTCGACGCCCGGCTCGTCCAGCAGGCCGTTGACCAGCGGCTTGACGTCGTAGGCGCGGCGCGCCGACTCCGGCAGCAGGCTGGAGAAGTCGACCTCCTCGATGCCGGCGGGCCGGACCCGGCCCTGGTGGCCGAGGAGCATGGCCAGCTGGCGCGCCTTGAGCAGAGCCTCGGTCTCGGTCTTGGTGACGACGTGGACGACGCCGCTGCGCTTGCTGTGGGGCTCGACACCGCCCAGCGCGGCGCTGTCGACGTTCTCGCCGGTGACGCTGCGTACGACGTCGGGGCCGGTGACGAAGATGCGGCCCGAGTCGGCGAGGATCACCAGGTCGGTGAGTGCCGGCCCGTAGGCGGCGCCGCCGGCGGCCGCGCCGACCACGACCGAGATCTGCGGCACGATGCCGGACGCCTTCGTCATGGCCGCGAACACGCGGCCGACGGCGTGCAGCGACTCGGCGCCTTCGGCGAGTCGCGCACCGCCGGAATGCCAGATCCCGAGGATCGGCACCCGCTCACGGACGGCCACGTCGTAGGCGTGCACGATGTGCTCGCAGCCCTCGCTGCCCATCGCGCCGCCCTGGAAGCGGGCGTCACTGCAGAAGGCGACGACGGGAACACCCTCGACGCGGCCCATGGCGGCGAGCACGCCGCTCTTGTCCTGGGGAGTGATCAGCCGCAGCGAACCCTCGTCGAGGAGCGCGGCGAGTCGTACGACGGGGTCTCGGGGATCAGCAGGCTCCTGGTCGGCGCCTTCGGTGGGCACACGGTTGTCGAGCACGGTCATTTAAGCCCCCTTGAACACGACGGTCACGTTGTGGCCGCCGAAACCGAACGAGTTGTTGACCGCGGCGATGTCGCCTTCCGGCAGGGTGCGGTTCTCGCCGTGGACGAGATCCACCTCGATGCCGTCGTCGATGTCGTTGAGGTTGATGGTGGCGGGGACGATCCGCTCGTGGAGCGCCTTGACGGTGAAGACGGACTCGATGCCGCCCGCGCCGCCCAGGAGGTGACCCGTCATGGACTTGGTCGAGGTGACCAGCGGGTGGGTGCCGATGGCCTTGGCGACGGCCTGCACCTCGATGACGTCCCCGGCGGGGGTGGCGGTGGCGTGCGCGTTGACGTGCTTGACGTCCTGGCCCGTCAGGTCGCCGTCGGTGAGAGCCTGGGTCATCGCCATGATGATGCCGCGGCCCTCGGGCTCGGGCTGGGTGATGTGGTGGGAGTCGGCCGAGTAGCCGACACCGGCGGCGTAGGCGTAGATGCGCGCGCCCCGCGCCCTGGCGAACTCCTCGCTCTCCAGCACCAGGATGCCCGCGCCCTCGCCGAGCACGAACCCGTCGCGCTCGCGGTCCCACGGCCGCGACGCCCCCTGCGGGTCGTCGTTGCGCGTGGACATGGCCCTGGCGGCGGCGAACGCCGCGATGTTGAGGCCGTGGATGGCGGCTTCGGTGCCGCCGGCGATCACCACGTCGGCCCGGCCGGCCCTGATCATGTCCATCGCGTAGCCGATGGCCTCGGCGCCGGAGGCGCAGGCGGACACGGTGGCGTGCACCCCGGCCTGGGCGCCCCGGTCGAGGCCGATCCAGGCGGCCGGCCCGTTGGGCATGAGCATCGGCACCGTGAAGGGCGACAGCCGGTTCCAGCCGCGCTCCTTGTAGGTGTCGTAGGCGGACAGGGTGGTGTTGATGCCGCCGATGCCGCTGGACACGACCACGCCGAGCCGCTCCGGCGCCACCTCGGGGGCGCCGGCGTCCTGCCAGGCCTCGCGGGCGGCGACCATGGCGAACTGCTCGCTGCGGTCGAGCCTGCGGGCCTCGGGCCGGGGCAGGACCTCGGCCGGGTCGACGGCGGCCGTCCCCGCGAACGTCACGGGGACGGTGTCGACCCAGTCTTCGGTGAGCGTCGCGACGCCCGACTGACCGGCGAGGAGCGCCGACCAGGAGGAAGTGGCGTCTCCACCGACGGGCGTCGTCGCGCCGAGCCCGGTGACGACGACACGTACCCGGTTTGCACTCACGTTCCGCACTCCTTGTCGATCAGCTGGTGTTGCCGGACTTCAGTTCTGGATGAAGGTGAGGACGTCCTTGACCGTCTTCAGGTTCTTGAGCTGGTCGTCGGGAATCTCGACGCCGAACTCGTCCTGGGCGGCCACGGCGATCTCGACCATGGACAGGGAGTCGATGTCGAGGTCGTCCACGAAGCTCTTCTCGGGGGTCACCTCAGAGGCCGGGATCCCGGTGATCTCGTTGATGATCTTGCCGAGGCCCTCGAGGATCTCCTGCTCGGTGGCAGCCATGTCGTTGGTTCTCCTTTGGTTTCCTGGGTTCTGCACGGACTGGCCGTGCAAGCTCTGAGAGATCGTACGGGGGACTAGGGGATCTCGATGACCTGGCCCGCGTACGTGAGGCCGGCGCCGAAGCCGAGGACGAGCGCGAGCTCGCCCGAGCGGACCTCGCCGCGCTCCAGCATGCGCGAGAGCGCGAGCGGGATCGAGGCGGCCGAGGTGTTGCCGGCGTGCACGATGTCACGGGCGACGACGGCCTTGTCGGCGCCCAGCTTGCGGGCGATGGCCTCGATGATGCGCAGGTTGGCCTGATGGGGGATGAAGGCGGACAGCTCGGACGGGTCGACGCCCGCGCGCTCGCACGCCTGCTTGGCGACCGGGTGGAGGGCGGTGGTGGCCCACCGGAACACGGTCTGACCCTCCTGGCGGAGGGAGCCGTGGCGGTCGGGGATCATGATGGCGTCGGACCTGTCGCCCGAGCTGCCCCAGACCACCGGGCCGATGCCCGGGGCGTCGGACGGGCCGACCACGGCCGCGCCCGCCCCGTCGGCGAAGATCACCGCGGTGGACCGGTCGGTCCAGTCGATCCACTGCGACAGCTTCTCCGCGCCGATGACCAGCACGTGCCTGGCCGAGCCCGCGCGGATGGCGTTGTCGGCCGTGGCGAGGGCGTAGCAGAAGCCCGCGCACGCGGCGTTGACGTCGAACGCGCCGGGCGCGTCGATGCCCAGGCGGTGCGCCACCACGGCGGCGGCGTTGGGGATCTGGCTCTCCAGCGTGCAGGTGGCCACGATCACCAGGTCGACGTCGGAGGCGGCCAGGCCGCTCGCGGCCAGAGCCTTGCCGCCCGCCTGGGCGGCCATGTCTTCCAGGCTCTCCGCGTCGCCGGCGACCCGGCGCTCCTTGATGCCGACGCGGGACTGGATCCACTCGTCGCTGGTGTCCATGGTCTTGGCCAGCTGCTCGTTGGAGACGATGGTGGAAGGCTGATAGTGGCCGAGCGCCAGCAGCTTAGCCCCCGGCGCGGTTTCGAGGATCCTCACTTCATCAGCTCCCTGGCTGCGTCGAGGTCGTCGGGGGTCTTGAGCGCCACGGTCTCGACGCCGCGCAGCCCGCGCCTGGCCAGGCCGGTCAGCGTGCCGCCGGGCAGCAGCTCGATCATCCGGGTGACGCCCAGCTCGGCCATCGTGGCCATGCAGGCGTCCCAGCGCACGGGGTTGCTCACCTGGTCGACGAGGCGGCGCATGAGCTCGCCGCCGCTCGCGACGGCGGCGCCGTCGGCGTTGGACAGCAGCGTGACCTCGGGGTCGCCGGGCTCGATCTGGGCGGCGGCCTCGCGCAGCTGCTCGACGGCGGGGGCCATGTGGACGGTGTGGAAGGCGCCCGCGACCGACAGCGGGATCAGCCGGGCGCGCGCCGGAGGCTCGGCCTTCAGCGCGGCGAGCTGCTCGACGGTGCCGCCGGCGACGATCTGACCGGCGCCGTTGATGTTGGCGGGCGTCAGGCCGTGCTTGTCGAGCGCGGCCAGCACGTCGTCCTCGGCGCCGCCGAGCACCGCGGTCATGCCGGTCTCGGCGGTCGCCGCCGCCTTCGCCATGGCCTGCCCGCGCTCGCTGACCAGGGCGAGCGCCTGCTCCGGGGTCAGCACGCCGGCCAGCGCCGCGGTGGCGAACTCGCCGACGCTGTGGCCGGCCAGCACGTCGGGCGCCGCGCCGAGCACCTCGGCGGAGGCCAGGGCCGCCGCCACGAGCAGCGGCTGGGCGATGGCGGTGTCGCGGATCTCGTCGGCTCCCGCGACGGTGCCGCAGGCGATCAGGTCGATGCCGGCCACGTCGGACCAGGCGGCCAGCCGGTCCGCCACGCCGGGAAGCTCGAGCCACGGAGTGAGGAAACCTGGTGTTTGGGCGCCTTGGCCCGGCGCGACGAGTACAAGCACGAAGTCAACCATGCCCTGTAGAAGTCCGACACGCTGATGAAGATCTGCACACACTTTGTCCGGGGTGCTTTGTAGGAACCCCACAGTTCGGGTTTCGCTCCGGTTACGTTAAGGCCGCCAGGTTACGGCGCTTTCCGCGAGCCGGCCGAGGATGAGCCCGACCTGCAGCGTGAAGGCCGAACGGCCCTCGGTCGGCTGGTATCCGGTCAGTTCGGTGATCTTCTTGAGCCGGTAGCGCACTGTGTTCGGGTGGACGAACAGCAGCCGCGCGGTCGCCTCCAGCGAGGTGCCCTGCTCCAGGTACGTCGCGAGCGTGTCGAGCAGCGGGGTGCCGGCCAGCGGCAGGTAGACGTTCTCCACGAGCTGCTCCCTGGCGGCCTCGTCGCCGTCGAGCGCCCGCTCGGCGAGCAGGTCCTCGGCGTGCACCGGGCGGGGCGCGTCGGGCCAGCCGGAGCTCGCCTTCAGCCCGGCCAGCGCGGCCCTGGCCGAGTTGGCGGCGGCGTGCAGGTCGGTCACCTCGGGCCCGATGACGATCGGGCCCTGGCCGAAGCGGGCCACGACCTGGCGGGCCGCGTCGTTGACGCTGCCCGCGCCGCCCACGATCACGATCAGCCGGTCGGCCTGAACCCCGGCGAGCAGCTCCATGCCGATGCGGCGGCCCCGCTCGCGCAGTCCGTCGATCACCTCGCGCGGGTCGCCGTCGGGCGCGTGACCGGCGATCACGACCACGGGGGAGGACGTCCAGCCGAGCGCGGCGGCCCACGAGTGGAGTCCGTCGTCGACCTCGCCGCGCACCAGGGCGTCCACGATCAGCGCTTCCAGCCGGGCGTCCCACGCCCCCCTGGCCTCGGCCTCGCGGGCGTAGACGTGCGCCGCCGCGAACGCCACGTCGCGGGTGTAGCGGAGCATGGCCTGCTCCAGCTGCTCCTCGCCGCCGGGCGCGGCCAGCTGGTCGACCTGTGCCTCCACCACCTCCACCACGACCCGGACGATGTCGACGGTCTGCTGCAGCGAGATCGAGCGCTTCAGCTCGCGCGGAGCGGTGCCGAAGAACTCGATGCTGGGTGTCGGGCGGTCCTCGCCGGCGTACTGGAACCACTCCACGAACGCGGCGATGCCCGCCTGGGCCACCAGCCCCACCCACGAGCGGTCCTCGGCGCTGAGCGCGCGGAACCAGGGCAGCTGCTCGTCCATGCGGGCCATGGCGGCCGTGCCGAGCGCGCCCATGGCCCGCTCAAGCCTGCGAGTGGTGTCCTCCCGGGTCCGGTCTGTCACGCTCCTAGAGTGCCAGGTCCCGTCAGATGACCGCGACGGCGGTGATCAGGCCGATCGCGACGTGCGTGACCGCCAGCAGCCTGGCGCCCGGCTGCAGCTCCGGCTCCTTGACCAGATCGCGCACCGAGATGCCCGCCACCCGGTCGAACAGCAGCATCGCCAGCGTCTGCACCACGATGCCGACCAGGCCGAACACGGCGGTGCCCGCCAGCCCCTCGGCCAGCCGCCCGCCGGACGACCAGATCGAGGCCGCGACGATGAGCCCCACGGCGGCCATCGCCGAGGAGGCCAGCAGCGTGGCGTTCGGGTTGCGCTGGCTGCGGATGACCTCGCTCAGCCGGCCCGGGGTCGCCAGGTCGATCACGTAGAAGCCGACGATCATCAGGATGACGCCGACGGCAGCGTAGGAGGCGATGGCGCCCGCGCCACGCAGAAGGGTCTCCAGCAGAGTCATGTGAGCTCGATTCGGTGAGGTACGAAGGACGAGGTGTCGTCGGTGATCAGGCCGGTGGTCTCCCGGATGCCCAGCCCGGCCGCCTCGTCGCCGATCACCCAGGCGCCGAGCACCGGACGCTGGCCGCCGAAGTCGGGCAGGGCCTCGAAGCCCTGGAAGACGTATCCCTCCCGGCCGTAGGAGCCCGCTGTCTCCTGGGTGTGGGCCGGGGTGACTATCCGCATCGATGCGCCCTCACGGCCGAGCAGCGGCTTGGCGATGTAGGACTCCAGCTCGCGCGGGCCGTCGAGGTAGGCGGGCAGCAGGCTGGGGTGACCGGGGTACAGCTCCCACAGCACGGCCAGCAGCGCCTTGTTGGACAGCAGCGCCTTCCACAGCGGCTCGATCCAGGTCGAGTGGCGCACCGCGTGGCGGCCGAACGGCTCCGACAGCATCCACTCCCACGGGTAGAGCTTGAAGACGGAGCGGATCATCTCCTCGTCCATGTCGACGAAGCGCCGGTTGAGCGCGTCCCAGCCGATGTCCTCCATGGCGACGGCGACCGTGCGCAGGCCCGCCTGTTCGGCGGTCTCCTGGAGGTAGGCCAGGGTCATGGCCTCCTCGCCCGTCTCGTCCATGTTGGTCCAGGCGAAGTGGGTGGCGCCGGCCGGCAGCGGCATCTCGCGCCACCGGTCGATGAGCCGCTCGTGGATGGAGTTCCACTGGTCGTCGCCGGGGTGGGCGTCCTTCAGCCAGAACCACTGGATCACCGACGACTCCAGCAGCGAGGTCGGCGTGTCGGCGTTGTACTCCAGCAGCTTGGCCGGGCCGGCGCCGTCGTAGCGCAGGTCGAACCGGGCGTACAGGTGGGCGTCGCGCCGCTCCCACGACCGGGCCACGTCGTCGGCGGCCCACTCGGGGATGGCGAAGTCGGCGAAGCGCCCGGTCTCGACCACGTGCCCGGCGGCACGCAGGCACATCTCGTGCAGCTCCTCGACCTGCTCCTCCAGCGACTCCACCTCCGCCATGGAGAAGACGTAGTGGACCGACTCGTCCCAGTAGGGCCTGCTGAGGCCCTCGGGGTGGGCCGCCCGGTGGTAGGCCAGGCCCTGGCCCTCGATGGTCTTCTCCCAGCCCTCGCGGGGGGCGCCGTGCTCGCGCCGCACCACTCAGCCCCCGCCGGTGCGGGAGCTGCCGAAGCCGCCCCGCTGGATCGAGCGCCCGTCGCGGCTGGTGATGGTGGCGTCGGCGGGGCGGAGCGTCGTGCCGCTGCGCACTCGCTGCCCCACCCTGGTGCCGCCGTAGTACCAGTGATAGGCCGCGCGGGAGCCGCCGTAGTAGTGGGTGCCGCCGTTGTCGTCGTCGTCGCAGTAGTAGTCCTCGACCACCATGTAGGAGCCGTCGTCGGCCCGCTGGCTGGTGTCGACGCAGTCGGCGGTGACGTCCTCGGCGTTGGAGGTGGCCGCGCAGTAGCCGACCACCATCACCGACACGACCCCGATGACGGTGAGTGTCACGACGTTGGACGACTTCTTCTTGGGGGGCGGCTTGCCGGGGGTGGCGGCGTGGTGCGGCGTCTGGGCCATCTAGCTCCTGCTCTCTTGCGGTCGGAAAGCCTAGCGGGGCCGCGCCCGGCCGTACAATTCCCCGTCGGGCCGCTTCTGGTAGGGATGAACGTATGGAACCGGTCGAGGCGTTCCGGGAGATCGCCTTTCTCCTGGAACGCGCTGGTGAGCCCGCCTACCGGGTGCGCGCCTTCCGCCGCGCCGCCTCCGTCGTCACGGAGCTGCCGCGCGAGGAGCTGGTACGGCGCGCGCGGTCCGGCGGCCTGGCCGAGCTGCCCGGCATCGGCAAGGTGACCGCCCTGGTCATCAGTGAGGCGCTCGACGGGCAGGTCCCGACCTACCTGCGCAGGCTGCGCGCGACGGAGGGCGCCGACCTGGGGGAGGAGGCCGCCGGGCTGCGCGCCGCGCTCAAGGGCGACCTGCACAGCCATTCCGACTGGTCCGACGGCGGCTCGCCCATCGAGGAGATGGCCGAGGCGGCCCGCGCGCTCGGCCACGACTATCTGGCGCTGACCGACCACTCGCCGCGCCTGACCATCGCCCGCGGCCTGCCGCCGGCCCGGCTGCGCGAGCAGCTCGACGTGGTCGCCGAGCTCAACCGCCGGCTCTCCCCGTTCAGGATCCTCACCGGCATCGAGGTCGACATCAACCTCGACGGCGGCCTCGACCAGGAGCCCGAGCTGCTCGGCCGGCTCGACGTGGTGGTCGCGAGCGTCCACTCCAAGCTCCGCATGGATCGTGAGGAGATGACCCGCAGGATGGTCACCGCGATCGCGAACCCGCACGTCGACGTGCTCGGCCACTGCACCGGCCGGGTCGTGCGCGCGGGCGGGGAGCGCGGCGCGCGCAGGCCCGAGTCGGAGTTCGACGCCGAGCTGGTCTTCGAGGCGTGCCGCCGGTTCGGCGTGGCCGTCGAGATCAACTCCAGGCCCGACCGGCTCGACCCGCCCAAGCGGCTGCTGCGCCAGGCGTACGAGCAGGGCTGCGTGTTCGCGATCGACTCCGACGCGCACGCGCCCGGCCAGCTCGACTGGCAGCGGTTCGGCTGCGAGCGGGCCGCGCAGTGCGGTGTCGGGCCGGACCGGATCGTCAACACCTGGCCCGCCGACGAGCTCCTGGAGTGGGCCCGCTGACGCGGAAACCCCGGCGGGCAAGGGATTGTCGGTGCCGGAGCGTACCGTCACAAGGGTGAACCGCACCGACCGGCTCTACGCGCTCGTCGAGGACCTGCGCGCCATCTCGCCGCGCTCGCGTTCGGCCCGCGAGCTCGCCGCGCGGTTCGAGGTGAGCGTGCGCACCATCGAGCGCGACATCACCGCGCTGCAGCAGTCCGGGGTGCCCATCTACGCCGAGGCGGGCCGCAGGGGCGGCTACGCGATCGACAAGAAGATGTCCCTGCCCCCGCTCAACTTCACCCCCGCAGAGGCGGTGGCCATCGCGGTGGCCCTCAGCCGGGCCGGTGACCAGCCGTTCGGCCGCCAGGCCCGCAGCGCGTTACGCAAGGTCGTGGCCGCCATGCCGGGCCGCGAGGGCGAGCTGGCCCGGGAGCTGGCCCGCCGCGTCATGCACGTCGCCGAGCCGCCGGAGCCCGGCGGCCCGGCCCGCCCGCTCGGCGCCGAGGGCGTCTCCCGCGCCATCGAGGAGGCCCTGCTGCGCCGCAGGGTGCTGCGCCTCGACTACGCCGACGCCAAGGGCGCGCTGACCTCCCGCGACGTGGAGCCGGGCGTCTTCCTCGGCGGTCGCGGCGGGTTCTGGTATCTCGTGGCGTGGTGCCGGCTCCGCGACGACGTGCGCGTCTTCCGCCTCGACCGCATCGTCGGCGCCGCCGTCTCGGCCGAGCGCTGCCCCGACCGGCCGCTGGAGGGCTTCGCCGCCGACGTGCCGGAGATGATCGTCCACGGCACTCTTCTCGATTAGGAGTTCGAAAACACCGACATAGGGTTGTCGCCCGAGCGCCACATTCTTGTTCTCGTCCGGAAAGTGACATGAGGAGATGGGATGAGCGACAACACCTCGGGCAACCTGTTCGGCGTCTTCCACCGGCGAAACTGATCGTCGTGGGCCCGGCGTACGCCTTCCCCGCGAAGCCCGGGCCCGCGTCCGGCCGCCCTCAGTGGCGGCGCCCCCGCCCCGGACACGCCGCCGACCGCCGAGTGGCGGCGCGTCCGGGGCTCACAGCCCGCCGGCCGAGAGCCATCTCTCCAGCAGCGCCCGGTCGCCGAACACCTCCAGCCCGTCGCACGAGCGCCTGCCGTACATCAGCAGCAGCAGGTCGCGGGCCGGCGCCCGCACCGCGGCGTCGCCCTTGGCGTGCCCGCGCTCCCACGTCACCGCGCCTTCGGGCCCCTGCGTGAACGTCCACTCGCCGGGCAGGTCGGTCGCGTGCAGGTGGATCGTCGCGCCCTCCAGGCCCAGCTCCGCCAGCCGCCTGCTCACCCACCGGGCGCCAGGCAGGTTGCCGAGCAGTTCCTCGACGCCGTCGGCCGCCACCTCTGCGGCCACCTCGGGCTCCACGCCGAGCGCCTGCTCGGCGTCCACCCGGTGCACGACCAGCTCGAACGCCATCCGCCTGGCCCACCAGCCCGCGGTGCCGCCGGGCCCCCACGTCCACAGCGGCGTCGCCGGGTCGGTGGCGCGCAGCGTCCGCACCATCTCGGCGGACCCCTCCGCCAGCCACGCGGCGTCGCCGTGCGCGCCCTCGTCCAGGCCGTTGGGCACCTCGCGGGACCAGAGCCGGTCCTGGTTGCGGGTCGACACCATGTGGGTGACCCACCGGTGCATGGTGCCCAGATGCGTGATGAGGTCGCCGAGAGCCCAGCCCGGGCACGCGGGCACCGGCGTGTCAGCCGGCGCGGAGGCCAGCCGGGCCACCCGCGCCGTCTCGTCCTCCACCAGGGAGCAGTAGTCCGTCACATGTCAGAGCCTAGGCCGCCGGGCAGGTCGCGCCGCGCCGGGGCAGCTTGCCGTCGAGCAGATAGGAGTCGACCAGCTTGGCGACGCACTGGCTGCCCGACAGGTAGGCGCCGTGCCCCTCGCCCTCGTACGTGACCAGCGTGGCGGTCTTGAGCTGGGCGGTCAGCTTGGGCGCCCACTCGTACGGGGTCGCCGGGTCGTTCTTGCCCCCGATCACCATGATGGGGGCCGAGCCGGTGGCGTCCACCCGCTTGGCCTCGTCGCCGCCCGCGGCCGGCCAGACGCTGCAGATCCCGCCCGAGCCCTCGCTGCCGAACAGCGGCGAAATCTTCAGCGCGGCCTCTTCCGTGCGGCGCAGCGTCCGCGCGTCGGGCCGCTCGGCCGTGTCGACGCAGGTGATGGCCGGGAAGCTGGTCATCTGGGTGGAGTAGGTGCCGTCCTCGTTGCGGCCGGTGTAGGTGTCGGCCAGATACAGCAGCGCGCCGCCCTGGCCCTTGAGCGCCTGCCCGAGCGCGGTCTCCAGGAACGGCCAGCTCAGCTCCGAGTAGAGCGCCGACGCCACCCCGGTGGCCGCCAGCCCCTGGGTCAGCTCGCGGGTGCCGACCTTGAGCGGCCGCGCCGCCAGGTCGTTGAGCAGCTTCTCCACGTTCGCGTTGGCGGCCTCCACGCTCGCGCCGACCTCGCACCGCTCCTTGACGCACGCCTTCAGGAAGTTCCGGTAGACGTGCTGGAAGCCGCGGGTCTGGGCCAGCGTGCGCTCCTCGAAGCTGACCGTCGGGTCCAGCGGCGCGTCCAGCACCATGCGGCCGACGTTGCCGGGGAACAGGGTCGCGTAGACGGCGCCGAGCTGGGTGCCGTACGACATGCCGACGTAGTGGAGCTTCTCGTCGCCCAGCGCGGTCCGCATCCGGTCCATGTCGCGGGCGGCGTTGACCGTGCCGACGTACGGCAGGATCTTGCCCGAGTCCTGGCCGCACAAGTCGGCGAACTTCCGGTTGGCCTCGTTGATCCTGCGGCGGGTCTCCTCGCCGGGCGGCAGGGTGTTCAACGCGGTGAACTCGTCCAGGTCGGCCCCCGTGCCGCAGCGCACCCCCGAGCTGCGCTCGACGCCCCGCGGGTCGAAGCTGATCAGGTCGTAGCGGGCGCGCAGCGACGACAGGGCCTTGGCCGCCTGGTCGAGCGTGTCGACGCCGGACGCGCCGGGACCGCCGAAGTTGAACAGCAACGAGCCGATCCGGTT
The DNA here is from genome assembly GCF_055585125.1 of Nonomuraea sp. NPDC054003. NCBI lineage: Bacteria > Bacillati > Actinomycetota > Actinomycetes > Streptosporangiales > Streptosporangiaceae > Nonomuraea > Nonomuraea sp. NPDC054003. The sequence goes on from NZ_JBVJKR010000001.1 coordinate 351,123, forward strand.
GCCCTGGTCGACCGCCGGGATCTTGATCATGGCCAGCTCGATCTTCTCGCCCTCAGGGTCGGAGTAGTCGAGCGGCACCGCCAGCTTCCCGCAGCGTACGTTCTTGTCCTGGCGGGCGGGTGGCTCCCCGTCGGCACGCTTGATGTCGGTGCACGGGCCCCACGCGATCTGCCCCCCGGTCGGCTCCACGGGCGATCCGTCGCTGGCGGGCTCGGCGGTGTCGACACAGCCGGCCGTCATGGCGGCTGTGGCGGCCACGAGTGCGGCGGCAAGGACGCGGCGCATCACGAACAGTCTCCCCCTTGTCGACTCCGGGGGAAGCCCTGCCCACAATACGGGACCGCGCGCGGGATCGGGCGGCGCGCCACCCCTCCGCACGCGCGCCGCCTTCCCGGGACGGGCGCCCCCGGAACGGAAGGCGCCCCCGCGCATGTTCTTCGCGGGGGCGCGCCTCACGGATGTGTCAGACGCCCATCGACTGGGTGTCGTTGGTCTCCGGGCCGCCGGCCTCGGTGACGCCGTTCTTCAGGTGGTAGCGGGCGATCGCCTCGCGCAGCACCTCGCCGTCGAGCTCGCCCCTGCGTACGAGGGACGTGAGCACCGCCAGCGTGATGGAGGCGGCGTCGACGTGGAAGTGGCGGCGCAGCGCCGAGCGGGTGTCGGACAGGCCGAACCCGTCGGTGCCCAGCGAGGACCAGTCGCCCGGGACCCACTGCGCGATCTGGTCCTGCACGGCCTTCATGTAGTCGCTGACGCCCACGAACGGGCCCTCCGCCTGCGACAGCGCGCGGGTCACGTACGGCACGCGCTGCTCGGCGTCGGGGTTGAGCAGGTTGTGCTCGTCGCAGGTCAGCGCCTCGCGGCGGAGCTCGGTCCAGGAGGTGGCCGACCAGACGGAGGCCGACACGCCCCAGTCGTCGGCCAGCATCCGCTGGGCCTCCATCGCCCACGGCCCGGCCACGCCGGAGGACAGGATGTTGGCCTTCGGCCCCTGCGTCTCCGGCCCGTCGGCGTACTTGTAGAGGCCCTTCAGCAGGCCGTCGACGTCGACGCCGTCGGGCTGGGCCGGCTGCAGGTAGGGCTCGTTGTAGACGGTCAGGTAGTAGAACACGTCCTCGGGCTTGTCGCCGTACATGCGGCGCAGGCCGTCCTTGACGATGTGGGCCACCTCGAACGCCCACGACGGGTCGTAGACGATCGCCGCCGGGTTGGTGGAGGCGATGAGCGGCGAGTGCCCGTCTTCGTGCTGCAGGCCCTCGCCGTTGAGCGTGGTGCGGCCGGCCGTGGCGCCGAGCAGGAAGCCCCGGCCCATCTGGTCGCCCATGGCCCACATCTGGTCGCCGGTGCGCTGGAACCCGAACATCGAGTAGAAGATGTAGATCGGGATCATGGGCTCGCCGTGCGTGGAGTAGGACGTGCCGGCCGCGATCGCCGACGCCATCGACCCCGACTCGCTGATGCCCTCGTGCAGGATCTGCCCCTGCACGGCCTCCTTGTACGACAGCAGCAGCTCGCGGTCGACGGCCTCGTACATCTGGCCGTGCGGCGAGTAGATCTTCGCCGTCGGGAACATCGCGTCCAGGCCGAACGTGCGCGCCTCGTCGGGGATGACCGGCACGAACCGGTGGCCGATCTCCTTGTCGCGCATGAGGTCCTTGAGCAGCCGCACGAACGCCATCGTGGTGGCGACCTGCTGCTTGCCCGAGCCCTTGGTGAAGCCCTTGTAGACCTCGTCGCCGGGCAGCTTGACCGGCTTGGCGCGGTTGACCCGCTTGGGCAGCACGCCGCCGAGCGCCGCGCGGCGCTCCTTCATGTACTCGATCTCCGGGTCGTTCTCGCCCGGGTGGAAGTACGGCGGGAGCTCACCCTCCAGGGCGGAGTCCGGTATCGGCAGGTAGAGCCGGTCGCGGAACTCCTTCAGCTCGGCCTTGGTGAGCTTCTTCATCTGGTGGGTGGCGTTGCGCGCCTCGAAGTCCTTGCCGAGCGTCCAGCCCTTGATGGTCTGGGCCAGGATGACCGTCGGCTGGCCGACGTGCTCGCGGGCCGCCTTGAAGGCCGCGTAGACCTTGCGGTAGTCGTGGCCGCCGCGCGACAGCTTGCGGATGTCGTCGTCGCTGAGGTGCTCGGCCATCTTGCGCAGCCGGGGGTCGGTGCCGAAGAAGTGGTCGCGGATGTAGGCGCCCGACTCGACCGAGTAGGTCTGGAACTGGCCGTCGGGAGTCGTGTTCATCTGGTTGACGAGCACGCCGTCGACGTCGGCTGCCAGCAGCGGGTCCCAGTCGCGGCCCCAGACGACCTTGATGACGTTCCAGCCGGCGCCGCGGAAGTAGGCCTCCAGCTCCTGGATGATCTTGCCGTTGCCGCGTACCGGACCGTCGAGCCGCTGCAGGTTGCAGTTGATCACGAACGTGAGGTTGTCGAGCTCCTCGCGGGCGGCGACGCCGATCGCGCCCAGCGACTCGGGCTCGTCCATCTCGCCGTCGCCCAGGAACGCCCACACGTGGCTGCGGCTGGTGTCCTTGATCTCGCGGTTGAGCAGGTAGCGGTTGAACCGCGCCTGGTAGATCGCGTTGATCGGGCCCAGACCCATGGAGACGGTCGGGAACTCCCAGAAGTCGGGCATGAGCCGCGGGTGCGGGTAGGAGGGCAGGCCGTGGAAGCCGTGCGACAGCTCCTGACGGAACGCGTCGAGCTGGCTCTCGTTGAGCCGCCCCTCCAGGAAGGCGCGGGCGTAGATGCCGGGCGCCGCGTGGCCCTGGAAGAACACCTGGTCGCCCGACTCGCCGTGGTCCTTGCCGCGGAAGAAGTGGTTGAAGCCCACCTCGTAGAGCGACGCGGCGGAGGCGTAGGTGGCGATGTGGCCGCCCACGTTGGTGCGGGCGTTGGCCCGCGACACCATGACCGCGGCGTTCCAGCGGATGTAGGCGCGGATCCGCCGCTCGACGTGCTCGTCGCCGGGGAACCAGGGCTCGCGCTCCGGCGGGATGGTGTTGATGTAGTCGGTGCTGCGCAGGCCCGGCACGCCGACCTGGTGCTCGCGCGCCCGCTCCAGAATGCGGAGCATCAGATAGCGGGCTCTCGTGCGGCCCTCCGTCTTGACGACGTTGTCGAGGGACTCGAGCCACTCGTTGGTCTCACTGGGATCGACATCAGGCAACTGGCTGGGTAGGCCGTCGCTGATGATCGAGAAACGCTGGCGTCCGGAAGCCACTGGGTCTCGCCTTCCGAGGTTGACTGATGTCTGGTCTGGGGTCGCTTTCCATCCTGGTCGCTCACGGTCGAAAGTGCATCTCTACCGATGAGTAACCAGGACATCCCTGCTGGCAGGGCCGCCATCGGTGGCCTAGACCACCGATGGTAGGACGAATTACCGGCCAAGGTTACAACGGCAGTTCAATTTAACAAGACCGGAAAACCTACGAAATTTTGCCTCACATGGTCGAGTATCCCCCCGCCGGGGGGTGGCGTCACCTCCCGGGTCGCCCCAACGCCCCCTACCCGTCCGGCGGTCCGCCCGAACTGGCTCGCCTCCGCGCGGTCCCCGGGAAGATTGCCAGGAAAGTCTCAGCTTCGCGTCGATCATGCCCCCTGCGGGCCTCCGTTGCGCCCGCCCGCGGGAGGGTGTTTCGGGCCTCTCTTACCCACACTTGGGGAAGCGTGGACGATTCCCCTCTTTTCGCCAGGCCTTCCCCGTACGAATCTGGACCTATGAATGCGACGGCAGGCGACCGGCTTCTCGTGCACGGCAGCACGGTCGGCGAAAGGGACCGAACCGGCGTCATCATCGAGGTCCGGGGGCCCAACGGGGGGCCTCCGTACATCGTGCGGTTCGATGACGGCCACACGGCGCTGGTGTTTCCAGGCCCCGATTCCGTCATCGTGCCTCAGTAGGATTCACGGGTGAGATCCGAACTCATCTCCGTGGCCACGGGATCACGAGAGACGGTGCACGACATCACCGCCGAATGCGCCGTTTTCGTCCGCGAGCAGGGTGAAGACGGGCTGCTGCACGTCTTCGTCCCGCACGCGACGGCGGGCGTCGCCCTGCTGGAGCTGGGCTCGGGCAGCGACGACGACCTGCTGGCGGCGCTGGGAGATCTGCTGCCGGCCGACGACCGCTGGCGCCATCGGCACGGTTCGCCGGGTCACGGCAGGTCACATGTCATGCCGGCGATCGTGCCGCCGTACGCCACGATCCCCGTGCTGGGCGGCAGGATGGCGCTCGGCACCTGGCAGTCCGTCGCCCTGGTCGACCTGAATGTCGACAATACGCAACGTCAGGTTCGGCTGTCGTTTCTGCCCGGTTGAACCTGGCCGAGTACGGCCGTACCCGTGGCGACCGTTGACGACTGAGGGTCACAGCGTGTGGACTGTCCCGAAGCGATAAACCGCATATGCGGGGCCACTCAAGCAGGAGGGATAAACGTGAGCGCGACCGCGGGTCAGGCGCAGGGCGAGCGCGGCCTGGCCGAACGACTCGGCCTCAAGCCGGGTCAGGTGGTGCAGGAGATCGGCTGGGACGAGGACGTCGACGAGAAGCTTCGCGAGTCCATCGAGGACCTGACCGGCAACGAACTGCTCGACGAGGACACCGACGACGTCGTCGACGTGGCGCTGCTGTGGTGGCGCGACGGTGACGGGGATCTGTTCGATGCCCTGACCAACGCCATGCGATCTCTCGCCGAAGGCGGTCAGATCTGGCTTCTCACGCCCAAGGCCGGGCGCGACGGCCACGTGGAGCCGAGCGACATAGGTGAGGACGCCGTTACCGCGGGTCTCTCGCAGACCAGCAGCATCTCCGCCGCACCCGACTGGTCGGGGACCCGGCTCGTCACGCCCAAAGGCAGGCGGTAGGAGAGCGAGAGCGCCAGCCCGTACGGCAGGATGAGGCGTGTGAACGGACATCCTGTCGAGGTCGGCGCCACCGCTCCGGATTTCGAGCTCCAGGACCAGCACGGCAGCCCGGTGCGGCTGTCCCAGTTCAGGGGCACGCGTGTCGTGCTGGTCTTCTACCCCCTGGCCTTCAGCGGGGTGTGTCACGGTGAGCTCTCGGCGCTGCGCGCTTTCCCGGCTGACGCGCACCTGCTCACCGTCTCCGTCGACTCCGTCTTCGCCCACCGCGCCTGGGCGGACCAGGAGGGTTACGCTTTCCCGCTTCTCTCCGATTTCTGGCCACATGGACAGGTCGCGCGGGCGTACGGTGTGTTCGATGAGGGGAAGGGCTTCGCGCGCCGGGGGACCTTCATCATCGACGGCGAGGGCGTGATCCGCTGGTCGGTGGTCAAGCCGATCGGTGAGGCGCGTGACGTCGCCGACTACCTCAAGGCACTCGCCGACATCGCCTAAACGGAGGAAACCATGCCCTGCTACCGCTGCGGGGCCCGGCAGACCGACCCGGTCCGGGGTGTCAGCCCGTGGAGACGCGGGGTCCACCGCGAAACCCAGGTGCTGGTCTGCCCGGACTGTCAACGGTCGCACGACCTCGACCTCGACACGTGTGCGGGATGCGGGTCGGCGGCGCTGATCTGCCGGCTCGGAGAGGTGGAATGCCGCTCCTGCGGCGCCGTGCGGGTCGCCAGGACCACCACGCCGGTCGACTCGGGCGCGCTGCTCGCCTCGGGCTCGCCGCCGGGCCTCTCGGCCGAGGTCGAGGCCGCGCTCGACCGCGTGCTCGGCCGTACCTGAAACGCAGGGGACTTTTCCAGACAAACGCTGAGCTGCGCTATCGTCTCCTTCCGTGTCCCACACCCCTGCGTACGTCGTCGCGCTCGACGTCGGCGGCACGTCCATGAAGGGCGGCCTGGTCAGCGAGAACGGCGTCGTCCTGCTCTCCGAGCGGCGCCCCACCCCACGCGCCGACGGCCCGGAGGCGGTCGTGACCGCGATCCGCGACTTCATCGGCCACCTGGCCGAGACCGGCGACGGCAGCCCGGCAGGGGTCGGCCTGGCCGTTCCCGGGCTGGTGTCGGAGGACACCGCCCTCTACGCCGCCAACCTCGGCTGGCGCGACATCCCCGCCCAGGACTTCACCGACCTCGGCGTGCCCGTCGTCCTCGGCCACGACGTCCGCACCGGGGGCCTCGCCGAGAGCGTGCTCGGCGCCGGGCGCGGCGCCGCCGACTTCCTGTTCCTGCCCATCGGCACCGGCATCGCCGGCGCCATGATCGTCGACGGCGCCCCGTACGGGGGAGCGGCGGGCTGGAGCGGCGAGATCGGGCACATCCCCGTCTTCCCCGACGGCGAGCAGTGCGCCTGCGGCCAGTACGGCTGCCTGGAGACGTACGCCTCCGCCGCCTCCGTCGGCAGGCGCTACGCCCAGCGGGCCGGCCTGGAGAGCGCCAAGGCCGAGCAGGTCGTCGTCTCCGACGACCCGATCGCCATCGAGGTGTGGGACGAGGCCGTGGAGGCGCTGTCGCTGGCGCTGGCCACCTACACGCTGCTGCTGGACCCGGCCATGATCGTGCTGGGCGGCGGTCTCTCCCAGGCCGGCCCCGCGCTCTTCGACCCCGTACGGACCCGCCTCGTCAAGCGGCTGTCGTTCAGGGAGGCCCCGCCGCTGCTGCCGGCCGCCCTGGGGGTGGACGCGGGCATGCTGGGCGCGGCCCTCCTGGGCTGGCGCGCGGCCGGTCGGCCCGACCTGGGTGCGAGCTGGGACGTGGATGTGCGAGCGGCGCCGTTGGTGTCGTAAGGTGTAGTGCCGATCAGGGGCGGTTAGCTCAGCGGTAGAGCACTCGCCTTACAAGCGAGGGGTCACTGGTTCGAACCCAGTACCGCCCACCTGTGACAATAGCCCCGTCTCCGATCATGGAAACGGGGCTTCGTGCCATTAGCGTGCCATTAGGTGCTGGCGCCTTTGGTGATCTTGGCGTTCATCGCGTCGGCGATCTTGCGGTCGGCTTCCGCTGTGCTGTGCTGGTAGATCAGGGCTGCTCGGACGGAGTCGTGTCCCATGCGCTGCATGAGATCTTTGAGGCTCGCGCCGGAACTGGCGGCGATCGTGTTTCCGGTGTGTCGCAGGTCGTGGAAGTGCAGGCCCGGAACGCCGATCTTCTTGGTGCTCTTGTCCCACTTGGCCGCGCGACGGAAGTTGCTCCGGCGGAGGATGCTGCCGCGTTGGCCCGTGAATATCAGGGTGTCGGCCTCGGGCTCGGCGAACTGGTCGAGGTGGTTGCGGAGGGCCGGGATGATCGCTTCCGGGACGGCGACCGTACGGACTCCCGCGCGGGACTTGGGCGGGCCGACAAGGAGTTCGCCCGTGTCGAGTTCCACATGCTGTTGCCGAACGCTGACCGTCTGGGCCGTGAGGTCCAGGTCCATCCGACGCAGGGCGGCTACTTCGCCCCACCGCAGGCTGGCGAAGGTCGCGAGGAGGACCAGGGCGCGGAGGCGTTCCGGCATCAGGTCGGCCAGCTCGAATACCTTCGCCACGGTGAGGACCGGCCGCTCCTCCGGCTTCTCCTCGCCGGCGCCCCTGATGCGGCACGGGTTGCGCGGGATGATTTGGTCGTCCGCCGCTGTCATGAGCACGGCCCGCAGAAGCCGATAGGCCTTGGCCACTTCGGACTGGCCGACGCCGTTGCCGAGAAGCAGGACGCGCCACTCGCGGATCGCAGCCGTGTCCAGCTTGCCGATCGGCACGCCGCCCAGGTGAGGGCCGATGTAGCGCTTGAGCAGTCCCCTGTAGATCTCGACGGTACGGGGTCGGAGGTTCGTCCGTTCGGTAATCCACTTGTCCGCGTAGTCGCCGAGCTTGACCCTGGCACGCTGGGGATCGGTCCAATCGCCTGTGATCAGCTTGGCCTCGATCAGTGAGAGCGCCTTCTCGGCGTCACGCTCGCGGGCGTAGGTGGTCTCACCCATGCGGATCTTGCCATCAGGGCCGGGGTAGCGGATCTGGAACCGGCCGGAGGGGAGTTGCCGGATGCTGCCGAAGCGCCGCTTGCCTGGCTTGTTCGCCATCAGGCCGCCCTCCCTTCCATTGCCGAAAGATCTTGTCCCGTTGCTCTGGCCTCCAGCTCTCTAAGGTGGGCTCGCCAGCGCTGGCGTTCGTGCACGGAGCGGAGGAGCCGGACGGCGAGCGGCGGCACGTTGGCGTCTCCGGCCGGGACGGGACGCCAGACGTAGCGGTGCGGGTCGGTGGGCTCGTTGGCCTGGCCGAGGGCTTCCAGGACCCAGGTGCGGCGGTCTTGCTTGTGTTCGGCGAGGGTCTTGTTGGACCACTTACGGGAGACCAGGACGCGGCGGCCCGCGTAGCCGAGGTGTTCGGGCTTGTGGGCCTTGGAGCGGCAGCGGCCGGGGAGCATGCCGGGCCTGGCGCCCTTGGGCTGGATGCCGTAGCGCAGCCAGTTCGGGCAGGTGGGCGAGCAGGGCTCGTAGCGGAGGGCATCCAGCATGCGGGCGGCGTGCTCCTGCTGGGCCTGGCCGCCGTCGAGGGCGTCGCCGATGGACTTGGTGAGGTACTTGGACAGGTAGCGGATGCACTGGTCGGCGTCCGGGGTGCCCGCGAGCACGCCTTGGACATCGACCTGTTCGCCGAACCGAATGACGTGGAGTGGTTCGGCGTCCTCGTCCAGCGCGTCGAGGGCTTCGTCCCAGGTGGGAAGTTTTTCGCCGGTTGCCGGGTCGAGGTAGCCGACTCCGTCCTGCCAGACGGGCAGGTGTTCGCCGTCGAAGACGACTTCGTCGGCCTGGGGCCACCACACCTGGTGATACGTGGCGGCGGCGATCTGCTTGATCTCCGCGCGCGGAAGGGTGCCGCGGATGGCCATGTGCAGGTGCGGGGCGAGCCGCTTCTGAGGCTCGACGGCGGCGAAGTACTGCACGTCATAGCCCGCGACCCGGCGAAGGTTCTGCACGAACCGGTCCACCAGCTTGGAGAAATGCAGCGCGTCCCGAGCAGCGCGCCCGTAGTCGTACGTTTCGGGATCGACCGGCACCCCGTCACGGACTTTGCCGTACGAGGGCAGGGTGAGCGTGACGAACAGCGACGGCCGATAGGTCTTGCCGTCAGGTGCCTGGAAGGTCCGGCCGAGGGTGGTGTTGGACATCTTCCGCTTGGGCAGGTCGGGTGCGTCCTGTCGCCGTCTGGTCGAACGAGTCCGCTTGGTGGTCGTACGGCCGAGGACGTTGCCCCGCATTCCGGCGGCGTTGATCTCCTCGTCCAGGCCGACGATGAGCGCGTCCAGGTCGGTGGTGTCGAGGCCGGCCTTCTCGGCATCGTCGCGCTGGGCCTGGATGTCGGCGCGGAACTCGACCAGCCAGCGCTGTTCCTCGTTCGGCTCGTCGGGTGTGATGGCGGGTTCTTCGTCGAGGTGCCAGCCCTCACGGCATTGGGCCATGCGGAGCTGCCGGTTGCGCTTGGCACACGGCGGGCACTTGCTGTCGAGGGTGGCCCCGCACGGAACGTCGATGATCTCGATCTTGCCGGTGTGCGTGTCGAGGCGCTTGAGCGGGATGGGCCGGATGCAGACGCCGTGCTGCTTGGCGACCTCTTCCAGGACTTCGCGGGCCATCGGCATGGCCTGGCGGATGGCTCGGGGGAGTGCGCGGTCGTGCGCATGGGTCATGTGGTCCTCCCTTCGTCGAGGTCGCAGGTGATGAGGGCGGTCTGGCCGCACTCGCGGCACTCGACCAGGGCGCGGACTGGGTCGAGCCAGAGAACGTTGAGGGTGTGGCAGGCAGCGCAGCGAAGGCCGTCGAGGACGTGAGCCAGCGTCATGCGGCCTCACCCCGCTCGGTGAACAGGCTGACCATCTGCCGGATGTCGTGATCGGAGACGTAGGCGGCACGGACCCGGATCGGGTCGGGGCTCGTCTCCAGGCGCATGTACGCCACCCCCGCGCCCAGCTCCGGGACGGGGGAGATGTGATCGGCCAGAGCGCCACGATCGCGGGCGCCGTCGCCGAGGACCATGTCCACCTGCTCGGATTCGTCGAGCCGCAGGGCGATCTTGTCGGGGAACAGGTTGCGAATGTTCATGACCTCCTTGCGTGGGTCCTGGAGCGCGGCCATGACGCCGACGCCGACCGAGCGGCCTTGCGTGGCGAGGGTGGCCAGGGCGGCGGAGATGCGGTGACGGAGTTGCTTGTCGGGTTGGTAGGCGGTCAGGAAGGCCACTTCGTCGACGAGGACCAAGACGAACGGGTCCTCGACGGTCGGGGAGTGGGAGCGCTGGAGTCCGGCGAAGCGGGCGGCGCGCTTGTGCATGACGGTGACGGCCTCGTCCAGCAGGTCGGCGCAGTCGGCCGGGTCGGCGGCGTAGCGTCCTTGGAAGAGTTCGCGGCCGTAGGACAGCTCCATCAGCTTCGGGTCGAGCGCCCACACCTCGGCCAGGCCCGCGCGCATGGCGGGGAGCAGGCCGCGGATGGTGTCCCACAGGAACGAGCCTTTGCCGGCCCCGGTCGCACCCGCGATCAGCACGTGAGTGCCGTGCACCTTGAGCCGCAGCGGTTGCCCGTCCTCTTGCTTGCCGATCTCGACCGGTCCCACGGTCGGCTCATCCGGGATGGGAAGGGCTGGGATCGGGGCGGCGAGGGGGTCGCTGCGCGGGAAGGTGAGCAGCAACCGGCCGCCCTGGATAAGTGTGACGCGGCATGAGGTGGTGCCGAAGCCGTGGGCGAGGTTGTCGGTGCGGTCGGCCCAGTCCTTGACTGCTTGGCCTTTGAGCATGCGGACGGTGATCCGGTCGGCCCAGCCGTCGCATTGGACGCGGACGAGCCGGGGCAGGTAGTCGCGGCCGTGGACTCGCCGGGCCAGGCCGGAGACGTCCATCACGGGCTGCCAGTGGCGGCGGTAGATGGAGACGAGCCGCCACCAGGCCAGCAGCCGCCAGCCCACCAGGCGGGCGAAGGAGGCCCGGTCAGTGAACGCCCAGCCGAGGAGCGCCAGGACGACGAAGCCGAGCACGGACAGGGCCAGGGGCCAGCCGTGCCAGGCCCACAGGGCGGCGAGAGCGGCCGGGACGGCGACGGCGATCGGGTGCCGCCAGATCGTACGGATCAGCGCGGCCAGGAAGCGCCAGCCGTAGACGAGGAGAGTGACGAGGGCGGGAGTCTTGAGCACGGCCGGTCGGAAGACGACGGCCGTGTCGGGCGTGGTGGAGACGAGGTTACGCGCCTCGTCGCCAGGCAGCCGCCTGAACATAAGCTGGGAACCTCTCGTGATTGAGCAAGTCGTGGGAGAACCGAGGGGCCGCCGGAAGTTGCCGCTTCCAGCGGCCCCGCCTCATGTGTCAGGCCGCCGTGTCGGTGGCGTCCTTGTCGGCCTGTTCGGCGTGCAGGCACTCGCAGTCGGCCAGGTAGCGAGCGGCGGCGTTAAAGATGTCCCGGGCCAGGGTCAGGTCAGCGTCGCTGATCGGTCCGGCCCCGGTGGTGGAGATGTGGACGTGCGCCTCGTGGGAGCTGACCTCCAGGTACGGGCGCGGGTTGCTGAGCAGGATTCCGGCGCGGACCCGCAGGTCCGGCGTGTGGAAGGAGACGCCAACGTGCGGCGTGGACTCCGGTCGCATGGACAAGGTGACGTAGGTGTAGGGCCGGTTCTTGTTCATGCCGCGACCCCCTTGCCGTCGGGCAGGCCGTAGAAGCTGCGTTCCACCGAGCGGGCAAAGCGGTGCGCCTCGCGGGCGAGCTGGCGCGCGAACTCCAAGTCGTCCTTCGTCACGGGTCCGCTGGTGGTGACCAGGACGGAGGTCGCTCCGAAGTCGAGCGCCAGGACGGGCTCACGGCGGGTGAACGGGTGGTTGAGCGTGCGGGCGGCGTGTCCGGTGGTCAGCCGGATCACGCTGTTGCGCGGAGTACGGCGACGGGTCATTTAGGCGGCGTCCTTTCCGGCCTTGGCCTGGGCGGGCTGGGTCTGGTGGGGAGCCCGCATCTCGCGAACTTTGATCGAGTAGGCGAGCCAGCCGTTGCCGTTGACGTACGGCGTGACCGTGATGCCGTCGAACTCGACGGGCGTGAACGGAAGCCCCTGGATCGGGGCGGGCGGCACCGGCTGAACCGGGGCCAGGATCTTGACCGCCACCGTCTTCTGTGCGGGCTTGAGGGTCGGATCACCGTCCATGACCGCGACCTGCCAGACCAGCTCACCGGTCTGCTTGTCGCGGGCCTGCACGAACCGGCCGTTCGTCGAGGCGTCGAAGTCCTTGACGGGCTCGACCTCGCCGACGACGTAGCAGCCGTGCGGGAAGACCATGGCGTAGGTGACGGGGATGGGGCCTTGCAGAGCCATAACTACTCCTTGTGTTGACTGACAGGCACTCGACCTATCAAGTAGCTAGACCGTAACTCTGCGTAGCTTGCTACGTCAAGTGACTAAGGCAAGGTGACGGCCGTGTCACCGATCCGATAGACAGTCCTCCACGCCAACGGCGCGACATCGTGGGAGGCTCTGGTGCGAATCTTGTGGGGGTGTGTGGCCGCAGCCGTGATTGCCGCGCTCGCTGGCCTGGTTTACTTGATCATGAGCCCACAGTGGCGCGACAACGCCCGGCTTGACGCCTTCTACGAGCGCGTACTCGACTACCCGCTCCCACCGAACACCCGAAACCTCTTCCCGATGGACGGGGATGCGATCTTCGACAAGAACCTGTCCATGGGGAGCGGACGCTACTGCGATTACCGGGTTCGGATCACGCTGCAGACAGCGCTTAAGCCGCAGGAGATCCGCCGTCACTACGACAACGCGTCGATCCCCGGCGCCGAAGGAAAAGCGATGATCACTCTGTACTTCTCAGACGAGGACTCCGCCGGCGGTCGCCGCGTCATCGTCGAGGCGTACGACTCCCATGACTGGGACGGGGATTGGCGCTGCTTCTAACGTGCAGTGCCTCGCAGATCTTGCCCAAGCTCAGATGGGCCCTACGCGATCGGATAGGCGTCTTCCAACTCGTGCCGGTCGGCCGGGAGGAGTACCTCCACCACAGTCAGGGGACGTCCTGACGCCTCACGCACCGCGCCGAACACTGCCAGAAGCGGAGTGTCCTTGGGCATGCTGAGCTGTCCGGACTCTGTGGCCGTGGGCATGCGTGCGGTGATCTGCTCCACGATGTGATCGAACCGCACGCTCTTTCGCGCCTGGAGATGTTCGCGCAGGCCCTGCCGCAACGGCTCGCCGCTGGTCAGATCCGTCCCCTCGGACAGCTCCAACGGCAGCCAGAGTGACACCAGTTCAGTCGGCTCGCCTTCGCGCACGATCAGCCGCCGACGTACGAACACCTTGCTCTTGGGCTGCACATCGAGCAGCACGGCAACCCGGTTCGATGCGGCCACCGCGCCCACTTCGACGATCTCACCCGTGGAGTCGATCTCCGGCCGGGTGAGGTACGCCTGTCCGGGGCGCTTCTGCTCGATCGAGGCCATCGCCGGGCGGCCCCGCACGAAGCGGCCCTTGCCCTGCTGGGACTCGATCCAGCCCTGTTCACGCAGCACGCGCAGAGCGGCGACGACGGTGGGACGGGAGACGCCGAACTCCTGGATGAGCTGGTTCTCGCTGGGCAGGAGCGCACCGGGCGGGTAGTCCCCGGACTCGATGCGCCTCTGGAGAGTCTGCACAAGCTGCGCATACTTCGGGGGTACGGACTCAAGCGACATCATGACCGTCCAACAGCCGACAAGTTGTTTTACCAAGTTTGAGCGTAACCGGCTCGTCGCTGCCTGTCCACGCCGTTGCCGGAAGCCAAGCCGTACACGAGAAAGCCCGGCAGGCGGCGCAGCGGCCGGCCTGGGAAGGTAGCCGCGGGGGCGCCACTGAGACCACCTGCCGGAACAGGGGACGCGACGAGGCACCAGTGACGGCCCGTCCCCTCCCGGCGGGACTCCATCACCAGCCTCGTCGCGTCCGTCTTCACCTGGCGACGTGCTCCGCCAGGACGTTCGCCGCGCCCTCGACATCGTTGGTCGGGTGCCGCTTCTCCGCGTTCTGCCAGGAGTAGTAGGCCCCGCCGTACCCGACGAACACCCACACCGGCAGCCCCGGATCGGGCCGATGCACCATCAGGGCGGTGTTGTTGTCGCGCAGCTCGGCGTTGACACCCAGGCCCACGAGCCGATCCCGCAACCGGATCAGCGCGTCGGCCTCCTCCCTGTCGGTCGGGAAACCGGCTACCGCAGCCATGATCGAATTCATTTCGCGCTCCCTTCGGCCCGGCCGCTTCCGAGGCAGTCGAGACACGTCCGCTCCCTGCTTGAGAACTCATCTCCGTCGCCGTCACTGACGAGAAGCACACGACGCGAAACACGCAGCTTGATCCCGCGTCCCCGGCAAGCCGGGCAGGGCAAGGTCTCACTCTTCTCATCAGGCCGGATCACCGTCGCCATCTCCTCGTTCATCCGGCGTTCCCTGTGTCCGGGAGGCCGCGTGACGTACCGTGGTTGATTGATGACAAGTCCACCGGCAACCGCGTCTGAACAGGACCCCTGATCGGCCCCCTTGTTTCCCCTCTTCGAGCCCCCAGCCGGGAGGAAGGCCCGCAGATGCCCGACTACATCCCGAACGTGCGGCTACGTGCCTGGAGAAACGAGAACAGGCTCTCCCGCTGGGAGATGGCCGAAAAGATCAACGCCACCCCGACCGGCGTCGCCGAGCGACTGGCGTGCGACGAGGAGCGAATCCGACGCTGGGAAGCAGGGGAAGTCCGATGGCCCCGCACCCCCTATCGGCTGGCACTCACCCAACTGACCGGCCTGGAACCAGAAGCACTCGGATTCACCCAGAACAGGCAGACAGGCAGCCGCCTCGTCGAGGCTCAGGCGATGCCGGTGGATGCTCTGCGGGCCGAGGCCGAACTGTACGGGACCATGGAACTCGCCCAGCAACTCCAGGCATCCGACGTCGGGACCGGAACCTTGGAAGCCCTCGCCGAAGCCGTCGATCTCCTATGCCGCGCCTATCCGGTCGTGCCCGCAAGCACGCTACGAGACCGTACACAGAAGCGCCTGGCGCAGATCAACCACCTGCTCGCCGGCCGCCTCACCTTGGACCAGCACCGTGAACTGCTCGTAATCACCGGTTGGCTAACCGCCCTGCTGGGCTGCGTCCACTACGACCTGGGGGAGAGGGAAGAGGCCGAAACGGCCCGACGTGCCGCCTTCGAAATGGGCCGCCAGGTCGGACACGGCGAACTCATGGGCTGGGCACACGAAATGTCAGCGTGGTTCGCCCTCGTCGAAGGCCGCTATGAAGACGTTGTCACCGCCGCCCGCATGGGACAGGCCGTGGCTGGCACCAGCAGCGCCATGGTCCAACTCACCCTCCAAGAAGCCCGCGGCCTGGCCCGCACTGGCGACCGTCGCGAAGCCGACCGTGCCCTCACTCGCGGAGCCGAAGTGCTCGGCAGACTACCCATGCCCGACCATCCGGACCACCACTTCGTCTTCGACCACGCCAAGTGGGTCTTCTACGCCGCCACCTGCTACACCTGGCTTGCCGACGACGATCGCGCCGAAGAACACGCCCGCGAGACCATCCAGATGCACACCCGCCCAGACGGCACCTCCAACGCTCCCATGCGAGTCGCCGATGCGCGCATAGACCTTGGCATTGTCCATGCCCGACGCGGTGATCTCGATGCGGCTGTTGATGAAGGTCTGGCTGCCTTCGACATCGATCGACGATCCCTCACTGACCTTGTGAACCGCGCCGGAGACCTCGACCGCGTTCTACGACAGCGCTACCGACGAGAAGCCCTCGCTGAGGAGTTTCACGAGAGGTTCGTGACTGCGCGACGAGCCCTCTCAACCCGTCGTCCAGACTTGATGGACTAGGTATGAGAGCTACAGTTTGAGTGTGTCGCTGAAGGGCGACGTTGCTAACCCGGCACCGCGTGCTACCTGCGCGATTGCGCAGGGCTGCCCTGACGAGCGGCATAACTGTCGTGATGCCACAGCGAGTGGCCAAGGCCGCAGGGGCCGAACAACTAGCGCTCGAATCTGGCACACGAGTACGGTGGCCCCAGGTCTGGCTAGGCGGGTTCACGGGTCCGACTGATGCCTCCGGGCTTCTTGGCGGTACAAGTTACTAGGGCTGAATTATCGCGATCAGCCTCCATTGGAGAAACTAATGGTGGAATCTGTAAATAACCTCAACGACTATCCCGATCCTGTACTTTTTAGCGGAGAGTACCTGGATTTCGAAGGCGTCGAAAGTGGCATAGTATCTCGCGTATCCGACGCAGAGCTAAATAATAAATATTCTGCCGGGGAAGTGCGGATCGTCACCGAGCAGGCTCGGTATCCCCTAAATACGATCGCAGGGATGGTGGAAAGTGACGACTATGAACTGAATCCCGAATTTCAACGCCGGCATCGATGGGATGCGGTCAAGCAGTCGCGCCTAATTGAATCATTTATCATGAACGTTCCAGTGCCGCCCGTCTTTCTATACGAAGATCAATTCTCTCACTATGAAGTTATGGATGGCCTGCAACGGCTGACGGCGATAGCATCTTTCTATCAGGGAAACCTCCGGCTAGACGGGTTGGTGGAGTGGCCGGAGCTTAATGGTCGCACGTATCAAGAACTTCCTGAGCAGATCCGCAGGGGAGTCGATAGAAGATATCTTTCTTCAATCATTTTGCTACGCGAAACCGCGAAAACGCCTGCCGAAGCTGAAAGACTCAAGCAGTTGGTATTCGAAAGAATCAACAGTGGTGGCGTCGCCCTGAAAGAGCAAGAGACGCGTAACGCGATCTATAATGGTCGCCTCAATAAGCTCTGTATTAAACTCTCAAGAAACCCCAATTTGTGTCGCATGTGGGATATCCCTCTCCCCACGGCCGAGGAAGAGCTCGGGCAAATTCCATACGAGCTAGAGCAGAATCAGCACTATCGGACTATGTTCGACGTAGAGTTGGTGCTCAGATTCTTCGCGCATCGACAGAGACGCCGCATCGGAACTGGCGCACTGCGCACATATCTCGACAGCTACCTAAAGGCAGGGAATCTGTTCCCGGACTCTACCTTGGCTGGCCTAGAGAACTTGTTCACCGAAACAGTCGCTCTGGTCTATGACGTGCTAGGAGAGAAGGCCTTCTGGTTGTGGAGGTATCGGCACGGGAACTGGGGCTGGCTTGAGCGTCCCACCACTACAGCCTACGACGCTATAATGTATGTCTTCAGCCAGCATCTCCATAGGTCAGCTGAACTCCGCGCTGCGGCAGAAGAGTTCCGGGCGGCAGTGCCTAAGTTTTATGAGGAAAATTTCGCATCATTTGATGCTCGCACTACCAATCTTCGGAACCTTCGAGAAAGAGATGTTCTTGTAACTCGCCTCGTGGACCGGATCCTAGGGTCCGCAGGCCGATGAAAGGCCACCTCACTGCTCTGTCGGCAGGGGTTCAAGACCTCCGGCTACAGCTGGATATTCTCAAGATTCTTCGAACGTTCTCTAGAGTGTCTGCCGAAGATGAGCTGCATGATCAATTTGAGGTAGAGATCAAAGAGCTGAGTCGCTTGGTGAGTTCTACTGCGAGCCTGCACAGTTTTTACTATAAAGCGGTTATAGTAGGATTGTATGGGTTGCTGGAAAATTTCGTTGAATCGATAATTTCCGATCTTGTGCGCAGACTGTCTGCCGTGGCTCCAACGTATAGCGACCTCCCCGAGACTCTCCAAAAGCATCATATGCCACTCACGCTAGAGGTCCTCGGAAAGTTAAACACTGGCAAGTATCAGGGTAGTGTCGAAGCGGCTAACTTAATTGCGGCGCTCCATAGCTGCAACATGAGTGGGGCTGAGTTCTTTCTCAACGACATTGTGTTTGCTCATCACACCGCCAATTTCCGGGCGGATGTTATTCGTCAAACTTTTGAGCGGATTGGCTTGCGACTGGATGGTCTGGGGCGAGCTCATGAACTTGTAGATACAATGCAAGAGCATTTTCCGGATGAAGGAAATCCGTTCTTTGTGATCGATGACTTGGCGGAACGTAGAAATGAAGTCGCGCACGGCACTGCCAGTCAACTGCTGTCCGCAGAGCTTCTCGGCGCATATCTAAACGTCGTGGAGGCTTATGCTAGAGCTCTAATCGCTGCAGCAACATCATGGCTGACGCATTTCATTATTGCTTGTGCTGGCCAAGAGCTTGGACGCCCCACAAAGGTGTTTCAGCACCGAATCGCTGGATACGAAGTGCTGCCGCTCCCGGTCAAATTGGGCGATGTTGTTGCAGTCATCGATGGACAAGGCGTGGCAGGTTGTAGAAAGATCGAGAGTATCGAGTCCTCTGGGGCGAAAGTCGCTGAGGCCAGCAAGGGAGCCTCGGTTGGTCTTAATATCGGGTCGCCGTTGAGTGATCGCAATAGAATCTATCTCTTGCCTGATGGATATTCCTATTTGGTGCTGGCCTGATTGTCTGGCCTTGATCACTTGCCGAATTGCTCTCATAGGAATCAAGCGGCGGCGCGGCGCGCCGCCGTACCCCCGGCCCTCCGCCCGCCCGCCGTCCGGGCGTGCGGCCTGGGGGCCGGTCCCGGACGGCGGCGGGACACCGGGCCGGGCACCGCACGCCGGCCCCGCCGTAGTTGCCGAACGCGCCGACCGGGGGTTGCCGCGCCGCCGCACAGATGCAGCCCTACGATCGCCACTGCCTGGCCGGCCGCCGTAGATTGCTGGGGGCGATCGACGATCCGTGCTTCGTTCCTCAGCACGGCTCACTGAGCAGGGTTGTTGCGGCCCAGCTCCATGCCGGGGGGCGCTCCAGCGTCTGGAAGCTGAACGGTGAGCCTGCGGTCAAGGCAGCCTCGGGGAGGCGGCGGTTCTGCGGAGAGCCGTCTCGTACTGCTGCCTGTCGAAGACGAAAGGACCCAGCGCGCTGAGATCCCAGTTGGGACGGTGGCCGTTACGGAACCCAGACCAAGTGACGGTCTGCTCGGTTACCTCGACCTGCGCGGTCAACGGCCAGCATCCCCACTCGCCGCATTCGCAGCCCAGCAGCACTGTCTCTCCTTCGGGAAACCACTGGAGACGGGGGGCTCCGAGGAAATGGGTGCTTGGCCAGCAGATCAAGTCCCGCTCCAGTAGTCCCGCATAGGAGCCCGCGATGCTTGGGCTGGATTCCAGTGAGGCCAGTGGTAGTTCGACGACGCGCGCGAGTTCGATGAGATTGATGTCGTCGATCAGGATGTCCATGTGCGGATAGACGATGGGGGCGACTGGCCCTTCAACGCGGAACTCGATCACATTCACGGAGACACCTTATGTCCTAAGTTTGGGATGCTTCGCCGCTTTCGGACCGTCACGAACGCCCCTGGGACACCAGGAGAGGGACGATACTCAAGATCCGGGATATGCGCGGGATGAACTGCGGACTGTCGGTTCTGCGGTCGATCAGAAGGGCAGGTCGTAGAGCACTCAGCGTCCGGACCGTCAGCCCGCTGTAAAACCGCCGGCAGTTCGACTCCATGCGGTGGATCGCCCGTAGGGGCGCCGGGTTCGCTTCCGTGCCATCTGCGTGCCTGAGCCTGTGCCACTACGTGCCCTCCAGCTTGATCGAATCGCAGGTGATCGGCATGATCACTGTGCCATTAGCGTGCCATTAGCCAGCCTCTGAAGCGGTTGGGGGTGGCCAGCGGTGTGAGGGTCGCCGCAGCTTGGGATCGGGGCTGAGGGGATCATGGCTCCTTACAAGCGAGGGGTCACTGGTTCGAACCCAGTACCGCCCACCTGCGTAAAATATTCGATCTTGATAACAGCGGCTGAGTGACTAACCCCCGAAGATCTTGTCCATAGCCGCAGCTCCTTGCATGATCACAGGTCGGACGGGCGCCGGTAGACGGTCTCGGTGACCACCGTGTTGGAGTGTCCGACCAGGCGTGAGATGCCCTCGATGGGGACGCGGCTCCTTCGTCCGCCCCATGCTCGAACGCCGCACTATCCTCATCACCGACCGCGACCGGCCCGACCTCGCCGCCCCCGGCGACCACCCGGATGTCCGAGCATTCGGCTGGGACCTCGCTCAACGCGACCGCGAGGGGTGCCGAGGCCATACCGCCGCCATCCACGGCGCTTCGGCCCGGCTGGAGATCAACTCTTACACCAACGCCGACCTGCTCCCCGACTGGGACGACTTCAAGCGCCGTGGTGGGCGACCTGTATCTGGTAGCTCCGGAGGCCAGGCTGGAGAAGATCAGGTCGGACGGGCTTCTCGGTGGCCGGCATTCGGCTCGTGGGCCGCGCGTGCGGTGTCGGCGTTCGGGACATCAGGCGGGGCGATGCGGGCGAGGTGATAGCGCAGGATGTCCAGGGCCTGCTCGGCGCTGCGCTGGCCGAGCAGGACGCTGGTGCCCAGACCGGCCGACATGGCGAGCAGCCCGGCCGCCTCGCTCTCCGGGTCGAGGTCGGCGGCGACCTCTGCCGCGTCCCGGGCCTCGCGCAGCCGGTCGGCGACGAAGGTCTGCATCTGGTCGGGGGCGTCCAGGAAGGGCTGGGCAGCCAGCGCCGGATCTGTCACCGACAGAACCGCGTACGCCGTGTACACGAGGTGGAAGATCCGGCTCTCTTCGTCCGCGGGAACCGCCTGAGCGAGAACGGCCTCGACGACGCGCAGGGGGCTCGCGTTCGAGCCGGCCTCGGCCACCCGCTCCCGGACCCGCTCGCCCACTCGCTGCGCCAGGTGCTGCAGCGCGAACAGCAGCAGCTTCTCCTTGGACTCGAAGTAGTACTGCACGACAGCCACCGCGAAGCCCGCCTCCGCCGCGACCGACCGCATGGTGACGGCATGCAGCCCCCTGCTCCCGGCGATGCGCAGGAGTGCCTCGGCGATCTGGGCGCGACGCTCGCCATGGTCAGCCAGCTTCGGCATGCGACTCACTCTCTTGTACGATTTTTGGTAGTACGATAGTACTACCAAAATTGAGGAGAGCTCGATGACCAGGACAGCCGTCGGCCGCTTCGTCAGCGACGAGGCGAGAGAGAGGTTCCTGAAGGCTTACGAGGAGGCCATGAGCCTGTGGCCCGAGCCCCGGGAGGAGTTCGACGTCGAAACCCGCTTCGGCGTCGTGCATGTGCATCGCGCCGGGGCCGGGCGGGGGGAGCCCATCGTGCTGCTGCACGGTCACGGCGCGAACTCCTCCAACTGGTATCCGCAGATCGAGGCGTTCGGCGAGCACCACCCCGTCTACGCCATCGACACCATCGACGACCCCGGTCGCAGCGTCCAGCACACCGTGGTCAAGGACTCCCGGGACAACGCCGCCTGGGTGAACGAGGTGCTTGAGAGGCTCGGTCTGGACCGGGTCCATCTGGTCGGCCTGTCCTACGGCGGCTGGCTGACGCTCAACCAGGCCGTTTACGGCGCCGAACGCCTGGCCTCCGTCACCCTGCTCGACCCCGGCGGTCTGCAGAAGGTCCCCCTCCGCTTCCTGGCCGGCACGATCGGCGGCCTGTTCGCGATGCTCCTTCCTCGCCGGTGCCGACCCTGGTTTGCGCGAGTGCTGGCCAACCACGCGCTGATCGCCCCGGCCCGGCTGATGGCGCCGATCGTGCTGAGCTCGCGTACGTACCGTCCCTCCTACCGTCCGGCGGCCAGGCCCTTCACCGACGAGGAGTTGAGCTCGATACGCGTCCCCGCGCTCGTCCTGCTCGCCGGGCGCAGCATGCTGCTCATCCCTAAGAAGGCGCTACGCCGCGCGAGCGCGCTCATCCCCGGCGTACGCGCCGAGATCGTGCAGGGCATCGGCCACGGGCTTCCACTGGAGGCGCCGGAACTGGTCAACACCCGCGTCGTGCGGTTCATCGACTCCGAAGCGCGTTCCCGTTTCACCGGGTAGCGACTAGACAGGGGTCCCGGGCTCAGGGCTGTGTGCGCTGGATGAGGAGCTTGTGTGACTCCTGCAGCCCCTGAGGGAGGTCGTGCGGCGAAAACCATGTCGCCTCCAGGATTTCCGCGGGATCGATCGCGAGTGTGCCGCCGATGAACGCGGCCTCGTAAGCCGCCTCCACCCGCAGCCGGTATCCGCTCTTGAGGTGGATGAGACTCCCCACCTTGACGTGCAGACCGGTCTCTTCCCGCACCTCGCGGATGACGGTGTCCTCGAACTTCTCGCCCCGGTTGGCGTACCCGGTGGGGCAGCCCCACTGCCGGTCGGGCGGCCACATGCGGTGCCGCAGGAGGAGCACGCGGCCCTCTTCGTCCCTGACGACGCCGGTGACGCCGATCATGAACTTGGCGTTCCACAACCACAGCAGACGCCATTGCAGCGGTCCGCGGATGAGCAGCCACAGGCGGGCGAGGAAGTTGTTCACGGTGCTCCCTTCGGAGTGTCATCCGCGTACGCCTGAGGGCCGGGCCGCGGTGCTGGCTTGGTGCACCCTGCCATGTCCGCAGCGGACAGGTGGGCCACTGGACGATGTGCAGGCGTTGAGGTTGCCACGGCTTCGGCCTGCATGGTCCTGCGAGCGTCCACGATGGCCGCCGTACGACCATGCCTCCACATTTACATACATGGTGTATGTATGTATCGTCCTTGAGGTCATCAACTTCAGGAGGGGCGGTCATGCGGGCGATGCGGCAGGCGGCGTGGGGAGAGGCCGAGGCCATGGCGTTGGTCGAGGTGGAGGAGCCTGTGCCGGTGTTCGGCGAGGTGCTGGTGAGGGTCATGGCGGCCGGGGTCAATCCGGTGGACGTCTTCACGCGCCGGGGGCAGGCGTACAACCGGGTGCTCGACCTGACCAGGCTGTCCGGGGTCGTCGACGCGATCGCGTGCCGGGCGGTGCTCTGCACGCCCGGCGGCCCCATGCCGTTCCCGCGGCTGGCCGGCGAGCACGGCTGGGCGGCCACCGTCCTGGACGCCGGCCACGACGCCATGGTCACCGCGCCGCGGGCACTGGCGGACATCCTTCAGGCGACCGCATGACGACGTGATGCCGCTGCACGGTCGGGGCGACACGTTCGCCGCGTATGTTCTTCTAACCTCGGGTTCGGAGCAGGAGGAGATGCGCGGGTGGCAGGGAACACGAGTGTGCGGCGGAGCCAGCACGAACGCACCAGGGCGACCACGGGCGCCTTGGTCGCGGCGGCGCGCGAGCTCTTCATCGGCGACGGCTTCTCCGCCACCGCGGTGGACGAGATCTGCGCCAGGGCCGGCGTGACCCGCGGCGCGTTCTACCATCACTTCAGCAACAAGGAACACATCTTCCGCGAGGTCTACGCCGCCGACCAGAAGGCGCTCGCGGCGATCGTCAGGCAGGCGTTCCAGGCCCAGCCGGATCCGTGGGACGGGGTGGCGGCGGGCTGCCGGCGGCTGCTGGAGGCGTCACTCGAACCCGCCGTGCGCAAGATCACCCTGGTCGAGGCGCCGGGCGCGCTCGGCTGGTCCGCGATGCGCGACATCCAGGCCGGGTGCAAGGAGCAGATGCGACGCGGGCTCGCCATCGCGATCGAGGCCGGGTGCATCCCGGACCGGCCGCTGGACCCCGCCACCTCGCTGCTGTACGGCGGGATCTGCGAGAGCGCCCTGGACATCGCACGCGCCCCGGACCAGCGTGCCGCGCTGGAGGAGTCGCTGGCCGAACTCGACCTGGTGCTCGCCGGCGTCGCCCGCCGTCCGGCTCCGGGCTGCGCGCACACGACTTAGGGGTCAGCGGCGGCCGAGGCCGAGCCGGCGGGCGACGCGCGCCATCAGCTGGGACATCTTGGACGGGAACGCGTCGGGCTCCGGGACGGTGACGGGGCGGACGCGGCCGTTGTGAATGGCGCTGATCTTCCAGCCGGCCGCCGTCCGCGCCAGGACGATGGTCTGCCGCGACAGCCGCCGCGCCGGAAGCGTGGCGCGCCACGGCATCAGGACGGAGGCGGTGCCGTGCGCGACCGCCACGTCCGGCGTGAGGTGGCGGACCGACTCCAGCTCGCCGACCAGCGCCGAGCCGGCCAGGACGCCGCGGAAGAGTTTGTCGTGGTTGCGCTCGTGCTCCAGGCGGCCGCGGGCGATGGTGCCGTCGTAGGAGACGTAGTCGGAGTCGTCGGTGAACAGCGCGCCGAACGCCTCGGCGTCACCCGCCGTCCAGGCCGCCAGGAAGTCGGCGAAGAGCCTTTCGATCTGGGCGGTGTCGGTGAGGGTGGTCGGGCGCATGGCGGTGCCTCCGCAGGATGATATCGTTGGTTCGATCAGCGAAATGTACGATATCAGAAAGTTTCGAATGTCGAAGAATAGCGTCATCGGAGAGATCGCCATGGAGCTCCGGCGGTTGCAGCGGAGCTTCGACGCCTTCGACGAGGCGGCCGCCGACCGGCTCGGGCTCAACCGCACCGACCTGCGCTGCCTCGACGTGGTGCTGGCCGGCGGCCCGCTGCCCGCGGGTCGGCTCAGCGTCGCGCTGAAGCTCAGCCCGGCCGCCACCACCACGGTCATCGATCGGCTGGAGCGGGCGGGCATGGTGTCGCGTGCGCCCGATCCGGGCAACCGCCGCCGCGTCCTGGTCGCCGCGACCGACGCCGCCCGCTCGGCCGAGGCGGAGATCTTCGTCCCGGTCGGCCGGGCGGGCGCCCAGGCGCTGCAGAAGTACGGGCCTGACGAGTTGGCCGTCATCCTCGATTTCCTGCGTACCGCCCGCGAGGTCCAGGAGGAGCAGGCCGCCCGGGTCAGAACCTCGTCCTGAGCCTCAGGCCCGGGGGATGTCCTTGCCCGTGGGCCGATACTCGCTCAGCAGGATCCGGCCGTCCAGGACGCGGTGACCGGTCAGTTCGAGGTCGGCGGACGTGATGCCGGCGAACGCCGGGTCGCGGCCCGCGTCGCCGGCGAACAGCGGGAAGGTCATCAACCGGAGCCGGTCGACCAGGCCCGCGCTGACGAGCTGACGGGCCAGGGACAGGCTCCCCATCGTGCGGAGCGGCACCGCGCTCCCGTCCTTCAGCCGCCGGATCTCATGCGCCAGGTCGCCGCGGAGGATCCTGGTGTTCGGCCAGGCGACCCGGGACAAGGTCGTGGAGAACACGACCTTGTCCAGCTCGACCAGCCGCTGCCACGACTCGTCCTTGGCCTCGTCGGGAAGTCCCGCCAGCGCCTCGTAGGTGCGGCGGCCCATCACGACCAGCTGTGGCGCGTCGCTCTCGGCGTTGATCCACTGCTCGAGCTCGGGCCCGAAGTAGCCGAAGTATCCGGGCAGCCCATCACTTCCCGCCCATCCGTCGACCGACAGGAAGATGTCGACGATCAGGTCACTGGTCATGGTCCGCTCCTCTGTCCGGGGTAGCTACTTGCAAAAGTGAAGCATGCTTGTAGAAGTGAAGTCAACGACCTAGGATGTGCTCGTGCGTACTCGCGAATACGGCCAGTACTGCGGCCTGGCCCGCGCCGCGGAAGTCCTCGGGCAGCGCTGGACGCTGCTGATCCTCCGGGACCTGCTGGTGGGGCCGCGCCGCTACTCCGACCTCGCGGCGGGCCTTCCCGGCATACCGACCAACATCCTGGCCACGCGCCTGAAGGAGCTCGAAGGCGACGGGCTGGTGACCAGGGAGCTGCAGGGCGGGCAGGGCCGATCGGTCGTCTACCGGGCGACTCCGCGGGCGGGGGAGCTCGCGCCGGCTCTGGACGCGCTCGGCCGCTGGGGCGCCGCCGCGATGCGCGATCCGCACGAGGGCGAGGTGGTCACCGAGGCCGCCCTGGTGGCCGGGCTCAGGGTCGCCGCGGGCGGGGGAGAGGCTCCGCCGGAGAGGCGGAGCCGGGTGTACGTCGTGAGGTCGGGCGAGGCGGTCGCGTGCGCGACGGTCCGCGACGGCACGGTCGCGGTCGAGGCCGGCGGGCATCCCGATCCCGACCTGGTCGTCGTCGCCGGGCCGGGCTTCCGCGACCTGCTCGCGGGCGTGCTCGACGCCGGCGCGGCCGTCGCGTCCGGGGCGGTGACGCTCAGCGGGGACGCCGCGCTGCTCGCCGAGTTCTCGGCGACGTTCCGCGTCCCCTACACCGACGCCGTCGCCACCTGACGCGGGGCCCGTCCGGCCCGGCGACATCGACCGGGCGCGACGGTAGATTGGCGCCAGGAGAACCGGTACGGAGGATCGATGTCGCAGGTCGAGGTCCGGTTGCTGCCCGCTGCCGCCGGTGGCGACGCGGCGCTCGTCGGTGAGCTGACCGAGCTGGTCAACCGCGTCTACACCGCTTCGGAAGAGGGATTGTGGGCCCGCGAGGTCTCCCGTACGAGCACGGAGGAGATGGCGGAGCTGATCCGCGCCGGGGAGATCGCGGTGGCCTGGCTGGACGGCCGGGTCGTGGGCGGCGTCCGGGTGCGGCGGCTGGAGGGCGGGGAGGCCGAGTTCGGGATGCTGGCCACCGATCCCGCTTACCGGGGCGCCGGCATCGGGTCGCGGCTGGTGGGGTTCGCCGAGCGGCTGGGCCGTGAGCGGGGCGCGGAGGTCATGCAGCTGGAGCTGCTGGCGCCACGGGAGTGGGCGCATCCCTTCAAGGAGTACCTGAACGAGTGGTACACCCGGATCGGCTACCGGGTCGTGCGCGTCGGCTCTCTGGAGGAGAGTCACCCCGACCTCGCGCCGCATCTGGCCGGTTCCTGTGACTTCCGCATCTACCACAAGGATCTCCGCCCGTCCTGACGGCGGTGGTCGCGCCGCGATGCCGGCCCTGATGGTGCCAGTCATTGCAGTCATTACTGCAATGACTGTACGGTGGAGGCATGGTTGGTGAGAGCGTCCACATCCCTCAGCCCGAAGGCAGCCTGCGCGTCATCGTGCGCGGCGACACCGGTCCTCCCGTGCTCCTGCTCAGCGGCGCCGGCAACGACAACGCGCTGCTGAGCTGGCGGCACGCGATCCTGGCTCTCGCCGCGGAGCACCGGGTCCTCGCCCTCGACTGGCCCAAGCAGGGCGAAAGCAAGCCGTGGCAGGGCTTCGCGGGCCACGACCGGATGATCGAGTGCGTCACCGCCGTGCTCGACCACTTCGGCCTGCGGCAGGCGGCGCTCGTCGGCCTGTCCCAGGGCGGCGCCATCGCGCTGGCGTACACGATCAGGCATCCGGAGCGGGTGTCGCGGCTCGTCGCGCTCGCGCCCGCGGGCGTGATCTCGTTCCCGCCCGTCGTCCACCAGATGCTCTGGCTCACCGCCAAGTCGCGCCTGCTCAACCGGACCATCCCGTCGCTCGTCTTCCGGAGCCGGGCCACCTGCGCGTGGTTCGCCAGGCGAGCCCTGTTCGCCGGGCCGGTCGCCGACTTCGAGGAGATCGTCGACGAGTACCACGCCGACGTCCTCGCCAACGGGGCCGGCTCCTCCGACTGGCAGAACGACTCGATCGGGTTCCGCCGGATGCGCGTCGACCTCCGGCCCGAGCTGCCCACGATCAGCTGCCCCACGCTGTTCATCCAGGGCAGCCACGACGCGGGCGTGCGGCCCCGGCACACCCGGGCCGCGGCCGGGCTCGTGCCCGGGGCGAGGTTCGAGCTCATCGAGGGCGCGGGCCACTGGTCCAACCGGCAGGAGCCCGAGCGGGTCAACGCCCTCATCACCGGCTTCCTGCGCGAATCACCGGCCGATGGGCGCGGGGACCCCGGCGAGAACACGACAATGAGATCATGACCGAGCCAACGGACGCCGAGCTCGACTTCGTCGACGACGTCGCGGCCTTCTTCGCCGCCGAGGGCCTGCCGCACATCGCCGGGCGGGTCATTGGGTGGCTGCTCATCTGCGACCCGCCGGAGCAGAGCGCCGCCCAGCTCGCGCAGGCGCTGCAGGTCAGCCGGAGCTCCATCAGCTCCACGACCCGCCTGCTCACGCCGAGCGGCCTGGTCGAGGGCGTGCGCAGGCGCGGCGACCGGCAGGAGTACTTCCGCATCGCCGCCGACGGCTGGAGCCGGATGCTCGCCAACCGCTACGCCAAGACCACGGCCTTCCGCCAGGTGACCGAGCGCGGCCTCACCGTCCTGTCCGGCGCCGCGCCCGGACGCCGCGAGCGGCTGGCGAACGTCGCCGAGCTGTACCGCTTCCTGGAGAGCGAGCTCCCCGCCCTCTGGGACCGCTGGGAGCGGCGCCGGTCCTGACGGTCAGGGCAGGACGCGGCCCACGTGGTAGCGGACGGCGGCCAGGGCCGCGTCCGGGTCCCGGAGGCCGAGCATGATCTCCGCCGTGAGGCCCTCGACCAGCGCCAGGAACACCACCGACTCGTGCCCGGGATCGAGGTCGCCCGCCGCCTGGCCGGTCCGCTGCGCCTCGCTGATCAGATCCGCCACCCGGTCGTGCAGCCAGGCCTGACCCTCCCGCAGCGCCTCGGCCAGCTCGGGCACGGCTCCGGCGCGGGCCCCGAACGCCTGCCCGGTCCGCCGCTCGGCCCTGCGGCGGTCGTCCAGCGGCAGCATCTCCGTCGCCATCGACACCAGGAAGCCCCGCACGTCCACGGACGCGAAGTCGACCCCGGCCGTGATCCGCGCCGTGACCTGCTCGCCCAGGTAGGCGACCACGTACCGGAGCATCTCGTCCTTGGTGCGCATGTAGTACTGCACCGCGCCGAGTGACATGCCCGCCTCCGCCGCCACGTCCCGCAGCGTGGCGGCGTCGAGACCGTCGCGGCCCGCGATGCGCAGCACGGCCTCGGCGATGTGCCGGCGGCGCTCGTCGTGGTCGACCTTCTTCGGCACGGGCCCTCCCTTATTTCATACCTGTGTATTAACATACAGCAGTATGGGAACGCTGGCATTCTTCGCCCCGGCCGCCGCCGGCCACGTCAACCCCACTCTCGGCCTGGCCGCCGAGCTGGTGCGGCGGGGCCACCGCGTCACGTACGCCACCACGGAGGAGTACGCGCCCCGGGTCGCCGAGACCGGCGCCGAGGTCGTCCCGTTCACCTCGTCCTGGGAAGCGCTCAAGGGCCGGCCGGCGCCGCAGATGCACGGCCGGGAGTTCATCCGCGCCACCCGCATGCTTCTCGGCGAGACCAAGGCCGTGCTCGCCCAGCTCGGCGACGGCGAGCGCCCCGACCTGGTCGTCCACGACGGCCCGATGGCCTGGTGGGGCCGCGTCCTGGCCCACCGGTGGGACGTCCCGTCCGTGGAGACCTGGCCGAACCTGGTCGGCAACGAGCACTGGTCCATGCACCTCAAGTACACGACCTTCAACCCGCTCAGCCCCGGCTTCCTGGTCCTGTTCGCGCGCCTGGCCGCCTTCCTGCGCAGGGAAGGGCTGGGCGCCGACGTCCAGGGATTCATGCAGGGCTCGCGGGCGGAGCTCCGGCTGGTCATGCTGCCGCGCGCCTTCCAGTACGCGGGCGAGACCTTCGGCCCCGGCTACCGCTTCGTCGGCCCCGCCCTGACCGGCCGCGCCTTCCAGGGTGACTGGCAGCCGCCGGACGACCTGCCCGTGGTCCTGGTCTCTCTCGGCACGGGGTACAACGACCGGCCCGATTTCTACCGTACGGTCCTGGAAGCGGCGGCCGGGCGCCCGTGGCGCGTCGTGCTCGCGACGGGCGCGGCGGACCCCGCCGGCCTGGGCCCGGTCCCGCCCAACGTCGAGGTGCACCGGCAGGTGGCGCAACTCGCGGTGCTGCGGCACGCCCGCGCCTTCGTCACCCACGCCGGGATGGGCGGCACCATGGAGGGCCTCCATCACGGCGTGCCCCTGGTGGCGGTGCCGCAGATGGCCGAGCAGCGTGCCAACGCCGACCGCATCGCCCAACTCGGCCTCGGCAAGACTCTCCCGCCCGGCCAGGTCACGGCCGGGACGCTGTGGCAGGCGGTCGAGGACGTTTCCTCGGACCCCCGCGTACGGGAGAGGCTCGACTGGATGCGCGGCGAGATCGAGGCGGCGGGCGGCGCCACCGCCGCCGCCGACGAGATCGAGAAGCTGATGCGCGCACCGGGAGACGGCGCTGGGTGAGGACGAGAGCCCGCCTCGTCCCGCACCCGCGGCTCGCGCTGGGCGTTCCTCCGGGCCGGTGGCCTGGGCAGGCTACCGGGCGCATCGGGGCGGCTAGCCGCGTGGCAGGGCGCGGAAGACCCGCTGCGCGTAGTAGGCGGAGCCGGCGAGCAGGAGCAGGCCGGAGAGGACCCCGCTGACGATCGGGACCCAGGCGACCGCCTCCGTCCACACCATGGCCAGGCCCGCGAGGCCGAGGACGGTGAGACCGGCGCCGGGGACGAGGATGCTGACCTCCCGCCACACCGGCCACAGGGCGACGAAGTGGATGCCGACCACGAGGGCGATCCAGGCCACGCCCGACTGCTCCGGCCAGCCGAGGGCGTCCAGCACGCGGAGGCCGCCGAACAGGGCCAGCGCTTCGAGTACGACGATCACCACGTACCTGCGGTTGAACATGCCGCCGGGCGCGCCGCCGGGTTCCGCGGCGCCGCCCCGGGTGCGGCGGCCGGCGAGGAACCACAGGACGACCACGCTCGCGAGCGCGAGCCCCGCGATGACGCGGAGCGCCGTACCGGCTGACGGGGGGAGGGGCGCGTTCGCGTTGATCGCCACGAAGACCATGCCGAACACGGCCCCGATCAACACTCCGCTCAGTCTCTGCACGGTCGTTGATCGTATCCAGATACATGCCCTCTTGAGACCATGCGACTGGATTGAGGAACGATGACCCGTTCTGTGCCCGTGGTGCCGCCCCCGGCGTCGCTCCTGGGAGGTCTGGCGGCGCCGGTCGGGAGATGGTTCGACTGCTCTCCAGAATCGGCGCAAATATGGACAAATGGGCGGTGTGGTAAATCGGTCTAAATGGGGATTTTTGTAGTTCGGCACGGGCTGGCCTGATTATCTTACATGGTAGTACTTTGCTGGTAGCTGGCAATATCGGCGGGTTCGGCCAGAGGGTCACGGGTATTTCCGTACAAGTCGTGCAGAGGCGAAGCGCCAAGAAAGTAATAGCAGAGCCCTAGACGTATACGGAAAGAAAAATGACCAGACCAAACACGCAAAAGACAAATCGCCGGAACGGCCTGCTGTGGGTAGCCGCGGCCACGGTCGCTCTCGCGGCTCCCCTGGCTTCGACGGGACCCGCGTACGCAGGCACGGCCGACTGGCCGGGCCCCAACAGCACCATGTCCGACCAGCGCAACGACCAGTGGCACGAGGACGACTCGGCCGAGGAGGCCTGGGAATCCCGCGACCACGAGGACGCCGGGCACCGCGAGGACTCCCCGAACTACGAGGACACCCGGCACCGCGAGGAAGCCCACGAGTCGGCGCACCACCCGCATTCCTGGAACCAAGAGGACGAGCCTGGCTACGAAGAGGCGGAATACCGCGAGGACGAGCCTGGCTACGAGGAAGCGGAATACCGCGAGGACGAGCCTGGCTACGAGGAAGCGGAATACCGCGAGGACGAGCCCGGCTACGAAGAGGCGGAATACCGCGAGGACGAGCCCGGCTACGAGGAAGCGGAATACCGCGAGGACGAGCCGGCCCACCACGAATCCTGGGGCCACGAGGACGCGCCGGAGTACGAGGACGCCTGGGGCCGTGAGGACGGGCCGGAGTACGAGGAAGCCTCGTATCGCGAGGACGGGCCGGCCGACCACGAGTCGCGGAACCGTGAGGACGGGCCGGAGTACAGGGACGCCTGGAGCCGTGAGGACGGGCCGGAGCGCGAGATCTCCTG
The DNA here is from genome assembly GCF_055585125.1 of Nonomuraea sp. NPDC054003. NCBI lineage: Bacteria > Bacillati > Actinomycetota > Actinomycetes > Streptosporangiales > Streptosporangiaceae > Nonomuraea > Nonomuraea sp. NPDC054003. The sequence goes on from NZ_JBVJKR010000001.1 coordinate 382,650, forward strand.
GAACCGTGAGGACGGGCCGGAGTACAGGGACGCCTGGAGCCGCGAGGACGGGCCGGAGCGCGAGATCTCCTGGAACCGTGAGGACGGGCCGGAGTACAGGGACGCCTGGAGCCGCGAGGACGGGCCGGAGCGCGAGATCTCCTGGAACCGTGAGGACGAGCCCGAGTACGAGGACGCCTGGAGCCGCGACGACGAGCCGAACTACGAGGAAGCCGCGAACCGCGAGGACGAGCCCGAGTACGACGACTCGTGGGGCCGTGAGGACGAGCCGGAGTACGAGGACGCCTGGAGCCGCGAGGACGGGCCGGACCACGAGGACTCCTGGGACCGTCAGGGACCCGCGGACCGCGAGCCGATGATCGCCGAGGTCGCTGACCCGCAGGACCAGCCGGAGCCCAGCGACGCCGAGCCGGTGGGGACCCAGGCCGAGAACGAGGCCGAGAAGGCCGCCCGGCCCGAGGACCGGAGCGCCAACAACGCACAGGCCACCAACAACTACGTGTCGGTGATCCTCCCCAGCTACGGTGCGCTCTTCACCCCATGGCTGGCCACCGTGGACCAGTTGAACGCGGACAGACAGAACGCCTTCGGCCAGAACGCGTTCGGCCAGACCATGGAGGGCCTGTACGTCGAGGGCCAGGACGCTGAGGGCCAGGACGCTGAGGGCCAGGACGCTGAGGGCCAGGACGCTGAGGGCCAGGACGCTGAGGGCCAGGACGCTGAGGGCCAGGACGTCGAGGCTCAGGACGTGGAGGGTCCGGACGCTGAGGACCTGAACGTCGAGGGCCAGGACGCCGAGGGCCAGGACGCTGAGGGCCAGGACGTCGAGGGCCAGGACGCTGAGGCTCAGGACGTGGAGGGTCCGGACGCTGAGGACCTGAACGTCGAGGGTCCCGACGCTGAGGGCCAGGACGCTGAGGCTCAGGACGTGGAGGGTCCGGACGCCGAGGGCCAGGACGCTGAGGCTCAGGACGTGGAGGGTCCGGACGCCGAGGGCCAGGACGCTGAGGCTCAGGACGTCGAGGCTCAGGACGCCGAGGGCCAGGACGTCGAGGCTCAGGACGCCGAGGGCCAGGACGCTGAGGCTCAGGACGTGGAGGGTCCGGACGCTGAGGACCTGAACGTCGAGGGTCCCGACGCTGAGGGCCAGGACGCTGAGGGCCAGGACGCTGAGGCTCAGGACGCCGAGGGCCAGGACGCCGAGGCTCAGGACGTCGAAGGTCAGGACGTGGATGGCCAGAAGCTGGACGGCCGGAGTGCCCACCAGCTGACCGAGGACGGCCGGCTCTCGCTGGCGTCGCTCCTCGGTTTCTCGCCGGCCCAGCAGTTCTTCCTGCCGTACAGGAACATGCAGCAGACGGCGTGCGCGGTCGCGGGCGGCAACTCCCTGCCGGCCAGCTGCCCGTCCCTCGTCCACAGCGCGTAGCGGATCATCGCTGACGGAGCACCAACCCTCCAGCCCGGGCGGGCGCCGCGTTCAGCGCGGCGCCCGCCCGCAGGCGTTCCGGGCCGCGCCAGGACGAGGCAGGCGCCCGCGACGGCAGGTGTTCGGGTTGTCCCAGATACGGGGAACCGCACGGACCGGAAACCGGACGACCGTTGCCTACCCGGCACATGATCCGGTCCGGTCACAGGTCATACTTCCGGCATGGCGCCGCGTATCCCCTCCCCGGTCGACTGGCTCGTGGCGGGCGTCGTCGGGCTGTTCGCGGTGGCCGAAGAGATCGGCGAGCGCACCGCCGCCCCCGACCGGCAGGACGCGGCGTGGTGGATCGCCGCCGGGGTCGCCGCGGCGGTGCTCGTGCTGTTCCGCAGGCGGGCGCCGTTCGGGGTGCTGTCCGCGTACACGATCGCGAACGTCGCCGGGTTCCTGCTGGTCGCGGACGTGGCGGCGGCGTGGCAGTACTACACGCAGCTGCTCCTGCTGTTCACGCTGCTGAGCGAGGTGCGCCCGCGTGACCGGCGGGCGGTGACGGGGCTGGCGATGACCGGCGTCTTCGTGGCGGCGATGCTGGCCGCGTCCTCGAACGCGCCCGGGTGGGGCGACGTCGCGGTGGCCGTGGTCATGACCACCGTCGCGGCCGGCGCGGGCATCGCGGTGCGGCGCTACCGGGCGCTGGCCGTGCGGGCGGCGGAGCGCGGCGAGCTGCTCGCCCGCGAGGCCGTCTCCGCCGAGCGCGCCCGCATCGCCCGCGAGCTGCACGACATCGTGGTCCACAGCGTGAGCGTGATGACCATGCGCACCGGCGGGGTCCGGCTCATGCTGGGGCAGGAGCGGGCGCCCGAGCGGGAGATCCTGGCCACCGTCGAGGCGACCGGCCGGGAGGCGGTGGAGGAGCTGCGGCTCATGCTCAACCTGCTGCGCGGGCCCGAGAGCGACGGGACCGTGCCGATCGCGGGGCTCGACCGGCTGGACGAACTGGTGGACCAGGTACGCGCCGCCGGCCTGACGGTGAAGACGGAGATCCACGGCGAACCGGTGCCGCTGCCGCCCGCGCTGGACCTGTCGGCCTACCGGATCCTGCAGGAGGCGCTGACGAACACGCTCAAGCACGCCGGGCCGGCCGACGTGACGGTGACGGTCGGTTACCGGCCGCGCGAGCTCACGCTGGAGGTGGTGGACCGGGGGCCGTCCGGCCCGCCGCCCCGGCCGGGCGAGAGCGGCTACGGGCTGGTCGGGATGCGCGAGCGGGTGGCGATGTTCGGCGGGACGCTCGCCGCGGGGCCGGTCCCGGAGGGCGGGTTCCGGGTGCGGGCGGTGCTGCCGGTGTGAGCGTCCCGGGCCGGAAAAATCTCTGGCGGCCGTGTCGATCCGGCGCGGAGGCGTTCGACGCGTCGGTGAGACGACGAACGGCACCCTGAAAGGACGCTGTCATGCAGAAGATCACCACCTACCTCTGGTTCGACCACCAGGCCGAGGAGGCCGCCACCTTCTACACCTCGCTCTTCGCCGGCTCCCGGGTGGTGGGGGTCCAGCCGGGGCCGGACGGCAGGGCGATGATGGTCACGTTCGAGCTGGCGGGGCAGCGCTACCTGGCGCTCAACGGCGGCCCGGCCCACACCTTCAACGAGGCGATCTCGCTGCTCGTCGACTGCGAGTCGCAGGAGGAGGTCGACGAGCTGTGGGGCAGGCTCACCGAGGGCGGCGAGGAAGGTCGGTGCGGGTGGCTGAAGGACCGCTACGGCCTGTCCTGGCAGATCATCCCCAGGGAGCTGCCCGAGCTGCTGAGCCACCCCGACCCCGAGGTCGCGGGGAAGGTGGCGCAGGCGATGATGGGCATGAGCAAGATCGACGTGCGGGCGCTGCGCGACGCGGCCAAGTCCTGACCCTCGGGGGGCCGGCGGGCGAGCCGCCGGCCCCGCGCCGGGTCAGTCGACCGCCATCTCGCCCAGCAGCGACCAGTCGTCCTGCGGGATCGTGGTGTTGACGATCCGCGGCGTCTCGGCCAGGTGCGGCGGCAGGTCCTGCTGGGCCTTCCTGAAATGGTCCGACTGGACGTGCGCGGCGCCCGCGTCGGCGTCCTTGAACGCCTCCACCAGCACGTACTCGTTCGGGTCGTCCAGGCTGCGCGACCAGTCGAACCACAGGCAGCCGGGTTCGGCGCGGGTGGCCCGGGTGAACTCGGCGGTGACCTCGGCGAACCGGTCGGCGGACTCGGGCCGGACGCGGAACTTCGCGGTGATGAAGATCATTTGCTCTCTCTCGTTACGGTACGGGGTCCTCACCGATGGTAGGGCGGGCGAGCCTGATCAGCCCGGCTCGCGGGTGGCGTGCTCCGGCGGGACGGTCGGCTTCGGTGTCGGGCCGGACCGCTTGGGCGACGGGGTCGACGTGGGCGTCGGCGAGCCGACCGGCGACGACGGCAGGCCGGAGAACCTGCCCTGCCGCGCCATCACGGGCACCGCCATCCGCACCGCGCCCGCGTCGCGGAACGTGAACGTCATCGGCACGTAGTTGCCGAGGATGCCGCTGGCCATGCCGATGGGCTGGTCGGGCCGGGTGGCGGCCTCGAAGGGGCGCAGTTCGACCGGCCCCACCAGCCGGACGGTCCCGCCGCCCTCCACGGTGACCCGCTCCAGCAGGTCGGGCCGGTCGCGGTTGCTGATCAGCACCGCGTACAGGGCCTGCCGGCCCGCGGGTGACGCGGCGGGTGACGCGGTGGACATCTCGCCGAGCAGGAACGCGTCGCGTACGTGCACCCCCTGCACGTCGCCGTTCGCCCCGTCGTTCCCCGGGCGGTTCAGCCGGGCGGGGTCGTTCGGGTCGACCGAGCTGGAACAGCCGGTCGCCGCCAGGACCAGTGCGGCGGCGCAGGCGAGCAGCCGCGCTGACATGCCAGTGGACATGATTGGCCGCTACCCGGGCCCTCCTCGGTGAACCGCGCCCCGGCACGATCATGACGGAAACCGGGGACAACCGGGAGCCGCCGCCTACCGCGCCGCCGCCGCCCCGCCGCGAGGTTTCGCGTCACGCCGGGACGGGCACGCGTCGTCTACGCTCGGCTCACGAGCCGGACCGAGGTTGAGGGGGAATCTCCGTGACTGGCGAACTCGCGGGAGTGGCGGGGCTGCTGTACGAGTTCGGGCTGCTCAAACGCTACAAACGCACCGGCTGGCTGGTGGCCGGGGTGCGCGATCCGGAGAGCATCGCCGACCACTCCTTCCGCACCGCCGTCATCGCCGGGATGATCGCCAAGCTGGAGGGCGGCAACCCGGAACGGGCCGCGTTCATGAGTCTCTTCCACGACACGCAGGAGACCCGCATCACCGACATCCCGTACATCGGCAAGCGCTACCTCAAGCCCGCCTCCAACGAGGAGGTCACGGCCGACCAGACGCGCGGCCTGCCCGGCGAGGTGGCGGAGATGGTGAGCGGCGCGGTCCGTGAGTACGAGGAGAAGGACAGCCTGGAGGCGGTGTGCGCGCGTGACGCCGACAAGCTGGAGTGCCTGATCCAGGCGGTCGAGTATCGCGAGCAGGGCAACCAGAACGTGCAGCCGTGGATCGACAGCTCGCTGGCCGCGCTCAGGACCGTCACCGGCAAGCGCCTGGCGGAAGAGGCGCTGCGCACCGGCACGCTGAAGTGGATCACACCGGTGCTCAACGGCGACTGATCACGGCACGCGAAAGGCCCCGGTCCTTGCTCACTGACCGGGGCCCTGTCGCGCTTGATCTCCCAGGATCTCCATGACACTTCATATCACGAAATTTCTCCGTACGAGTCAGAATGCGGGATATGAGGTGAAACTCCCGAAATTAAATCGGTTGTGATCGCGCGCGCCGGTCTGCTGAGCTGTGCGGCGGAACGGCATCCCGTGAGCGAGGAGCAGAAATGCGAGCGACTTTCATGTCCACCCAGCTGAAGACTTCCTTCTACGCACAGGACATGACGCTCCGTGAAAACACTCAACCTCGGGATCCTCGCGCATGTCGACGCCGGTAAGACGAGCCTGACCGAGCGGCTGCTGCACGCCGCCGGGGTCATCGACGAGCTCGGCAGCGTCGACCAGGGCAGCACCCGCACCGACACCCTCGCGCTCGAACGCCGGCGCGGCATCACGATCAGATCCGCCGTCGTCTCCTTCCCCATCGGCGACGTGACGGTCAACCTCATCGACACGCCGGGCCACCCCGACTTCATCGCCGAGGTCGAGCGCGTGCTGGACGTGCTCGACGGCGCCGTTCTGGTGGTCTCCGCCGTCGAGGGGGTGCAGGCCCAGACGCGCGTGCTCATGCGTACGCTGCGGCGGCTCGGCATCCCCGCGCTGATCTTCGTCAACAAGATCGACCGGCGCGGCGCCGCGTACGGTGAGGTGCTGGACGCCGTCAGGGCCCGGCTGGCCCCGTCGGGCGTCGCCATGTCGGCCGTCACCGGCCTCGGCACCCGCGCCGCCGCCGTCACCCCCGCCGCCGACCCGCGCCTGGCCGAGCTGCTCGCCGACCACGACGAGACCCTGCTCGCCGCGTACGTGGACGACCGGCCCATCACGGACCGGCGGCTGCGCCAGGCGCTCACCCGGCAGGCGCGCGACGGTCTGGCGCATCCGGTGTTCTTCGGCTCGGCCATCACCGGGGCGGGCGTGCCCGCGCTCATGGACGGCATCCGCGACCTGCTGCCCGCCGCCGAAGGCGACGCGTCGGGGCCGCCGTCCGGCGCCGTGTTCAAGGTCGAGCGCGGGCCCGCGGGGGAGCGCCTCGCCTACGTCCGCATGTTCTCGGGCACGCTCCGGGTCCGCGACACCGTTCCCGGCCACGGCAAGGTGACGGCGATCGGGGTGTTCGACCGCGGCACCGCCGTCCGCGCGGACGCGGTCGGCGCCGGTCGGATCGGCCTGCTGTCGGGGCTCGGCGGCATCCGCGTCGGCGACTACATCGGCGACTACATCGGCGACCAGTTCGCCGACCAGTTCGCCGATCAGCACGCCGATCAGCACGCCGATCAGCACGCCGACCACGCCGCCGACCACGTCATCGATCACCACGCCGATCGTGTCGCCGATCGTGTCGCCGATCGCGTCGGCATTCGCGTCGGACCGGCTCGCGGCCGTGCGCGCCGCCACTTCGCGCCGCCGTCGCTGGAGACCGTCGTCACGCCCGTCCGGGCCGCCGACCGGGGCGCCCTGCACGCCGCGCTCACCCAGCTCGCCGAGCAGGACCCGCTGATCGGCCTGCGGCAGGACGACGTCCGGCAGGAGACCTACGTCTCCCTGTACGGGGAGGTGCAGAAGGAGGTCATCCAGCAGACGCTGGCCGAGGAGTTCGGGCTGGAGGTGACGTTCGAGGAGACCACCACGATCTGCGTCGAACGCCCGGCCGGCACCGGCGCGGCGGCCGAGTTCATCGCCCAGGGCGGCAACCCGTTCCTCGGCACGGTCGGGCTGCGCGTCGAACCCGGGCCGATCGGGTCGGGGGTGACGTTCCGGCTGGCGGTCGAGCTGGGGTCGATGCCGTACACGTTCATGCGCGCCGTCGAGGAGACGGCGCGGCAGACGCTCCAGCAGGGACTGCACGGCTGGGAGGTGATCGACTGCGCTGTCACCCTCACCCACACCGGCTACTGGGCGCGGCAGAGCCACTCCCACGGCGTGTTCGACAAGAGCATGTCCAGCACCGCCGGCGACTTCCGCAACCTGACGCCGCTGGTGCTGATGGACGCGCTGAAGCAGGCCGGCACCCGCGTGCACGAGCCGCTGCACCGCTTCCACCTGGAGATCCCCGCCGACCTGCTGGGCGGAGTGCTGCCGGTGCTGTCGCGGCTGCGCGCCGTCCCGACGGGCTCGCGGCCGCACGGCGACACGTACCGGATCGAGGGGACGGTGCCGGCGGCGCTGGTGCACGGGCTGGAGCGGGCGCTGCCGTCGCTGACCCGCGGCGAAGGCGTCCTGGAGACCGCCTTCGACCGCTACCAGCGGGTGCCGGGGCCGCCGCCGGCCCGTCGCCGCATCGGCCACGACCCGCGCAACCGGAAGGAGTACCTGCTGCACGTGGTGCGCATGGTCTAGGCGGACCCGGAGCGCGCGGGGGCCGGCGCCGACCGCCACGGCAGCTGGTACGCCCACTGCCACGCGGCCTCGATCGGCCCCCGGCTGAACCGCCGCAGCCAGAGCGTGGACAGGGCCATGAACAGCGCGCAGACGGCCAGCCACGCCACCGGCACCCACCAGGGCCGCAGCCAGTCGAGCCGGGCGGCCAGCCCGAGCCCCCAGCCGTAGCAGAGGGCCGAGGCGACCACGTTCTGGAAGACGTAGCAGCTCAGCGCGGTCCTGCCCACGTTGGACAGGCCGCGGCGCAGCGGCCCCGGCGCGGCGTCCCGGCGCACCAGCGAGGTGATCAGGGCGAGCAGGCCCAGCGCCACCAGGGGCGGCAGCAGGTACCGGTCCACCAGGAACCAGCCGGGGCCGGCGAACGTGGTGACCAGGTTGAGCGGCAGCCCTGCGCCCAGGCCGATCGCCATGAGCCTGCGCCGCAGCGCCGCGCCGCGCTCGGTGCCGTCGAACACGCCCGCCCGCAGCAGCCGGGCCCCCAGCAGGAACAGCACGACGCCCAGCGGCACGATGAACACCGCCTCCGCCCGGTACACCCCGGCCAGCTCGATCCGGGACGCCACCTGGTCCAGGTAGGACCCCTCGGTGAACAGCGAACCCGGCGAGGATCCGGCCAGGGAGGCTCCGCTGTAGAGGAGCGCGGCCGTGGCCAGCCCCACGAACAGCACGAACAGCGACCCGACGGCCGCCATCCAGGCGGTCACCACCCGGTCGCTCCGCCCGATCAGGTACGCGACCACGATCGCGGTCACCCCGTACCCCATGAGCACGTCGTACTCGAAGACCAGCACGTAGTGCAGCAGCCCCTCGGCGAACAGCAGCGCCGCCCGCCACAGGTAGCGCCCCGGCCAGCGCAGCCCGCGCCGCCGGGCCGAGCGGTACTGCAGCTCCAGCCCGACGCCGAACAGCAGGGTCAGCAGCGCCAGGAACTTGCCGTTGGCGAGGAAGCGCAGGAACGACTCCAGCGCCCCCGCCTGCCCCAGCGCCCCCGCCAGATCGGCGGGCCCGCCCGGGCTGGTGAAGATCCAGATGTTCGTGCCCAGCGTGCCCGCGATCGCCGCGCCCCTGAGCACGTCCAGTGCTTCGATCCTGTTGCCTGTCACCTTTCCACGATGCCGTCGCCCAGCGGGGAGAAGGTCCTCACATGGGCTGATCTCGGATACATCGATGGATGTATCCGGGGCAGCCGTCAGGCATGAGACTCGGGAACTGGGACATCCGGCCGGCCGGCGGCGGGCTGGGCTGCCTGATCATGATCATCGTGTCGGTCGTCCTGTCGGTGCTGCTGACGCTGATCCTGAATCTGCTGCTCTAGTGGATATGTCCTAATCTGTGTGCGTGATTCGCTCTGCCACCCCTGCCGACGTGCCCGCCATCCACCAGCTGATCCGTGAGCTGGCCGCATACGAGAAGTCGCTCGACGAGGTCGAGGCCACCGAGGAGCAGCTGCGCCAGGCGCTGTTCGGCCCCGAGCCCAAGGTGTTCGCCCACATGGCCGAGAACGACGACGGCGAGGTGGTCGGCTTCGCCATGTGGTTCCTCAGCTTCTCCACCTGGACCGGCACCCACGGCCTCTACCTGGAGGACATCTTCGTGCGCCCCCAGCATCGGGGCGGCGGCCACGGCAAGGCTCTCATGACCGAGCTGGCCCGGATCTGCCTCGAGCGCGGGTACGGGCGCTTCGAATGGTCCGTGCTCGACTGGAACGAACCAACGATCAACTTCTACAAGTCCATCGGCGCCATCCCCTGCGACGAGTGGATCCGCTACCGGCTCAGCGGCGACGCCCTGGAGCGGTTCGGCAAGTAGCTACCGGCCCTTGGACGGCGAGGCGTACAGGCTGTCGAGGCCGAGCGGGGGCGGGGGCGGCAGCGGCCCGGCGTGGTCGGCCTGGAAGGCCTGGAGCTGGTAGGCGACGAAGCGGCGGGAGGCGGCCGCCGCGGCCCCGGACGACTCGGTGACGATGCCGTTGTTGGCCAGGAGCAGCAGCACGAGGTCGGCCAGGTCGAAGTCGGGACGCAGCCGTCCGGCGGCCTTGGCGCGACGGGTGAGCTCGACGAAGCCCCGCTCGGCGCGGGCGCGTTTGTCCTCGTAGTCCAGGGCCTCGGGGAACGCGGTCAGGAAGGCGGCGGTGAACCCCCGGTCGGCGGCCTGCATGGCGCAGAGCGTCTCGATGACCGTGCGGAAGGCGCGCCACGGGTCGGGGTCCTCCAGGGCGTCGTCGACGGTCGAGGCGCAGGCGGAGAGCTGGTCGGCGAACACCTCCGCGACCAGCGACTCGCGGGTGGGGAAGCGCCGGTAGAGGGTCGCGACGCCGACCCCTGCGCGGCGCGCGATCGCGGCCGTCGGCACGTCGAGACCGCGGGCGGCGAACGCCTCGCGGGCCGCCTGGAGGATGCGGTCGCGGTTGTGCCGCGCGTCGGCGCGCAGCGTTATCCGAGAGGAACGGGCAGGCACTCTTCTCACATTAGCGCCAAGTGGAGCACCCCCTCCGGTTGCGGCCTAGGGTCGGGCCTGACACCCGAGGAGGACCAGTGAGCGAGATGCGCGCCGCCCGTTACGACAGGTACGGGCCCCCGGAAGTGCTGTACGAGGCCACGGTGCCGAAACCGGTCGCCGGGCCGGGCGAGGTGCTGGTGCGGGCGCACGCCAGCAGCGTCAACGGGGGCGAACTTGCGGCCCGCGCCGGGCGGCTCCGCCCGCTGACCGGCCTGATGAGCCGGGGCTTCCCGAAGACCCTCGGCATGGACTTCGCCGGAGAGGTCGCCGCCCTGGGCTCGCCCATGCGCGGCCTCGCGGTGGGCGACCGGGTGTGGGGCGGAGGCCGGGCGATCAGCTCCGCGGCGGCCGAGTACGTCGTCGTCCGCCCGCGCCACCTGGCCCTCGCGCCCGCCGGGACGGACCTGGTCGAGGCCGCCTCCCTGCCCGGCGTGGGCACGACCGCGATCACCGCGCTGCGCGACCGGGCCGGGCTCAGGGCGGGGGAGCGGCTGCTGGTGCGCGGCGCGAGCGGCGGCGTCGGCAGCGTCGCCGTCCAGCTCGGCCGGGCGTACGGCGCGCACGTCACGGGGCTGGCCAGGAAGGGCAACCTCGACTTCGTACGGGACCTCGGCGCCGACGAAGCCGTCGACTACGCGACCACGAGCCCCGGCGACCTCGGCCGGTTCGACGTGATCCTCGACACCGCAGGCACCGCCCTGAGCGCCTACCGCCGGCTCCTCACGCCCGGCGGACGCATGGTGACGATCAGCTTCGACCTCGGCCGCCTCGTCCCGTCCCTGGCCTCCATCCTGGTCTCCACCGTGTACGGCTCGCGACGCGTACGGTTCTTCAGCGGGAACCCCACCCACGAGCTCTTCGCCGACCTGACGCGGCTCGTGGAGAGCGGGGCGATCCGGCCGGTGGTGGACACCGTCCATCCGCTGGCGGACATCGCCGGGGCGCACCGCGCGCTGGAAGCCGGCGGCGTCCGCGGGAAAGTGGTCGTCCGGACCGTGGGCGCGGCCGGCTCCCAGACCTGAACCACGAGCCGGGGATCCAGGGCGGGACGCGAGAAGGCCCGCAGACCTGGCGGGCTGCGGGCCTTCTCGGAAGTCACATGCCGGTGCCCGCGTGCACCCGTTCCGGCTGGCGGCCGGTCTGGCCGTACATCTCCTCCGGCCCCTCACCCAGCTCGCGGTGCGTCTCCTCGATGCGGAGCGCCACGCCCATGGCGAAGAACGTGGGCGCCCACTCGCCGATGAAGATCCCCCAGCGGTCGGCGCGATCCAGATCCGCGCCTTCGTAGTTCTTCGACATCATCCAGCTGGCCAGGGCCAGGCCGACGGAGCCGATTCCTGCCAGATACATGTGATTTGACTTGATGCCCATCTTGTGGAGCATTTTGATCATGATGTCCCCCCTTGCTGTGAATGCTGTTCCCCTGTCCCGAGCGCCGTAACCTCGGCCCGCGCCGAGAGGGTGCGCAGGGCTTCCAGCAGCTCAGGGGGGTCGTCGACGGTGAAATCGGCGTCGAGGGCGAGGATGTGCAGCGCCAGCCGCATCGGGGTCTCGCCGCCCGCGTGCACCACGCACGTACGGTCTCCGGCGCTCTCGACGAGCACCGATTCCGGCAGGTGCGGGGCGATGACGGAGGCCGGGGCATGCACCGTGACCCGCGCCCGGTGCCGCATCAGCGCCGTGTCGACCCCCTTCGGCACCATCGACGCGGGCGGCGCCTCCCGGGGGGTGAAGCGCGGGCCGCCGGGTGTCCGGAGCGCGATCCGGTCGACCCTGAAGGTGCGCCAGTCGTCCCGCTCCACGTCCCAGCCGATCAGGTACCACCGCCGCCCGGTGTGCACCAGCCGGTACGGTTCGACGTCCCGCGTCCGTGCGGACCCGTCGTGCGTCCGGTAGTCGAACCGCAGCCGGTGCCGGTCGCGGCAGGCGGTGGCGACGGCGGTCAGCGTCTCGGCGGGGACGGCCGGCCCGCCTGGCGCCAGGGACACGGTGGCCGCGTGCAGCGCCCGGACCCGGCGGCGCAGCCGGTCGGGCAGCACCTGCTCCAGCTTGGCCAGGGCGCGCAGGGACGTCTCCTCGATGCCCTCCACCGCACCGGCGGTGCGCAGCCCCACCGCGACCGCCACCGCCTCCTCGTCGTCCAGCAGCAGCGGCGGCAGCTCGGCCCCGGCGCCCAGCCGGTAACCCCCGGCCACCCCGGGCGTGGCGTGGACCGGATAGCCGAGGCCGCGCAGCTTGCCGATGTCGTAGCGGACGGTCCGGGGGCTGACCTGGAGGCGTTCGGCCAGCTCGGCGCCGGTCCAGGCGGGCCGGGTCTGCAGGAGCGACAGCAGGCGCAGCAGCCGCGCGGAGGTTTCCAGCATTTACCGATTTTCCCGGAAAAAGCGGCAAAAAGCTTGCCACAATCCCTGGGACGGTACATCTATGACCATCAGGGAGTTCCACCTCGACATCCCCCAGGCCGACCTCGACGACCTGCGCGAGCGGCTGAGCCGGACCCGTTACCCCGTACAGACCCCGGGCGCAGGCAGCGAGCGCGGCGTCACCGTGGCGGAGCTGCGCGAGCTGGCCGGCTACTGGGCCACCGGCTACGACTGGCGGGCGCACGAGGCCGAGCTCAACGCCCACCCGCAGTACGTCACCGAGATCGACGGCCAGGACATCCACTTCCTGCACGTGCGCTCGCCCGAGCCGGACGCCACCCCGCTGATCCTCACCCACGGCTGGCCGGGCTCGGTCGTCGAGTTCCTCGACGTGATCGGGCCGCTGACCGACCCGGAGGCGCACGGCGGCGACCCGGCCGACGCCTTCCACCTGGTCATCCCGTCCGTCCCCGGCTTCGGACTCTCCGCCCCGCTGACCGGCACCGGCTGGACGCTCGGCCGGATCGCCCGCGCCTGGGCCACGCTGATGGCCAGGCTCGGGTACGAGCGGTACGGGGCGCAGGGCGGCGACTGGGGGTCAGGGATCTCCCGCGAGCTGGGGCTGACCGACGCCGAGCACGTGATCGGCGTGCACGTGAACTACCACATGACCTTCCCGTCGGGCGACCTGGGCGAGCTGAGCGAGTCCGACAAGGCGCGGCTCGCCAAGCTGGAGGAGTTCACCGGGGACATGGGCGGCTACATGGCGATCCAGTCGAGCCGGCCGCACACGCTCGGGTTCGGGCTGGCCGACTCGCCGGCGGGGCAGCTCGCCTGGATCGCGGAGAAGTTCCGCGAGTGGACCGACCGGCCGGTGGACCGCGACCGGCTGCTCACCAACGTCAGCCTCTACTGGCTGACGAACACGGCCGACTCGGCGGCGCAGATCTACTGGGAGTTCTCCCACGCCTGGTCCATGCCGCAGCCGTCGCCCACCCCGCTCGGCGTCGCGGTGTTCCCGCACGACATCGTGCTGCCGATCAGGAGCCTGGCCGAGCGGACGGACAAGGTGGTGCACTGGACCGAGTTCGAGACCGGCGGCCACTTCGCCGCGATGGAGGAGCCGGAGCTGCTGGTCCGCGACATCCGGGCCTTCTTCAGGAGCGTTCGTTAACGGCGTGTTTCCGGCGTGACGCTTGTGTATCGCCTGTTGCCCGGGTGAGTCACCCGTAACGAACGCACAGCGCCGATCCGCCTCTGTGCGTAACCCCGGGTTCCTACGTTCGAGTCAGCTCAGAACGTAGGAGGAATGATGGCGCGCTGGATCGCCGAGTGGCATCCCGACGACGCGGCCTTCTGGCGGACCACCGGCCGGAAGGTCGCCCGGCGCAACCTGGTCTTCTCGATCCTGGCCGAGCATCTCGGTTTCACCGTCTGGACGCTGTGGAGCATCGTGGCCGCCCGGATGGGCGCCTACGAGTTCACCACCGACCAGCTGTTCTGGCTGGTCGCGCTGCCGAACCTGATCGGCTCCGTGCTGCGGGTGCCGTACACGTTCGGGCCGGCCAGGTTCGGCGGACGCAACTTCACCGTCGTCAGCGCGCTGCTGCTGGTCGTGCCCGCCGTGCTGCTCGGGGTCGCGGTGAGCAGCCCGGACACCCCGTACTGGATGTTCCTGCTGATCGCGGCCACGGCCGGGGTGGGCGGCGGCAACTTCGCCTCCAGCATGGCCAACATCACCTACTTCTACCCGCGGAGCAAGCAGGGCGTCGCGCTCGGCCTGAACGCCGCCGGCGGCAACATCGGCGTCAGCTCGGTGCAGCTCGTCATGCCGCTGGTGATCGGCGCGTTCGGGCTGGCCGCCGCCGGGTGGTTCTGGCTGCCGTTCGTCGTGGTCGCCGCCGTCTGCGCCTGGTTCTTCATGGACAACCTCACCAGCGCCAAGGCCAGCCCGCGCGAGCAGCTCGCGGTGGCCGGCAAGGCCCAGACGTGGGTGATGTCGTTCCTGTACGTGGGCACGTTCGGCTCGTTCATCGGCTATTCGACCGCCTTCCCGCTGCTCAGCACGAGCCTGTTCCCGGACGCGCCGTGGGCCGCGGTGGCGTTCGCCGGGCCGCTGATCGGGTCGCTGATCCGGCCGGTGGGCGGGTGGCTGGCCGACCGGCTCGGCGGGGCCCCGGTCACGTTGTGGAACTTCGCGGCCATGGGCGGCGGCGTCCTGCTCGTCTGGGCGGCGTCCGGATCGGGCAGCTTCTGGCTGTTCTTCCTCGCCTTCCAGACGCTGTTCCTGACCGCCGGCATCGGCAACGGCTCCACCTACCGGATGATCCCCGCGATCTTCCAGGCCAAGGCGGTGGCCGAGAAGGGCGACGACGAGGCGGCGCTGCTGCACGGCAAGCGGCAGGCGTCCGCGGCCATCGGCATCATCTCCGCCGTCGGCGCGCTCGGCGGTTTCCTCATCAACCGGGCGTTCGGCATGTCGTTCGCGGCCACCGGCAGCCCGGCGGGCGCGTTCCTCGCCTTCGGCCTCTTCTACGCGAGCTGCGCCGCCCTGACCTGGTGGTGCTACCTGCGCACCGTCGGCGTCTCGCGGGTGGCCAGTCTCGCCCACGCGAGGGTCTGACCGGATGGCCGAGCCGGTGAAGACCCACTGCCCGTACTGCGCGCTGCAGTGCGGGATGGCGATCAGCGCCACCGCGTCCGGGATCACGATCACGCCGCGGACCGACGTCCCGGCCAACGCGGCCGGAGCCCTGTGCCAGAAGGGCTGGACCGCCGCCGACCTGCTCACCAACGGCGCCCGCCTGACCAGCCCGCTCCTGCACGGGCGGCCGGTGGAGTGGGACGTGGCGCTCGGCCACGTCGCCGACCGGCTGTCCGCCATCAGGCTCGAACACGGCCCCGACGGCGTGGCCGTGTTCGGTGGGGGCGGGCTCACCAACGAGAAGGCGTACCTGCTGGGCAAGCTCGCCAGGGTCGCACTCGGCACCAGCCAGATCGACTACAACGGCCGCTTCTGCATGTCGTCGGCCGCCGCCGCCTCGATCAGGGCGTTCGGCATGGACCGCGGCATGCCCTTCCCCGTCACCGACCTGGCCGGGGCCGACGTGGTGCTGCTGGCGGGCGCCAACCCGGCCGAGACCATGCCGCCGTTCGTCCGCCACCTGGACGGGCCGCGGCTCATCGTCATCGACCCGCGCCGCACCGCCACGGCCAGGCTCGCCTGGCTGCACCTGCGGCCCGCGCCCGGCACCGACCTGGCGCTCGCGCTCGGCCTGCTGCACCTGGCCGTCGCCGAGGACCTGGTCGACGCCGCGTACGTCGAGGAGCGCACCAGCGGGTTCGACGCCGTACGGACCTCGCTCGCCGCCTGGTGGCCGGAGCGCGTCGAGCGGATCACCGGCGTGCCCGTGCCGCGGATGCGCGAGGCCGTGCGCGCGCTCGCGTACGCGAAGAACGCGTACGTGCTCACCGGGCGCGGCGCCGAGCAGCACGCCCAGGGCACCGACACCGTCACCGCGTTCGTCAACCTGGCGCTCGCGCTCGGCCTGCCCGGACGGCTCGGCTCCGGGTACGGGTGCCTCACCGGGCAGGGCAACGGCCAGGGCGGCAGGGAGCACGGGCAGAAGGCCGACCAGCTCCCCGGCTACCGCAGGATCGACGACCCGGCGGCCCGCGAGCACGTCGCCGGCGTGTGGGGCGTCGATCCCGGCGACCTGCCGGGTCCCGGCCGGTCGGCGTTCGAGCTGCTGGAGGCGCTCGGCACGCCGGCGGGGCCGAAGGCGATGCTGCTGTTCGGCTCCAACCCGGTCGTGTCCGCGCCCGACTCCGCCCGGGTCGCCGAGCGGATCAGGTCGCTGGACCTGCTCGTCGTCTGCGACGTGGTCATGTCGGAGACGGCGGCGCTGGCCGACGTGGTGTTCCCCGTCACCCAGTGGGCCGAGGAGACCGGCACCATGACCAACCTGGAGGGCCGCGTGCTGCTGCGCCGGCAGGCGGTCCGGCCGCCGCCCGGCGTGCGGAGCGACCTGGAGGTCATCGCCGGGCTGGCCCGCAGGCTCGGCCACGACTTCGCCGACGAGCCGGGCAAGGTGTTCGAGGAACTGCGCCGCGCCAGCGCGGGCGGCCCCGCCGACTACTCGGGCATCACGTACGACCGCATCACGGGAGAAGCGGAAGAGCCCCGGGAAACCCACGATGAGGGAGACGTCCCGTACGGAGGAGAGGTCCGGGACCGCGCGGATGATCGGGGCGGCGCGGAAGTCGGGGTTTTCTGGCCGTGTCCCGAGCCGGGGCACCCGGGGACGCCGCGGCCGTTTCTGGAAGCCTTCGCCACCCCGGGCGGGCGGGCCAGGTTCGTGCCGGTCGAGCACCGGGGCCCGGCCGAGGAGATCGACGACGACTACCCCGTCTACCTCACGACGGGCCGCGTGCTCGCGCACTACCAGAGCGGCGCGCAGACCCGCAGGATCGCCGCCCTCGCCGCCGCCGTGCCCGAACCGTACGTGGAGCTCCACCCCGATCTGGCCGGGCGGCTGGACATCGGGGCGGGGGACCTGGTGCGGGTCACCAGCAGGCGCGGCCAGGGACAGGGCGTGGCCAGGATCAGCGACGCGATCAGGAGCGACACCGTGTTCATGCCGTTTCACTGGGAGGGGGCGAACCGGCTGACCAATCCGGCGCTCGACCCCACGTCCCGGATGCCGGAGTTCAAGGTCTGCGCCGTACGGGTGGAGCGGGTCACATGAGGCTCGTCGTCGTCGGCAACGGGATGGCGGGCGCGCGCCTGGTCAGCGAGGTACGGGCGCGCGACCCGCGGATGCCGGTCACCGTGTTCGGGGCCGAGCAGGGCAGGCCCTACAACCGGGTGCTGCTGTCGAACGTGCTCGCCGGGCAGGCCAGGCCCGAGCAGCTCGGCCTGCACGACCTGTCCTGGTACGACACGCACCGGGTGGAGGCGGTGCTCGGGAGCGCCGTGGCCTGGATCGACCGCGAGTCGCGCGCCGTGCACACCGCCGACGGCCGGCGCGCGCCGTACGACCTGCTCGTGCTGGCCACCGGCAGCGAGGCGATCGTGCCGCCCATCCCCGGCGTGGGGCGCGCCATCCCGTTCCGGACGCTCGACGACTGCGACCGCATCGTCAAGGCCGCCGCCGACAGCCGCCGCGCGGTGGTGATCGGCGGCGGGCTGCTCGGCGTCGAGGCCGCCCGCGGGCTGGCCGGGCGCGGGCTGCCCGTGACGCTGCTGCACCTGGCCGGCCACCTGATGGAACGGCAGCTCGACCCCGAGGCAGGCCTGGTGCTGGGCGAGACGCTGGCCGGGCTCGGCGTCGAGATCAGGACCGGCGCCAGCGCCGTCGCCGTCGAGGACGGCGGCGTCCGGCTGGCCGGCGGCGAACTGGTCGAGGGCGACCTGGTGGTGCTCGCCTGCGGCGTCCGCCCGCTCACCGCGCTGGCCGCCGAGGCCGGGCTGGAAGTGCGGCGCGGCATCGTGGTCGACGACGAGCTGCGCACCGACGACCCGTCCATCCTGGCCATCGGCGAGTGCGCCGAGCACGACGGCACCGTGTACGGGCTGGTCGCGCCCGCCTGGGAACAGGCCGCCGTGGCCGCCGACGTGATCACCGGCGGCGCGTCGCGCTATCGCGGCTCCCGGCTGGTCACCCGGCTCAAGGCGAGCAGCGTCGAGCTGGCCGCGATGGGCGAGACGCACCTCACCGACGAGCAGGCCGAGGTGGTGCGCTTCAGCCACCGGGCCCGGGGCACCTACCGCAAGCTCGTCATCCGCGACGACCGGCTCGTCGGCGCGATCCTGCTGGGCGACACCGACGCCGTCGGCACCCTCACCCAGCTCTACGACCGCGGCGGGCCGCTGCCGGGAGACCGGGCCGGGCTGCTGTTCCCCGGGCCGGCGCCGGCGGCGAGGGCCGACAGCCCGACGCTGATGCCCGACGCGGCCAAGGTGTGCCACTGCAACGACGTGACCAAGGGACAGATCAGGGCGTGCTGGGAGGCGGGCGCCAGGGACATGGCCGGCGTGGCCGCCGCCACCAGGGCCACGACCGGCTGCGGCACCTGCCGTGACGCCGTGGCGGGCATCGTCGGCTGGCTGTGCGAACAGGAAGGGGTTCCCGCATGAGGAAGATCGTCGTGGCCGGGTACGGGCCGGCCGCCCACCGGCTCGTGGAGGCCCTGCTGGAGCGGGGCTTCGACGGGACGATCACGGTCATCGGCGAGGAGCCCAGGCCCGCCTACGACCGGGTGGCGCTCACCTCGTACCTGGACGGCGTCTCGGCCGAGGAGCTTTCCTACCCGGTGCCGCCCGGCGTGGTGACCAGGCTGAACAGCCGCGTCACCGGCATCGACCGGCGGGCCCGCCGGGTGACCGTCGAGGGCGGCGAGCCGGAGCCGTACGACGTGCTGGTGCTCGCCACCGGCTCCAGGCCGTTCGTGCCGCCGGTGCCGGGGGCCGGGCACGCGCACGTCTACCGGACCATCGACGACCTGGACGCGATCAGGACGGCGGCCGAGGGGGCCACCGACGGCGTCGTGGTCGGTGGCGGGCTGCTCGGCCTGGAGGCCGCCGACGCGCTGCGCGGGCTCGGGCTGCGCACCCACATCGTGGAGATGAGCCCGTGGCTGATGCCCCGCCAGGTGGACGAGGGCGGCGGCGCGGTGCTCAAGGGCCACATCGAGGCGCTCGGGCTGAGCGTGCACGCGGGCTCCGGCGTACAGGAGATCGTCACCGACGGCCGGGGGAAGGTCACCGGTCTCCGCACGCCGGACGGCACCCTCGTCGAGGCCCAGATCGTGGTCTTCTCCGCCGGGGTCAGGCCGCGCGACGAGCTGGCCAGGGAGTGCGGCCTGGCGGTGGGGGAACGCGGCGGCGTCGTCGTCGACTCCGCCATGCGGACCTCCGACCCGCACATCTACGCCGTCGGCGAGTGCGCCCTGCACGACGGCATGGTGTACGGGCTCGCCGGGCCGTGCTTCACCATGGCCGAGGTCGCCGCCGAGCGGATCACGGGCGGCGGGGCGGCGTTCGGCGGCGCCGACCTGTCCACCAAGCTGAAGCTGCTCGGCGTCGAGGTGGCCCAGTTCGGAGCCATGGAAGGGGCGCTCGACGTCACCTACATGGACCCGGTGGGCGGCGTCTACAAGAAGCTGTTCATCAGCGACGACGCCACCACCCTGCTCGGCGGCATCTGCGTCGGCGACGCCTCCCCGTACGGCACGCTGCGCTCCTACGTCGGCAAGCCGCTGCCCGCACCCCCCGCGGACCTGCTGTTCGCCGGCGGCGGGGTCCAGCTCGACCTGCCCGACGACGCGCAGGTGTGCTCCTGCAACAACGTCAGCGCCGGCGCCGTCCGCGCCGCCATCCACGACCAGGGCTGCGCCGACGTGCCCGGCGTCAAGGCGTGCACCCGCGCCGGCACCACCTGCGGCAGCTGCGTGCCGATGCTCAAGCAGCTGCTGGAGAAGGCCGGCGTGGACACCGGCAAGGGGCTGTGCGAGCACTTCGCCCACTCCAGGGCGGAGCTGTTCGACATCGTACGGGTGCGCGGCATCCGCACGTTCTCCCAGCTCATCGCCGAGCACGGGGAAGGCCGCGGCTGCGACGTGTGCAAGCCCGCCGTGGCCTCCATCCTCGCCTCGCTGCACAACGGGCACGTGCTGGAGGGCGAGAACGCCGCCCTGCAGGACACCAACGACCACTTCCTCGCCAACATCCAGAAGAACGGGACGTACTCGGTCGTGCCGCGCATCCCCGGCGGCGAGATCACCCCCGGCAAGCTCATCGTCATCGGCGAGGTGGCCCGCGACTTCGGCCTCTACACGAAGATCACCGGCGGGCAGCGGATCGACCTGTTCGGCGCCCGCGTCGACCAGCTCCCGGAGATCTGGCGCAGGCTCGTCGACGCCGGGTTCGAGTCCGGCCACGCCTACGGCAAGGCGCTGCGCACGGTGAAGTCGTGCGTCGGCTCGGCCTGGTGCCGGTACGGGGTGCAGGACTCGGTGGGCATGGCCATCGCGCTGGAGCTGCGCTACCGGGGGCTGCGCTCGCCGCACAAGCTCAAGTCGGCCGTCTCCGGCTGCGCCCGCGAGTGCGCCGAGGCCAGGTCCAAGGACTTCGGCGTCATCGCCACCGAGCAGGGCTGGAACCTGTACGTGGGCGGCAACGGCGGCTTCAAGCCCCGCCACGCCGACCTGCTCGCCGCCGACCTGACCGGCGAGGAGCTGATCAGGACCATCGACCGGTTCCTGATGTTCTACATCCGCACCGCCGACCGGCTGCAGCGCACCTCCGCGTGGCTGGAGTCGCTCGACGGCGGGCTCGGCTACCTCCGCTCGGTCATCATGGACGACTCGCTCGGCATCTGCGCCGACCTCGACGCGCACATGGAGCGGCACGTCGCCACCTACGCCGACGAGTGGCGGGCCACGCTGGAGGACCCGGACAAGCTCGGCCGGTTCGTCAGCTTCGTCAACGCACCAGGGGTCCCCGACCCGTCCATCGTCTTCGCGACAGAGCGAGACCAGATCAAACCGGTGGTGATGTCATGAACTGGATCGGCATCTGCGGCTACGACCTCCTGCTGCCCGAGCGCGGCGTGTGCGCGCTGGTGGACGGCGAGCAGGTGGCGCTCTTCCGCACCTACGACGGCACGGTGCACGCGCTGGGCAACCGCGACCCGTTCAGCGGGGCGTACGTGCTCTCACGCGGGATCGTCGGCACCAGGAAGGGCGAGGCGACCGTCGCCTCGCCGCTGCACAAGCAGGTGTTCTCGCTGGTCACGGGGCGCTGCCTGGACGAGCCCGCGGTCGCGGTCCCCGTCTACCGGGCGCGCGTCCGCGACGGCGCGGTGCAGGTGTCCGTCAGTGTTCCGCCGTCCGGCGCCCGCGCTCAGGATCGCGGGCTCGTGTCGGTGGGCGGGTAGACGTGGGCGCCCGGGTGAGTCGCCGGGAGCACGCAGCGTCGGCCGACGTCGACCGCGGCACAGCGCTCGGCCTCCTCACGCAGGGGCAGGGGCTCGGGCTCCGTGCTTAGGTTCGCCTTAATTTGCGGCACTGAAGGGACGCTATAGGCGACGCCTCGCCAAATTGGTATCGAGGTGGCAACGATCGCACCTCTGAACGATCTCGACAAATCGGGTGAACCATTCGTGTGAGTAATCCGCAGCCGGTAAAGGACTCGTCCGGACTGGATCAAGCGCGCATTCCCGGACGACCGGGGCGGGCATCACTGCGGCCATGAGCATGAAATTCCTGCGCAGGGGCGTCCTGCTGGCCATGGTCGTTCCTGCCCTCCTCACCGCCGGCTGCGCCGCGGGCGGCACCGGACAAGCGATGAAGGGCGCGGCGAGCCCCGCCTCGCCGACGGGCACCGAGCCCGGCATGACCGAAAGCCCGATGCCCGGCGAAACGGGCACGGCGACACCGACCGAGACCGGCAAGGGCTCGCCCCGGTCGGTGGTGGAGAAGTTCTACCAGGCGCTCGCCTCGGGCAACGGCGAGCAGGCCGCCAAGATGTTCACCTCGGACGGCGTGGCGGCGGTGCAGGGACACGAGACGGCGGAGGGCACGCAGGCGCTGACCGAGCTCTTCAAGGGTCAGCAGGGCGCCGGCGGCACGCCGAGCATCGAGGAGTCGGAGACCATGGGCAAGAGCGCCTTCGTCTTCGCGTCCTCCGGCCAGGGCGCCGAGGCGACCCGCGGGTTCTTCCTGCTGATGAAGGACAACGACTCCTGGAAGATCGACCGCTACATGAGCAACAGCGCGTCCTGAACGAGGCGTCGGCGCCCGGTACGCCGGGCGCCGTCGCCCGGCTTGTCCGCATACGGTGGGAGCCATGCAGGATCTCTCGCGGTTCCAGCATCCCCGGTTCGCCCGCGCGTACGACCGGATGAGCCGGCGGGCCGAGCCCGTCACGGGCGAGCTGCGCACCCGCCTGCTGGACGGGCTGAGCGGCCGCGTCCTGGAGGTCGGCGCCGGCAACGGGCTCAGCTTCCCCCACTACCCGCGGGGCGTGCGCGAGGTCGTCGCGGTCGAGCCCGACGACGTGCTCCGCGCCGCCGCCGAGCGGGCCGCGGCCACCGCCCCCGTGCCGGTACGCGTCGTGCCCGGCCACGCCGGGGCGCTGCCGTCCGGGCCGGCCGAGTTCGACGCGGTGGTGGTCTCGCTCGTGCTCTGCTCGGTCCCCGACCCGGCAGGCGCGCTCGCCGAGCTGCGCAGGGTGCTCAAGCCCGGCGGCGAGCTGCGCTTCTTCGAGCACGTGCGCTCCGACCGGCCCGTCCGCGGGCTGCTGCAGGACCTGGTCACCCCGGTGTGGTCGCGGGTGGCCGGCGGCTGCCATCCCAACCGCGACACGGCGGCGGCCATCGGCGCCGCGGGCCTGGTCATCGAGGAGCACGACCGGTTCACCCACCGGATCCCCGGCGCGCCCCCGCTCGCCCACATCCTCGGCCGGGCACGCAACCCCTGATCACGTGCCGCCCGGCAGCCGCGGGCTGATGCGGCCCTGGTCGACCAGGGCCAGATAGGCGGCGAACGCGCCGTGCGTCCACATCGCGGCCTGCGACGACGTCAGCGTGACCTCCTCGCCCTCATGCGTGCGGAGCACGTAGCCGTCGGGCGACTCACGCCGCCACTCGGCCAGCATCCCCTCGTGCACGAGCACGTCGAGCATCCCCGTCAGGTATTCGCGTCCGGTGGCGAACACGGCGCGGGCCTCCTCGCATCTCGCCGGATCCCCCGCATGGCCCCTCAATTCTGCGTCGCGCGGGCGGGAAACGCACCGCCCTCGGGAACCTGGGACCGCCGGGCGGTGTATCACGGCCGGAGGTGTGACATGAGAAGGTTGATGGTCATCCTGGCCGCCGCTGCCGCGCTGATCGCGGGCGCGCCCCCGGCCTCGGCGTCCGGCGGGTGGGCGCTCACGTATCTCGATCCGGTGCCGTCCTCGCTGGCTCCCGGCACGTCGTACACGATCGGGTTCTGGGTCCTGCAGCACGGCACCCACCCGTTCGAGGGCGAGCTGGGCCCGACCGCGCTGCGGCTGACCGGCGCCGACGGCCTCGTCCGCGAGTTCCCCGGCAGCCCCTTGCCCGAGCCCGGCCACTACGCGGCCGCCGTCAACGTGCCCGAAGGCGTCCACAAGCTGACCGGCGTGCAGGGGATGTTCCAGCCGTACGAGATCGGGACCCTCACCGTGCCGGGCCGGATCGAGATCAACCCCCTCGACCCGGACCTGGTCAAGGCCCTTCGTGAGCCGACCGTGGACTACTGGGGCGTGATCCGTCCCCCGGGCATCCCCGACCTCGAAGGCGTACCGGACGCCTCCCCAGCCCTTCCCACCGCGGCATCCGCGCCCGCCGCCACAGTTCCCGATTCCGCGCCCACCGCGGAAACGCCCACCGTCGGCGTCCCCCCGTACACACTCCTGCTCGCCGCAGCAGGCGGCGCGCTGCTGGCGGTGGCGGCGCTGCGGTTGCCGCGCCGAGGACGCGAACCGGACCCGCCAGTCGACGACAAGGCGGACACGATCGTCATCTCGGGGTAGGCGCACGCCGCGCTTCAGGGGTGATCACGGGCGTTCCCCGTTCGGACTGCTGGCGGCTGCGGCGGGTGGCGGGTTGCTGGCGGTGGTGGCGCTGCGGTTGCCGCGCCGGGGGACGCGAGCCGGACCCGCGGGTCGGTGACAAGGCGGACACGATCGGGGTAGCGCCCGCCCGCTCTGGAGGTGATGTTCCGCGCACGTCGTCGCTGTCGGCGGCGGGCTGCTCGTGTCGGCCCGCGGTGGCCATGGCCGCGCGCGGGCCGTGCGGGTGTGTGGCGTGGTGCGGGCGGTGTTTCGGCTCGTGGGGTTCGTAACGGGTGTGGCAAAGGGCTCGGACAGGGGGCTGGACGGCGGTGGGTAGATCTTGTCAGGGCGTCGGGGGTCTGAGAGATTGCTCGTACTTTGTCAGCCCCCCGGAGGTCACGCGTGCCACCCTTACGCCCGGCCCTCATCGCCGCCGCCCTCATCGTGGGGACGGCCACCCCCGTCCAGGCGGCAACCGCTCCAGAGATCACCGTCGAGAACGGCCGCACGCAGCCGGTCTTCTCCTACGCCGACGCCATCCGCGAACACGTGTACGTCGAGTCGACCGTCGACAGCGACGCCGACGGCAGGCTCGACCGGGTGCGTGTCGACATCATCAGGCCCAAGGAGTCCGGCCCCGGCCTCCGGGTGCCCGTCATCATCGACGAGAGCCCGTACTACGACAACTCCGGTCGAGGCAACGAAGGCGAGCGGAAGGTCTACGACGACGCCGGCAACGTCGTGAAGTTCCCGCTCTTCTACGACAACTACTTCGTGCCGCGCGGCTACGGCGTGCTCAACGTCGACATGCTCGGCACCACCCGGTCCGACGGCTGCCCCGACATCGGGGGCAAGGCCGACGTGCTGGGCGGCAAGGCCGTCATCGACTGGCTCAACGGCCGCGCCAAGGCCTACCGCGCCGACGGCAGCCCCGCCGTCGCCGACTGGACCACCGGCAAGTCGGCCATGATCGGCAAGTCGTACGACGGCACGCTCGCCAACGCCGTCGCCGCCACCGGCGTGCGCGGCCTGGAGACGATCGTGCCCATCTCCGCGATCAGCTCCTGGTACAAGTACCAGCGCTCCAACGGCGTCATCTACAACTACGACTACGCCTCCTGGCTGGCCAACTACATCGACACCGACCCCGAGCCCAAGTGTCAGGCCGTGCGCGACCGGATGGACGCCGAGGACGGCGACGACACCGGCGACCACAACGCCTTCTGGGCCGAGCGCGACTACATCAACGGCCTGCTCGGCGACGTCTCCAAGGTACGGGCGAGCGTGTTCGTCGCGCACACCGTCAACGACCTCAACGTCAAGCCCGACAACTTCTCCAAGTGGTGGGAGGCGCTGGCCAAGCGCGGCGTGCCCCGCAAGATATGGCTCGGCCAGACCGCCCACGTGGACCCGTTCGACTTCGAGGGCCGCAGAGGGCTCTGGGTCGACACGCTGCACCGGTGGTTCGACCACTGGCTGCACGGCGTGCGCAACGACATCATGCGCGAGCCCCGCGCCGACATCGAGGTCGCTCCCGCCCAGTGGATCACCGAGCGCGACTGGCCGGCGCCCCGCGGCCACAAGCTGACCCTGCGCCCGGCCGCCGACGGCTCGCTCCGCCTCCTGCCCGGCAAGAAGGCGACCGCGAGCTTCACCGACGTACGCATGACCGAGTCCGACATGGTGTCCGACGTCGGCACCGCCAAGCCGGGCCGGATCGCGTACACCACCGGTGAGCTGCCCCTCGACCTGCGCCTGTCCGGCACCCCCGTCGCCGACCTGCGGGTCAAGCTCGACAAGCCGACCGCCAACCTGACCGCGCTGCTCGTCGACTTCGGCGACGACACCCGCGTCGACTGGCGGCGCGGCGGGGGCATCACCACCCTGACCGAGGAGGACTGCTGGGGCGACAGCACCGCCGGGGACGACGCCTGCTACCGCAAGGTCGTCACCAACACCGTCAACCGGCCGGTCGAGATCGTCGCGCGCGGCTGGATCGACGTGCAGAACCGCCTCTCGCTCAGCCGCTCCGCACCGCTGCCCGTGGGCACGTACGGGAGCGTCAAGTGGGAGACCCTGCCGCAGGACTACATCTTCAAGAAGGGACACCGGATCGGTCTGGTGATCGCCGGCACCGACTCGAACTACAGCAACGAG
Organism: Nonomuraea sp. NPDC054003; assembly: GCF_055585125.1. NCBI lineage: Bacteria > Bacillati > Actinomycetota > Actinomycetes > Streptosporangiales > Streptosporangiaceae > Nonomuraea > Nonomuraea sp. NPDC054003. The sequence continues at coordinate 408,794 of NZ_JBVJKR010000001.1, forward strand.
ACGGGCACCGGGGCGAACGTCACCGTCGACCTGTCCAAGAGCTCGATCGCGTTCCCGGTGGTGCTCGGGACGCCGCTGGAGAGCGTGCCGCAGGACAGGGCGAGGTTCATCGGACCGCGGGAGGTGACCCTGCCGGAGCCGGAGCGGGAGTTCTCGTTCTTCTGACCTGACCTGCCGCAGTGACCGGGCCTCGGGCGGATCTCCGCCCGAGGCCCTCTTGCTCGTGTGTGCATCTTCGCCTTGGTCATTCACGTGTTCGTGGGCAGTTGCTCCAATAGCCGCCTCCGTTCGCGTCGGGGATGAGGGCGCCTCTGTCATGGGTGACGGTCCACGACACCATGAGCGTGAGGGTTCCGTCCGCCGTGGTCGTGCCTTCGGTGGTCTCGCCGTCACCCTTGGCGGTGCTGGTCCAGTGGACGGTGACGACGCCGGACTCGGTGACGGGCGGGCCCAGGCAGCCGGGGCGGGCGGCCGGGGCGGCGACGGTGAAGGCGTTGCCGGAGACGGCGATGCCGTTCGTGCCGGAGAACGAGGTGACGCGGCAGTCCCCGGTGCACGTCAGCTTGAACGTCCCGGACCGCTTTTCGCCCAGCTTCACGGACGTGGGCGAGATCGCCGCCACGGGCGCCGGGGGAGAGGCATTTCCCTGCCCTTCCGCGTCCACCGGGGCTGCGGTGTCCGCGGGGTCGGCGGGTGAGCCGGTGTCCGCTGGTACCTGGGTACTTCTGGGGTCGGCGGGTGCTTGATCCTGGTCTGTCGTGGCCTGGGGGTCGGCCGGTGCCTGTTCCGTTCCCGTCGTGGCTCCTGGATCCGCCGAGGACTGGCCGGTCGCCGGGTCCAGTGTGGCCGGGGCCTGGCGCTGGCGGCTCTGGATCCCGGCCCAGACCAGGCCCGCCACCAGCATCACCACACCGACGATCAGCGCCGCCCGTACGAGCCACTGCAGCGAGATCCTGGCCTCCGGGTCGTCCTCGTCCGGCCGCTCCCGCCAGAACTCGTCCCACGTCTCCCCGTGGCTCCCGGCAGGACTCTCCACGGGCGGGTTCGCGAACACCAGTTTGTCCCCGTACTGGGTCACCGGCGTCCTGCCGCTCCGCCACCCGGGATCCAGCGTCCGCATCGGCGCGTGCTGCCGCGGCGGGTCATCACTCCGCCTCGGCAACGGCACACTGATCCACCCGTCCACCCCGCCCTCACCCAACCGAGGCGGCGTCTCATCCCCGAACCCGCCAGAACTCCAGGAGCGCGGCTTTTCGGGGCCGAGCCCGTCGGGAGGTGGTGTCTCGTCCCCGAGCTCGCCTGAACCCCAGTTCTTGGTCCCGAGTCCGTCAGGGCTCAAGCGAGGTGGTGTCTCATCCCCGAGTCGGCCAGAACTCCAGGGAGGTGGCTTGTTGGTCCCGAGCCCGTCGGGGCTCAAGCGGAGTGGTGCCTCGTCCCCGAACCCGCCAGAACTCCAGGAGTGCGGCTTCTTGGGGCCGAGCCCGCCAGAGCTCAAATGCCTTTTGTCCCCGGCCCCGTCAGGGCTCAAGCGCGGCGGTGTCTTGCCACCTAGTCCGGGGAGGCTCCGGCGGGGGACTGTGTCGCCTCCGTGCTCGCCATCGCCCGAGCGGGCCCGCGTGCCGGGTTCGGTCGCGTCCCACCGAGGTGGTGTCTCGTTCCCGCGTCGGAGGGCCGTGGGGTCGATTCCGCGTTCGCCCCGGGGAGGCGCGGGGGCGTTCGGCGGAGCTTTCTCGTCACCCGCATTCGGCGCGCTCCCGTCGTCGCGTGTCCCGTCCGTGTCACCGCTCACCTCGGCGGCTTCCGCGTTCTCGTCCGTACCGTCTCGCGGTTCGTCCGGCGGGGCGGCGGAGTCGGCCCGGTCCGGTGACGCGCCGGTGTCGAAGGGGTCTTCCCCGAAGGGCGCCTCGGCGGGACGTTCCTCCTGTGCCGTGCCCCAGTGCGGCGGGGCGGTCTTCTTCTCCGTGGGGACGCGCATCGGGGGGAAGTCGCCGCGTTTGCGGTACGGGATGGTGTCGCCCGAGGAGGAGTCGTGGCCCGCGGGCGGCGTGGGAAGCCCCGTGGTGCCGGTGGGCACCAGGCGCTCGCCCGTCTGGTGGGCCGCCCGCAGCAGAGCCTCGGCCGTGCCCGGCGAAGCGGACGGTCCCCGGCGCGCCCGGGAGCCGGGCTCGTCGGGCTCCGGCGGGCCGCCGCCGGAGGGTTCCTGGCCGGTGGCGGCCGCGCCCGCCACCGGCCAGGAGTTTTCCCTGGTGCCCGTCGTGGGGCCGGGGACCAGGGAGATCAGCGCGGGCGGCGGCTCCATCAGACCGCGCGCCTGCGCCGGGAACCCGTCGGAGCGCCACGCCGCCGGATCGCCGGGCAGCGGGTCACCCCAAGCGGGCTGGTCGCGTAACGTGTCAGGGATCGCGGCCAGCGGCAGGCCGAGCAGCAGCACACCGGCCCGCACCCCCTCGCGGGGCGCCGCCTGGCAGGCCTGGCAGGAGCGGACGTGCCGGGCGATCCGGGTGCGGTTGCGCCGGCCGGGCGCCCTCGCCCAGTCCGTCACCCGCACCGCCAGCCGCGCGCACCCGTCGCGGGTCCGCGCCGCGCGCACCGCCGCGACCCACTCCTCCAGCCGGTCGGCGGCCTCCGCGATCATGGTGTTCACCTCGATCGCGGAGACGTCGAAGATCACGGCGATGTCCGCGCTCGCCAGCTCGTGCCGTACCGAGAGGTCCAGCAGCTCCCGGTGCGGCGGGTCGAGCGCCCGCAGCGCGTCGGCCACCTCGCCCGGCGCGCCCGGCCGGGTCCACGAGCCGGGGCTGGCCGGCCTGGACGCCGCGACGGCCGCGCGATGGCACCGCGCGAGCGCGTACAGCCACGGACGCAGCCGCTTCCGGTCGCGCAGCCGCTCCCCGTGCACATGCGCCGACAGCAGCGCCCCGGCGACGGCCAGCTCCGCGTCGGAGGCCGACAGGCCCGTGCGGCAGTAGTCGTAGAGGTGCCTTCCATGCTGCTCGCACAGCCTGCCGATGGCCTCGCGCGCCTCGTTGGACAGCGTCCGCCACATGATCGACTACTCCTCCAGCTAGCACGGCGTCCCTCGCCCGGCCCCTGGCTACGTCAGGGGGCCCGCTAGACGGCCTCCGGCAGGGTGGGTTCGGGGTCGCCGGCGCCGGATCGGGCACCGTCCACGCCGGCCGCGGGCGTGGTGCCGGCGACCCCCGTCCAAGGAGCGGGGAAGGCGGTCATGACGCCCTCCCGTGCGCGGCCGCCCGCGAGGGCGGCCGGTTCAGCGTGACCGGGCGGCCCGTCGCCCGCGACAGCGCCCACCACGCGCTGCACAGGTTCGAGGTGAGCAGCGTCCGGTCGTTGCCCGCGCCGAGCGTGCCCAGCACCGGCAGCGTCGCCATTCCGCTGCAGGCGAACAGCAGCACCGCGTCGACGGGCAGGTCCGCCTGCTTCACCTGGTCGACCAGTTCCGAAGGGGTGATGTCGTACGGGGAGAAACCGCCCTGCGCCCGCACCGGCACGACCCCGGCGATCCGCATGCCCGCGGCCTTCCAGAACCGCTCGGCCAGCTCCGTCAGCCACGGCTGGTACGGCGAGACGATGTGCACCTCCTCCACCCCGAGGTGCCCGATCGCCTCCATGATGGCCACCGTCGCGGTCGCGAACGGCACCCCGAACCGCTCGCTCATCCGCTCGCACTCGTCCTGGTCCTCGTCCGGGTCGAGCAGGTAGCGGGGGCCGTCGCAGGCCATGACGAGCGCGTCGAGCGCCAGGTCGCCGAACGAGCACGCCATCGCGGGCAGCGCCGCGTTGTAGCTCTCCAGCCGCTCGGCCATCGCCAGCCCCGGGCGTACCGGGAACCGGCTGACGTGCATGTCGGCGCGGGAGCCGAGCAGGCGGGTCAGCTCGGGCTCCGCCGACGGGTTGGCGGGCGGCACCAGCACGCCCACCCTGCCGCGGTTCATGCCGCCCTCCCGCCGGGTTCCTCGGGGGGCACGTCAGGCGTTCTGTCCGGGAAGCCGTCGGCCGGGGCCACCGTCCGTCCGGACACGTGCCGGATGCCGTGCAGCCGGTGTGCCGTCCTCGCGGAGCGCTGATCGGCCGGCCGGGTCCCGCGTACGGGAACGCCGTGGTGCCGCGGGCCGCGGACCTCGTCGGTGAGCATGATCACTCCTGTCCATGGGGGTTGCCCCAAGGGGCTGGAACGTCCTGGAGGCCGAGGCGGACCAGCTCTCGATCGGCCTGGCCACGTACTTCCGTGAAGGTGGCGCGGAGCTCCAGCAGGAGCCCGCGCAGTGACTCGGCCTCCTGCCGCGCCGCGCGCAGAGAGGCCTGTACGGCGCGGCGCCGTCGTGCCGTCACCATCCGCCACGACGCGGCGGCGGCCGTCAGGACCGCCACCGCCACGCAGGCGAGCAGGACGGCGTCCGGCCCGGCGCCGGTGATCCCTGGGACGCCGCTCGTCGTCAGGACCGCCGCACCCGCCAGCCCGGCCGCCGCGCCCACCACGCGGGCGGTTTCGACCGCGCCCACACCGGCCGAGAGGTTCCCCCGCCCGGCCGCGGCCGTGCCCGTCGTCAGCGCGCCGGTGGCCAGCGCGCCCAGCCCCGCCCCCGCCAGCAGGGCGCCGGCGAGGACCAGGAGCGGGTACGGACCAGCCAGCAGCGATCCGCACCCGGAGGCCAGCGCCACCGCGCCGCCGAGCACGACCCCGTCCATCCCGTGACGCCGGCCCACCCGGGCCGCGAGCAAAGCCGCCGCGGCCATCCCCACCAGAACGGGCACCAGCCAGAGCCACCCGGGCACGGCACCGGAACTCCCGTCCAGCACGGGAACTCCCGCCACGTAGGCCGGCCCGGTCGCCAGCAGAGCGAAGAACACAGCACCGGACGCCCCGGACACGCCCGCCGCCCACCCGAGCCCAGCCTGCGTGTCCGGAGAGTTAGCCGCCCGTCCGAGATCTGCCCGCGCCTCTGCGGAGTCTGTGGCCCAGCCGAGGTCAGACCAAGGGTCCGCTGAAGCTGCGGCCCGTCCGCGCCCAGCCTGCCCTGTCGCCCGCGTAAGCACGGTGTCCGGAGAGTCTGCCGTCCGTCCGAGCCCTGCCCGTGCCTCTGCGGAGCTTGCGGTCCAGCCGAGGTCGGTTCGTGTGGTCGCGGAGTCTCTGGCTTCGGGGTCGGGTGTGTGTCTCAGGGTCAGCGTCGCCGTCAGGAGGAGCAGCGTCGCCGCGCCCGCGCAGCCGAGTGTCAGTGCGGAGGTCCAGCCCCACACGCCGCCCCTGGCCAGGGTCAGTACCGCTGCCGCGATCCCCGTGACGACCAGGACCGCGCCCGCCAGGGCACGCGGGGCCGAGGCGTGGCCCGGAGCACCGAGAGACCGGGGCAGCGCGGGGGCGAACAGCAACAGCGCCGCCGCCAGCACCGCCCCCGGCAGGAAGAGCCCGCGCCATCCGAACGTGGCCAGCAGCCATCCGCCGCCCGCCTGCATCCCCAGCACCCCGGCCGCGCAGGCCGCGGTCCACAGCGCCACCCCGCCGGGCCGCCGCCGCTCCGGCAGCGCGGCGAGCAGCATCGCCAGCGCGGCGGGGACCATGAGCGCGATACCCGCCCCCTGCCCCAGCCGGGCCCCGACGAGCACCGGCCACGACGGTGCGACGATCACCGCCGAGGCTCCCAGCACGTACAGGGCCAGTCCGACGGCCAGCACGCCCCGCCGTCCCGCCAGGTCGGCCATCCGCCCGGCGACGGCCGGCAGCGCCGCCATCGCGACCAGGTTCACGGTGACCGCCCACGCGACCCCGGCCGCCGGAAGCGCCACCGCCAGCGGATCGAGGTCCAGCATCGGCGCGGCCAGCATCCCGGCCACCCAATCCCCCATGACGACACCGGCCACCCCTGCGGCCACCACCCGCAACCCCACGAACCCCCGCCGGCGCGGAGCGGACACCCGCCGCACGCCCACCCGCACGTCAGAACGCCGCTGCCCGGGTGCGGAGGTCCGCCGGGGAACACCTCTCCTCCCTGGTTCGCTCCGGCGGGCCCGCCCGGAGACGGGGGAGCCGGGGCTTCCCGCCTGGATGCGCTTCCCGGCCGAGACGGGGGAGGGCACACGGGGCACGCCGCCGGGCTGTGCGGCGTCCGGGTGACGGTGTGCGGGTTCCGGCTCGTACGGGGTCGTGGGGGCGTACGTGGGCCGGTGAGGTTCGCCTGGCGGCCGTGCGGGCGCGGGGCGACGGTCCGGGCCGGGGGCCGGGCCGGGGGCCGGGCCGGGAAAGTGGTGCGCCGGGGGGCGGGTCATCGCGACGGCGCGCAGGCGTCCGGGAGTGGAGGGACGGAGAGGCCGGGCGGCCGGTTGGGCACGCTGGCCGCGACCACGCGCTCGGACAGGCAGGTCGTCAGCCGGGCCGGGCGGACGCGCGGCGGCACCCGGCCACCGGCCACCGTCGTCGCCACTCGGACGGCCAGCGACAGGTGCTCGGCGCAGCGCCGCCGCACCTTCGCCTCCAGGCCCACGACCTGGGCCAGCCGGAGCCGCAGCGGCTCCAGGGTGGCGGTCCGCTGCAGGCCGTCGAGGTCCTCCAGGCGGTCCGGCCAGCGCAGGTCCTCGCGGAGCCGCGCCTCCACCTCGGCGACGATGCTCCCGGCCCGCCGCCCTTCCTGGCGCAGCCGGGTGGCGATGGTGACCGCCGTGAAGATGGTGAGGTCGTAGTCGGCGAGCCGGCCCGCGAGCGCGGCGGCGAGCACCTGGACGCGGTGCGTCAGGCCGTCGGCGCTCCAGCCGAGCACCAGCAGCCGGTCGGCGGCCGGCTCGACATGCCAGCCCGCGAGCCGCAGTTCGCGGGCCATCCGGTGGTACAGGCTCCACCTGTCACCGTCGCCGTCGATCCAGATCTGGACGCCGCCGAAGGGCAGGTCTGACACGTTGACCGGCTCGCCGTCGGGGGATGACCGCGCGCAGATGCGCTGGATCACCCGCTCCTGCACTGGCGAGACCGGGGTTCTGGTGAACCAGGGACTGACCTGGTGATCGATGGTCACGTCCGGCCACCTCCCTGCCGAGCGGCTCCGTTGAGCGTCCGGCTGTCAGGTAACAGTTTCCACGTGTCGTACGATACTGGCTAGATGCGGGATAGTGTGTCAACTCTCAGTTTTCGCCGAAAGAAGATGCCCCGGGTGCGGGAAGGGTGACCTGTCCGGTCAGGACGTCCCGCCGAGGGGTCAGGTCTACGCTTGATTGCGTATTACGGGTAGCAGGAGGCATGCGTGGCGAAGTTCGCCGAGCGACTCGACCTGGCGCTGGCCAAGCGCGGTTTCACGGGTGCTCAGGTCGCCGCAGCGCTCACCGAGGCCGGAATCCCCATCACCCGCGCCTACGTCAGCCAGTTGCGCACGGGAAAGCAGACCAACCCCACCCTCCAGGTGCTGCGGGCGCTGGCCGCGTGCCTCCAGGTGAGCGTGGGCTGGCTGGTGGGCGAAGATCACGTCGAGGCCGGCACGGTCGAGGACCTGCAGCTCCGGGCGGCCGGCATCGGCCTGTCCGCGTCCGGGCTCTCCGAGAGCTCGCTGTCCGTCCTGCGGGGGGTGATCGAGCTGGCCCGCAAGGCGGAGGACCTGCCCGCGGACCCGGAGCCCGCCATGGAGATCCCCGACGCGGCCGCGCCGCTGGAGGAGTCCGTGCGCCGCGCGCTCGGCGAGCGGCTCCACTCGCTGCGCCTGGCCGCGCAGCTGTCGCCGGAGAAGGTGGAGGCCGTGCTCGGCAAGGGCGCCATCGCGGTAGAGGCGGTCGAGCAGGGCCGCATCGCCCCGGCCCCCGCCACGGTCGAGCGCCTGCTCACCCTGTACGGCGTCACCGCCATGCCCGCCCGCGAGTACGTCCTGTCGATCGCGCGCGGCGAGCGCGAGCTCGAATGGTACGACTCGAGTAACTTCCCCGTATGGCTGGCCACGACCTGCTCCATCGACAGCAGGGCGTCGGTGATCCGCACCTATCACACCCACTTCGTGCCGCCGCTGCTGCAGACCGAGGACTACGCGCTCGCGGCGATCGCGGCGGCCGACATGGGATCTTTCCGGCACACCACGGCCGACTCGGCGGTGGACATCCTGGCCGCCCGCCAGCGGCTCATCCTGGGGCCGAACGGACCGGTCGTGTGGGCGGTCATGGACGAGGGCGTGCTGCTCCGCTCGATCACCGAAACCCCCGTGCTGCTCGATCAGCTCAACCGGCTGATCGAGTTCGCCAAACGCCCCAATATCTCTCTGCATATCGTGCCGATGGAGGATCCCGCTTACGTCCCGCGTACCGGCCCGTTCACGCTCTGGCGTTTCGACGAGGCGTTCGAGCCCGACATCGCGTGCGCGCACGCGCTGGAGGCGGACGAACTGATCACGGACGCCGTTCAGGTGGAGGCCTATCACCAGGCCTTCACCAAGCTGTCGGTGACCACGACCACCCGCGACGAGACCCTTGAGACGCTGTGCGCCCACCGCGACAGGCTCGCCCGCGCCGTGGGGAATTGATCATTCCACCACACCCGATAGAACGAAAGAGCATAAATCCCAAAAAATCTAGGGCTGGGTGCTTGGATAAAGGGATTTTTCCACCATTATGAATTTGGGCAACCGAGTGGGGTCAGTAACCGGAACTTTCCCAACAGAAAGTGGGCGAGGGGAAAGGGGCGACACCCAATGCGCCAGCGGGCTATCCGAAACCTGGCCAATCTCGACACTACCCATGCACGGGTTACCCGCATACTCGACGCGGCGACGGGAGGAAAGAACAACTTCAGAGCCGACAGGGAGGCGGTCAACCGCTACGACGTGGCCGCCGAGATCACCACCGCTGCCGCACAAGCCATTCTCGGGTATTTATCACGGGTCGTACGCCACCTGGCGCTGGAGGGCGTCGACCAGTTCCTGATCGTGGGCAGCGGGGTGCCGAGCGGCCTGCCACCGGGCCGCAGACTGCACGACATCGCACGCGAGACGCCGCGCACGGCGTCCGCCCGGGTCGTGTACATCGAGAACGACCCGATGGTGCTGGCCAACGCGCAAGCCACCATCGAGCCGATCACCGATCTCGTGCGGGTGGTCGAGGGTGACATCCCGCAGATCGACGAGATCCTGGACGACCGTGTCGTGCGCACGTTCGTGGACTGGAACCGGCCCATGGCCTGGGTCGTGGTCTCGGGCCACAACGTGAGCGACGACGAGCAGGCCCGTCACGTCATCAAGCGGCTGCGGGAGAACGCGCCGCGGGGCAGCTACCTGGCCCTGCTGCAGACCACGTTCGACGGCATCCCGCGGGAGTTGCTGCCGGCGATCAACGATCTGCTGGCGATGACGCTGCCGGGACACGCGGTCCGTACCCGCAAGGAGCTCGAAGCCCTGCTGGAAGGGCTGGAACTGCTGGAACCGGGGCTGGTGTGGGTCCCGGAGTGGCGGCCGGACGGCGACGACGACGCCTGCGCCGACCAGCCCGGCAGTTCGGGCAACTACGGGGCGGTGGCGCTGCTGCCATGATCCGCGGAACACCGCCGTCCGGGCCGAGGGCACCGCCCCGGCCCGGGGCGCCCGCGCGTCAGTCCCTCCAGCCCGCACGTCAGTCCCACCAGAAGGACCAGGCGTGCGAGCCGATCAGCTGCCCGGCGTACCCGTGCAGGTCGCCGGGACCCTGAAGCACGTTGTCAGGGCAGAACGTCCAGTGTTCGGCCGCCACGTGCAGCGCGTGCTCCTGATCGGCCGGAGGCGCGGCCACGCTGATCTCCAGCGTGTTGAACCCGACGCCGACCACCCGCGCCCCGAAGCGGTCCTCCCAGCTGCGCACCACGGCGGCCAGCGGCACCATCCACTCGTTGTGGTGCAGCGCGCCCTGCCACCCCATCGCGGCCAGCGCGTCGGCCCCTCTCTCCGCGGCCACGAGCCCCAGCGGCATGCCCTTGACCGCCAGCTCGTCCGCGTACCAGGCGGCCACCACGTCGGGATCGGCGACCGGCCGGCCCGCGGGCGCGAGCCCCGGGCAGATCGCCCCGTACGGCTCCAGCTCGGCCAGCGCGTCGGCCGGCATCTGCGCCACCCATTCCTCCCAGACCTCCGCCATGAAGCCCTCGGCGGTGAAGTGGTCGATCTGCACCGGATCGTCCGGCACCACCTGCCCCACCGACCACGGCTGGGCCGACTCGTCCAGCAGGACCGGCCACAGCCCGCTGCGCGGATGCTCCTCGCGGAAGCGCCGCCAGTCGTCGCCCGTCGCGGGCTCGTCGCTCATCCAGAACGCGGGCCTGACGGGCTCACCCTGGCCGGTGTAGCCCGGATCGGGCCAGATCACCTCGCCCTCGGGCAGCCCGGCCGACAGGCCGCGCCCCCTGCCGCCGTCGGCGAAGAGCCGGCACAGCTCGCCCGGCAGCCGATGATCGTTCATGCCCTACCATTCCGAGACGGAATCCTGCCTCCGAGATGGTAGTGCCGCCACTCGCTTCAGGACTTTTGTCCTGGGCGATCCCGTATCAACGAATCCCGCGCACCGTCATCGGCCGGGCTTCCGGCGTTCGGCCACAATGGGGGTCGTGACGACCTTCGACGCCATCCTGTGCGACCTCGACGGCGTGCTGCGCCAGTTCGACCATGCCGTCCAAGCCGACATCGAGGCCCGCTACGGCCTGCCGCTGGCGTCCACCGCCTTCGACCCGGCGCTCATCATGCCCGCGACGCTCGGCCACATCACCGAGGCGCAGTGGGCCGAGTCGATCGTCGTCGCGCTAGGCGGAGGAGAGCAGGCCGAGAAGGCGGTCGAGGAGTTCATGGCGGTGCCGTTCCGGGTGGACGAGGAGGTGCGGGCGCTGCTGGCGGCGGCGCGGGCGCGGATGCCCCTGGTGCTCGTCACCAACGCCATGGACACCCTGGAGGATCATCTCGAACGGCTGGAGCTGACGGCCTTCGCCGACGCCGTGGTCAGCAGCGCGCGGGTCGGCCTGGCCAAGCCCGACCGGCGCATCTACGAGCTCGCCGCCGACCTGGCCGGGGTCGCGCCCGGACGCTGCCTGTTCGTGGACGACCGGCTGGAGAACGTGGTGGCCGCCAGGGCGCTCGGCATGACCGGCGTGCACTTCCGGAGCGTCGCGGACCTCGCGGCCGTGCTGCCGCCGTCGTGACCCCCTTCCCGGCACGGCCCGGGCCCGCCGTGCCGGAAAGGCCGGGGTCAGTAGCCGCGGTACGGCGACTTCGACTGGTTGCCGCTGTCGGTGGTCGGCGTCGCCGCCGGCGTCGGGGCCTTCGTCCCGGCGGGCCTGATCATGCCGAGGAGCCCGTGCTTGCCGCCGTCCGAGCCGGCCGAGAACCAGAGCGTGTTCTCGCCGCCGATGGCGGCCGTGCCGGGCTCCAGGTCCCACAGTCCCGGCAGCGTGATCGGGCGGTTGTCCGCCGCGCGCAGGGCGCCCAGGTGGCGGTTGCCGCGGTAGGCGTGGATGGTGCCGTCGCCGAAGTTGCCGACCAGCAGCGCGCCCGCGTACCTGCCCATGCCGCGCGGCGCCTTGGTGATCGCCCACGGCGCGTTCAGGCCGACCCGGGCGATGCGGCCGGTCAGGCGGCCGTTCAGGTCGAAGCGGCTGACGAAGCCCTTGCCGCTGCCGGCCACGGACTTGCCGGTCTCCGAGTCGCGCAGGGCGTAGGCGACCCAGACGTTCCCGTTCACGACCTCCACGTTGAACGGGTGGTAGTTGGCCGGGACCGTGCGGTCCCTGAACTGCGAGCGCGACAGCCTGATGCGACGGAAGTCCTCGTCGAAGGCGTGCAGACGGCCGCCCGCGAAGTCCGCGGCGAGCAGGAACGCGCCGTCGTCGGTCTCGGCCATGGCCAGGCCCTTGTAGTCGGCGCCGCGGGTGAAGGCGCCGATGATCGCGTTCTTCGGGTCCACCTCGGCGTTCCAGCCGGTGATCGCGCCGCTGGGGCTGGAGAAGATGAAGGTGGCGGGCTTGCCCTTGACGGTGAAGCCCTCACCGCCGTTGAACACCTGCCCCGTCGGGGCGCCGCCGGGGATGGCGACCTCGGTCCGCTCCTTCTTGCCCTGGCCGGAGTAGACGGTGGCGGTTCCCGTCCCGGCGTTGGAGACCCACAGGGTCTTGCCCATGGCCAGCCCCCACGGGTTGACCAGTTTGGGATCGGTGACGGCCGCCTTCCCGCGGACATCGGACACCAGGCCGACGACGTCGAACCGGTTCTGCTTCGGTGTGGTGGCCTGCGCGGGAATGGTGAGGGTGGCTGCCGTCGAGACGGCGACAGCGCAGGCCGTGATGATGCGTAACCGCATCCGTGCCTCCTTGTTAGCGCTTGTGACGCGAGATACGCGAGATCCGGGATTCCGGTTCAGTACGGTCTCGAAGCAGGTTTTCGCGCTGTCTGAAGGGGAGTGAAGGGGAATGGACGCGTTGGGCATCGACATCGGCGGCTCCGGGATCAAGGGCGCGCCCGTCGACGTGCGGGCCGGCGAGCTGACCGCGGAGCGGCTGCGCATCCCCACCCCGCACCCCGCCGAGCCGGGTGCCGTCGCGGACGCGGTGGCGCGGATCGTCCGGCACTTCGACTGGACGGGCCCGGTCGGCGTGACGTTCCCCGGGGTGGTCGTGGACGGCGTGGTGAGGACCGCGGTCAACCTGAAAGGCTCGTGGGCGGGCGTGCACGCGGGCGACCTGTTCGGGGGCGCGACCGTGCTCAACGACGCCGACGCCGCCGGCATGGCCGAGATGACGTACGGCAAGGGGCAGGGGCAGCCCGGCGTCGTGCTCATGCTGACGTTCGGCACCGGGATCGGCAGCGCGTTGTTCGCGGACGGCGTGCTCGTGCCCAACACCGAGCTGGGTCACCTGCAGTTGCACGGCACGGACGCCGAGCACCGGGCCTCCGACCGGGCGCGCGAGGAGCACGGCCTGGGCTGGCACAAGTGGGCCGAGCGGGTGGAGGAGTACCTCAGGCACGTCGAGATGCTGTTCACCCCCTCCCTGATCGTCATCGGCGGCGGCGTGAGCAAGAAGGCCGGCAAGTTCCTGCCGCACATCAGCCTCGACACGCCCGTCGTCCCGGCCGCCCTGCTGAACCAGGCGGGCATCATCGGCGCCGCCCGGGCGGCGGCCCAGGCCGGCGCGCACGCTGGGTGACGGACCGCCCACACCACGGGCCAAAACGTGACCATGACTCATGGCAACCGATCTCCGCTTAGGGGAGTCTCATCTATGACCGTGGTCGCCCACGATGCAACTCTGGGGAGAGTGGGCCGGTCGCGGGCGATCACGGTCAACGGAATTCGAGATGCGCGCGACGCGCCCGTCGGGCACGATGGGCCGTTGGCTCCCGGCACGCGGGGCCCGAATATCCTGAAAGCAGTATGGGAACTCCTGCGTTGTCCTCTCCGTCCTCCTCTCTCACAGAGCTTCAGGCCCGCCTGCCCGACCTGATGCCGCGCGACCAGCGGCGGCTGCGGCGCAGGCTCGACGGCGTGCGCAGGGTGCGCTCCCGCGAAGCGCGGGAGAAGATCGCCGCGGAGATCCTCGCCGACGTGGAACGTGCCGAGCGTCGCCTTCAGCGCCGCCGCGAGAGCGTGCCGGAGATCGGCTATCCGGAGGCGCTGCCCGTCTCCCAGCGCAGGGACGACATCCTCGAAGCCATCCGCGACAACCAGGTCGTCATCATCGCCGGTGAGACCGGGTCCGGCAAGACCACCCAGATCCCCAAGATCTGCCTGGAGCTGGGCCGGGGCGTGCGCGGCCTCATCGGCCACACCCAGCCGCGCCGCATCGCCGCCCGCACCGTCGCCGAGCGCGTCGCCGAGGAGCTCCACACCGAGCTGGGCGAGGTCGTCGGCTACAAGGTCCGCTTCACCGACCAGGCGAGCGACCGCACCCTCGTCAAGCTGATGACCGACGGCATCCTCCTCGCCGAGCTCCAGCACGACCGCATGCTGGAGCAGTACGACACGCTCATCATCGACGAGGCCCACGAGCGCAGCCTCAACATCGACTTCATCCTCGGCTACCTGAAGCAGCTGCTGCCCAAACGCCCCGACCTCAAGGTCATCATCACCAGCGCGACCATCGACCCCGAGCGGTTCTCGCGCCACTTCGGCGACGCGCCGATCATCGAGGTGTCCGGCCGCACCTACCCCGTCGAGGTCCGCTACCGCCCGCTCGGCGAGGACGACGACCAGACCCAGGGCATCGTCGAGGCCTGCCGCGAGCTGACCGGCGAGGGGCCCGGCGACATCCTCGTCTTCCTCAGCGGCGAGCGCGAGATCCGCGACGCCGCCGACGCCCTGGCCAAGGCCGACTTCCGCAACACCGAGATCCTGCCGCTCTACTCCCGGCTCAGCGCCGCCGAGCAGCACCGCGTCTTCCAGCGCCACACCGGCCGCCGCGTCGTCCTGGCCACCAACGTGGCCGAGACGTCGCTGACCGTGCCCGGCATCAAGTACGTCGTCGACCCCGGCTACGCCCGCCTCTCCCGCTACAGCCACCGCACCAAGGTGCAGCGCCTGCCCATCGAGGCGATCTCGCAGGCCAGCGCCAACCAGCGCAAGGGCCGCTGCGGCCGGACCTCCGACGGCGTCTGCGTCCGCCTCTACGAGGAGGACGACTTCCTCGCCAGGCCGGAGTTCACCGACCCGGAGATCCTGCGCACCAACCTGGCCTCGGTCATCCTCCAGATGACCTCGATCGGGCTGGGCGACATCGAGGCGTTCCCGTTCGTCGAGCCGCCCGACCGCCGCCAGGTCAAGGACGGCGTCAACCTGCTCCACGAGCTCGGCGCGTTCGACGCCCACGGCAAGCTCACCCCGATCGGCCGCAAGCTCGCCACCCTGCCCGTCGACCCCCGGCTCGGCCGCATGGTGCTGGAGGCGGAGAAGAACGGCTGCGTGCGCGAGGTCATGGTGATCGCCGCCGCGCTGTCCATCCAGGACCCGCGCGAGCGCCCCGCCGACAAGCAGCAGCAGGCCGACGAGAAGCACCGCCGCTTCGCCGACCCCGAGTCCGACTTCCTCACCTACCTCAACCTGTGGAACCACCTGCGCGACAAGCAGCAGGAGCTCTCCTCCAGCGCCTTCCGCCGCCTGTGCAAGTCCGAGTTCCTCAACTACCTGCGCGTACGCGAGTGGCAGGACATCTACAGCCAGATCCGCCAGTCGCTCGGCGCGCACCCCAACAGCAACCCGGCCGACCCCGAGCTGGTCCACAAGTCGCTCCTGGTCGGCCTGCTGTCGCACGTCGGCGTCAAGGACGTGATGGACCGCCAGCGCGCCTCCGACGGCCGCCGCCCCATCCAGGAGTACCTCGGCGCCCGCAACGCCCGCTTCGCCGTCTTCCCCGGCTCCGCGCTGGCCAAGAAGCAGCCCCAGTGGGTGATGTCCGCCGAGCTCGTGGAGACCTCCCGGCTGTGGGCCAGGGTCAACGCCAAGATCGAGCCCGACTGGGTGGAGCCGCTCGCGCAGCACCTCGTCAAGCGCACTTACTCGGAGCCCCACTGGGAGAAGAACCAGGGGGCGGTGATCGCGTACGAGAAGGTCACGCTGTACGGGGTGCCGCTCGTCGTCGGGCGCAAGGTCAACTACGGGCGCATCGATCCCGAGCTGTCGCGCGAGCTGTTCATCCGCCACGCGCTCGTCGAGGGCGACTGGGACAGCCACCACAAGTTCCTCAAGGACAACCGGCGGCTGCTCGGCGAGGTCGAGGAGCTGGAGAACCGCGCCCGCCGCCGCGACATCCTCGTCGGCGACGAAGCCCTGTTCGACTTCTACGACCAGCGCCTGCCCGCCGACGTGGTCTCCGCCCGCCACTTCGACTCCTGGTGGAAGAAAGCCCGCGCCGACCAGCCCGACCTGCTCACCTTCTCGCCGGAGATGCTGGTCAACGAGGGCGCCGACGTCAGCGCCCGCGACTATCCCGACACCTGGCGGCAGCTCGGCCAGCGGATGAAGCTGACCTACCGGTTCGCGCCCGACCCGGACGATCAGCAGGGCGCCGACGGCGTCACCGTCCACGTGCCGCTGCACCTGCTCAACCAGGTGACCTCCGACGGCTTCGACTGGCAGATCCCCGGCCTGCGCGAGGAGCTCGTCACCGCGCTGATCAGGTCGCTGCCCAAGCAGCTGCGCCGCAACTTCGTGCCCGCCCCCGACTACGCCAGGCAGGTGCTGGCCAACGCCGAGCCGGGCGCCGAGCCGATGCTGGAGGCCGTCGAGCGCGAGCTGATGAGGCTGACCGGCGTGCGGGTGCCGCGCGACGCCTGGCAGCTCGACCAGGTTCCCGACCACCTGCGCATCACGTACCGGGTGATCGACGAGCGCAGGCGCGCCATCGCCGAGGACAAGGACCTCGCGGCGCTCAAGCGCCGCCTCGCCCCGCGCCTGCGCAAGACCCTCTCGGAGGCCGGCGACGGCCTCGAACGCACCGGGCTGCGCACGTGGAGCTTCGGCACCCTGCCCAAGGTGTTCGAGCAGGGCCGGATGAAGGGCTACCCGGCGCTCGCCGACGCCGGCGACTCGGTCTCGATCAAGATCTTCGAGACGGAGGCGGAGCAGCGCCGCTCCCACTGGACCGGCACCCGCCGCCTGCTCCTGCTGAACGTCGCCAACCCCGCCAAGCCGCTGCTGTCGGGGCTGTCCAACCAGGCCAAGCTGGCCCTGTCACGCAGCCCGCACGGCGGCGCCGTGGCCCTCTTCGAGGACGTGGTCGACGCCGCGGCCGACAAGCTCATGCGCGACCTCGGCGGCCCCGTCTGGGACCCCGCCGCCTACGACCGCCTCTACCAGCACGTCCGCGCCGAGCTGTACGACACGGCGGCCGGCATCCTGGGCCGGGTGGAGCAGATCCTGACGGTGTGGCACGCCGCCGGGATCCAGCTCGACGCCATGCGCTCCAGCGCCTCCGCCGACGACGTCCGCGACCAGCTCGGCAGGCTCGTCTACCCGGGCTTCGTCACCGCCACCGGCCACGCCCGCCTGCCCGACGTGCTGCGCTACCTGCGCGCCGTCGACCGCCGGCTCACCAAGCTGCCGGAGGACCCGTGGCGTGACGAGGAGTGGATGGACCGCGTCCACAAGGTCGAGGACGACTACCACGACCTGCTGGAACGCCTGCCCCCTGGCCGGCGCGCGGACCCGGACGTGGCGGAGATCCGCTGGATGATCGAGGAACTGCGGGTCAGCTTCTTCGCCCAGACACTCGGCACCCCGACCCCGGTGTCGGAGAAGCGCATCGCCAAGGCGATGGACCGCCTCAGGCCTTGAAGATCGACGTGTCGAGCTCGAAGTCGATCGGCGCGGGCAGTCGCAAGGGCGTGCCGATGGGGACGGTGGCGCGGGCGAGATACCCGCTGTCGCCGATCTCGCTGTAGACGGTGACGGAGGGAGTCTTGGCGACGAGGTCGATCAGCAGGTAGATCGGGATGCCGCCGGTGGCGTAGAGGGGCGGCTTCTCCTCACGGTCCCTGATCGTGCTACCGGTCGAGACGACCTCGGCGACCATGATCAGCCCGGACGACCGCAGCTCGCGCTCGCCCCAGAGCGGGCAGTTGAGCGGTGCCAGCACGAAGTCCGGCTCCACAGGCTCACGCGGGCCTTCGACGCACACATCGACGTTTCCGACCCACGACTCCCATCCCCGCTCATCCATGAGAGGGGCCAGAGCCCGGTTGAGGCGCATGGCGGAGCGGCCATGGGCGGGGGTTCCGACAGGGCTCACGATGAGGTTTCCTTCGATGACGTCGGCCCGGAAACCGGGGAGTTCGGGGAGTGCGTCGAACAGCTCTCGCGCGGTCTCCGGCATCCGCTTCTCGCTGGTGGGGGCGAGCTTCGCGTACTCGTCGTGCCGGATCGCCATGGCAACCATCAGATCTGTCCCTCCGTACTCGAACGGGCACGCTCAGTATTCCACGAATCCGAGCTCTGGGCGCGACTCGTACAGTGGAGGGAAAATTCCAGATGACGGATGGGTTTTGATGATCAAGGCTGTGGTGCTGGACGTCGGCGAGACCGTGATCGACGAGACGCGGATCTGGTCGCGGTGGGCCGACCGGCTCGGGGTGCCGAGGTTCGTGCTGATGGGCGTGCTCGGCGGGATGGCCGCGCTGGACCAGTCCTTCAGCGAGGGGTTCGAGCTGGTGCGGCCCGGGTTCGACGTCGAGGCCGAGATCGCGGCCTGGGAGCGCGACGAGCCTGACAGCCTGCGCAACCACTTCGACGCCGACGACCTCTACCCCGACGTGCGCGAGGCGCTCGGCGGGCTGAGGGAGGCGGGCTACCAGGTGATCCTGGCGGGCAACCAGCCGGTGCGGGCCTATGACGCGCTGGTCGCGATGGAGCTGCCCGTCGACTCGGTGCACACCTCCGACGGGTGGGGGGTGTCCAAGCCGGCGCCCGGGTTCTTCGCCAAGGTGGCCGCGGTCGCCGGGCGCGAGCCGGGGGAGATCCTCTACGTGGGGGACCGGCTCGACAACGACGTGCGCCCCGCCGCCGCGGCCGGGATGCGGACCGCCCTGCTGCGCCGCGGCCCGTGGGGCTACCTGCACGCGGCGCGGCCGGAGGCGCGCGAGGCCGCCGACGTGATCGCCGACGACCTGCACGCGCTGCTCCCGGCGCTGCGCCGCCTGGCCTGACCCGCCCCGCCGGTCGGGCTCAGGACGTGGTCCGCCTGTCCTGACCTGCCCCGCCGGCCAAGCTCGGGACGTGGTCCGCCTGACCCGCCCCGCCGGGTCGGCTAGGTGGTCTTGCGTACGGCTTCCTGCAGTTCTTCCTTGTCCATCTGGGAACGGCCGGGGATGTCCGCCTTCTGGGCCTGCTCGTACAGTTCGGCCTTGGTGGCGCCGCCGGCCGTCAGGGCCCGCAGCTCCTCGTCCCGGCGCTCCTCGAAGGCCTTGCCGAGCTCCCGCAGCCGCTTCTCGCCGGCCTGCTCGGCCAGTTGCGGGAGCAGTTCGCCCTCTTCCTCCTCGACGTGGTGGTTGACGGACTCGACGAGCTTGTCCAGCGTCCGGCGGAACTCGGGGGTGCCGGGCCGGGACCGCACCAGCTCGTCGAGGAGCACCTCGGCCTCCTTGTGCTCCTCCAGGCCGTGGTGCGCGTCGAGGTCCGGGTAGACCCGGTCCTCCTCGGCGCGGGCGTGCGCGATGAGCAGGGCGTGCAACTCGGTCACGGCCGCCTTGGGGTCGCCCTCCTCCTTCTTGAGCCGCTCGAAGAGCGCCTCGACCTTGCGGTGGTCATTCGTGATCAGGGTGATGACGTCGGTTGCCATGACGTCCGTGGCTACCCCTTCCCTCACCGCCCAATCGCCGCGCCGGTCAGCGCGCGCGGGTCCGTCGCACCGGCCAGCATCCCGTCCGGCAGGACGTCGATGAGGTGCGCGTGGCCGAACGCGCCGCCGGGCACCGGGGACACCCGATGGCCGAGCGCGGCCAGCCCGTCGCGCCAGCCGGTGCCGTCCTCCAGCTCCACCACCGCCCCCTCGGCGCGGCGCCAGGTGTCGAAGCCGGTGCCGCTGCCGAACCGCCAGCGCGGCGCCGCTATCGCCTCTCCCGGGCTCTGCCCGTACCGCAGCAGCCTGGTGATGATCTGGAGCAGGATCTGCGGCTGCGCGTCGCCGCCCATCGTGCCCGCGACCGAGCGGAGCGAGCCGTCGGGGCGGGTGATGAGCGCGGGCGTGAGCGTGTGCGGCGGCCGCCGCCCGGGGCCGTACTCGGCGGGGTGGCCCGGCTCCAGCGAGAAGCCGATGCCGCGGTTGTGCAGGTTGATGCCGGTACGGGGTTCGAACAGGAAGCTGCCGAAACCGGAGGCGTTCGACTGGATGAGGGAGACGGCGAGCCCGTCGCCGTCCACCGCGCAGAGGTACGTGGTGTCGCCGTCGGCGGCGGGCACCTTGAGGTCCCCGCGACCGGTCAGCGCCCGGCGGCGCTCGATCTCGGCGGGGGAGAGCAGGCCGGTGGCGTGCTCGTGCAGCAGCGCGTCGCGGTCGTGCGCGGCGGCGCGGGCGGACCGGGCCAGCGCGTGCGCCCAGGCGGCGTGCGCGGTCGAGGGCGGCAGCTCCAGCCCGTCCAGGATGCCCAGCGAGAGCAGCAGCAGGTAACCCTGGGAGTTGGGCGGGGCGGACCACACGTCGTGGCCGAACGCGCGCACCCGCAGGGGTTCCACCCAGTCGGCGTTGTCCCGCTCCAGGTCGGCCCGCGTGTACTCGCCTGACCCCAGCTCCAGCAGTCCCTCGCCGAACTCGCCCAGATAGAACCCGGCGCGCCCGCCTTCGGCCACCGCCTCCAGCGCGCGGGCCACGCCCGGCCTGCGGACCCGGTCCCCGGCGGCCCGGATCTCGGCGAGGTCGCCGGCGTCCGGCCGGTCCGCGATCTCCCGCGCCATCGGCGCCAGCAGAGGCGAGGCAGGGAAGCCGCCGCGGGCCAGCCGTACGGCGGGCTCGAACACGTCGGCCAGCGGGAGCCGGCCGTACCGGGCGTGCAGCGCGAGCCAGCCGTCCACGCAGCCGGGCACCGGCACGGACCTGACGTCCAGCCGGTGCGGCATCCGCCGGCGCCCCTCCGCACGCAACCGCCCGGCGTCCGCACCGCTCCCGGCCCTGCCGGACGCGTTGAGCGCGTGAACCGGCCCGCGGTCCGCACCGCCCCCGGACCTGCCGGACAGGTTGAGCGCGTGGACCGGCCCGGCGTCCGCACCGCCCCCGGCCCTGCCGGACGCGTTGGGCGCGTGGACCGGCCCGCCGTCCGTCGGGTGGCCGTCTCGTACGGGACCGGGGCGCGGGCCGGATGGCGCGGGGCCGTCGTGGACGAGGGCGAAGAGGTCGCCGCCGAGCCCGCACATGTGCGGGGAGGTGACGGCGAGCACGGCGTTGGCGGCGATGGCGGCGTCGGCCGCGGAACCGCCGCGGTCGAGCGCCGCCACCCCGGCGGCGGACGCGAGATGGTCGATGCTGCATACCATCCCAGAGGGGGCGTATCGGGTGTTTCGCACCCGTCGAGACTAGGCGTTCTCCATCGCCACACGCGCCGGCGCCGGGCCGGTGGCGGTCTTCCTGAACCGCGCCAGCGCGGCCGCCGCCAGCAGCGTCGCGACGACGCAGGAGACGCCGCCCACCTGCAGCGCCAGCCGGGGGCCGAAGGAGTCGCTCAGCCAGCCCAGCACCGGCCCGCCCAGCGCGCCCGACGCGGCGCCGGCCATGCCCAGCGCGGCCAGCACCCGCCCGCGCATGGCGTCCGGGCTGTCGAGTTGCGCCCGCGCCGAGACCGTGGTGTCGACCAGGATGGCGCCGGCCGCGATGGGCAGCATGAAGGCGGCGAAGGCGGCCAGCGACGGCATCAGGCCGCTCAGCGCCTGCAGCACGCTGATGGCGAACGCGGAGATCAGCAGCAGCCGGATCGTCAGCCGAGGCCGCGAGGCGGCGAGGAACCCGCCCACGACGGTCCCGGCGGCGAACACCGTGGACAGCAGCCCGTACCCGCCCGCGCCCGCCGCCAGCGGGCCCGCGCTCATCGCCGCCATGGTCACCTGGTAGTTGCGGCCAAGGCTGCCCAGCACGATCGACAGCGCGAGCAGGACGAGCAGCCACGGGGTACGCGCCACGTACCGCAGCCCCGCGAGCACCGCCCCTGGCCGGTGCTCCTCGGCGGCCAGCTCGTGGAACTCCGACGACCGCATGCGCATCACCGCGACGATCACCGCGAAGAACGTGAGCGCGTTCGCCCCGAACAGCACGGCGTTCCCGGTGAGGGGCAGCATCATCCCGGCCACCGACATGCCGAGGATGCGCCCGGCCGAGTTGATGATCGAGCCGAGCGCCATCGCGTTCGGCAGGTCCTCCCGGGGCACCACCTCCGCCCCGAACCGGCCGAGCGCCGGCCCGCCCAGGGCCGACACCACCCCGCCGGCCAGCGCCACCGCGTAGATCGGCAGCGGCGACCGCACCCCGGTCAGCGCGATCACGGCAAGCACGGCGGCGAGCGCGGCCTGCGCGAGCTGGGCGGCGACCACGACGGGGCGGGTCGGCAGCCGGTCCGCCAGCGCCCCTCCCCACATGCCGAGCAGCAGCGTGGGCAGCGCCTGCATGACCAGGCTGAGCCCCACGCTGGTGGCCGAGCCGGTGATCGTGAGGACGAGCCAGTTCACGCCCAGCACCTGCATCCAGGTGCCGGTGATGGAGACGAGGTCCGCCCCTGCCCACAACCTGTAGTTGTGATGACGCAGGGCACGGAAAGTAGAGGCGGTGAGCGACAAGACTTGTCCCGGATTTGACGGTGCGGCCGAGGGGGGAACACGCCGCTCCGAAAGCTGGATTCCGGAATGACTGAAATGTGCGCTATTTCACCCCGTGGGAAGGTTTAGCCCTGCCGCATCAGGACCTGCCCGGCGGGGAACCGCTTCTCGGCGCCGAGCCCGAGCAGCGCCTGCGCTCCGGGTAGGGCAGGTAGGCATAGTGGTAATCCGTGGCCTGGCTGGTCAGGCGGGGTGCACGCGGCCGCTGATGATCGTGGCCAGGCAGGCGGGGCCGTGCATCAGGGCGGAGTACGGATAGCGCCCGCGGGCCTCGAACACCGCGAAGCTGGCCCGGCCGCCGTGATGCAGGGTGCCGAGGCCGCCGGGCCCGCCCGCCATGCCGAGGGCCCTGGCGCCGCCGAGCGTGGCGGCCTCCACCAGCGCGCGGTCCAGCCCGCGCGGGCGCAGCCCCAGCTCCCGCACCCGCGCCCGGACGGCCGCCGCGCACGCCAGCACATCTCCGTGCGCCGGCGCGGTGCCGATGGCGAGCGGGGTGCCCTCCTCGACCAGCGCCGGCCACTCGTCGACGCCCGGCCCGGGGCGCAGTGCCACCGTCGTGCCCCGCAGCTTGAGCAGCTTGCGCTCGCCCGGGTCCAGAGGCCGGGCGCACGCCGCGTGGCAGTGCGGCCCGAGCACGCCCGCCTCGTCCAGCCCGGCGAGGGATTGGCGGTCCAGGTCGACCAGCAGCCGCAGGCCGAACGTCCTGGCCAGCAGGGCCACGTCCTCCAGCACGTGCGGGTCGCGCGTGTGCGGGGCGATGCCGACGGGCCGGTCCATCTCGCGGATGGCCGTGATGAGCGCGTCGCGCCGGCTCTCCTCCCACTCCCGCTCCGACTCGCAGGTCACGGGCACGTACGCGACGCCCACGGCCGGTCCCGGCGCGGCGGCGGGGTCGCCCAGCTCGGCCGCGCGGGCCACCACCCCCGGCCCGGGGGCGCCGCCCGACGCGTACGCGTCCACCAGCCCGGCGACGATCGTCCCGCGCCAGTGGTGCTCCTCGGTGACGCGGTAGCGGCCCAGCAGCTCGTCGCGCGGCCCGACGCGCAGCACCCGCTCGCCACGCACGGCGACGGCGCCGTTCCTGATCGGCTCGGTGGCGATGGGCAGCACCAGCGTCGCGGAATGGAGGACCACGGGTCTGGACACACGGGGGTTCAGAGCCGGACGCGCGCGCTTCACGACCCCCATCGATACTCCCGTGGCGAATATCCCTTTTATGCATTAAACGTGAGCGCGCGTGCACACCGCAATCATCCGATCCCGTCACGCGGCCGGTAGCGGCCTGACAGGCGGGCCAGCTTGAGGCTCAGGTGCAGCGCCAGCCGCTCCCCGCCGTCCTTCAGGTCGGTACGGGCCAGCTCCTCGACGCGCCGCAGCCGGTAGTACAGCGAGGTCCGGTGCAGCCGCAGCGCACGCGAGGTGGCGACGGCGCTGCCCGCCAGGTCCAGATAGGTCTCCAGCGTCTCCAGCAGCGGCAGGTGCTGCGTGTCGCCCAGCAGGGGCTCCAGCCCGGGATGCAGCTCGGAGTCGGGCAGCCGGGTGAGCATCCGGTAGACGCCCAGCCGCTCCCACACCGCTGAACGGCCGAGGCCCGGCACCCGCGCGGCCACGTCCGCCGCGTGCCGCGCCTCGGCGTAGGACCCGGCCGCCTCGGCCAGCGCCGGCCTCGGGCGGCCGATGCCGACCACGACCGGCACCGACATGGCCGCGTGCACCTCGTCGGCGGCGATCGGCGGGCCGGCCACGAGCAGCGCCGCGTGGTCGTAGCGGACCAGATGCAGCGGGTGGTGCCCGCTCAGCCGCCGCCGCAGCGCCAGCAGCCCCTGCTCCAGCGCCAGGCGCAGCGCGTCGTCCGGCTCGCCCGCCGGCGGCCTGGCCACCAGCACGGTCACCGGCTGCGCCTGCGGGAACGCGCCCGCCTCGATGAGCTGGAGCGCCGCCTCCCGCTCGCCCATGAGCAGCCCGCTGACCGCCTCCAGCTCCCGGTGGGAGGCCAGGCCGGTGGCCAGGCTCTCGTGGAACAGCGCCAGGGCCAGCGCCGGAGCGGCCGCGGCGGCCTCGGCCACCTGGGGGCCCGACATGGCCGGCGCCGTGTCGATGAACCACAGGAATCCCAGCAGCGCCGTCTCGTGCCGTACCGGGACGCACCACCGCGGCAGCAGCCCGAGCTGCGGCGCGCCCGGCGTGCGCAGCGGGTCCTGCGCGTCGTGCACCCCCGCGGCGCGCAGGAACTGGCGGACCTCCGGCGTGGTGCGGCGGCGCAGGATGGAGTCGCGGCGGATGTCGTCCATGGCGCCGTTCTGCTCGCTGTAGGCGATGACCCGCTGCAGCCGGTCCTCCAGCAGGAGCGGGCGGCCGAGCCGGGCCGCGAGGTCGTCGACGATCCGCTGAAGATCCGCCACGGGCGCCCCTTGATCAGGACTTTTCATCATTTGTTGGAAGCGCTGCTACAGGTCTTCCCTACAACTGAACGGTGATCTCGGTCAATATGCTCTATACCGTCGAGCCGTGATTGTCCCGAAGAAACTGCTGGGAGCCGTGCTGTCAGCCATCGTGCTGATCCCGGTGAGCCTGATGGCGACTCCCGCTTCCGCAGCACCCCCCGCAGACGACCCCGAGCATCCCTGGCGGCTCGACCACTGGCCCCAGACCCAGCCCTGGCAGCGTGACGCGCCCGCGGAGAACCCCAGCGCCCTGCGCGGCCGGCCTTCGGCGGGCTTCGAGCCGATCGACCCGCAGAACTGGGAGAACCCGGACCACATGACGTGGGCCGACTACAAGAAGATCCCCGGCACCACCTGGAACGACCCCTCCGCCGAGGGTTCCGTGCGCACCTTCAAGGGCGCGCTGGTGCTGCTGGACTACCCCAACCAGCCGTTCGTGGTCACCCAGCCCCAGGGCTCGACCATCTTCGGCAACCCCAGCGCCCAGGCCCACGACGTGCCCCGCGACCAGGTCGCCAAGTTCTACCAGGACTTCCTCAACACCCCGAACGACCTCAACAAGGGCCACACCATCCACGAATACTGGATGGAGGACTCCGGCGGGCGTTACGGCGTCGATCTGACCGGGTTCGGCCCGTACACGATGCCCGGCAAGGACCACGAGTACGCGCTGGAGTACCAGCGGGACGCCTGCCCCGCCGGCGACACCTGCAACCGCAACCTGCGCGCCGACGGCAACGCCGCCTGGCTCGCCGACGTCGGCCAGGAGGTGGCCGACCAGTTCGACTTCGTCTTCTACGTGAGCGCCGGCCAGGACGAGTCGTCCACCTGGCAGGAGTTCGGCATGATGAAGTTCCCCACGAAGGAGGACGTGCCCGACGCGTGGGGCCCCGAGAACGACCCCGCCCTGCCCAACTGGTCCAGGACCCGCTACGTCGAGTGGACCTCCTGGCAGGCGGGCTCCACGTTCTGGCCCAACGCCCGCTTCGGCATCGACTCGGTGCAGGCCGAGAGCTCGGGCATGGCGGTCTACGCCCACGAGCTGAGCCACATCATGGGCATCGCCGACAACTACAACAACCCGTACGGGGTGCCGCCGCGGCGCGCGTACACCGGCATCTGGGAGATGCTCAGCCGGGGCAGCTTCAACGGGCCGGGTGGCCCGCACTCCCGCTGGCTGATCCCGCCCACCGCGGGCGCGTCCATGGGCGCGCAGCACATGCTCCGCAACAAGATCAAGCTGGAGATGGTGGACGAGCGGAACGTGCTGCGCCTGTCCCGTGAGGCGCTGGACGAGTCCGGCCTCGTCACGGCCAAGGTGACCGCCCGCGCCGTGCAGCCGGGCGACAAGGGCCTGTCCGGGATCAACATCGCCTTCGACACCGGTGACAAGAGCCCCGCCTGCGACCCCGGCACCGACCCGATGTGCGACGGCGGCGGCTACGACAACTACACGGTCGAGGTCGTCGACCGGATGGGCAGCGACTCGTTCACCCCCGACTCCGGCGTGCTCCTGGCCAAGACCAAGAACGCCGACCGGGCACCGTTCGAGTGGGTGATCGACGCCAACCCGCAGGACATCGGCATGACCGACTACGTGATGCCCGACGGCACCGAGGTGCCGATCACGATCGGCGACTACCGTCAGCTGTCCGACGCGCTCTTCCACGCCGGCACCGACTCCGGCAGCGAGTACGAGTACGTCGACGAGGCCAACCGGCTGCACTTCTACATCACCGACGTGCACCGCGACCGCAAGGGCATCCTGTCCTACACCGTGGCGATCCGCTCCCTCGACGGCGCGGGCCCGCAGCGGCGCGGCGTGCGGCTGCTGCCCGGCGCCGGCGTCCCGTCCGGCAAGAACCTGTCCACCTGCAGATTCCCGCTGTTCAACACCGGCAGGTCGGCCCCCGCCCAGGGGCAGCACCCCGAGGACGTCAGCGCCTACCTGAAGTCCGACGTCTACCGCCTCACCGCGGAGGTCTCGGGCAAGGGGTGGACCGCTCAGACGCCCAACGCGCTGGCCACCGTCGAGTTCGGCGGGCACGACACCGTGACCGTCAACGCCGTCCGCGGCTCCGGCGGCGACCGGCTGGCCCGGGTCAAGCTCACCGCCACCTCGGAGAGCGACCCGGCCAAGTCCGCGACCGCCACGTGTCTCGTGGTGGGCGTCTGAATGAACGATGGGGTACGGCTGGCGCGAGCCGTGCCCCATCGGTTTGAATCCGATCATGACAGGTGACCTGCCTGACAAACCGCGACCGCGGCGGTTAAGAAAGATCGGGGTGGCCGCGCCGGTCGCCGCGGGCTTCGCCGCCGCCGCGGCCAGCATCTTCGCGGCCGCCCTGGAGTGGGAGATCCCGCCGGTGGCCAAGGTGGGCGTCACGGCGGCGGCCGCCCTCCTGGTGGGCGTGGCCACCTGGGCCACCACCGAGGTGCGGCCCCGCCGCGTGACCCCGGCCGAGCCCGCCTCCAGGGCGCCCGAGCAGTGGCCGCCCGTGCCGGAGCACTTCACCGGCCGCGCCGACGCGCTGGCCGAGCTGCGCGAGGTGTACGCCGCCCGCAGGAAGGCCGCGGCCCCCGCACCGGCGCTGGTGGTCTCCGTGTACGGCAGGGGCGGCGTCGGCAAGTCATCCCTGATCACCCGGTTCGGCCAGGAGGTCGCCGGATCGTTCCCCGACGGCCGCCTCTACGCCGACCTGCGCGGCGGCGTCGACTCCCCGGTACGGCCCGAGGAGGTGCTGATCGGATTCCTGCGCGCGCTCGGGGTCCGGCTGGCCATCGACCCCGGCGGGCTGGAGGAGCTGCGCAAACTCTGGCTGACCTGGACCAAGGACCGCAGGATCCTCATCGGCCTGGACAACGCGCACAGCGCCGATCAGGTCAAGGCGCTGATCCCGGCCGAACGCGGCTGCGCCGTGCTGGTCACCTCCCGCCAGCCGCTGTTCCTCGGCGGCACCCACGACACCCGGCTCGGCCCGTTCAGCGAGGCGCACGGCGTCGAACTGCTGGCCAGGCTGGCCGGCGGCGAGCGGGTCTTCGAGGACCTGGAGTCCGCCAAGGAGATCGTGCGGCTCTGCGACTACCTGCCGCTGGCCATCGGTATCTGCGGCGGACGCCTGGCCACCCGCGAGCAGTGGACGCTGCGGCAGATGGCCGACCGGCTGGCCGACGAGCGCCGCCGCCTGGACCAGCTGGAGCTGGCGCCCACCGTGGACAAGAGCGTGCGGGCCTCGGTGCAGCTCAGCTACGACGACTGCACCGGCATGCAGCGGCGGCTGCTGCGGCTGCTCAGCGCCCTCAGCTCGGCGCCCGACGTGCCCGGCTGGGTGGCGGGCGAGCTGCTCGACATCTCCACCCTGGACGGCGCCGACCAGCTGGAGGCGCTGATCGACGCCCAGCTCGCCGAGTGCTCCGGCACCGACCTGACCGGCTCGATGCGCTACCGGCTGCACGACCTGGTCGCCCTGTTCGCCGCCGAGCCGGCGGGCGACGACGACCCGGCCAGGCGCGGCGACGCCGTCGAGCGCGTCCTGCACGGCTACCGCCGCCGCGCCGAGGAGGCGGCGCAGAACCGCTGGCCGCAGGACTGGAGCAAGGGCGGCCGCCGCTCCACCGCCGAAGGCCAGATCCACGCGGGCGACTGGCTGAACGCCGAGCGGCTCACGTTCATGGCGATGATCGGCATCGCCAGGCGGCTGGAGCTGTGGGAGCTGACGTGGGGGCTGTCGCGGGCGTTCTGCTCGCTGTGCCACTCGCTGCGCGCCTACTGGGCCGACTGGGCGGAGGCCGCCGACATCGGCTGCGAGGCCGCCGAACGGGCCGGCGACCGGCGCGCGCGGGCCATCGCCGCGCTGGACCGCGCCGCCGTCTGGGGCGGGCAGGGCGGCCAGGAGCGCGGCCGGGCGGACGCCGAGCAGGCGCTGGAGGCGTTCACCGAACTCGGCGAGACGTGGTGGGCGGCCAGGGCGCTGCGCACCATCGGCATGACGCTGTTCAGCGACGGCCACCTCGACCGGGCCCAGGAGTTCCTGGTCGCCGCCATCACCGCGTTCAAGGGCGTCGAGGACTTCTGGTGGATGGCGCGTACGCAACGCAACCTCGCCGAGATGCGGCTGGCGGAACGGCGCCCCGAGGAGGCCAGGGAGCTGCTGGAGGACGCG
Organism: Nonomuraea sp. NPDC054003; assembly: GCF_055585125.1. Classification (NCBI taxonomy): domain Bacteria; kingdom Bacillati; phylum Actinomycetota; class Actinomycetes; order Streptosporangiales; family Streptosporangiaceae; genus Nonomuraea; species Nonomuraea sp. NPDC054003. The sequence goes on from NZ_JBVJKR010000001.1 coordinate 437,670, forward strand.
CTGGAGGTGTTCGAGCGCGAGGGCAACCGCTACTCCGAGGCGCAGACGCTGCGCGTGTACGGCGAGGTGCTCGCCGCCCAGGCCCGCGGCCTGCACCGGGCGGGGGACCAGCGGGCGGCCGTCGAGACCTTCACCAAGGCCGGCTACAGCCTGGACCGGGCGGCCGAGATGTTCCGGCGGCGCGGCGAGCTGTGGGAGGAGGCCCGCTGCCTGCGCGCCGCCGGTGAGGTCGGAGACCCGTCCAGCGGCCTGCGCGAGCTGGAGGTGGCCCGCCGGGCGGGGGAGATCCTGGAGGCGCTCGGCGACTCCTGGGGCGTCGCCCGCTCGGCCCTGTCGGTCGGCCGGGTGCTCGGCAGGCTGCGCCGCGTGGCGGAGGCCGAGCGCGAGCTGCGCCGCGCCGTCGACGCCTTCGAAGGGCTGGGCGACCGCTGGTGGATGGCGCGCGGCCTGCAGTACATCGGCGAGGCGCACCTGGACGCGGGCGCCGGGAGCGCCGCCGGGCCGCCGCTGCGCCAGGCCAGGGACATCTACCGCAGCCTGGGCAACGAGGCCGGCGTGCGCCGCACGCTGGAGCTGCTCAAGGCCGCGGAGGCCTGAGCAGCTCGCCCGCCGCCTGCCTGGCCTGGTGGATGCTCTCCTCGAACAGCTTGCGCGCGTGCGCGGCCTGGTCGGTCAGCTCCCGCAGGTGCGCGCGCGCCATGTCGTCGCGCACCGTGTCGGCGATCAGCTCCTGGTAGTCGGGCGTGCGCGCGGCCAGCGCCTCCAGCCGCCGGTGCGCGTGGAACACCCGGTCGGCCTTCACCACCTGCTTGGCGTACTGCTCCAGGTTGCGCACCCGCTTCGACAACGACGTCCAGGCCGCGTCCAGCGCGGTGCTGTACGGCTTGAACGCGTCCTTCAGCCCTGTGGGCAGCTCGCGGGGGACCAGCTTGCCGTGCTCGGCGTGCATGGCCGACAGCTTGCGCAGCCGTTGCGCGATCTGCCAGACCTCCTCCGGCAGCGTCACCCGGTTGTCGATGGTGTCGATCAGCCCTTCCCTGTGCACCTGCGACCCGAGGATCGCCTCGGCCGCCCGCTGGGCGCGCCGCAGCAGCACCTGGCAGGGGTAGTCGAGGTCCTCGGGGAGGATGTAGTAGTTGGCGTACTCGTAGGCCAGGGCGAGCCTGCGGCGGGTCGCCCTGTTGTACGACCCGACGGAGAGCCAGCGGATCAGTCCGAAGAGGCCAGCGCCGACGGCCGCCGTGATGACCGCGCCGGTCCCCGTCACCATCCACAGCAGCAACAGGAAACCGGGCAGGACGAACAGCCAGGTGAGGTTGCGAGGTGCCATCCGCCAGCCGGACCTGGCCAGTCTGAGCACGTGCGGGCTCGACCGGAGCTCGACGGAGACGTCCGGGGGCAGCGATGGATCGATCACCAGCCGAGGGGGCAGAGCACGTGGATCCATACGTTCATGCTGCGTTATGAACCGCGAATCCGCTCAAGTTTGCGGGACATATAGGGTCGGCGGGGTGAACGTGATGAGCAGATGGATCGATCTCGACGGCGCCGTCAACGTCCGTGACCTGGGCGGGATTCCGACGCGTGACGGCGGCGTCACACAGTTCGGCCGCATCCTGCGGTCGGACAACCTCCAGGGCCTGACCCCCGCCGACGTCTCCCGGCTGGTCGGCGAACTCAAGCTGCGGCACGTGGTCGACCTGCGCTCGACCCCTGAGGTGACGCTGGAGGGCCCGGGGCCGCTGGCCGAGGTGCCCGAGGTGACCCATCACCACCTGACGCTCTTCCCCGAGGGCGGGCGGCGCACCGACGTCGAGGCCGACACCATCGAGGCCGACCGGGTGCTGCCCTGGCACGAGCGCCAGGGTGACGTGGAGCTGCGCGTCACCGGCTTCTACTACGGCTACCTGCGCGACCGGCCCGACGCGGTGGTGCGGGCGCTGCGCACGATGGCGCGCGACGACGGCGCGGCCGTGGTGCACTGCGCCGCGGGCAAGGACCGCACCGGCGTGCTGTGCGCGCTCGCGCTGGAGGTGGCCGGCGCCACCCGCGAGGCCATCGTGGCCGACTACGCGGCCACGGGGGAGCGGCTGGAGCTGATCCTGCGCCGCCTGCGCGGCAGCTCCACCTACCGCGACGACCTCGACTCGCGCCCGGCCGACGACCACATGCCGCGCCCGCGCTACATCGAGCAGTTCCTGGGCGTGCTGGACGAGAGGTTCGGCGGCCCGCTCGGCTGGCTGGCGCGGCAGGGCTGGACCGACGACGACAGCCAGGCGATGTACGACCGCCTGCGCGGCTAGCCCACCCGCACCACGGTCCGCTCGCCGGCCGACCGGCGGGCCGCCTCGATCACGGCCAGCGCCTCCACGGCGCTCTCGGGAGTCACCGGAGGCGGCCCGCCGGTGCGCAGCGCGGACTCCACCTCGCGGTAGAAGTCGAGGTAGGCGCCCGGTTCGGTGGGCACCTCGCGCAGGTCGTCGCCGGCTCCCGCCACGCCCCAGCGGTCCGCGTCCTCCTCGCCGAACCCCGCCGCGGCCGGCGACCGTCCTTCGCGCAGCCGTTCCTCCTGCACGTCGAGCCCGTACTTCAGGTAGGCGCCCGACGAGCCGAGCACGCGGAAGCGCGGCCCGAGGCTCGGGGTCACCGCGCTGACCCACAGGTGGGAGCGCGCCCCGCCCGCGTGCGTCAGCGCGACGAACGTGTCGTCGTCGGCCGCCACCCCGGCGCGCCGCACGTCGCTCTCGCAGTAGACGTGGGTGACCGGGCCGAGCAGCTGGAGCGCCTGGTCGACCAGGTGGCTGCCCAGGTCGTAGAGGAGCCCGGCGGCGTCGCCGGGGCCTCCGGTCTCGCGCCAGCCGCCCTTGGGCGCCGGCCGCCAGCGCTCGAAGCGCGACTCCAGCCGCCGCACCTCGCCCAGCGCGCCCTCCGCGACCAGCCGGCGTACGGTGCGGAAGTCGCCGTCCCAGCGCCGGTTCTGGAAGACGGTCAGCATCAGGCCCTTCGCGGCGGCCAGCCGGGTGACGGCGCGGGCCTCCTCCGCGGTGCGCGCGAACGGCTTGTCGACCACCACCGCCCTGCCATGGTCGAGGGCCTCGGCCGCCAGGCTCGCGTGCGTCCGGTTGGGCGAGGCGACCACCACCAGGTCGCACCGGCCCCACAGCGCCGCGGCCTCGGAGACGGGCTCGGCGCCGTAGCGGGCGGACACCTCGTCGCGGCGGGCCGGATCGCGCGTCACCACGGCCGTCAGCCGCAGCCCGGGCGTGGCCTCGATCAGCGGCGCGTGGAAGACCGCCCCCGCCGTGCCGTAACCGATCAGCCCGACCTGGATCTCGTCCATCGCCCCAGGCTACCCGGGGTGATCAATCGTCGTCGCGCTCCGCCAGGAACCGCTCGAACTGCGCCGCCAGCTCGTCGCCGGTCGGCATCGGGATGGACTCGGCGATCAGGTTCTCGCGCTCCTCGCCGGCCGCGAACGCGTCGTACTGCTGCTCCAGCCCGCTGATCGCGCTGGACAGCTCCGCCGAGGAGCTGATCTGCTCCTCGATCTCCACGGTCGTGCGCTCCGCGGCCTCGCGCAGCGCGTCGAGCGGGAACATCAGCCCCGTGTTCCTGGTGACCGCCTCCAGCGCGGCGACCGCGGCCGTCGGGTATTCGGCCTGCGACAGGTAGTGGGGCACGTGCACGGCGAAGCCGATCGCGTCCCGCCCCTCCGCGCCGAGCCGGAACTCCATCAGGGCCGCCACGCTGCCCGGCACCTGCACCCGGCCGAACGTGCTCGGCTTGCCGCTCATCAGCTCCGGCCGGCTGGCGTGCATGGTGAGGCCCAGCGGGCGGGTGTGCGGCACGGCCATCGGGATGCCGTGCATGGTCACCATCTTGCTCACCCCGAACCGGCCGGCGAGCGTGCCGACGGCCCGGATGAACAGCTCCCACGCGCGGTCCGGCTCGGGGCCGGTCATCAGCAGGAAGGGGGTGCCCGTCGCGTCCTTCACGCTGTAGACGACCAGCTCCGGCGTCTCGACCTCCACCCACCTGTCGGTGTCGAACACCATGATCGGCCGCCTGGACCGGTAGTCGAGCAGCCGGTCCACGTCGAACGTCGCGACGACCCGGTGCTCCAGCTCGTCCAGCACGTGGCGCAGCGCGAGCCGTCCGGCGGCCCCGGCGTCGACGAAGCCGTCGAAGTGATACAGCAACACCGGATCGGTCAGCTCGGGGAGGTCCTCGGCGAGCCTGTATAGATCCGTCGGGTCGAACACGTTGGACAGCCTTTCCCTAGGTACTCACATCCAGAACCCACGGCGAGCCGGAACGATTCCGTGCAGGGCACCCTATCGAGACACAACGGGATACAGGGACGGGGACCCGGAGCCCGAAGAGTCCGCCACCAGGCTGTTCGACCCCGCCAGTTCCGGTGGCATGGAGGGCCTGAGCAACGGAGGGGGCGAATGGTTCACAGTATGAAATAACCTGCAAATGCATGATGGTAGCCGAGTGTGGCCTTTCGGACACTCTCTCGTCATGCTGGGTGGGTGGCTACTTCTGCGCACTCCTTTGGTAGGCGACCACTCCGCATCCCTCCGCTCCCGTGCCCCTTCCCCAACGAGATCAACGAGCACGCGGCCGAGGTCGACGCCGAGAGCCATCTGTGGCTGGCCGCCTCGTCCATGCTCGACGGAACCGGCGCGATCGAGCACTTCCGCCGCTCCAAGATCGGCATGCTCGCGGCGCGGACGAACCCGCCCGTGCCCCGCGAGAGCCTCAGACTGATCAACGATTGGTACAACTGGCTGTTCGCCTTCGACGACGCGTTCTGCGAAGGGGAGCTGATGGGCCACCGGCCCTCCGCCTTGGCCCGCGCCCTGCCGCCCCTGTTCGACGTCCTCGACAGACGCAGGGAACCGGCCCCCGGCGACCCCTTCGGCGTCACCCTGCGCGAGCTGCTCGACCGCATCGCCGAGCTGGGCACCCCCGCCCAGGTCGACCGGTGGCGGACGACCGTGAAGGAGTATCTCTTCGCCCAGATCTGGGAGGCCGCCAACCGCGAGGCCGACCTCATCCCCACCCCCGAGGACTACGTCCTCATGCGGCGCATCACCGGCGCCACGTTCACCTGCTTCGCCCTCATCGACGTCGGCGGCGGCTACCGCCTCGAAGCCGAGGAGTGGCACCACCCCGACGTGCGCGCCCTGTCCGACCTCGCCTGCGACCTCATCGGCTGGGACAACGACCTGCTCTCGTACGCCAAGGAACGCGGCAACGACAAGGCCCGGCACAACCTGGTCACCGTGCTGGCCACCCACCGGGCGCTGACCCTCCAGGAGGCGCTGCACGAGGTCTCCAGGATGCACAACGCCGCCATCGACGCCTTCGTCGAGCGGCGCGCCCGCCTCGACACCTGGGCGCCGCTGCCGGTCCGCAAGTACGTGCTGGGCCTCGAACACTGGGTACGCGGCCACATCGAGTTCTCGCTGGGCAGCGCGCGCTACGTGCACGCCTGGCCGACCGGCACCCGCTGGCCGCAGGCCGTCTGATCCGGTCCCCCCACGCCGTGCCGGTCCCGGGCACGGCGTTCACCGTCTCAGCCGGTGGAGTCCTCCGGGGCGTCCAGGTCGCCGAGCGCGAGCGCGGACGCCTCGTCGAGGTCCAGCCTGCCGCCCTCCTCGAACGCCGCCCAGTAGGCCTTCTCGCCCAGCGACTTCTGGCACTCCTTGACGCACTGGTCGTGGTCGGTGGTGAGGAACGGGGCGCCCAGCATGGGCAGCCCGGCCGTCTTCCAGTTCTGATGGAGCGCGCCGAGCAGCACCGCGGCCACCCGGTCCTGGTCGCGCGCCACGCAGATGCGCGCCGTGGTCTCCAGCGCCAGGAGGGTGCCGAGCGTGTCGTGGAAGTGGCGCTTGACCCGCAGCCCTTCCCGGGCGCTGTGCAGCGCCTCGTCGGGACGGCCGGTGGCCAGCTTGGTCAGCGACATCGCCCACTGCGCGTACGAGCCGACCCACAGCTCGCCCCGCTCACGGCACACCTGCAGGCAGTCCTGCAGCAGCGACTCGGCCTCGTAGACCTCGCCCTGGGCCGACAGCACCAGCGACAGCTCGACGATGGCGGGCAGCAGGCCCGGGTTCAGCTCCTTGTTGTCGGTGTTGAACTCGATCGCCACGCCCAGCAGCGCGCTCGCCTTCTGCAGGTCGCCCTGGAGCAGCGCGGCCGTGCCCTGCATCTTGGAGGCCAGGATCACCGCCCGCGAGTCGCCCACCCGGACCGCCTCGGTGCTGCACGCCTCGGCCGCCTCCAGCGCGCCCACGCTGTCGCCCTGGGCGCTGCGCACGTACGACAGCACCCACAGCGCCTTGCAGCGCTCCTTGCTCACGCCGGGGTTGGCCTCCAGCGCCCGCTCCAGGTAGAGCCGGCCCTCACGGACGAAGCCGCAGCACACCCACATGAACCAGAGCGACGACAGCAGGGTCAGCGCCATGAGCGTCTCGCCGGGGGTGCGCAGCGCGTGCTCCAGCGCGAGCCGTACGTTGTCGTGCTCCTGCCGCATCCGGATGAACCAGTAGATCTGCCGCGGCCCCGACCAGGCGTCCTCGCTGCGGGTGGCCAGCGACAGGTAGTACTGCAGATGCTTGTGGCGCATGACCTGGGTCTGGCCGAGCTTGTCCAGCCACTCCTCGCCGTACTCCGCCAGCGTGTCGATCAGCTTGTAGCGGACCCCGGCGTGGTTGCTGCGGATGAGCAGGATCGACTTCTCCACCAGCCCGGTCACCAGGTCGGTGATGTCCTCCGACGGCAGCCGCTCGTCGGAGCACACGAACCGGGCCGCGTCGAGCTCGAAGTCGCCGGCGAACACCGACAGCCGCGCCCACAGCAGCCGCTCGGCGGGCTCGCACAGCTCGTGGCTCCACCCGATGGCCGCCCGCAGCGTCTGGTGACGCGGCAGGGCCGTGCGGCTGGCCCCGGCCAGCAGGCTGAACCGGTCGGCCAGCAGGCCCAGGATCTGCTCCACCGACAGCGCGCGCAGCCGCACTGCGGCCAGCTCGATCGCGAGCGGGATGCCGTCGAGCCGGCGGCACAGCTCGGCCACCGCGTTGATGTTGTCCTCGTCGAGCATGAAGTCGGGCTGGACGGCCACCGCCCGGGCCGTGAACAGCTGCACCGACTCGTTGGTGAAGAGGTTCTCCATCGGGTCGTCGTCGGGCACCTGCAGCGGCGGCACCGGCACCACCTGCTCGTAGGGCAGGTGGAGCGACTGGCGGCTGGTGGCCAGCACCTTCAGGTTGGGCGCCGCCTCCAGCAGCTCGTGCACCAGCTCGGCGCAGCCCTCCACGAGGTGCTCGCAGGTGTCGATGATGAGCAGCATGTCGCGGTCGCCGACCCACTCCGAGAGCGTCTCGGACTCGGCGCGCGAGGACTGGTCGGCGATGCCGAGCGCGGAGGCGATCGTGTGGCGGACCATGCCCGCGTCCTGAAGCCGGGCCAGGTCGGCGAACCACACGCCGTCGGGGTAAAGACCGCGGACCTGGTGCGCCAGCCGCAGCACGGTGCGGGACTTGCCGACTCCGCCGATGCCCGTGACGGTGACCAGTCGCGACTCACCGAGGTGTCGCTTGAGGTTGGCGAGGAGGCGGGTCCGCCCCACGAAGCTCGTCAGCTCCGCCGGTAGATTGCCGTCTCGCCGCCATCCTGTCGGGGTGGCCATCAACGACCTCACGGGGGATAGGCGACAACCTGCCCTCGCATCGTACCGCCGCTCCCGCGGGGTGTCCCGGCACCGGATTCCGGCCCGGGAGGGGGTTTGTAGCACCGAGTAGCATGATTGCCGTGCAGGATTTTCTCCCGGAGCAGACCTCCGACGACACCGACCTCGGCTGGGGCGACTGGCGCGACGACGACCCCGACGCCTTCTACCTCGACAACCGCCCCCCTCACTGGGGATAGTCCCGGAGCTCGCCGCGGGTGGCGAAGGCGTCGGTCAGCTTCAGCATGCCGCGCAGCAGCAGCCGCCGCTTGAAGACCTGGTTGCGCAGCGCGATGCGCGCCCGCGTCGGCGGGGCCAGGAACGGCCCCGCGTTGCCCTTCATGGCGGCCTTCGCGTAGGGGCGCATCACCTCCTCGTACTCCGCGAACGCGGCCCGGTGGTCCCCGCCCGCCGCGGCCAGCTCGCCCGCCAGCGTGTACGCGCCCAGCACGGCCAGCCCGGAGCCGAAGCCGCCCAGCGTGTTGCCGTAGGCGGCGTCGCCCAGCAGCACCACCCGGCCGCGCGCGTAACGGCCGAGTTCCGTCCGGCTGATCGCGTCCACGTACACGTCGTCCACGGCGGCGATCTCCCGCAGCACCTCCGGGATCCGCCAGCCACCGCCCCGGTACGCGTCCGCCAGGACGCGCCGCTGCTCGTCCACGTCGAACCTGTCGTAGGCGAGCGGCCCTGAGGCGAAGACGAAGAACGACGCCGCCTCCGGCCCGCCCAGCGACACCATCCGGCCGGGCTCGTTGTACATCTCGCCGGCGCCGTCCACGTCCAGCCGGGCCAGGGCGTAGTAGTAGCCCAGGTGCCGCACGTACCGCTCCTCGGGGCCGAACGCCAGCCCCCGCACGGTCGAGTGGATGCCGTCCGCGCCCACCACGAGGTCGAACACGCCCGGCGCGCCCCGCTCGAACGCGACCCGGACCCCGTCCGCCGCCTCCTCCAGCGCGGCGATCGAGTCGCCGAACACGTAGGCGCAGTCGCCGGCGGTCCGCTCGTGGAGCAGCGCCGCCAGGTCGCCGCGCAGGATCTCCACCTCACCGCCGGTGAACTCGGCCGGCATGACCGCCAGCCGCCTGCCCGCGCCGTCCACGATGACCTGGTCACTCCCGCCGGTCTGGCGGCGCCGCACCTCCTCCAGCACGCCCATCCGCGCCAGGACCTCCAGCTGCGCGGCGCCCTTGAAGTCCACGGCCTGCCCGCCGGGCCGCGATCCCGGCGCCTTCTCCACGACGGTGACCTCGCACCCGTACCGGCTCAGCCAGTACGCGACCGCGGGCCCGGCGATGCCGGCGCCGGAGACGAGAATCTTGAGTTTCCGCATGTGTCCGAGGCTGCCGCCCGCCGCTGACAACCCGCCCCCGGTCCGCTGACAGCGTCGTCAGCGTCTCGCGGGCGCTCCGCCCTCCAGCAGCGCGAGCGCCTCCTGCCTGCTCATCGCCTTCCCTCGCGCGTACGCCTCGGCGAAGGCCTCCGCCCCGGACAGCGCCCGCCCTCCGGCGGCGGTACGCGCGGCGTGCCGATCACCCGTCACCGGCGCCCCCCGCAGCGCGACCGCCGCCCCCAGCAACACCCCCACCAGCCACCCGGCGTCCACCTCACCGGCGCCGGGCTCCGCAGGCGTCGCGACCGGCTCCCCGGCGTCCACCTCACCGGCGCCGGACTCTCCGGCGGTGCGCGTGTCCGATGGGCGGGTCCTCGTCCCGGCGAGGACGGCGGCGGCCCGGGCCTCGGCGGCGTCGGCCAGGACCGTGCCGAGCGGGACATCGCGCGCGACGGCGAGGATCTCGCCGGAGACGGCGTCCGCGCCGAGGGCCCCGGCGTCGCCCGCCTCGGCCAGGCGGGCGAGCCCGAGCAGCACCCGCACGCGGGCGTGCCGGGCCCCGAACACCGCGCCGTCCGACGCCGCGAGCGCCGCCTCCAGGAGGCGGCGGGCCTCCCGCAGGTCCCCTTCGAGCAGCGCGACCTCCGCCAGCCCCGCCGACACCGGCACCGGCACCTCGCGCCCCGCCCGCCGGGCCGCCTCCTCGGCCCGCCGGTAGCCCGCCAGGGCCTGAGCCGGATCTCCTTCGCGCAGGAAGGCCTCGGCGCGGTGGGCCAGCACATCCGCGGTCTCTTCCAGGGCGCCCAGCTCGTCCAGCAGCTCCAGCGCCTCCCGCCACAGCTCACGCGCCCGCGCCCACTCGCCGCGCCGCCCGGCGATGGTGGCCAGGGCGTCGAGCGCCTGCGCGGTCCCCCACCGCTCGCCGACCTGCCGGAACAGCGCCAGTACCGCCTCCAGCTCCCGCTCCGCCGCCCGGGGCTCCCCGTCCAGCCACCGGACCAGCGCCCAGCCGAGCCGGCCCAGCGCCATGCTCCACGGATCGGACCCCAGCACCCGATCGTCGGCCGGCCGCACGCCCGAGGCGAACGGGCCGGCCGTCATCCCCCACAGCGCCGCGGTGAACGGGTTGCGCAACGGCCGCCGGAACCCCCGTATGTACGCTTCGGCCCGCGCCCAGTGCTCCCGGCCGGCGAGGGGCGCGGCGTGCACCACGCACAGCACGTACTCCTCCTCCAGCCCTTCGACCGGGCCGTCCAGCAGCGCGGCGGCCGGCGACGCGGCCTGGCTCTGCCGCCCGCTCAGCCACCAGTACGTCGCCAGCGCCGACACCAGCCGCAAGGCCAGCGGCCTGTCGTGCCGGACGGCCCAGGTGAGCGCCGCCATCAGGTTGCCGTGGTCGGCCGACAGGAGGCGTAGCCGGCCGATCTGCTCCCCGCGCCGCAGCCACGGGTCGGCCTCCCGCGCCATGCCCTCGAACCAGCCGGCGTGCCGCTCCCGCACCCGTTCCCGCTCGCCCGCCCGGTCGAGCCGCCCGGCGCAGAACTCGCGGATGGTCTCCAGCATCCGGTAGCGGTCTCCGTCGAACAGCACCAGCGACTTGTCCACCAGCCCTTCGAGCGCGTCCGCGGCGTCCGGTCCGCACACGCCCAGGACCGCCTCCAGCGCGGCGCCCCCGGTGAACACCGAGAACCGCGCGGCCACCGCCCGCTCGTCCGGCGTGAGCAGGGACCAGCTCCACTCCACGGCGGCCCGCAGCGTCCGGTGCCGCCCGACGGCGCCCCGCTCGCCCCGGTCCAGCGCCAGGAACCGGCCGTCCTCCGCCAGCCGCCGCGCCACCTCCCGCACCCCGAAGGCGCGCAGCCGGGCCGCTGCCAGCTCGATCGCCAGCGGTATCCCGTCCAGCGCCGCGCAGACGCGCACGACGTCGGCCACGTTGCCCTCGTCCACGGCGAACCCGCTCCGCACGGCCGCCGCCCGCTCCGCGAACAGCCTGACCGCCGGGTACCGCAGCGCGTCCCGTACGGGCGAGTCCTCCCTGGGCGGCAGGCCGAGCGGCGCCAGGTCCAGCCGGGCCTCGCCGGTGATCCCCAGCGCCTCACGGCCGGTGGCGAGGATCCTCAGGTCCGGGCACTCGTCGAGCAGCGCGCGCACCAGCTCGGCGGCGGCTTCGACCACGTGCTCGCAGTTGTCCAGGACGAGCAGCGCCGGCCTCCCCGCCAGCGCCGCCACCAGCCGCCGCACCGGATCCCCGCCGCCCGGCGCGCGCAACCCGCCCTCCCGCGCCCCGAGCGCCCACAGGACCACCCGCGCCACCTCACCCACCGAAGGCGTGCTCCCTGCGGAGGGGAAGGCCGGGAGGGTGGAGAGGTCCGCGAAGAAGGCGGGCAGGGGGTCACGGGAGGCGGCTTCGACGGCGAGACGGGTCTTGCCGGTGCCGCCGGACCCGACGACCGTCACCAGGCGGGAGCCGCGCAGGGCGGCCAGCCGGTGGAGCTCCCGTTCCCGCCCCACGAAGCTCGTCAGCCGCGCGGGCAGCCCGCCCCCGGCGGGCGGGGCGGACTCCGGGCCGCGCAGTACGGCGAGGTGGGCGGCGGCCAGCTCGCCGGACGGGTCCACGCCCAGCTCGTCGGCCAGCAGCCGCCGCCCCTCCTCGAACGCCCCGAGCGCCTCCGCCTGCCGCCCCTGCGCCGCCAGGGCCCGTACGAGGAGAGCGCGCAGGCGTTCCCGGAGCGGGTGGGCGGCCACCAGCCGCCGCAGCTCGCCCACGGAGGGGCCGCCGGGCAGGCCCAGTTCGGCCTCCGCGAGGTCCTCGGCGGCGGACACCCGCAGGTCCTCCAGCCGCGTCGCGGCGGCCACCGCCGACGGCAGGTCCGCCAGCGGCGGCTCCCGCCACAGCGCCAGCCCCTCACGGAGGAGGGAGGCCGCCAGCGGCGGATCCCCCGCCTCCGCCGCCCGCCGTCCCTGGCGGACCAGCCGCTCGAAGCGGTGCACGTCCACGTCGTCAGGGTCGACGTCGAGCCGGTAGCCGGCGCCGGTGAACCCGATGAGCCCCGGCTCCAGCACCCGCCGCAGCCGCGACACCTGGGCCTGCACCGCGTTGGCCGCCCCCGCCGGCGGGTCCGCGCCGTACTGCCCGTCGATCAGGTCCTGTACCGCGACCGGACGGCCGGCCCCCAGCAGCAGCATCACCAGCAGCGCACGCGGCCGCCGCCCCGGCACGGAGACCGGCTCGCCCGCCGCCCGGCGTACCTCCAACGGCCCGAGCACCCTGAACCGCATGGGCCGACCCTACTCAGCTGACGACGTCCTTCACCCGGAAGCGGCGGAAGGCGATCGCGATGAGGATCGCCGCGTACGTGATCGACACCGAGGCGCCCTTGGCCATGCCGCTCCAGTCGAGCTCGGGGGCCAGGGCGTCGATCCAGGCGTTGTTCCAGAACGTCGGCAGGAACTCGCGTAGCACGCCCAGCGCCTCCACCGCCTGCAGGATGGTGCAGACGATCCAGAGCCCCACCGCGCCGCCCACCGCGCCCAGCGGCGAGTCGGTGACGGTGGAGATGAGGAACGCCAGCGCGGCCACGACGAGCTGGCTGACCAGCGCGTAACCGATCACGATGCCGAAGCGGGGCAGCACGTCGAGCGCCGGGATGGTCTCGCCGGTGCCGGGCACCTGGATGTCGTCCCAGCCGAAGGCCAGCGTGCCCGCCAGCAGGGCCATCAGCGGCAGGCAGATCACCGCGGCGGCCGAGTAGCCGAGCGCCACGACGAGCTTCTGCCGCAGCAGCCGGTCGCGCGGCACCGGCGCGGCGAGCAGGTAGCGCAGCGAGGACCAGCTCGCCTCGCTGGCCACGGTGTCGCCGCAGAACAGCGCGACCGCCACCACCAGCAGGAAGCTCGCCGAGGCCGACAGCGCGAACGCGGCGAAGTTGAGCCCGCTCTCCGTCGCCAGGTCGGAGATCCGCAGCCCCTGGCCGTTGCCGGGGCCCTGCGGCCCGAACTGGAAGGCGATGACCAGGATCCACGGCAGCGCCAGCAGCAGCCCGAACGCGACGATCGTGCGCCGCCGCTTGAACTGCCGGACGATCTCGACCCGCAGCGGCAGCGTACGCCGCGGCGCGTAGCCGGGTGCGGCCGTCATGCCTTGTCTCCGATCAGGTCGAGGAACACGTCTTCCAGGCGCGGGCCGTGCCCGTTGGTCACGGTGGCGGTGGCGGTGGCCGTGCTGAGCAGCACCGACACCGGCCCGGTGGTGACGAGCTTGCCGCGGTGCATCACCACCACGTGGCTGCAGGTCTGCTCCACCTCGGCCAGCAGGTGGCTGGAGACGATCACCGTGCGGCCGTCGCGCGCGTAGCGCTTGAGCACCTCGCGCATCTCCCTGATCTGGGGCGGGTCGAGGCCGTTCGTGGGCTCGTCCAGCACGAGCAGGTCGGGCAGGCCGAGCATGGCCTGGGCGATGGCCAGGCGCTGGCGCATGCCCTGGGAGTAGGTGCGCACCGCGCGCTCCAGCGCCTTGCCCAGCCCGGCGATCTCCAGGGCCTCGTCGAAGCGGGCGTCGGCGGCCGGGCGGCCGGTCGCGGCCCAGTAGAGCTCCAGGTTGTCGCGCCCGGACAGGTGGGGCAGGAAGCCCGGCCCTTCGACGAACGAGCCGAGCCTGGACAGCACCGGCGCGCCCGGGGTGACGGGCTCGCCGAAGATGCGGACCCCGCCGCCGTCGGGGCGGATGAGGCCCATCATCATGCGCATCGTGGTGGTCTTGCCGGCGCCGTTGGGGCCGAGCAGGCCCAGCACCTGGCCCTCCTCGACGCGGAACGACAGGCCGTCGACGGCGAGCTCGCCGTTGCGGTAGGCCTTGGTGAGCCCGCTGATCTCCAGCGGCGGCGCGTCGTCCGGCGCCGGGACGCGCTCGGTCGCGGGCGGCACGGCGGCGCGGCGGGCGCCGGTGCGGCCGGTGGCGAGCACGACCGCGGCGACGGCGATCGCCGCCAGCGGCATCGCCCACACCCACCAGGCGATCCCGGACGGCGGGGCGGCCAGCGAGGACACGGTCGGCACCGACAGGGCGGGCGAGACCAGCCCGATCCGGTAGGAGGCGGGCTCGGCCGGAGTGGCGTAGGCCATGTCGGTCGTGGACACCACCAGCCGCAGCCGGTGGCCGGTCTCGAAGCGGTGGTCGACCGCCGGCAGGGTGACGGTGGCCTCCGCGCTGCCGGCGCCCTCGGGGATCGTCACCCGGAACGGCGCGACCAGCCCGGCGGGCAGCGCCGGCGGCTGGAACGAGTCCGGCACGTCGAAGAGCTTGGCGAACAGCGTCACCTCGCCGCTGCCGTGGACCCTGACCTTGACCGAAGGGCTGCCGGTGAGCTGGAGCGGCGCGGTGAGCGCGGCCGACTCGAAGGCGGCGCTCTGGCCGGGCATGTCGATCGACAGACCGGTGGTGCCCTGGCCTCCGCCGCCGAGCAGGCCGCTCACTCCGGGCACGGTGGAGACGGCGGCGGGTGAGCCGCCCGGCGGGTTGGCGACGTGCTGCTCCGGCCCGCTCAGCGTGACGGCGGTGACGTCGGTGCCGCCGAGTCCGGGGTAGGCGTCGGCCTCGGGGTGCAGGCGGATGCGCTGGCGGGTGCCGGGGTCGCGGCCGCCGTCGCGGGTGATGGTGAAGGCGCTCACCGCGGCGGTGTCGTCGCCCTTCAGGTAGCGGCCGAACCAGGCCAGCGTCTGCTCCCGCAGCCAGTCGGCCTCGCCGTCGCCGCCGTCATGGCCGCCGTCGTACCAGGCCAGGGAGACGGGGGTGCCGGCGGCGGCGATGGCCCTGGCGTTCGCGTCGGCGTGGCCGAGCGGGAACAGCGAGTCGCGCTGGCCCTGGATGAGCAGCGTCGGCGCCTTGACGCGGCCCGCCACGTGGACCGGGCTGGAGGCCTTGAGCAGCTCGACGGCCTCCGGGGTGGCCTTGCCGGTCGTGGCGACGTCCTGGTAGATCTCGCAGATCGAGGGCAGGAAGCGTCCGCACCGCGCCTGCTCGGCGGTCATCGGCTGCGGCCGGCGGGTGAGCGCCTCCAGCCCCTCGGCGGCGCCGCCCTGGACCGCGCCGCCCTGGCCGAAGAAGATGCCGGCCCACATGCGCTTGAACACGCCGTTGGCGGGCCCGCCGCCCGCGGCGTCGGGGAAGAGCGCGTCGCCCAGGTCGGACCAGGTGATCTGGGGGACGATCGCGTCCACGCGGGGATCGTGGGCCGCGGTCAGCAGCGCGATGGCGCCGCCGTAGGAGGCGCCGGTGATGCCCACGCGCGGGTCGCCCGCCGCGTCGAGCAGCACCTCGGGACGCCCGGCCAGCCAGTCGATGAGCTGCTTGACGTCCTTGACCTCGTAGTCCGGCGAGTTCAGCGCGATCTCGCCGGTCGAGCCGCCGAAGCCGCGCGCCGACCAGGTCAGCACCGCGTAGCCCTGCCGGGCCAGCTCCGTCGCCTCCGCGCGGACGCTCCGCTTGCTGCCGCCGAAGCCGTGCGCGAGCAGCACGGCGGGCGCCCTGCCGCCTTCCGGCGGCGGGAAGAAGGTGACGTCGAGCTCGACCCGCTGGTCGTCGGACGGCCCGTCCACGACGGTGATGCGCTGGGCCTGTCCGCGCACCTCGGGCACGGACGGCCACACCAGCCACACCGTCACCCCGAGCAGAGCGAGCACCGCGACCAGCGCGGCCGTACGTTTCATGCGGGGAGCCTACTTTCCCGACCTGAGAAAACTCTGAGACGGCCCGCACACCGCCCCTGAGCCCCTCACAGATCGTCGGCGGACAGGCCCAGCTCCCTGGCGGCGGCGGTCTTGACCAGCTCGGTGACCCGGCGCCGGGGCAGCACGCGCCCGTGCACGTTCATCTGTATGGCCAGACCGTCGCCGAGCGCGAAGATCCTCCAGGTGGCGCCCTCCGGGTCGGGACAGGTGAAGTCCCCGGCGGCCACCCCCGCCTCGATGATGCTCTGCATCACCTGCCTGCTCTGCACGTCCAGCCTGCGGGAGGTGCGCTGCAGGTCCTTGTTGCGCATCGACTCCGCCCAGGCGTCGATCCACAGCCGCCATCCCTCGGGGGAGGCGGTGGGGGAGGAGAGCCTGAGCAGCGCCCGCAGCCGGTCGAGCGGCGGCTTCGGGGAGTGCTCGACGGCGGCGAGCGACTCCATATGGCGTCGTGCGGCGTACGCGAAAGCCTCGGCGAACAGCCGGTCCTTGGTCTCGAAGTGGTAGAAGAGCAGCGCCTGGCTGACGCCGGCTGCTCTGGCGATGTCGATGGTCCTGGTGTGCCCGAACCCCTGCGCGGCGATCACCTCGCAGGACGCCTTCAACAAATCATCACGCCGTAACCGGCCAAAACCTGGAGTCACAGGCCGTAACTCTAATCACCCCGCAGAGGCAATCGTAGGACGAAGCGGGCACCGCGGTCGGACTCTTCGATCGTGAGCCTTCCGCCGTGCTCGTGGGCGATCCCGCGGGCGATGGGCAGGCCGAGCCCGGTGCCGCCGACGTCGCGGCTGCGGGAGGCGTCCAGGCGGGCGAACCGCTCGAAGACGACCTCGCGATCCTCCGGCGCGATGCCGGCGCCGTCGTCGAGCACCTCCAGGGTGGCCTCGCCGTCCTTCCGGACGGTGATGATGATCGTGGACTCGGCGTGCCGCTCGGCGTTGTCGACCAGGTTGGTGATCAGGCGGCTGAGCCCCAGCCGGTCGCCGGTCACCAGCACGTTCGGCTGCAGGGTGGTGACCACCCGCTTGGTGCGCTGCCTGGCCGCCTCCGCGCGGGCCACCTCGGACAGGTCCAGCGGCTCCCGCTCGCCCGGCGCGCCCGCGTCCAGCTTGGCCAGCATGAGCAGGTCGGTCACGATGGCCTGCAGCCGGTCCAGGCTGTCGAGCAGTTCGCGGCCGGTCGTCGGCCAGTCGGTCTCGTCGGGATACAGCAGCGCCTCCTCCACCCGCGTGCGCATCGCGGTGATCGGGCTGCGCAGGTCGTGGGAGGCGTCGGAGACGAACCTGCGCTGCCGCTCGGCCGCGGACTCCAGCCGCTCCAGCGTGTGGTTCGCGGTGATGGCCAGCGCCCGGATCTCGTCGTCGTGGCCGGATACCGGCACCCGCATGCCGACGTCGGTGGCGGTGATCGTGGCGAGGCGGGCGCGGATGCGGTCCACCGGCTTCAGCGTCTTGGTGACCACCCGCCACGCGCCGATCGCGGCCAGCACCACCGGCGCCAGGAAGATCGCGGTCAGGGCGAGCGGCACCCGCGGCGTGACGTACCAGGGAACGATCTTCTCGGTCGTGTAGACCAGCCAGTCGCCGCCCGATGGCCCGGCGAAGCGGTGGGCGACGACCCAGTTGCACTGGCCGGGGTAGAGGGGCAGGTCACACTGTTCCGCGGTGGTGCTGACGGTGTTCTGCGGCGGCACCAGCGTGCTCATCCGCGGCTTCCCGGCGATGTCGGAGTTGGAGAGGAACACTCTGCCCGTCTCGTCGACCACCTGGATGTCGATCTGATGGTCGGACGCGAGCCGCTTCGGGGCGTCCCCGTGCTGGATCAGCTCGACCACCCGCATGGTCCTGCGCTCCAGCGCGTCGCGCTGGTAGCCGGCGGCCGACTGGTAGAGCGCGTACTGCAGGTAGCCGCCCGCCGCGGCGCACAGCACGGCCATGTACGCGGTGGCGATCATCGTCAGCCGCCCGCGCATGGACCTTATGAACCGTTTGACCACCTGCTCCCCTCCGTGGCCATGTCATCACATAGAGTCATCTTAATTCCAATTAGCGGAGATTCGGCGACAAATGGTGCAAATCTCCACCAGATCATTGCTCTGTACGGTCCGCGAAGGCGTGGCTAGAGTAAGTGAGCACTGATGCGAGGGAGTCGATGTGAACCCAGCGGACTACCAGCGCGCCGCCAGGGACTGGCTGGAGCGGAACGTCCCGTCGGAAGGGCGCGCGGACGGTGACCCGATCGCCCAGGCCAAGGACTTCATGGCCCGGTTCTACGACGCCGGATACTCCGGCATCACCTGGCCGGAGCGGTGGGGAGGCCAGGGCCTGACCCAGCAGGAGGAGCGCGCGTTCGCCGCCGCGGCCCGCGACTTCACCCTGCCCGTCTACGTGTTCTCCATCGGCCTGGGCATGACCGGCCCGACGCTGGTCGACCGGGGCACCGACGCCCAGCGCGAGCGGTTCGTCCGGCCGCTGCTGCGCGGCGAGGAGATCTGGTGCCAGCTCTTCTCCGAGCCCGGGGCCGGCAGTGACGTGGCCAGCCTGCAGACCAGGGCCGAGCGCGACGGCGACGACTGGATCGTCAACGGCCAGAAGGTGTGGACGTCGGTCGCCCAGCACGCCGACTGGGGGCTGCTGCTCGCCCGGACGAACGTGGACGTGCCCAAGCACAAGGGCCTGACCATGTTCGTGGTCGACATGCACCACCCCGGCGTCACCGTCAGGCCGCTGAAGGACATGAGCGGCCGGTCCAACTTCAACGAGATCTTCTTCGACGACGTGCACATCCCCGACGAGCACCGGGTCGGCGACGTCGACGACGGCTGGAGCGTCGCCGTCACGACACTGCTGCACGAGCGGCTGTCGATCTCCGCCGGGGTCGGCATGGGCGGCCAGAAGGACAACCCCGCCTCGCTGGAGGCGCTGCGCCGCACCGTCGACACGAGCGACCCGCTGGTCCGCGACGAGCTCGTCGAGCTGCACATCCGCTCGCGTGCCCTGGCCCTGTTCAACCAGCGGCTGGCCCAGGAGACCGAGGCGGGGGTGTTCCCCGGCGCCCGCGGCAGCGCCGCCAAGCTGCTGCTGGCCGAGCTGACCCTCTACCAGGCCGACCTCGCCACCCGGCTGGCCGGGCCCGAGTCGGTCGTCGGCGGCCACCCGCTCGGCACCGTGCTCGCCACCGCGCCGGGGCTGGCGCTCGGCGGCGGCACCAACGAGATCATGCGCAACATCGTCGGCGACCGGGTGCTCAACCTGCCGCCCGAACCCCGGGTGGACAAGACCGTGCCGTTCAAGGACCTGAAGGTGGGGACGCAGGCGTGAAACTCGTACCCAGCCAGGAGCAGCGCGAGCTGCGCGCCGCCGTCCGCGACTTCCTCGCCGCCGCCTCGCCGCCGGCCAAGGCCCGCCAGGGCCACGACCCCGAGGTGTACGCGCGGCTCAACGGCGAGCTCGGCCTGTCGGGGCTGATCGTCCCCGAGGAGTACGGGGGAGCGGGCGCGGGCTTCGCCGAGCTGGCGGTCGCGCTGGAGGAGACCGGGGCGGTGCTGCTCCCCGGCCCCTTCCTGGCCACCGTGTTCGCCGCGGTCGCGCTGACCCGGGCGCCCGACAAGGAGCTGCTGTCCGGCATCGCCGAGGGCCGCGTCGCCGCCACCCTCGCCCTGCCGGGAGCGGACGTCACGGCCGACGACACAGGCCGGCTCAGCGGCACGCTCCCGCAGGTGCTGTCCGGCATGGAGGCGGACGTGCTGCTCGTGACCGCCGGATCCGCGCTGCACGCCGTCGACCTCACCGCCGAGGGCGTCACCAGGACCCCGCTGGAAACCCTCGACATCACCCGCGGCCAGGCCCGGGTCGTCCTGGACGGCGCGCCCGCCCGGACGCTCGGCGAGCCCGCCGACGGGATCGCCGACCGGCTCGCCGTGGCGCTCGCCGCCGAGCAGCTGGGCGTGCTGCGGGCCGCGCTCGACGCCATCGTCGGCTACGCCAAGATCCGGGTCGCGTTCGGCCGCTACATCGGCTCGTACCAGGGCGTCAAGCACAAGCTCGCCGACATGCACGGCAAGCTGGAGCAGGCCGAGTCGATCGTCCGCTACGCCGCCTGGGCCGCCGACGAGGCCCCGGACGAGCTGCCGGGCGCCGCCGCGCTCGCCCAGGCGTACGTGGGCCGCGCCTGCTTCGAGGTGGCCCGCGACAGCCTGTTGCTGCACGGCGGCATCGGCTACACCTGGGAACACGACGCCCACCTCTACTTCAAGCGGGCCAAGACCGACGAGGTGCTGCTCGGCCCGCCCCGCATCCACCGTGCCAGGATCGCCGACCTGCTGGAGCTGTGATGGACATCAGCCAGTCGCCCGGCTTCTACGCCATCGCCCAGGCCGACCCCGACCGGGTCGCCGTCATCGACACCGACGGCTCGCGCACCACGTACGGCGAGCTGCACGCGCTGGTCAACCAGGTGTCCCACGGGCTGCGCGCGCGCGGCCTCGGCACCGGGGACGTGGTGGCCGGCGTGCTGCCCAACGGGCTCGACCAGGTCATCATGCTCATGGCCACCGGCCAGATCGGCCTGTACTACGTGCCGATCAACTGGCACCTCGCCGCGCCCGAGATCGACTACATCGTCAAGGACTCCGAGGCCAAGCTCGTCGTCACCAGCCAGGAGTACGCGGTCCCCGGCGCCGAGATCGGCACCGCGGGGCTCGCGGACGGGCAGCCCGCCACCGCGCCCGGCGACCGCACCGCCGGGGCCGTCATGTGGTACACCTCCGGCACCACCGGCCGCCCCAAGGGGGTGCAGCGGCCGCTGCCCGGCGCCGAGCCCGAGGCGATCGTGCCGATGTACACCTGGTTCCTGGGCGAGGTCGTCGACCTGAAGCCGGGCGACGGGATCCACCTGGTGACCTCGCCCATGTACCACTCCTCGCCGTGCGCCCACACCCAGTTCGCGCTGCACTTCGGCCACACCGTGGTGATCGCGCCCCGGTTCGAGCCGGAGACCGTGCTGGAGCTGATCGAGCGCCACCGGGTGACGAACGCGATGATGGTGCCGACCATGTTCCACCGGATGCTGCAACTGCCCGCCGAGGTCAGGCGGCGCCACGACCTCTCCAGCCTCCAGCAGGTCATCCACACCGCCGCCGCCTGCCCGGTCGCCGTCAAGCAAGGGATCATGGACTGGTGGGGGCCGGTGCTCTACGAGTACTACGGCTCCACCGAGTCCACCATCGCCTTCTCCGTCAAGCCGCACGACTGGCTGGCCAGGCCCGGCACCGTCGGGCGGCCCGCGCCCACCTTCGAAGCCAGGATCCTCGCCGAGGACGGGACCGAGCTGCCCCCGGGAGAGCCCGGCCTCGTCTACGTCAAGTCCAGCCTCGGCAAGTTCGAGTACCGCAAGGACCCGGCCAAGACCGCGGCCAGCATGCGCGGCGAGTGGTACGCCCCCGGCGACATCGGCTACCTGGACGAGGACGGCTTCCTGTTCCTGTGCGACCGGCGCACCGACCTCATCATCTCCGGCGGGGTCAACATCTACCCCGCCGAGATCGAGGCCGCGCTGCTGGAACACCCCTCGGTCGCCGACGTCGCCGTCATCGGGGTGCCCGACGAGGAGTGGGGCCACAAGGTGGTCGCCCTCGTCGAGCCGGCCGAGGGCGTCGCCGCCGGCCCGGAGCTGACCGCAGAGCTGCTCGCCCACTGCGGCCCGCGCATCGCCAGGTTCAAGCACCCGAGGGTGATCGAGTACCGGGAGCGGCTGCCCCGCACCCCGACGGGCAAGCTGTCGCGGTCCAAGGTCAGGCAGGAGTACCTCGACGCGGGCTGAACACCAGCTCCTCGGTGTAGCGCTCCGCACCCAGATAGAAGGAGGTCGACAGGGTCCGCTCGGCGGTGTCGAAGACGGTGCTCCAGAGCGTGCGGAACGGCCCGAACTCGGGCTGCCGCACCGCCTCCAGGCTGTCACGCAGGTCGCGGCCCGACAGCGTGACGCCCTTGCTGCGCTCGTACAGCGCGCGCAGCCGCCCGTACGTGCCGAGCGTGTTCCCGGTGTCGGCGGGCAGCGCCATCGGGTCCGGGTTGCGGTGCAGCAGGTGGTTGGTGACGCACAGCGGCCCGCCGCCGAACTCCACGACGTGCTCCGAGCCGTCCCTGCCGCGCTCCCACACGAACGCCCCGCCGTGCGCGTCGGCCACCAGGTAGTGTAGCGGCGTGCCGTGGTCGTACTGCTTGGCGCAGAGCAGCGCCTGCTTGGCCTGCTCGGCGGTCTCGCAGGTCTCCACCAGGAACCGGGGCAGCTGCACGCTGCTCAGCCCCACCTGGGGGGAGACGTTCTCCGGCGGGGACGCCTGGTCGATGTCGGCGATGAGCAGCGTCACCGCCAGCCCCGCCTCGTTGATCCCGTCCATGCACCCGTCCAGGTCGGACATCGTGATCACGGTGGAGGCCAGGCCGTCGTCCGGGACCGTGGTGATCACGTACGGGCGCGACGCCATCGGCAGCTCGCCCGGCGGCGGATCACCGCCCATGATCTCACTGGTGGTCAGCGTGAAGAAGTCGTAGTTGCGGCCGATCCTGCCGTGCCCGTCCGCCGACGCCGACGGCGGCACCCACAGGGCCGAGCAGGCGGAGCCCGCCGGGACGTACCCGAGCCCGTCGAGCGCCAGCTCGTCCTGGTCCGGGTCCAGGCCGAGCGCTTCGGCCGCGCCGTCCATCCGGGCGTGCTGCTGCGGCCAGTGCCGCTCGAACCAGGCCCGCCTGGCCCGGTTCACGGTGGGGTGCGACGGCTGCGGCCGCCAGCCGAGCCGCAGCGCCTCCTCGGTGAGGCGGCGGCCGATCTCGGTCTGGCCGCCCTCCACGGTCATGTGGCGGACGAGCTGGAAGTCGTCCCTGCTGCCCGCGACTTGGGTGATGTTCATGCCGCCGAGGCTGCCGCCCGCCGCTGACCGGGCCCTTACCGCTCGCTGACCGCCCGCCCGTAACGCTCCGCCAGCCGCCGCACGGCCTCCGCCAGCTCGGGCGGGTCCAGCACCTCGAAGTCCAGGCCCAGGAAGCCGATCCAGACGGCCATGCCGTCGAGGTCGTCGCTGCCCAGCTTGAGGACGCAGGTGTCCGGCCCGGCCGGCTCGATCTCCATCCGGTCGCCCAGCCCCAGCTCCCGCACCCGCTCGGCCGGGGCGTGCAGCAGCACGGTGCCGCGGTGACGCCACATGGCCGTGTTCACGCCGCGCTCCACGTACGCGGCCACGTCCCCGTCCTCCGGCAGCTCCCGCGTGGTGAACCGGGGGCCCGACGGGACGCGCGGCCTGAGACGGTCGACCCGGAACGTCCGCCAGTCCTGCCGGGTCACGTCGTAGCCCACCAGATACCAGCGGCCGCGCCGGTGCACCAGCCGGTACGGTTCCACGTCGCGGACGGTCGCCGACCCGTCGTGCCCGGTGTAGTCGAAGCGCAGCCGCTCCCGGTCACGGGCGGCGTTGGCGATCGTGGTCAGCAGCGCGGGCGGCACCGACGGGGCCTCGCCGGGGATCTGCACCGTGTACGCGTTCAGCGCGCCCACCCGCGCCCGCAGCCGGGACGGCAGCACCTGCTCCAGCTTGGCCAGCGCGCGCACCGACGACTCCTCGATGCCCTCCACGCCGCCCCCGGCGGCCCGGCCGAGCCCGACGGCGACGGCCACCGCCTCCTCGTCGTCCAGCAGCAGCGGCGGCAGCGCCGCCCCAGCGCCCAGGCGGTAGCCGCCGGCCACGCCCGGCGTGGCGTGCACCGGATAACCGAGGCTGCGCAGCCGCTCGACGTCGTTGCGAATCGTCCTGGTGGTGACCCCGAGCCGCGCCGACAGCTCGGGGCCGGTCCACTCCCGGTGCGCCTGGAGCAGAGAGAGCAGCTTGAGCAGGCGGGCGGAGGTCTCCAGCATGCCCGCCAGTCTGCCCCCTATCGCGGAAAGCGCGGTTCCTCGTTCAGCGGTCAGCCGCCGAATATCCGCTGCGCCTGCTGGATCAGCGTGAGCACGGTCACAGGTGGCTGTTCTGTTTACTGGCCGTTGAACTGTCAGTGACGATATGATTACCGAGTCGCTCGTCGAATGTATGCCTCCCCCGGCGCAGCGTGCGGCCTCGGGTGTCAGCGGGACTACTCGACACATGATGAGCGTCCAAGGCGGGTGAGCGTGCGCGGGTCCTACAAGTTCCCCCTCCGCCCCACCAGCAAGCAGGCCGTCGCGCTCGCGCAGTGTCTGGAGGAGCATCGCCAGTTGTACAACGCGGCGCTGGAACACCGCCGCACCGCCTACGCCAAGGCTGGCGTGAGCATACGATACGGCGATCAGTCGGCCGACCTCAAACACATCCGTGCCGGCGATCCGGACGGTCAGGGCCTGTGGTCGTTCTCCTCCCAGCAGGCCACGCTGCGCCGTCTGGACAAGGCGTTCGCCGCGTTCTTCTCCCGGGTCAAGGCCGGGCGCACGCCGGGCTTCCCCCGGTTCAAGGGGCGCAGCCGGTTCGGCACGGTGGACTGGCCGAAGGACGGCGACGGCTGCCGGTGGGACTCTCAGCCGCAGGACCCGTCCGCCACGTTCGTGCGATTGCAGGGCATCGGCCACGTCCGGGTACACCAGCACCGGCCGGTCCGCGGCCGCGTCAAGACGGTCAGCGTGAAGCGGGAAGGTAGCCGCTGGTACGTCGTGCTGTCGTGCGACGACGTCCCCACCGACCTCTTGCCGCCGACCGGCAGGGCGGTCGGCGTGGACATGGGCGTAGCCTCACTCGTGACGACGAGCGACGGCGCACAGGTGGGCAACCCGCGCGCTACCTGGTCGCATCCATGGGCAAGCTCGCCGCCGCTCAGCGTGATCTCGCCCGCAAGAAGCGGGGGAGCGAACGCCGCCGTAAAGCGGTCGCCCGTGTGGCCGCCCTCCATGCCAAGGTTCGGCGGCAGCGCCTCGATCACGCGCACAAGGCGGCGCTGGCCCTGGTCCGCGGCTACGACCTGATCGTGCGTGAGGACCTGCGGATCGCGAATATGACCCGCTCGGCGTCCGGCACGATCGAGCGGCCTGGCCGGAACGTCGCTCAAAAGTCGGGCCTGAACAGGTCGATCCTGGACGCGGGCTGGGGGGTGTTCTTGCAGATCCTCGCGTACAAGGCTGAAAGCGCCGGTCGAGAGCTGATCGCGGTGACCCCTGCCGGCACCTCCCGCACGTGTGCCCGATGCGGGCACTGCGCGAAGGAAAACCGCGTCACCCAAGCCGAGTTCGTGTGCACGGGGTGCGGGCATACCACGCATGCCGACGTGAACGCGGCGGTCAACATCTTGAGGGCAGGGCTTGCCCTTCGCGACACCGCGCAAGCGGCCTAGCGAGAAGCCGCTCCCTCCCCGGGAACGGAGGAGTCACGTTGATGAACCACTGCAAAGAAATCAATCCCGCTCCACGACATATTCCCCGTGACGGGTGAAACCGGTTACGCGAGCGCCCGCGGCCATGAGCCCGCCCAGCGTCTCGCGGGTCGCCAGCCGCCACTCCCGGGCCGCGCCGGGGTCCTGCCCGCGCAGCGTCTCGATGTCGGGCGGCGTCGCCACCAGCACCGTGCGCCCCTCGGCCGGCTTGACCAGCGGCCGCCCGCCCGCGTCGGCGAGCACGGCGGGGTAGCGGGCCTCCACCGCCGTGCCCGGCGGCCGGTCCAGCCGCCACACGGCCAGCAGCCGGTCGGACTCGTCGCCCTCGTTGATCTCGTCGGCCATCACCCCGTAGAACCGCTCCAGGTACGCCTCCGGCCTGGCCCCCAGCTTGACCAGGTTGAACCAGGCGTTCCTGCGGACCAGCGGGTCGAACGTCCAGGTGATCCGCTCCAGCCCGCGCCGCAGGCACCACTCCCGCTGGTGCAGCTTGAGCGCGGACCCGGCGCCCCGCCCCGGCAGCGCGCCGGTCACGTGCGAGTGCAGGGCCCGGTCCGCCGCCAGGAAGCCGACGGACGCGCCCACGAGCCGGCCGCCCTCGAAGGCGCCCGCGACGTAGCCGCCCGCGTGCGCGAAGGCGATCATCAGCTCGACCGGGACGGGCGCGTTGCGCGGGTCCGGGTGCCAGATGTCGTCGAAGAGCCGGTACGCCGCGTGGAACTCCTCCAACCGGCGCAGCTCGTGTATCTCCACCTGGTGGGTCTACCCGAGCGTGCCGGTGAGGAAGCGGTGCACGTTGCCGCCGATGATCTTCTGCACGTCCTTCTCCGGCAGGCCGCGCCCGAGCAGGCCCTCGGTCACCATGGGCAGCCCCGACGGGCCCTCCAGGCCGGGGATGGCGGCCAGCACGTCGACGCCGTAGCTCACCTCCTCGCACGGCGGCATCACGTCGGCCATCACCTCGCGGATGAAGTCCGGGCCCAGGCCGACGTGGTCGATCCCGGCCACTCCCGCGACGTGCTCGATGTGGTCGAGCAGGTGGTCGAGCGTCGCCTCGTGCTCGTGCTCGGTGAGGAACCCGGCGAAGAAGTTCACGCAGATCACCCCGCCGGTGGCGGCCACCCCGCGCAGCTGCTCGTCGGTGAGGTTGCGGTGGTGGTCGCGCAGCGCCCGCGCGGAGGAGTGGGTCGCCATGACCGGCCGGGTGGCCAGCTCCAGCACGTGCGCCACGCCCGACGCGCCCAGGTGGGACACGTCGAAGATCATGCCGAGCCGTTCCATCTCGCGCAGCGCGGCCACGCCGTGCGAGGTCAGCCCGCTGCCGGTGGCGTCCTCGCCGCTACCGTCGGCCAGCGGGGTGCGGCCCCAGTGGGCGATCGAGGCGATCCGCACGCCCAGCCGGTGCAGGGTGGGGATCAGCTCGACGCTGGCGTCCAGCCCCGGCATGCTCTCCATGGCCAGCACCAGGGCGATCAGCCCGTCGTCCAGCGCCGCGTCGACGCCCGCCGCGTCCGTGCAGAGCCGCACGTCGCCCGCGCTCCCCTCGGCTATCACGTGCGCGCACTCGATCATGCGCAGCGTCCGCCGCAGCGCGCCCTCGGGACGGTACGGATCGTCGATGAAGACCGGCAGCACCTGCAGCCGCACCCCGCCCTCCTTGAGCTGGGGCAGCCAGCGCTCGCGGAAGAACGCCGCCCAGCGCTCGGGCGGCCTGGCCGAGACCGCCATCAGCAGGTCGTTGTGGGTGTCGGCGACGACGGAGCGACGGTGCAGGGAAGACGTCATGAGCCGGACGCTACCGCGCGGGCCCGCGCCGCCGCCATGTCGGTCCGCACGAGCTCCGGCCCCCTTCTTGGTCGGCGGATTCAAACCTCCCTGTAGGCGGCGCGCGGGGGTTTGGCGGTCAGCCTGCGGTAGAGCATCGTGGTGCCCGGCCAGTTGTTGGTGACCCGGCCGTCGGCGGTCTTGTACCAGCTCCGGCAGCCGTCGCCCCACACCATGCGCCCCATCGCCTCGTCCAGCCGCCGGCGCCAGGCGTCCATGACCTCCGGCCGCACCTCCAGCCGGCGGCCGTCCGACAGGTGCGGCAGGCAGTTCATGATGTGGTTCACCTGGCATTCGATCATGTAGATGATCGAGTTGTGCCCGAGGTTGGTGTTGGGACCGTACAGCAGGAACATGTTCGGGAAGCCCGGCGCCGCGATGCCCAGGTAGGCCTCCGCGCCGCCGGCCCACCGGGTGGCGAGGTCCACGCCGTCGCGGCCCGTGACCCGCATCGGGGCGAGGAACTCGGTGCTGCGGAAGCCGGTCGCGTACACGATCGTGTCGGCCTCGTGCACCGACTCGGTCGTCTGCACGCCCTTCTCCGTGATGCGCACGATCTTGTCGGTCACCACGTCCACGTTGGGCCTGGTCAGGGCCGGGTAGAAGCGGCTGTCGATGACCACCCGCTTGCAGCCCGGCGGGTAGTCGGGGGTGAGCCTGGCCCGCAGCTCGGGGTCCTTCACCTGGTCGCGCAGGTGGTTCAGGGCGCGCCTGCGCAGCAGGTCCTCGCTCCAGCCTCGGGCCAGCGCCGGGTAGAGCGTGGCTTCCGCGTACCGGTAGATGTACTCGCGGTAGGCGCGCTGCAGGCCGGGCACGAACCGGAACGCCAGCCTGACCGCGGCGTTGAAGGTGGCGTCGGGCTTGGGGATCACCCAGTTCGGGGTGCGCTGGAACACCTCCAGGCGCTCCGCCTGCCGGGCGACGGGCGGGATGAGCTGGGCCGCCGACGAGCCGCTGCCGATCACCGCGACCCTGCGGCCGGTGAGATCCTGCGAGTGGTCCCAGCGGGAGGAGTGGAAGGACGTGCCGGCGAAGTCGTCCATGCCGGGGATGTCGGGCAGGCGGGGGCGGTTGAGCTGGCCGACCGCCATGACCAGGACGTCGAAGGCCTCGGTGGTGCCCGAGGCGGTGAGCTGCCACCGTGAGCCGTCGAAGGTGGCGTCGGTGACCTCGGTGCTGAACCTGATTTTTCGCCTGACGTCGTATTTGTCCGCGCAGTGTTCTAAATAGCCCAAGATTTCCGGCTGTTCCGGATATCTCCGGGTCCAGCTCGCGTACTTCTCGAACGAGTACGAATACAGATGCGACGGGATGTCGCAGCCCGCGCCGGGGTAGCTGTTGTCCCGCCATGTGCCGCCCAGCCCGCCCGCCTTCTCGAAGATCGTGTACGAGCGGATCCCGGCGCGTTCGAGCCGGATCGCCATGCATAGTCCGCCGAAGCCCGCGCCGATGATCGCGACCCTAGGTGTCATGCCACCCCTCCACCGAGTCAGGATCCACTTACATTACGCCGAACCAGGTTCAGTGCCCACCCCTCGCCCGGACTCGCCGCCATGACCGACGGAGATCGCGCCGGCCGATAGTCTGCCCTGGTGGCTGCATGGAACCTGACCGACGTGATCGACGTGCTGGAGGCGGCTTACCCGCCCGGCCGGGCCGAATCCTGGGACGCCGTGGGCCTGGTCTGCGGCGACCCGGCCCAGAGTGTGGAGAAGGTGCTGTTCGCGGTCGACCCGGTCGCCGCCGTCGCCGACGAGGCCGTTGAGTGGGGCGCCGACCTGATCGTCACGCACCACCCCCTCTACCTGCGCGGCACGACCACCGTCGCCGCCACCACGCCCAAGGGCAGGCTCGTCCACCGGCTCATCAAGAACGACATCGCCCTGTTCACCGCCCACACCAACGCCGACGTGGCCAACCCGGGCGTTTCCGACGCCCTGGCCCGCGCCGTCGGGCTGACCGGCGACCTGGTGCCGCTGCAGCCGTTCGCCGACGACCCGTGGCGTGGCCTGGGCCGCGTCGGCGACCTGCCGGAGGAGCTGACGCTGGGCGAGTTCGCCGCCCAGGCCGCCGCCGGGCTGCCCGCCACCGCCTGGGGCATCCGCGTCGCCGGCTCGCTGTCCCGCCGCGTCTCGCGTGTCGCGGTCAGCGGCGGCGCCGGCGACTCGCTCCTGGCCACCGCGCGCGCGGCGGGCGTGGACGTGTTCCTCACCGCCGACCTGCGCCACCACCCGGCCAGCGAGTTCGTCGAGGCGGGCGGGCCCGCGCTGATCGACGCCGCCCACTGGGCCACCGAATGGCCCTGGCTCGACACCGCCGCGTCCATCCTCACCGCCAGGGGCGTTAACGTTGAGACACGTGTCTCCGCCACGGTCACCGATGCTTGGACAAGAGGATATTGATCATGAAAGCAGCCCCCGAGGTCCAGAAGAGGCTCCTCGACCTCGCCGAGCTCGACTCCGCGCTCGACCGGCTGGCCCACCGCCGCCGCAGCCTGCCCGAGCTGGCGGAGATCGACGACCAGTCCAAACGCTACGCCAAGCACGCCACCGAGGTCATCGAGGCCGAGACCGAGGCCGGTGACCTGGCGCGGGAGCAGACCAAGGCCGAGAGCGACGTCGACACCGTCCGCACCCGCATCGAACGCGACCAGCAGCGTCTCGACTCCGGCGCCGTGTCCTCCGCGCGCGACCTGGCCGGCCTCCAGTCCGAGATCGTCTCCCTGAACAAGCGGCAGAGCGACCTCGAAGAGGTGGTGCTGGAGATCATGGAGCGCCGCGAGGCCGCCGACGCCCGCGCCGCCGACCTCAAGACCCGGCGCGACGAGGCCAGGGCGACCCTGGCCGACGCCGAGTCCCGCCGCGACGCCGCCCTCGCCGAGATCGACAAGGAGACGGGCGAGGTCCGGTCCCGCCGCGCCGCCGTCGTCGGCGACATCCCCGCCGACCTGCTCAAGCTGTACGACAAGCTGCGCGAGCAGTACGGGGTCGGCGCCGCCATGCTGCAGGGCGGCCGCTGCCAGGGCTGCAAGGTGGCGCTGTCCATCGCCGAGATGAACCAGATCAAGGCCGCCGCCGACGACGAGGTGGTGCGCTGCGACGAGTGCCGCCGCATCCTCGTCCGCACGGCGGAGTCGGGCCTGTGACCCCGTCCCCCCGCGCTGAGAGGAAAGAGTGACCGCCTACATCGTCGAGGCCGACGGTGGCTCCCGCGGCAACCCCGGCCCGGCCGGCTACGGCGCCGTCCTCCGCGACGCGGCCGACGGCCGGGCCCTCGCCGAGGCGGCCGAGGCCATCGGCGTCGCCACCAACAACGTCGCCGAGTACCGCGGCCTCATCGCCGGCCTCCGCCTGGCGCTCGACGTCGGCGGCGAGGGCGCACGGGTGGCCGTGCGGATGGACTCCAAGCTCGTCGTCGAGCAGATGGCGGGCCGCTGGAAGGTCAAGCACGAGGGCCTGCGCCCGCTCGCCCTCGAAGCGGGCAAGCTGGCCAGGCGGCTGCGGGTGACGGAGTGGACCTGGATCCCGCGCGCCCGCAACGAGCACGCCGACCGCCTGGCCAACGAAGCGATGGACGCGGCCGCCCAGGGCCTCTCCTGGAAGTCCGGCGGGACGCCGTCCGGGGGCGCGTCCGTTCTGGACACGGGCCCGCCGTCCGGAGGCACGCCGGCGCCGGGCACCACGCCCCGGTCCTCCACCCGAGCCCCCCGCCTCGTGGAGCAGACCGACCTCCTCGACCTGTCGGGCCCCACCGCCTCCGTCGCCACCACCCAGCAGCGCACCGCCAAGGGCACCGGCTGGGCCCCGCCCACCCGCGTCGCCACCTCGCTCGTCCTCCTGCGCCACGGCGAGACCCCGCTCTCCGTCGAACGCCGCTTCTCCGGCCTCGGCGACCCCGAGCTCACCGCCAACGGCCTCGCCCAGGCCGCCGCGGCCGCCGACAGGCTCACGCGCGACCCGTACAAGCTCGACGCCGTCGTCACCTCCCCTCTCACCCGCGCCAGGCAGACGGCCGAGACCGTCGCCGAGCGCGCCGGCCTGGACGTGGAGACCGACGAGGACCTCAGGGAGACGGACTTCGGCGCGTGGGAAGGCCACACGTTCACCGAGATCCAGCGCCGATGGCCCGCCGAGCTGGCCGCCTGGCTCGCCGACCCCGACGTCGCCCCGCCGGGCGGCGAGAGCTTCACCGCCGTCGCCGACCGCGTCACCCGCGCCCAGCGCCGCCTCATCGACAGGTACGAGGGCCGCACCGTCCTGCTGGTCTCCCACGTGACGCCCATCAAGACCCTGCTGCGCCTGGCCCTGGACGCGCCCCCGGCCGCCCTCTACCGGATGCACCTGGACCTGGCCTGCCTGTCGCTCATCGAGCACTACGCCGACGGCAACCCGGTGGTGAAGTCCTTCAACGACACCGCCCACCTCCGCTGACGGTTCGCGCTCTCGTACAAGTCCAGGAGCCGGTCGTGCCGGGCGCCGCCAGAACACCCGGCACGACCCCTGGCGCCACCGCCCCCCTCAGGCGATGACACCCCGTCATCTCATCGTGCGGATCTTGTCATTTGGTTGCGGACCGCTTGCATGCGCTAACCTCGACACCGGACGAGCCGGCCGGGCGACCGCGTCGGGCCTCTTCACGAGGCCCGCCGAGGAAGGTCCGGGCTCCACAGGGCAGGGTGGTCGGTAACGCCGACCCGGGGCGACCCGCGGGAAAGTGCCACAGAAAGCAAACCGCCTTCCGGATATCCGGGAGGTAAGGGTGAAAGGGTGGTGTAAGAGACCACCAGCGCCCACGGTGACGTGGGCGGCTCGGTAAACCCCACCCGGAGCAAGGTCAAGAAGGGACGTTCCCCCCGGGGACCGTCCCGCGTGCGCCGCTTGAGGGCTGCCCGCCCGAGGCGCACGGGTAGACCGCTCGAGGCCGCCGGCAACGACGGCCCTAGATGGATGGTCGCCCCTTCGCCTCGGCGAAGGACAGAACCCGGCCTACAGGCCGGCTCGTCCCCTCTCCGTCCCTGTGACCAGGGGCGGAGCACCGTTCAGGATTGCCTGTTCCGTCAGATTCGGACGCAGAAGCGCGTCAATCGCCCCGCGCCCGAGATCGTCTTGGTCCGGGAAGAGGCGCCCGTAGGTGTCCATCGTCTCGGCGATGGTGGCATGACCTAGACGGGTCTGGATCGCCTTCGGGCTGAGGTTCGCCTTCGCCCCATCACGACCGACCTCGGCGCACGACTGGGCAGCCCCGCGGCTGGCCCGCTACCCGGAGGGTGGGACGACCGCACACGGGCAGCTCAGGCGGTTGCTGCGCTTTGATATCGCGTTCAGACTTGTGAGTTGCCTCTGCGATCAGCCGAAAGTGATTCATCCTGCCAACCGTTATACGATAGCCTTACTTTCGTCGCTTATTAGGCGATTGTGTCCGATATATGAGCTTTCCTCTGTCGCCACTTAAAGGAGTGAAACGAGTGTCTGCCTCCTACCCTGACAACGGAACGGACGACACCTCGTCTCGGTACCCCAGTCGCACACCGTTGTGGCCCGCTCTGGCAATGGTCGCCTCTTGGATCCTTGGCATCCTGTGGATCGTCGTGTACTACGTGAACCCAAACCTCCCGCTTCTCAGCGAGCTGGGGAATTGGAACCTGCTCATCGGCTTCATGCTCCTCATCCTGGGTGTGGTTTTCGCGTTGATTCAAACAGTAGTAGCCATCGCGTCGGCACGCCGTAGACCCTGACCCCGCTGCCCGGCCAGAGACGACGCATCAATGCAGAGACGTGATTGGGTGATGAGCCCATAGGGCGCCAGTCCGGGAGTCGCACCAGGTGAACCTGCTAGAAGCAATTCCTCAGGTCAGAACCTCGATCGCGGATCAACACCAGGTCGGCGGAACCTTGCGACCAGAACCCGGCCTACAGGCGGGCTCGTCCTCCTCTGCCTCTGTGACCAGGGTGGAGCGCGGTTCAGAATCCGCGGTGGTGCTTGAACTGTTCTGAATGCAGAAAGCGCTGGACAGCGGCACTCTTGGCTTGAACGACAATCGGGCCGTCAAGGGGTGCGGGCCATATCTGAAGATAATGGTCATCGACGCCGTCATGTCTCGCGCCTTCCCAGTCCATGCCCTTGACGTGATACCGAATGCGGTAGGTTCCGGGCCCGGCCTGGAGAGGGGGCAGGGGCCACATCACGGCCGTGTCGTAGGTGAACCCGCTCATCTCCACTTCGCCCGACTTGGACACGTAACTGACTTCCACGATGTCCTCGTAGGTAGCGAGATCTGCCCCGGGGTCCCGGTCGGCGATTGTCACGGTGAAGTCGGCCGGCCCCCACTGATGGGTGATATGGAGGGTGACCCAACCCTTCTCCACCTCGATGATCCCAACGGACTGGGCGGGTGTTTCGGCGTAGCCGTCGGGTTCCCTGTCCTGCAGACCGGCGATGCCACAGTCGGCGACTTCGACTGTCACGCGTACGGTCCGATATCCGGCGTTACTCATGAGTGGAGAGCATAAATGCCACCACCGACAAGATCGCCTGGAGTCCAGTTCGTACAGGGCTGGATGTGCTGAAAGGACTTCGGTTTGTCTCTGTTCCACCACGAACCAGACGACGCCAGAAGCCCCAGGCAATAGCTGAAATCCAGTTCCGCAGCTGTGAGACGAGATCAAGGAGCACCCAAGGTCACGCCAGATGCGCAAAGCATCGTCTTCGCCCACCAGGCGCTCCGCGCCCAAGAGCTCAGGCTGTGTTTCCTGGGGGGCACGGCCCCCCAGACCCCCGCTCAAACCCGCTTCGCCGCGCCGTTGACCGTAGCCGTTCGATCAACCCCTCACGTTCACGTCCGTGCCTTGGTTGCCTTTCTGAACAGCTCGATAGACACATGCTGAGAACGGCGCGGGTCTGAGGCCACTGCTCAATGTCGGAGACCGTTGAACCCGGATGCCGCCTGCCAGTCCTTGACCTGGACGGATTGCGGGAACTTCTCGCCGAGGACTGTGCCCAGATCCTTGCTCCGATCAGCGATGGCAGAAGCCGGGCGCGAGAGCTGCAAGGCGGAAGCGCCCAAGGAGAGGGCGCTGTCGAGGTCGCGGAGCTGTGCTTTGGCGATGGCGAGGTCGAGCAGGCTGATTGCCCGCCGGGTGGGGGAGCTGCCGGGGGCGGAGGCGTAGAGGTCGAGTGCTTCCTTCGCGTGCGTCTCGGCCGACCGCGGATCACCCAGCCACAGGTACGAGGTGGTGGCGAAAGAGTGGAAACGGGCGACGTCGGCGGAGAACAGTCCGGCCTGGTGAGCAGGCAAGTGATCTGGCGCGGAGCGCAGGGTTCCAAGGCCTCTGCCGAGCCTGGCGTTGATCCGCATCGTCTGAGAGACCAGGCGCGCGGCGGCTGATCCGCCGGCGGGCGCGCGGGCTGCACCGGTTCGCGCCGCGCGAAGGGCCTCGGCCGGGCGATTGCCGTACAGCAGGATGGTCGCCTCCACGTCCTTGGCCCACCCTGCCGTTTCGGCGTGCTCTGCCTCGTCGGCGTGTCGCCAGGCGTCATGGGCGTAGGCGAGGGCGGTTCGTTGCTTGCCACCGTCGTGGGCGAGCCAGGCGAGGATGGTCGAGAGCCAGGCGGCGTCCACGTAGAGATCACGGCGCTGGCGCAGCGTGGTACGCCGCTGGAGCAGGGCGGCGACGCGACGACGGTCCTGCCGCGCTGGTTCCCACAACTCCGAGGCGGGTTGCGTCGCGTAGTCGGTGCCGTATGTGGCGATGGCCTGCCGTAGTTGGTCAAGTGTTGCCGCTCCCACGTCCGTTTCCTCGCTGTGGCGGGTGAACTCGCGGGGCTCGGCGTCCTCCGGCAGGCTGGCGAGAGCAGGCAGGAGGGCGGCGAATCTGAGGGCGTCTCGGCGGTTCGTAGGATCACCGTCCT
This sequence comes from Nonomuraea sp. NPDC054003, assembly GCF_055585125.1. Taxonomy (NCBI): domain Bacteria; kingdom Bacillati; phylum Actinomycetota; class Actinomycetes; order Streptosporangiales; family Streptosporangiaceae; genus Nonomuraea; species Nonomuraea sp. NPDC054003. Next base: position 472,585 of record NZ_JBVJKR010000001.1, read on the forward strand.
CGGTGTCGGTCTCTTCTCCATTGATGGCAGCCGGCCCTTCAGGGAACAAGGCCGGTTCGTCGATCGACAGCGCGCGACAGTAGAGCAACCGGTAGCGCTCGCTCAGAACGGTGATCTTGCCTGACTCCCAGCGCCGGATGGAGCGTACGAGAGCATCATGATCGGGAAGGGCGTCGCGCTCGGAGCCTGCCGCTTGGCGCAACTGCCGAGCCATCGTGTGGACGTCCCAGCCGAGGGCCTTTCGCTGTGTACGGATGAGCGTGGCCCACTGGGGGAACCACGCGCTTCCTCGCACCATTTCACCTCCGTAAGCGCGCTAACACTGCAGTGCTCCTGATGCTGTCGATTGTCGCCCTTGTCGAAACCGCGGTCACCTCAAAGACACACACGGACACGGAGTGTGTCCGTCACTGCTCTTGATTGTCGCCCTCCGCGACCGCTCAGGCATGTCCTCTACTGGAATCCATGCGCTTTCGGCGGAGCGAGGGATGGGACATGGCGGAGCCGGTTGGGGTGGCGGATCGCTCACACTCTCTTGGGCAGGGCATGGTCTGGCGGCTCCGGGACGATGCGCAGGCGGTGGGGGACGCCCGCGACCTTCTCCGCCGTGCGCTCCTGCTGGTCGGTCTGCGGCCGGACCTCGTGGACGACGCGGTTCTGATGGTCAGCGAGCTGGTCACCAACGCGGTGCTGTACGGTGCCGCGCCGTACGAGCTGGTGGTACGGGTCGATCCGGTCGAAGTGGTCTGCATGGTGGTCGACGCCGGGGCCGCTCTCCCGCAGCTGCGGGGTACGGATGCTCAGGCCGAGAACGGCCGGGGGTTGTTGATCGTGGCGGAACTGTCGGCCGGGCTCTACGGCTGCATCCCACAGAGGTTCGCCACGTGCCCTGAGGTGGAGGGAAAGGCGACCTGGTTCGCGCTGCCCCGTACGGAGGGCTGGCGATGAGTATCACAGCTTCCACGCGACCCCTGTCTCGGTAGTCGGCGTTGATGGTGCGCCGGGCCAGGGCTTGGAGCGGTAGCAGGTCATCTACAGGGTGATGGCGTTCTTGGCGCGGTCGAGCGACTCCTCCGAGGCCGGCCCGCCCGGGTTCTCGGTCGCCAGCGCCTGGTTGAGCTCGACGAAGGGACGCATGCGCGTCTCGTACCGGGAAAGCGCCGTCGCGTGGTCGGCTGCGGCGAGTTCGGCGGCGAGCACGTACGCGCCGACGAGGGCGAGGCCGGTGCCCTGGCCCGACAGCGGCGAGGCGCAGTAGCCGGCGTCGCCGAGGAGCGTCACCCGGCCACGCGACCAGGAGTCCATCCGCACCTGCGCCATGGCGTCGAAGTAGAAGTCCGGCGCCGTCTCCATGGCCGCGAGCAGCTTGGGCACCTCCCAGCGCAGCCCGCCGCACCGCTCGGCGACGAGCCGGCGCTGGGCGTCGAGGTCGCGGTGGTCGTACGGTACGGGATCGGACTCGAAGCCCAGGTTGACTCGCAGTTCGGTGTTGTCGCGCACGGGGTAGACGCCGCCGCCCGCGCGGCCCTCGCGGATCCAGACCTGCCAGTCGTCCAGGCCGAGGAAGTTGTCGGCGGTGAAGATCGACAGGTAGGTGCCGAGGTGGTGGACGAACTCCTCCTCGGGGCCGAACGCCAGCCGCCGCACCGTGGAGTGCAGCCCGTCGGCGCCCACGACCAGGTCGAAGGTCCGCGGCCCGCCCTTCTCGAACGTCGCGCGCACGCCGTGCTCGTCCTGCTCCAGCGCGATGATCGAGTCGTCGAAGACATACTCGACGTCCTGCCTGGTCCGGTCGTACAGGAGGGTGGTCAGGTCCTCGCGCAGCAGCTCGATGTCGTCGTTGTCGAGGCGGCCGCTGCTGATGGCGTGCTCGGTGGACCGCATGATCTCGTTGCCGTCGCCGTCCAGCATGGACATGCCACGCATCCGGGTGCGTACCTCGCGCAGTGGGGCCAGCAGGCCCATCCGGTCGACCACGTCGAGGGCCACGCCGCGGATGTCGATGGCCTGACCGCCGGCGCGCGGCGCGGGCGCCCGCTCGACGACGGTGGGGGTGATGCCGTGGCGGCGCAGCCAGTAGGCGAGGGCGGGGCCGGCGACGCTCGCGCCGGAGATGAGGACGGTGGTCATGCTCGCTCCTTGTGTTGCGGTCTTCGCGGACCTGAATGTACAGCGTACTAATTGCGAGTGCAACGCTCTGACCTGCATTTATGTACTAGGACAGCGAGGGCTGTGCTAGTTTCTGTGCTAGTACAGATGGATGAAGGAGCAGGTCGTGACCGATCCCACCGGGCCGCCCTATCTGCGCATCGCCGCGGAGATCCGCCGGAGCATCGCCGACGGCCGGCTCAGGCCGGGCGACCGGGTGCCGTCCACCCGCCAGATCGCCAGGGAGCACGGGGTGGCGCTCGCCACGGCCACCAAGGTCCTCAACCGCCTGCGCGAGGAAGGGCTCGTGCACTCCAGACCCCGCGCCGGCACAGTGGTCGCCGCCCCCGCCGAGCCGCGCGAACCCGCCGAGCCGCCTGGCCCTGCTCAGCCCCCCGATCCCGCAGAGGCGGGTGATCACACCCCCGTCTCTGCGCGTGCCCCGGCGCGGGCGCGCGAGCCCGGGGACCAGCCGCGGCGTCGCGGGCCGCGACCGGCGGGGCAGCCCGACAGCGAGCTGAGCCGGGACCGGGTCGTGCGCGCCTCGATCGACCTGGCCGATGCCGAAGGGCTGGACGCGCTGTCCATGCGCGGCGTCGCCGCACGGCTCGGCGTGGCGACCATGACCATCTACCGCTACGTCGCGGGCAAGGAGGAGCTGGTCCTCCTCATGGCTGACGCCGCGTTCGGCGAGCTGGGCTATCCGGGCGAGCCGCGAGCCGGGTGGCGGGCCCAGGTCGAGCGCGCGGCGCGCACCCTGTGGGCGGTGCATCGCCGCCATCCGTGGCTCGCCCAGCTCAACTCGCTCTTCCGGCCGCTGCCGCTGTCCAACCTGCTGGCCCACGGCGAGCAGCTGCTCGCCGCGCTGGAGAGCCTCGGCCTGGACGAGACGACCAGGATGGACCTCCAGGTGGTGATCTACAGCCACGTCCAGGGCCTGGCCGTCCACCTCGAACGCGAGGTCCTGGCCGAGGCCGCCACCGGCCTGTCGGAGGAGCAGTGGATGGAGAGCCAGGGGCCCGCCCTCGGGTCGATCGCCGCGACCGGCGCCTATCCGGCCTTCTCGCGGCTCATGGCCGCGTTCGGCCGCGACGGCTACGACCTCGACCTCGACCGGCTGTTCGAGCTCGGCCTGCGCACCCTCCTCGACGGCCTGACGGTGCTCGTGGAGGAGCCCGGACAACACGGAAGGTCACGAATGAGATCGATGTCTTGATCGGCCCGACACCGGGCTGTTAGACAGGGGCAGCGGTTGCTCAGGCCCGAGGAACGGTGGTCCCCCCATGCAGCAGTCCGTTCTCACCACAGTCATGCTCCCCGCCGCGCTCGCACTGATCATGTTCGGGCTCGGGCTGTCCCTCACCCTCGGCGACTTCGCCCGCGTGGCGACCCGGCCCAAGGCCGTGGTCGTGGCCCTGGTCGCCCAGGTGCTCGTGCTGCCCGCCGCCTGCTTCGGCCTGGTCGTGCTGTTCGGCCTGGACCCGCTGCTCGCCGTCGGGATGATGCTGCTCGCCGCCTCACCCGGCGGGACGACGGCCAACCTCTACAGCCACCTGTTCGGCGGCGACGTGGCGCTCAACATCACCCTCACCGCCGTCAACTCTGTCCTGGCCGCCTTCACGCTGCCCGTGGTCGTCAACCTGTCGCTGAACCACTTTCTCGGCGACGGCCAGGACATCGGGCTGCAGGCGGACAAGGTGGTGCAGGTCTTCGCGATCGTGCTGGTGCCCGTCGTGATCGGCATGCTCGTACGGCGGCTCAGCGTGCGGTTCGCCGACCGGATGGACAAGCCGGTCAGGATCCTGTCGGCGCTGGTGCTGGCGGCGGTCATCGTCGGGGCGATCGTGCAGGAGCGGGAGCGGCTGGGTGGTTACATCGCCGCCGTCGGGCTGGTGGCGCTGCTGTTCAGCGTGATCAGCCTGACCGTGGGCTACTGGCTGCCCCGCCTGTTCAAGGTGGAGCGGCGGCAGGCGATCGCGTCCGGGATGGAGATCGGCATCCACAACAGCACACTGGCCATCACGATCGCGCTGAGCCCCTCGCTGCTGGCCAACTCGACGATGGCGGTGCCGCCCGCCGTCTACGGGGTGCTGATGTTCGGCACCACACTGGTCTTCGGCTATCTCGTACGCCGCCGCGCCGGCCTCGCCGAACCCGAGGAGCGCCTGCCGGCGGAAGCCTGAGCGTCCGCCGGGAAGGCGACCGCCGGTCAGCCGTCAGGAGGACGACCACCGGCGCGTCCGCGCCCTAGCTTGGGCGGAATGTTAGGCAACCCCGTGACCTTCCGCCGCACCGCGGCGGGCATCCTGCTCATCCTGGCCCCGCTGCTCCAGGCCGTCGCCGTCGTCGTCGACCCCGGCACCTGGGGCGACGACAGGGAAGCCGTCAGCTTCGGCGACAACCCGGCGCTCGCCCAGCTCCAGTCGGTGCTCTACCACTGGAGCTGGATCCTCATGGCCTTGGCCGCCCTCGGGCTCGTCCATCTCACCCGGCGCAAGGCCACCGCCTTCGGCCACGTGACCGGTGCCTTCACGGTCGTCGGCTACATCTCGGCCTCGGCCCTGTTGATGAGCGACCCCGTCGAGTGGTGGCTGGGACAGCGGTACCCGCCGGAGGAGTCACAGCGGATCATGGAGGAGATGCTCGGCCTGCCCGGCGTCATCTGGGGCTTCCAGCTGCCATGGTTGCTCTTCGGGACCCTCGGGCTGCCCCTGCTGACCGCGGCGGTGTGGCGGGCCGGGTTCGTCGGTTGGTGGGTTCCCGCGCTGGTCGCCGGCGGGTACGTGCTGTCCTTCCCGGTGCCGTACGGACCGCTGACAGCGGTCTTCTGGGCCCTGCCCGTCATCGGCCTCGGCTGGACAGGGCTGAAGATCCTGCGCATGGGGGACGCGGCGTGGGCCGCGTACTATCCGGCGGCCGTGCGGGCCGACGCCTGAGACCCGGGGGCTTACGCGGTGAAGGGCGGAGGCGGTGGTCCCACCGCCGCCGGCGGCCCTCGTCAGGGGACGCGGCTCGGCGGCGAGCGCCTCCGCCCTCCCGGCCCCTGGGAGTCAGGACCTCCGCGAAGAGCCACCTCGCGTACCCCGCACGCTAACCCCGGGCGGCCGGTCGAGTCTGTGCAGGAATACGCAGAACGGGCGCCCTAGGCTCACGCCTTCACGGAGAGCGAGGACGACACCGGCGGCAGCATGTGCACCCGGGCCGAGCCGATGTCGAAGTAGAGTCCCACCAGCTTCAGCCGGCCCGCGCGGACCTGGTCGTCGACCTTCCGGTAGGTGCGCAGGTTGTCCAGCTGCTGCTGCACGTTGACCTTGCAGAGCAGGTCGAGCGCGTCGGCGTCGAGCCGGTCGCCCGCGGTCTCGATGAACCTCGCCAGGCTGTGGTTGCCGTGACGCAGCCAGCGCCGCATCGACGGCAGGCTGCCCGCCTTCACCCCGCCGCTCAGCAGCCCGGCCATCGCCCCGCAGCCCGAGTGGCCGCACACCGTGATCGTGTGCACGCCCAGCACCTGCGTCGCGTACTCGATCGCCGCCCCCATCGAGTCGTCGTGCGGCTCGGTCCCGCGGCGCGGCACCAGGTTGCCGATGTTGCGCACGGTGAACAGGTCTCCCGGGCCGCTCGCGGTGATCAGGCTCGGCACGATCCGCGAGTCCGCGCACGTGATGAACAGGTGTGTCGGCTGCTGCTTGCGCGCCAGCTCGGTGAAGATGGGCCGCACCAGCGGAGCCGTGCGCCGGTGGAACTCCCGCGCGCCCTCGGTGAGCCGGCAGTCGGCCTGACCGGGCGTGCCGTGCGGCGGCTCCACCCGCTGCGAGGCGCGGGAGCGGCGGTGCGCCCACGGCAGCCACGACCGGTCGGGGCCGCTCGACAGGGTCTTCGCCGGATACATGCGCACCCCGCTGGCCGCCATCGCATACCACTCGTCGTGCAGCTCGTCGATGTCGACCGTGCCGCCGAGCCGTTCGTGGTCCAGCCGCCACGCGTGGATCGCCTCGAAGGCGGCGTTGTCCATGAAGTCGATGTTGAGGTCCAGGTCCACCGGCGCCCCGGCGGGGATGGCGCGCAGCTCCTGCGTCAGCCTCGGCACGCCGAGGAACGTGAGCGAGCCGGAGATCGTCGCGTGGTAGCGGCCGTCGGGCTGCTGCCGCGTCCGCACCGTCACCCCCGTCAGCCTGCGCAGCGCCAGCAGCGCCGCCAGCGCCAGCCCGAACAGCACGCCCTCGGCCAGCCCGAGCAGGATCACCGCCGCCATGGTCACGATGTAGACCGGCACCTCGCCATGGCCGTGGACCTTGCGGATGTGGCCCAGGTTGACCATCTGCACGCCGATGAACACCAGCAGCGCCGCCAGCGCCTCGATCGGGATCAGCTGGATCGACCACCCGAACCCGATCGCGAACACCAGCACCCACACCCCGTGCAGAATCGTCGAGACCCGGCTGCGGGCGCCCGCCCGCGCGTTCGTGGTGCTCCGCACGATCACGCCCGCCAGCGGCAGCCCGCCCAGCGCCCCGGACACCATGTTGGCCACGCCCTGCCCCGTCAGCTCCTGGTCGAGGTCGGCGCGCGGCCCGGTGTGCATGCTGTCGACCGCCACCGAGCACAGCAGCGACTCCACCCCGGCCAGCAGCGCCACCAGCAGCACCGCCCCCACGACCATGTGCCAGTCGCCCTGCGGCAGCACCGGGAACGTCCACTCGGTGAACGCGCCGGACAGGTCGATGCGGGTGACGTCCCACCCGAACGCCCAGGCCGTGACCGCCGCGACCAGCAGCGCCGCCAGCGGCGCGGGCACCACCTTGACCTGCTTGGGCAGCCGCATCCAGAGCGCGAGCACCCCGATCGTCAGCATCCCGACCGCGATCTTGTGGCCGTGCGGCTCGACGAGCTGGCCGGGCAGCTCGATGATGTTGGCCAGCGCCGAACGCTGCGGGCTGCCGCCGAGCACCACGTGCAGCTGCGACAGCGCGATCACCACGCCCACCCCGGCCAGCATGCCGTGCACGACCGCGGGGGAGACCGCCAGCGCCGCCCTGGCCGCCCGGAACACCCCCAGCAGGAGCTGCACCGCCCCCGCCAGCAAGGTGATCATGCAGGTGGCCCGCCAGCCGTAGGTCTGCACCAGGTCGGCCACCACCAGCGACAGGCCGGCCGCCGGGCCGCTCACCTGGACGGCGGAGCCGCCCAGCGCGCCCGCGACCACGCCGCCCACCACGGCGGCGATCAGCCCCGAGGCGAGCGGGGCGCCCGAGGCCATCGCGACGCCCAGCGAGAGGGGCACCGCGACGAGGAAGACCACGATCGAAGCGGGCACATCATGGCGGAGTGTGCTCAGCAGGCTACTCTGCGTAAGGCGGACCATGCGCAAACCCTAGCGGGGCCGACCCTCATTTGAGTGGCCCGCTAGGGGTTTTACGGATTCCTGTCTCGCTCCCGCGACGCCGATCAGCGGTAGTAGTCGGGGAACTCCTGCTCGGGCGTGGTGCGCCGGTGACCGCCGCCGTCGCGACCGGTCTCGGCCGCGCCGTACGTGTCCGCGCCGTAACCGGCGTTCGCCGGAGGTGCGGGCCAGGCCGCCTGGGAGGTGGCCGGGTTGGCGAAGTCGCCGGTCTCGTACGCGAACGACTGCGGCGACGGGGCGGGCATCGGCGTGGACGTCGGCGCGGCGAGCACGTCGTCGTAGGCCGGGACGGGCCTGGCGGGCGCGGCCGGGGCGGCGCTCGCGGGGGAGGGCCCGGACAGGGCGTCGGAGTCGTCGGCCACCGCCCAGCCCGCGCGCACCTCGTAGGAGGAGCGGTACGGCTGCTGCGGCTCCTGGAAAGCGGGCCAGGAGCCGCTCGTGGCGCCGGGCGCCGGGTCGTCGAGGATGTCGGGCGACGGGGTGGCGGGCCAGCCTCCGGACGCGGTGGTGGCGGGCTGCGCGGGCCAAGAGCCGCCCGGACCGGCGGCGGGGGAGCCCCCGTTGTAGGCGGGGAACGGGTCGCTGGTCGGCGCGGCGTTGATCGGCGCGGCGGGCACGGCCGGGAAGGAGCCGCTGGAGGCGGGGTCGACCGCGGGGAAGGAGCCGCTGCCCGCGCCGGGCGCGGCGGCGTATCCGCCGGTGGACTGCTGGGGGGCGCTCTGGGCGCGGCTCTGGCCGCGGCCCTGGGCCGCGCGGGAGCCGCCGGTCTGCCGGGCGTCGGGGCGCGGCGACGGCACCGGCTGGGCGCCCGCGCCGAGGATGCTCATCACGTCCGATGTCTGCGCCGAGAACGTGACCGTGCGCTGGTCGGCCAGGTCGGAGGCGGACGGCGCGGGACGCTGCACCGGCTCCACCAGGTCGGCCAGACCGGCGGCGGCGGGGCTCGGCGCCTTCGCCGGCCGCTGGGGCAGCGGAGCCTGGACGGTGGCCGCGTTGGGGTCGACGGCGGCGGCGTCGACCGGCGTGGGCCTGGTGCGACGGGGAGCGGGACGCTGGGCGGGGCGCTGGGTCTCGGTGGAACGGTCCCTGGCAGCCGGCTCACTCTCGCGCTCGGCCGGCCTGGACGCCGCCTTGCGGGCCGCGACCGTGCCGCCGGCGCCGAACCCGCCCTCCTCGGCGTCGCTGCGGATGTTGGCCCAGAACTCCTCGTCGTCGTCGTCCGAGCGAGGGTTGCCCCACTCGTCGACGCCCCGCTTGCCGCGTTGGCCGGTGCGGACCGGCTTGGGCTTCGGTTCGTCGATGGGGCTGAAGTCGGGGCTGAACTTGGTCATCTTCGGCTCGGCGGCCGCGAACTGATCAGTGGAGCGGGTGACCGTCCGCTCCTCCTTCTCGGCCATCTCCTTCAGACGTTCAGGAGGAAGCGAGCTCTCCCTGCGATTCATCGAACGCATGCCCAGTGCCACGACGACAAGCACGAGGAGCACAACAGCGACCAAGCTCACTACGACCGCAGTCATTGCACCACCCTCAAAGCCATGGCCTGCCTTCGGCACCGGTGAGATCGCGCGGCCATCGACGCGACCTGCCCCCTTTGATCACCAGCACCTAACAATTGGATCTGATTCTGTCGGACCACGACGAGCGTTGTCACACCCTAAGTGAAGAATTGGTAACCAGAACTACGCTCCGTGTCGTCCGTCTCACTCGATGTTCACCGCCGTGAGCCGGCCACGGGCGATGGTGCGATCCGCGATCCTCTTCAGGACCGTGGAAAGGGACGCGCCCTCCTCCACGTCGACCTTCCCGCTCAACGTGTAGACGCTGAAACGGTAGGTGCCCTTGCCCACGCAAGGGGGCTCGTAGCCCGCCTTGCCGCTGGTGACCTTGGCCTGACCTGACCCCTCCGGCGGGCTCTCGGCGGCGTTGGGCCCCAGCTCGGTCGTGGTGGCCGGGATGTTGTAGAGCACCCAGTAGACACCTGACGACTCGGCGGAGTTGGAGTCGACGACGATCGCGACGGTCTCGGCCTCCTCAAGAGGCCGGCTCGACCAGCGCAGCGGCGGGCTGCCCTGGCTGCCCTGGCACGAGAACTGCCGCGGCAGCGGCCTGCCCTCGCGCAGATCGGGGCTCGAGACGTTGATCCGCGCGATCTCCTGCGCCTCGGACGTGCCGATGATGGTGCCGCAACCGGACACGGTGAGCACAGACGCCACCGCCGTCACCATGACGGCGGCACGTCGCACTCGCCTCGTCCTGTTACACAGCCCCATGCCGCACGATGCTACGCGCGTCTCGGGCATGCGCCGACCGTTTCGGAAGGGTCGGTGGCCGGTAAAGCCCGGCAAATCCGCCACCGGCCGGAGCGGCAGAGGGGTGACGGTGGGCGCGGTCGCGAGCTCCGCCGTCCTCGATCAGGGGAAGCGGGGGCGAGACGTCCCGCCTGCCAAGATCACCTACCACCGCCTCCGCGCCGTGTCTGGCCTGCCGCTTCTCGACGCGGGCCACCCCGCGCCGCCGGACCGGATGATCGCCCGTTTCTGGGACGACCGGACGCTGTCCGCGGCGCGAAAAACGCCGCGGGCACCGCCTCCGCGCCCGCGAACCACCCTCCGAAAAAACCGCCCCCGAAGCCCTCGCCGATCACCACCCGACAACCACTGACCGATCCGTACGCGATCCGGCCCGCTGATTCGATACTGCTCGATCCAACCACGGGTCGAGCGGCGTGGCGGACGCGCGCCGCGTCGCCTCCGGGGGCGCTTGGGAGCTACCCGCCTTGAGGATGGTTTCCGGTGGGACGCCGGGCGTCCGAGGATGGCTCGGAAGGTCGTCCCTTCTTCAGAACCGGGCGGTCAGTGCCTCCCGAGCGATGCCCGAACGGCAGTCTGAATGGCCGGCTTCGTCGGTTAGGGGAAGGGTTCGTGCCAACGCCCGCCCGCCGCCGGCGAACAAGATGGTCAGCCTCGGATCGTCGGGCGTGAATGAGATCATTCACGCCCGACGCCGGAACACCCTGATCGCCAGCGGCGCGAACACCACCATGAACCCGGCCGCCCACAGCAAAGAGATCAGCGCCGGCCGGGCCACCTCGCCGCCGATCAGCAGGCCGCGGATCGCGTCGGAGAGATGTGTCACCGGGTTGACCCCCGCCCACGCCGCCAGCCAGGAAGGGAACGTGTCGGGGTTGACCAGCGCGCTGCTGGTGAACGTCAGCGGCATCATCACCGAGAAGGAGAACATCTGCACCTTCTCCGGATTGGACGCCGTCAGCCCGATCAGCACCGACATCCACGACATGGCCAGCGCCACCACCACGAGCAGCGCCAGCGCCCCCAGCAGGCCGGTCACCCCGGTCGTCACCCGGAACCCCAGCACCATGCCGAAGCCGATGAGCAACGCGAACGCCCACACCTGCTTGAACGTGTCGGCGATGATCCGCCCCGCGAGCGGCGCCGACCGCGCGATCGGCAGGCTGCGCAGCCGGTCGAAGACGCCCTTGGCGATGTCGGTGTTGAGGCCGATGGCCGTGGACAGCGTGTAGAACAGGGCGTTCTGCACCAGCAGCCCGGGCAGCGCGAACTGCAGGTAGTCACCGGTCGATCCGGAGATCGCGCCGCCGAACACGTACGTGAACAGCAGCAGGAACATGATCGGCTGGATGCTGAGATCGAGCAGCTCCCACGGGTTGTGCTTGATCTGCACCAGGCTGCGCCAGGCCAGCGTCAGGGTCTGGCTCACGGTGGCGCCGGGGCTCACCCGCCTGGGCGGCGCCGGCAACGTGGTCGCGGTCACGCGTAGGCCTCCTCGTCGTCCTTGGCCGGCTCCTCCGCGCGGTGCCCGGTCAGCGCCAGGAACACCTCGTCGAGGCTGGACTTGCGCAGCGTCAGCTCAGAGGCGACGATCCCCAGGTCGTCGAGGCGGCGGACCACGGCCGGCACCACGGCGGGGTCGCGCACGGCCACGGTCAGCCGCCCGCCCGACACCTCTGGAACCTCGCCCACGATCTCCTCGACCACCTCCGACACCACCGGCACCTGGTGTCCGGCCATCGGCCGCACCTCCAGCACCTGCGCGCCCGTGGTGGCCTTGAGCTCGTCGGACGTGCCCGAGGCGATCACCTTGCCATGGTCGAACACCACGATGTCGTCGGCGAGCTGGTCGGCCTCCTCCAGATACTGGGTGGTCAGCAGGACGGTCACGCCGTCGGCCATGAGCCCCCGCACGACGCCCCACAGCTCCGTGCGGCTACGCGGGTCGAGGCCGGTCGTCGGCTCGTCCAGGAACAGCACCTGAGGGCTGCCCACCAGGCTCGCCGCCAGGTCGAGCCGTCGGCGCATGCCTCCCGAGTAGGTCTTCGCGGCCCGCCCGCCCGCGTCGGACAGGTCGAACCGCTCCAGCAGGGCCGTGGCCCGCCCCCGCGCCTCACGCCTGGACAGGCCCAGCAGCCGGCCGATCATCACGAGGTTCTCGACGCCGGTCAGCATCTCGTCGACCGCCGCGTACTGGCCCGTCAGCCCGATCAGCGAGCGGACCTGGTGGGCCTGACTCGTCACGTCGAACCCGAGCACTGACGCCCGGCCGGCGTCGGGCGTCAGCAGCGTCGCCAGGACGCGCACGGCGGTGGTCTTGCCCGCGCCGTTGGGGCCCAGCACGCCCAGCAGCCTGCCGGGCGGCACGGCCAGGTCGACGCCGTCGAGCGCCCTGGTCTCCCCGTAACGTTTGACCAGGCCTTCGGCCTCGATCGCGTAGTGGTTCCCCGTCATGGGGACACTCTGCCTGAGCCCACCGACATTCTTCGGATCCGGATCCGGACACCGGTGACAGATCAGCGATATGCCACGAGCCCTAAGCTGGCCTTGTGACGTCATCAGGTCCTTTGCGCGATCCCGCCAACCGCGTCTCGCCCCGGGCCCGCGGGCTCTGGCTGCTGGAGGCGCTGATCGGGTTCGTGCTGCTGGTCGGCGGGTCGGTGCTGGTCGCCGGCTGGGTCGGCGGCAGCGGCTGGCCGTGGGTGCCGCAGTGGTTCGCCGCGCGGCCGTGGCTGCTGCCGGTCACGGTGGCGGTCCTGACCACGCCGTTCCTGCTGGCCGAGCCGTTCGTGCGGTACGCGGTGCACCGGTGGGAGCTCTCTGGTGACGTCGTCTACGCCCGGCAGGGGTTCCTGTCCAGGGAATGGGTGTTCGTGCCGGTGAGCCGCATCCAGACCGTCGACAAGGGGCAGGGATGGATGGAAAGGATGCTGGGGCTGGCGACGCTGGAGATCCGCACCGCCTCCCACGCCGGATCGTCGACGATCAAGGGGCTGGACTTCCGGGTGGCGGCGGAGCTCGCGGAGGCGCTGGCGCACCGCGCCGAGCAGCTCAGGGACGACGCGACATGACCGGCCCCACCGGCCACCCGCAGCCGTCCCCCGACCCACCGCCCGAGAGGACTCCCGGCGAAGACACCCCGGCCCCGAGCGCCGGCCCCACAGAGCAGACGCCTCATAAGAACCCTGCACCCCGCGAGGACGCCGCACCCCGCGAGGACGCCCCACCCCGCGAGGGCGTCGCGCCTGGGGAGGACGCCGCGCCTCGGGAGGGCATTCCAGCTCGCGATGACACCCCGCCTCGTGAGGGCAGCCTCTCTGAGGTGGGTCCGCATGGGGAGGCCGGGTCCGGTGCGGGTGGGGCGCCTTACGGGGGTGGATCTCCTGAGGGGCCGTATGCGTCTCCTGGCGGGCCGTACGGGGGTGGTGGGTCTCCTGGTGGGCCGTACGCGTCTGCTGGAGGGTCGTATGTGGGAGGGCCGCCGGGGCCGTTCTCGGTGCCGCTGCGGTTGAGCCCCAAGGTGCTGCTGATCGATCCCGTACGGATGCTGCCCTCGCTGCTGGTGCCCCTGGTCGGTGTGCTGGTGGTGGGCGGGTTCTCGCCCAGGTCCTACCTCTGGGCGGCGTTCGGCCTGGTCGGGACCGTGGTGTTCGCCCTCGTCCGATGGGCGACGTTCACGTACGAGATCGCCGGCGACCGGGTGGAGATCAAGCGCTCGCTCATCAGCCGTTCGATCCGCACCATCCCGCTGGAACGGGTGCGCGGCGTCGACGTGTCCACCCCGCCCATGCACCGCCTCCTCGGCCTGGCGGTCCTGAAGATCGACACCGGCGCGAGCGGGGGCGACGGCGAGGCCACCCTCGACGGCGTCACCGTCGGGGAGGCCGAACGGCTCAAACCCCTCCTGCTGCGCCGCGCCCGCACAGAGGCCACCCCCACCGCCAGACCCGAGGAGGAGAGGCACGCGGAGGGGGTGCCGTCGGAGCGGGTCATCTTCGCCGTCCCGCGCAGGTGGCTGCTGTACGGGCCGCTGTCGGGCGCGTACCTGCTGACCCCGTTCGCGCTCGCGGGCGGCGCCGTCGGCCTGGCCTTCCAGTGGGGCGACGACCTCGGCTTCGGCCGCAACGCCGCATGGAGCGTCGGAGAATGGCTGTGGCAGCGCCCCTCGCTGCTGGTGGCGGCCATGGTGCTGCTGATCGTGGCGATGCCGATCGCGGGCGGCGTCATGTACGCGGTCTTCAACTGGGACTTCCGGCTCAAGCGGCGCGACGGCTACCTGGTGGCCGAACGCGGGCTGATCAACCGGCGCAGCGTGTCGCTGGAGTCCCGGCGGGTGCGCGGCTACGAGATCGTCGACGGCCTCGCCGAACGCTGGGCCGGTGTCGTCCGCGCCTGGGCCATCGTGACCGGGCTCGGCGACTCAGAGACCCGCGGGCAGCTCCTGCCGGTGGTCCCCCGCGCGGACGCCACGGCGGTCACCGGCGACGCCATCGGCCCCTACCAGGCCGAACTGCGGCCCCACCCGCCGGTCGCCCGCAACCGCCGCCTGTTCAGGGCCGTCTTCCCGTGGCTCGTCCCGGCGGCGCTGGCCGGCCTGCTGCTCCTGCTGACAGGGCTGACCGTGTGGTGGGTGCTGCTCGTGGTCTCCCTCGTCATGGCCGCCCTGGGCGTTCCCCTGGGCCTCGACCGCTACCGCTCGCTCGGCCACGGCTACGACGGCGACCGCGTGGCGGTCCGCTCGGGCTCGCTCAGACGGTCGACGGCCGTGGTGGAACGCCGCGCCGTGGTGGGCTGGCGGCTCCACCAGACGTGGTTCCAGCGGCGGGCGGGCGTCCTCACCCTGACGGTGGGGGCCGGCGCCGGCAAGGGCGGATACTCGGCCATCGACGTCTCCGAAGCCCAGGGCAGGGATTTCCCCGCCGAGGTGACACCCGAGTGGCTGGCCCCGTTCCTCAACCCTCCACCCGGCCCGCACACCCCCTCCGATCCTCCGTCCACCGGCTGACCCCTGCCCCGGGTGTGACAGGGCACGGGCAGCCCTTCAGAGGCACTTCTTGTCAGCGGTCAGGACTGCCGGGTCACGCGTACGGTGAAGCGGGCGGCCAGGCGTCCGCCGCTTGCCTGGGCCGGGCAGGTGAGGCCGCAGTCAGTACAGACCCTGGCGGGCCCTGTGAGCTGAGGCCGCGGCGCGCTCGTACCTTGGCGGGCCCTGTGGGCTGGGGCAGTACAGACCGGGCGGGCCCTGCGAGTTCAGGCGGGTGCGCTCACGTGCATCCGTCGCTGTCAGTCCTGGCGGCGGGCGCCGAACATGATCTCGTCCCAGGTCGGCACCGAGGCGCGGCGTCCGCGCGAGCCCTTGCGGGACTGGCGGGCCGGCTTGGGCGCGGGCGTCGGCGCGGGAGGCTCCTCCTTGGCCGGAGGCTCCTCCTTGGCCGGAGGCTCCTGCTCGGCCTGGTCGTCCTTGCTCGGCCTGGCCGCGGGCACCGCCTTGGCCGCCGGCTTGGCGCCCTTGGGCTGATGCTTGCGGCCCCCACCGGTCTCCGTTTCGGCCTGGACCTCGGGAGCCTTCTTCTCCGCCGCCTCGGTCTCCCGTACGGGCGAGGCGGCGCTTTCGGGAGCCTTTCGTGCGGCGGGAGCACTGGCCGCCATGGGTCCCTCCGTGGCGGGCCCGGAGGCGTCGCCGGGCGATCCCGAACTCTGCGTTTCAGCGGCAGCGGGAGGCTCGGCGGCGGCAGCATGGGTCTCGGCCGCTGCGGCATCGGCGTCGGACACCGGGGCCTCGGCAGCCTGGGTCGTCGTGTCGGCGGCGGGTGCCGTGGATGTCTGCGCCTGGGCGGGCGCGGATTCCGGCTCCCGCGTGGGTGACGTACCGGGCTGCTCAGCCGTAGGCGCCGACTGCGCGGCGGGTGCGGTGCCCTGGTCAGCGGCTGGCGTCGCCTGTGTGGCGGATGTGGTGCCCTGATCAGCCGCGGGCGCCGACTGCGCGGTCGGTGTGGTGCCCTGCTCAGTGGTTGGCGTTGCCTGCGCGGCAGGTATGGCGCCCTGCGTAGGCGACGATGCCGCCTGCGCGTCAGGTGCGGTGCTTTGTGTGAGCGACGGTGCCGTCTGCGCAGGTGGTGTGGTGTCCTCTGCGGGCGACGGCGCCGACTGCGCGGCGGGTGCCGGGGTCTGAGTGGACGACGGCGGCGTCCGGGTGGCTGGTGCCGGAGTCTCTGTGGCGGTCGATGCCGTCTGGGTGGCCGGTGTTTCCTGCTGCTGAGCAGGTGCGTCGGCGCTGACGGAAGCGGCTTCCGGCTGGTGGTCGCTTGCCGGAGGGCCGGTGGTCACGGCGTCTGCCGCGACGTCCGCGTGGTCGTCGGTGCCGTCGGTGATACGTGCCGGGGCATCGGCGGGCCGGGTGGCGGCGTCGGCAGCGGCGGGTGCCGGTGCCTGGGCGGGTGTGGATTCCGGCTGCTGCGTGGGTGACGTCCCAGACTGCTCGGCCGGTGCCGTGTCCGGCGTTTCCTGCTGCTGGGCCGGTGTGGCGGACTGGGCGATGGCGGCTTCCGGACGCTGGGCCGCTCCGCCCGGCTCGGCGGAGGCGAAGGTCTCGGCGAAGGGCGTCTGAGTGGACGCGGCGGAGCCCTGATCCTGTACGGGCGCGGCCGGTGCCGCCGGAGTCTGGGCAGCGGGCGAGTCGTTGGTCGGCGCCTGAGTCGCCTCAGGAGCGGGAGGTCGCCCGACGGTCTCCGAGGACGCGGCGGCCGGAGCCGACTCCATGGGCACGGTGCTCTCGGACGTGGTCTCCCGGAAGGAGGAGCCGGTGGGCGCGCCGGAGGAGGACGGCCCCGCCGGAGCGGCGTCGGTGCGCGCCTGCGGGACGAACCGGTCCGCAGGCGGCTGAGCCGCCGTCGGACGCTCCGGCCGCGACGCCGCGCTCCGGTCCGGGTGTGCATCGGTCGGACGGGTCGTGCCGTGGTCTGTGCCCGGCACCACGCTCCGGTCGGAGTGTGAGCCGGTCGGACGGGCCACGCCGGGCTCTGCTCCCGGCACCACGCTCCGGTCCGGGTGTGGGCCGGTGGGGCGGTGGCCGGGACCGGTCGTGCGGTCGGGGGAGACGCGGTCGTCGGCGGGGGCGTAGAAGGGCTGGGGGCGGGACGGGCCGAGGTCCGGGAGCCATGGGGAAGGGCCGCCGCGGCGGGTGTCGTCGCGGGCGGGCGGCGCCGGGTCGGGGTCGCGGTCGAAGGCGGCCGGCGGAAGGTCCACGGGGAGCTCGCGGGCCGGCGGGTCGTAGCCGACCGCAGGCTCCTCGGGCTGGGAGCCCGGCCTGATGACGGACGGGAACGGCAGCGGGTCGGACGTCAGCGGCGGCACCGGCTGCAGCTTGGCCATCCGGGGCGCGAACGGCGTGACCGTGGTGTCCTCCACCACGGGATCGGGGTCGAAGTCGGCCGAGGACAGGCGGTGGGCCTCGTCGTCGTGCGGGCTGACGTGGCGGCGGCGCGGGTCGAAGAGCCACTCGGCGTGGCGCGTGTGACCGTTCCACACGTAGCCGAGCTTGACCCGCCACAGGCCGTCGTCGCGCTTGGCGGAGTCCCAGTCGATCTCGTCGGCGGGCACGCCGCGCCGGGTGAGCCGCTCGGCCACCAGCTCGCCCAGGGTCGGGCCGGCCGCGGTCTCGCCGGGCATGCGGACGGTGACGCGCTGCGCCTGCTGCGCGACGTACTCGCGCTCCTGGAGCACCGGCCCCTCGAACCAGCGGACCCGCTCGACCGGGATCCCGGCCGTGGCGGCGATCTCTTCCGCGGTCTCCCCGGCACGGATGCGGGCCTGGATCTCCTTGGGGCGCAACGGACTCTCCACTTCGATCTCGTACTGGCCGAGACGGGAGAAGTTGCCACGGACGGCAGCACGGAGCCGGTCGTCCACAGGAAGAGTGAAGCGCGTGCCCCGCCCGGCAGTAGCCAGCACGAGATAGGTGCCGTCCTCACTCACCGCGACGAGTCGGAGCTCCTGCATGCGAGTCCCTTCGTCAGCGTCGCCATTCTTCCCCCGGACCCTTGAGTCTCTCGCGTGTGCCGGTTGCCTGCCAGCACCGTACCCGGCATGTCCGAACATCGCCTTGCTGGGATAGCCGCGGGGCGTTGTGACGCCAGTCACATTTGACGAGTCCATCCTCTCAGAGCCCGCCCGTGCGCAGGAGGAGGTTAGACGTCCTCGTCGGATTCTGGCGAATCGGTTCGCACTTCGGGCGGGAGGCGGCCGGCGCGGTGAGGGCCGCGGTCGCGTACGGGGAGGGCAGGCCGGAACGTCGGGGCACGATCGACGAGGTTGCCGCCCCCGACGGGCGGAGGCACGGCGGGACACGCGTCCGCGCCCATTCTTTACCTGGGGGAGACCTGCCCGAGCACCCGGTCCAAATAGGCGTTGCCGAAGAGGCGGTCCGGGTCGAGGCGGTCGCGCAGGGCGGTGAAGTCGGCGAAGCGCGGGTAGACGCCCGAAAGGTACGCGGCGTCCTTGGTATGCAGCTTGCCCCAGTGCGGGCGGCCGCCCAGCCTGGTCATGATCTCCTCGACACCCTCGAAGTAGGCCGGGTTCGGGGTCTCACGGTAGATGTGGCAGGCCACGTACGCGCTCGGCCTGCCGTACGCGGTCGACAGCCAGGCGTCGCTCGGCGGCGTCACCCGCACCTCGACGGGGAAGCTGATCTGCCAGCCCATCCGGTCGATCAGGTCGCGCGTCTCGCGCAGCGCCTGCCCGAGCCGCTCGCGCGGGATCGCGTACTCCGTCTCCAGGAAGCGCACCTCCCGCCGCGCGGTGAAGATCTTGTACGAGGTGTCGACGGCTTCGGAGTCACTCAGGGCTGCGGCGCTGACGGCGTTGATCCGGGGGATCAGGCCGGGGAGGCGGGCGCCGACGGCGCAGGCGGCGCCGAACAGGGTGTTCTCCAGGAACACGGCGTCCAGCCAGTGCCGGAACGCGTTCGGCGGGTCGGGCGGGCCGGGATGCCGGTTGTTGGTCTTGACCAGGCACGCGTCGGTGTGCGGCAGCCAGAAGAAGTCCAGGTGCTCGTTCTCGGCGGTGAGGGCGTCGAGCGAGTCGAGGATGCGGCTGAGTGGCAGCCGCCTGCGCCGGTGGTGCAGCAGGAACGCGGGCTCCACCCGGAACGTCACCGCCGTCAGCACGCCGAGCGCGCCCAGCCCGACCCTGGCGGCGTCGAACAGGTCCTCGCCGGGCGCGGCGGTGACGAGCGAGCCGTCGGCCAGCACCAGTTCGAGGCCGGTCACCTGGTCGGCCAGGCCGCCGCTGTCGCGTCCGGTGCCGTGCGTGCCCGTCTGGATGGCGCCCGCGACCGTCTGCTCGGTGATGTCGCCCATGTTGGCCAGCGCCAGGCCGCGCCCGTCGAGCAGCGTGTTCAGCGTCTTGAGCGGGGTGCCGGCCAGGACCGTGACCTGGCCGTCCGCCCAGGAGCGGACGCCGGTCAGCCCTTCGGGGCGCAGCAGGATGCCGTCGGTGAGGGCCACCCCGGTGAAGGAGTGGCCCGTCCCGGCCATGCGCACCCGCCGCCCGCCCGCCGCGGCGTCCCGCACGGCCCGCGCCACGTCGTCGGCGGAGGCCGGCGTGCGCACCTCGGCGGGGGAGCAGGTCTGGTTGCCTGCCCAATTGGTGAACGCCATGCGCGCGGGTTCTCCTGGCTGGGGCTTCGTTCCGGTCAAACGTGAACGATACTCACTGTTCCCAGCCTTCGGGAAGCGGGAAGACGTCGCCCGGCTTGAGTTCCTCGTGCTTGATCACGTCGTCGACCGTGACCAGGTGGTAGCCGTTGCGCTGGAGGGTCTTGATGATCGACGGCATCGCGTCGACCGTCTGCTTCACCCAGTCGTGCATGAGGACGATGCTGTTGCCCTTGGCGACCGACAGGGTCTGCTTCTTGATCTTCTCTTCGTTCTTTGACTCCCAGTCACGGGAGCCGCCGGTCCACAGGATGATCGGCATGCCGAACTCGACCGCGATGTCCTGGACCTGCAGGTCCGACATCCCGTACGGGGGACGCAGCAGCTTGGGCTCGACCCCGGCCGCCTTCTTGATCGCGTCGTTGGTCTTCTTGATCTCGCTGCGGATCGTGGCCGCGGTGGACTTGGTGAAGTCGGGGTGCGCGTAGCTGTGGTTGCCGATCGCGTGCCCCTCCTTCACCATGCGCTTGACGTAGGCGGGGCGGCTCTTCACGTACTGGCCTTCGAGGAAGAACGTGGCCTTGGCGTCGTGCTCTTTCAGGATGTCCAGCAGCTTGCCCGCGTACTTGCCGGGCCCGTCGTCGAAGGTCAGCGCCACGCACTTCACCCGCGTGCAGTCGACCTCCTTCGCCTTGGGGTCGGCGACCGCCGGCGCGGGGGCCGCCATCACGGCAACCGCCGCGATAGCCAGGAGTGAAGTCAAATGTCGGGACATAACTGTAGTTTCCAATGTGAAGGGTGATGCGAGGGATGTCCCGACGGTAGCGGATCAGCTCTCCGCCGGTGAAGGCGCTCCGGGAAGTCTCAGCAAACCCGAACCTCCGATCCCCACCACCACGGCCAGCGCCGCGCACGCCACCGAGAACCCGTACGCGCCGGACGCCCCGACCATCTCGGTGAGCCGGCCGCCCGCCCACGCGCCGATCGCCACGCCGAACCCGATCGAGGTCGAGATCCACGCCATGCCCTCGGTGAGCAGCGACGGCGGCACCAGCCGCTCGGTCAGCGAGAAGCCGGTGATGAGCGTCGGCGAGATGGCCAGCCCGGCCACGAAGAGCGTGACCGCCATGACCCGCACGTCACCGACGAACATGATCGGCAGCAGCCCGACCACGAACACGCCGAGCGCCCGGACGAACCGGCCGCGCAGCGAGATCCGCCAGCGCCGCGAGCCGAACCAGAGCCCCGACACCATCGACCCGCCCGCGAACGCGGCCAGCAGGAACCCGGAGGCGCCCTTGACCCCGTGCTCGTCGGCGAACGCCACCGTGATCAGGTCGACCGAGCCGAAGACCGCGCCGAGCCCCAGATAGACGCAGGACAGCAGGGCGACGCCGGGGATGAGGATGGGGGTGCCGCCCGCCGAGCGGACCGGCCGCACCGGCGGCTGGGTGCGCCGCTGCAGGGCCAGCGCGACCGACCCGGTGAGCATCGCCACCAGCGCCACGGTCAGGCCCGCGTACGGGTTCACGGCCGTGGCCAGGACGGTCACCAGCGCCGGCCCGGTCACGAAGATCACCTCGTCGGCGACGGACTCGAAGGCGAAGGCGGTGTGCAGCTTCGCCGACCCGGGGTGCAGGTGGGACCAGCGCGCCCGGACCATCGACCCGAGCGACAGCGACGTGGCGCCGGTCACCAGCGCGGCGGCGTACAGCGTCCAGTCGGGCAGCCCGAGCCCGGCGCTGAGCATGAGCGCGACCAGCCCGAGCGCGTTGACCACGGCGAACGGCAGGATGACCCGGCCCTGCCCGAACCGGTCGGCGAGCCGCCCGGACAGGGGAGCGGCGACGGCGAAGGCGATGCTCAGCACCGCGGACACCGCCCCGGCCATCGCGAACGACCCGGTGAGGCCCTGGACCAGCAGCACCACGCCGATGCCGAGCATGGACATCGGCATCCGGCCGAAGAAGCCGGCCAGCACGAATCCCTTGACGCCGGGCCCTGTGAACAACCCCCGGTAAGGCCCGACCATCTCACTGTCTCCTTACTGTGCAGGCATAACTTCGCGCATCGTCTGTCCGGATGGCAACAGATTTCTTGGCGAGTGGGTTAACGTGTCCCGGGTGTCCGGTCTTCCCTCCTTGCGCGCGGTGCTGCTCATGGTCACCGCCGTGCTCGCGGTCACCATCGCGGCAGGCGGCGTGGTACTGGTCATGGGGGAGGATCCGTCCGCCGGCCCGGCGGCGCGGGAGACGGAGAAACGGCCCGAGAGGCAGACCGCGGGCCTGGACAAGCTCGTCCCCACCACGCCCCCGACCGCCGCTCCGGTGAAGGAGTTCGGCGAGGGCGGCGCCGGCGTCACCCCCACCCCGCCGCGCGTGCTCGCCATCGCGCCGGGCGAGGTGCCCAAGGAGACCCGCTTCGCGCTGTCGGCGCTCAAGCACGTGCAGAAGGCCATCGTGGTGGACGCGGGCTCTGTCAAGGTGGCCGGCACCGGGCTCAACCTGCTCGCGGTGGACCAGGCCGAGTTCCGCTCCTGGACACCCGAGGCGGTCGCCGGGCACCCCGGCGTGTGGAGCGCGCTGGCCAGGGGGGAGTTCGTGGCCGACGCGGCGGCCGTGCGCAAGTACGACCTCAAGCTCGGCGCGTACTACCAGGTGGACGGCGGGCCCCGGCTGCGGCTGGCCGCCTCCGCGCCGCTCGGCCTGACCGGGGTCGACGCGCTGGTCGGCACCGAGCTCGGCCGCGCGCTCGGGCTGGCCCCCGGCGTCGCGGTGCTGCTGCACGGCAAGGAAGGCAAGATCAGCGAGGCGGGCGTGCGCAAGGCGCTCGGCCAGGGCGCCCAGGTCGTCATGCTCGACAAGGCTCACCGGGAACGCGAGCAGCCGCAGCGGGCCGCCGTCACCACCGGCAGGCCGGGCAGCTACCTGGAGTTGTACCAGCAGGCGGCCACCCGCTGCCCCGGCCTGTCATGGACCGTGCTGGCCGCCATCGGCCAGGTGGAGAGCAGCCACGGCCGCAACAACGGCCCCTCCAGCGCGGGCGCGCTCGGGCCGATGCAGTTCATGCCCGCCACCTGGAAGGCCTACGGCGTGGACGGCGACGGCGACGGCAAGAAGGACATCTGGAGCCCGTACGACGCGGTGCCGGGAGCGGCGAACTACCTGTGCGCCGTCGGCGCCGGCCAGGGCGGCGAGAAGCTGCGCAAGGCCGTCTGGCACTACAACCACTCGTGGGACTACGTGAACAAGGTGCTCGGCATCGCCGACGCCTACGCCCGCTCCTACACCTGATCCGGCACCTGAGCGGGCCTGCGCTTCGGCGCCGGGCAGCAGGTGAGCGCGCAGGGCACCGGCTCCGGCTCGTCCATCAGCTCGCGCACCATCCGCACGAACGCCGGGTGGGTGCCGGCCGTCGACGCCCGCTCCATCGGCAGCCCGCGCTCCTCGGCCACCTGCCTGGCCTCGGTGTCGAGGTCGTAGACGACCTCCATGTGGTCGGAGACGAACCCGATCGGCACCAGCACCGCGGCCTCGGCGTCGAGCTCGCGCAGGTGGTCGCAGACGTCCGGCTCCAGCCACGGCACCTGCGGCGGGCCGCTGCGCGACTGCCACACCAGGTCCCACGGCGCGGTGCGGCCCAGCGCCCGGTTGACCAGCTCGGCCGTGCGGCGCAGCTGCGCCTCGTACAGGCCGCCCGACGGCCCCGCGGTCTCGGCCATGGAGACGGGGATGCTGTGGGCGGTGAAGACCAGCCGGGCGTGGTCGTGGCCGGCCCTGTCCTTGAGCCGGTCGAGCGCCTGCCGGGTGTGGTCGGCCATCGCCGCGACGAACCCGGGGTGGTCGCCGTAGTGGCGCAGCTTCACCAGCTCGGGGCCGCCGTCGAAGGAGATCCTGGCGATGTCCTCGTAGTACTGACGGCAGCTGGAGTAACCCGCGTAGGCGGAGGTGGCGAACACCGCGGCCCTGCGCACCCCGTCGCCGGCCATCCGGCGCACCGTCTCCTCGCCGAACGGGTGCCAGTTGCGGTTGCCCCAGTAGACCGGCACGCCCGCCACCGGGCGCAGCGCCTCGACCAGGTCGCGGTTCTGGCCGTTGATCGGGCTCACGCCGCCGAAGCCCTGATAGTGCTCGGCGACCTCCAGCAGCCGCTCGCGCGGGACCCCCCGGCCGCGCACCACGTTCTCCAGGAAGGGCATCACGTCGTCGGGACCCTCGGGACCGCCGAACGACAGCACCAGCAACGCGTCGTAATGTGCCACGTGAACAAGCCTATGGCGGCGTGCCGGTGGTCCCGCCAGGAGGTAGGTTCGGACAAGTGAGCCCCTTTGACGATATCCGTGACTATGTGGCCATCCCACGTGTCCACTCGCTGAAGCTCTCCCCCGACGACTCCCGGCTCGTCTCCGTGGTCCAGACACTCAATCCGGACGGCAAGTCGTACGGCACCGCGCTCTGGGCGATCCCCCTGGACGGCGAGCCGTACCGCCTGACCCGGTCGGCCAAGGGCGAGACGGCGGCCGAGTTCACCGGCACGGGCGACCTGCTGTTCACCAGCCCCCGCCCCGACCCCACCGTGAAGGACGGCGACGAGGAGGTGGCGGCGCTCTGGCTGCTGCCCGCGGCCGGCGGCGAGGCCCGCCGGATCGCCGCCCGCCCCGGCGGCGTCGGCGCCTTCAGGACCGCGGGTGACACGGTCGTGTTCGCCTCCGACGTGCTCGACGGCGAGGAGGCGGACGAGGCCGAGCGGCGCAAGGCTCGCAAGGACGCCGGGATCAGCGCGATCCTGCACGAGGGCTACCCGGTCCGCTACTGGGACCACGACCTCGGCCCCGGCCGCACCCGCCTGTTCGCCGGCAGGCTCGGCCCCGACGGCCTGGAGGACGTCCGCGACCTGACCCCCGACCCGGGCGAGGCGCTGCGCGACGCCGCCTTCACGCTCACCCCCGACGGCCGCACGGTGATCTCCACCTGGCGGATCCCGCTGTCCGACGCCGAGCAGCGCGTCGAGCTGGTCGCGATCGACGTGGAGTCAGGGGAGCGGCGCACGCTGGTCGGCGAGGAGGGCCACGACTTCGGCGGCCCGCTCGCCGTCTCGCCGGACGGCAGCAAGATCGCCTGCGTCCGGGAGCGGCACGCCGCCCTGGACCGGTCCGTCCGCATCGAGCTGTGGATCGGCGACCTGGCCACCGGCCAGGGGCGGGCGTACGCGCCGGACCTGTTCCCCTCGGACGTCGTGTGGGCGCCGGACTCCGCCGCCGTGCACATCGCCGCCGACCACCAGGGCCGCCGCCCGGTCTTCCGCGTCACGCTGGAGGACGGCGAGGTGACCAGGCTCACCGCGGACGACGCCTCGTACCTCGCGCTCAACGTCTCGTCCGACGGCGGGTCCCTGTACGCGCTGCGCAGCGGGGTCGCGCTGGCCCCCGGCCCGGCCAGGATCGGCCTCGGCGGCGACATCACCGACCTGCCCTCGCCCGCGCCACGCCCCGAGACCCCGGGTACCCTCACCGAGGTCACCGCCACCGCCGACGACGGCGTCACCATCCGCGGCTGGCTCGTGCTGCCGGAAGGCGCCTCCGCCGCCGACCCGGCGCCGCTGCTGCTGTGGATCCACGGCGGCCCGGTGGCCTCCTGGAACGACTGGCAGTGGCGCTGGCAGTCGTGGATCATGGCCAGGCACGGCTACGCCGTGTTGATGCCGGACCCCGCGCTGTCCACCGGCTACGGTCAGGGCATGATCGACCGCGGCTGGGGCGACTGGGGCCCGCGCACCATGGCCGACCTTGAGGCCATCGTGGACGCCGCGCTGACCAGGGACGACCTCGACGCCGGGCGCACGGCCGCGATGGGCGGTTCGTTCGGCGGCTACATGGCCAACTGGGTCGCCGGCCACACCGACCGCTACCGGGCGATCGTCACCCACGCCTCGCTGTGGCACCTCGACCAGTTCGCCGGCACCACCGACGCGGCCATGTACTGGCAGCGCGAGTTCGGCCCGGCGGGTTCGGAACGTTACAGCGAGCTCTCGCCGCACCTCGCCCTGGACAAGATCACCACTCCGATGCTCGTCATCCACGGCGACAAGGACTACCGCGTGCCCATCGGCGAGGGCCTGCGCCTGTGGTGGGACCTGCGGCGCAGCGGTGTGGAGTCGAAGTTCCTGTACTTCCCGGACGAGAACCACTGGATACTCAAGCCGGGCAACGTCGTCGCCTGGTACGAGTCCGTCCTGGCCTTCCTCGCTCACCACGTGCTCGGCGAGGAATGGAAGCGACCGGAGTCGGTGGCCTGATGCCCGGCACCACCACACCCGCCGGTTTCCTGCGGCTGGCCGAGGACATCGCCCGCGAGGCCGGTGACATGCTGCTGGCCAAGCGGCCCTCGATGTCCACCCGCTCGGCCGACATCGAGACCAAGTCCAGCCCCACCGACGTCGTCACCGTCCTGGACCGGGCCTCCGAGCAGCTCATCCGCGAGCGCATCCTGGCGGTCAGGCCGGGCGACCGGATCCTCGGCGAGGAGGAGGGCGACCGGCCCGGCGAGACCGACGTGCGCTGGGTCGTCGACCCGATCGACGGCACGGTCAACTTCCTGTACGGGCTGCCCGACTGGGCCGTGTCCATCGCGGTCGAGGTGCGCGGCCGGGTGGTGGCGGGCGTGGTGAACGTGGCGCCGCGCGGCGAGGTGTTCACCGCCGCCCTGGACGAGGGCGCCTGGCTCGGCGGCGAGCGGCTGCGGTGCAACCCGGCGCCGCCGCTCGGGCAGGCGCTGGTCGCCACCGGGTTCGCCTACGGCGCGGCGCGGCGGGCCGTCCAGGCCGAGGTGCTGACCGGGGTGCTGCCGCGCGTGCGCGACATCAGGCGCGGCGGATCGTGCGCCGCCGACCTGTGCTCGGTGGCGCTCGGCCGGGTCGACGCCTACTACGAGCGGGGCGTCAACTACTGGGACTACGCGGCGGGCGGACTGGTCGCCGCCGAGGCCGGGGCCAGGATCGGCGGCCTGCACGGCGGGCCGTGCGGTGGCGAGATGGCGCTCTGCGCGCCGCCGGGGCTGTTCGAGGAGCTGCACGACCTGCTCGCGGCGCTCGACCCGGCACGCGACTCCTGAGGTGAAGACGCCGACGGCCGGAGCCACTCCTTCGGGGCTCCGGCCGTCGGCGTGAAAACCACGTCAGCGCAACGGGATACCGTGATCGTCCGCTAGGCGGCGCAGATCCTCGATCTCGGCGGTGAGGGTGTCGGCGAGGTAGTCGTCACCGGCGCTCCTGGCTTCCCGAAGACCCTTGTAAGCCTGGTCGAGGCGGCTTTCGATCGTGGTCGTGAACTCGCCCATCTCACCTACTCTCTCAGGGGTTCGATTCGTGCGGGGCGAAGGCCCACCCGCCCGTGCGGAGCCCGAAGGGGGACACGGGCGCATGGGTGTCTCGCAGGCATACCCAGACCTCTCGCCGTCCGAAACATGGAATTCCCTGTGGGCTGCGTCACCTGTCCCTGGACATGCCTTACCGTGCGCTTATCGAAGCGAGGGGCACAATGAGTCATCAGAACCAGAGGAAGGTGTGGCAGCGTGCGCGTACTGGTGGTCGAGGATGAGAAGGTTCTCGCCGACGCTATCGCGACCGGTCTGCGGCGCGAGGCCATGGCCGTGGACGTCGCCTACGACGGCGGCGGGGCGCTCGAACGCACCTCCTACATCGACTACGACGTGATCGTGCTCGACCGTGACCTGCCGGTCGTGCACGGCGACGAGGTCTGCCGCCGCCTGGTCGGGCAGCGCACCGCGTCGCGGATCCTGATGCTGACCGCCTCGGGCGACGTGGACGACAAGGTGGAGGGGCTCGGCCTGGGCGCCGACGACTACCTCGCCAAGCCGTTCGTGTTCGTCGAGCTGGTGGCCCGGGTGCGGGCGCTCGGCCGCCGGTCGGCGCCGGCCCTGCCGCCCGTGCTGGAGCGCTCCGGCATCCGGCTCGACCCGGGCAAGCGGCTCGTGGAGCGTGACGGCCGGGAGATCGTGCTGACCAAGAAGGAGTTCGCCGTCCTGGAGGAGCTGCTGCGCGCCGAGGGCGCGGTGGTCAGCCAGGAGGACCTGCTCGACAAGGCATGGGACGAGAACATCGACCCGTTCACGAACGTGGTGCGGGTGACCATGATGACGCTGCGGAAGAAGCTGGGCGAGCCTCAGGTGATCGAGACCGTCCCCGGCGTGGGGTACAAGTTGTGACAGAACCGTCGGATCGGGAGCCGGGCCGTGAGTCGGTGCCGACGCATCCGATGATCAGCGTGCACTCGGCGCGGGCCGCCAGGCAGGGGCCGCCGCCCCCGCCGAGCGGGCCGCCCGCCTGGGACGGCCCGCCGCCGCCCGAGTACGGCCCGGTGAAGTACGACCCGGCGGCGGGCATCAAGGGGCTGACCGGGAAGGTCAGCATCCGCTGGCGGCTCACGCTCACCTACAGCGCGATGTTCTTCACGGCCGGCGCGATGCTGCTCGTGGTCATGTACTTCATCATCCGCTCGACGCTCTACACCGGGTTCGAGTTCCAGCTGCGGGTGCCCGGCTACATCTCCCCTGAGTTCAAGGAGGACCTGCAGCAGCAGGTGCAACTGCTGCGGGTGAACCAGATCAGTGAGGTGCTGGACACCCTCGTCAGACAGTCGATCCTGGTGCTGCTCGGCGTCGGCATCCTGGCGGTCATCCTCGGCTACTTCGTGGCCGACCGAGCCTTGCGGCCCGTCACCCAGATGACCGCGACCGCCCGCAAGCTCTCCGAGAGCACGCTGGCCCACCAGCGCATCGGCCTGGAAGGCCCGGACGACGAGCTGAAGGAGCTCGCCGACACCTTCGACGACATGCTCACCCGGCTCAACGCTGCCTTCGACACCCAGCGCCGGTTCGTCGCCAACGCCTCACACGAGCTGCGCACGCCGCTGACCATCAACAGGACGGTGCTGGAGATCGCGCTGTCCGACCCGGAGGCGTCCGAGGACCTCAAGGCGCTCGGCCGTACCCTCCTGGAGGTCAACGCGCGCAACGAGAAGCTCATCGAGGGCCTGCTGCTGCTGGCCAGGAGCGAGCGCGAGCTCGCGGTGCGCAAGCCTGTGGACGTCAAGGAGGTCGCGCAGACGGCCGTGGACCAGGTGACGCCGTTCGCCGCGGAGCACGGCGTCACGCTCACCACCGAACTGGTGAGCACCCCTACCATCGGCGATCCGGTGCTCCTGGAACGGTCGGTCAGCAATCTGCTGGAGAACGCCGTCAAGTACAACCTTCCCGAAAACGGAAAAGTCTGGATCCGTACGGGAATGGTGGACGGGGCCTTGGTTGTTCAGGTGGCCAACACGGGGCAGCATGTCCCGGCGTACGAGGTGAACAGCCTGTTCGAACCGTTCAGGAGGCTCAACGCCGACCGGGTGGATTCGGCCAAGGGAGCGGGTCTCGGGCTGTCCATCGTCCGTGCTGTGGTGCAGGCTCACGGCGGCAACGTCAACGCGGTGCCGCGGGAGGGTGGCGGACTAGTGGTGACGATCCGGCTGCCGCGACGTTGATCCGGCGTGTTGCCCCACGGGGGGCGTCTCGTTCGCGTCGCACATGTGGTTGGATGTGCCGTCGAACACGGTGGCGCATGACGCCAAGGCTGTGGGTTTCGCCATATTTGGCTAACCACTGCCGTCGGCAGCAGGCCCTGACGTGTTGGGAGGTTCGTCGTCCGTTTCCTCGGGGTACCGAGAGGAAATCTCCCCGGCGGAACGGGCACAAGATGAGCTTCCCGGACGTTAGAACACGCGCGATGAGCGCGAACACATATTGATGAGGGGGATGGAGTAAGCACGATGGCTACCGACTACGACAGCCCGCGCAAGACCGACGACGACCTGGGCGAAGACAGCCTCCAGGAACTCCAGGCGCGGCGCACTGACAAGTCGTCTGGCAGCATCGACATCGACGAGACCGACCTGGCCGAGTCGCTGGAGCTGCCCGGTGCGGATCTGTCGAACGAAGAGCTCAGCCTGCGCGTGATCCCGCGTCAGGCTGACGAGTTCACCTGCGCGCGCTGCTTCCTGGTGCACCACCGCAGCCAGCTGGCCTCGGAGAAGAACGGCCAGCAGATCTGCCGGGAGTGCGCCGCCTGATAAGGAGGCATACGCGTGGCATCACCTGATCGACACTCAGAAGACGAGGCCGCCGACCCCGGTCAAGAGGTCGGCGAACTCGTGGGCAGGCTCACCCAGCCGGGTGAGCTCGAACCGGCCGAGCGGCGCAAACTGCTCGGCCGACTCACACGCGCGCTTTCCGTGGGCGCGGCGAGAGCCAGGAAGTCCGGCGCCGGCCGCGGCCGCTGGCTGGCCGACGTCTTTCTCAACATCGCGCCCCGCATCCCGATCAGGGACCTGCACACGCTCTCCCAGCACCACCAGGGCCTGACCGGCGAGGAGCTCGCCGACGACCTGGTACGCACCGCCATGAAGGGCACGATGACGGTCGGCGCCATCGGCGGCGCGGTCGCGGCGGCCGAGTTCGCCGCTCCTCCTCTCCTCCTCTCCGCCCCCGCCCAGCTCGTCGCCGAGACCATCGTGGTGGCCGCCATCGAGGTCAAGCTCCTCGCCGAGCTGCACGAGGTGTACGGGGTGCACGTCGACGGCACCGGCGCCCAGCGCGCGATCGCGTTCACCGCCGCCTGGGCCAAGCAGCGCGGGATCGACCCGCTGGCCCCCTCCTCGGTGACGCTGGCGCTCGGCGCCGCGACCAAGACCGCGCTGCGCAACCGCCTGCTGAGGGTCCTCGGGCGCCACCTGACCACGTTCGGCCCGTTCCTCACCGGCGCCGTGGCCGGCGGCACGCTCAACCGCATGGCCACCAAGAAGCTCGCCGCCGCCATCCGCGACGACCTGCGGGTCAAGACGCTGCCGCCCGGCCAGCAGCGCGAGCGGTTAGGCCCGTAGCCCGCCGAACCGCACGTCCCCCTGCCCTCTGCCCCCGCTCATCTCAGCTCCCTGCTCCGCCCCCTGAACTCCGCCACCACCTTGCCGTCCGCCCTGCGCACCGTGACGTCGTAGACGCCGCTGCGCCCGTAGCGGGTGCGCTCGGCGGCCTCGGCCACCAGCACGTCGCCCTCGCGGACGGGCGAGACGAAGGTGATGTCGGCGCCGCCCGCGACCGTGACCGCGCCGTAGGTGTTGCACGCGCACGCGAACGCCGTGTCGGCCAGCAGGAACACGTAGCCGCCGTGACAGAGCGCGTGCCCGTTGATCATCTGGCCGGTGACCTTCATCCGGCACACGGCCCGGCCGGGATCCAGCTCGACCAGCTCGATGCCGAGCGCGGCGGAGGCGGTGTCGTCGTCCATCATGCGACGCGCGGTCTCCAATGGACCCTCCCGGATTACCGACCGACTGTTCGGTAATCACTTCACGCCTGACGGCGCCTGTCAAGCACGCGGGCCGTCACCCGTCGACTTCGACCAGGATCGGCGGGAAGAAGCGGATGATGGCCGGGTATGTCCTAGCTGCCGTCGCCTGACCGGGAGGGACCATGGCCAAGCCGTTCGCCTCGTCGGCGGACCTCGCCGACAAGACGCGCTCCTTCGAGGAACTGGCCGAAGGCGTGTACGCGCTGACCGCCGAGGGCGACCCCAACGTCGGCGCCGTCGAGGGCGAGGACTTCCTCGTCTGCTTCGAGGCCATGGCCACCCCCGTGGCCGCCCGCGAATGGCTGGCGCTGCTGCGCGAGCACACCGGCAAACCGGTCCGCTACCTCGTCCTGTCCCACTACCACGCGGTGCGGGTGCTGGGCGCGTCGGCGTTCGGCGCGGACGTGATCGTCGCGCACGAGAAGACCCGCGAGCTGATCGCCGAGCGCGGCGCGGAGGACTGGGCCAGCGAGTACGCCCGCATGCCCCGGCTGTTCAAGGAGCCCGCGTCGATCCCCGGCCTGACCTGGCCGACGCTCACCTTCGGCGACCGGCTCACCATCGACCTCGGCGGCGGGCGCGGCCGGCTGGAGCTGCACCACTGCGGGCGCGGCCACACCGAGGGCGACCTGGTGGCGTGGCTGCCGGAGCAGCGCGTCATGTTCGCCGGCGACCTGGTCGAGTCGCGGGCCGCCCTCTACACCGGCGACGCCTTCCACCGCGCATGGGCGTCGGCGACGCTGGACCGGGTGGCCTCGTTCGGCGCGCGGACGCTGGTCGGCGGCAGGGGAGCGGTGGCGCGCGGCCCGTCGGAGGTAGACGCGGCCATCGCCCAGACCCGCGAGTTCCTGCGGGTCATGCTGCGTGAGGTCGGCGCGGTCCACGAGCGCGGCGGCACGCTCAAGGAGGCGTTCCAGGCCGCGCACCGGGCGCTCGAACCCCGCTACGGCGCCTGGCCGATCTTCGAGCACTGCATGCCGTTCAACGTCTCCCGGCTGTGGGACGAGCTGGACGGGATCGAACGGCCGCGCGTCTGGACGGCGGAGCGCGACCGCGAGGTGTGGGCGCGGCTCCAGAGCTGAGGAGGGCCGATGCAGGACGCGCAGGTCATCGTGGTCGGCGCCGGGCCGGTGGGGCAGACCGCTGCGCTGCTGCTGGCCCGCTGGGGGGTGCGGGTGCTGGTCCTCGACGGGCGGCCGGGGCGCGAGCCGGCCGGGTCGAAGTCGATCTGCCAGCAGCGCGACGTGCTCGACATCTGGGCGGCCTGCGGCGCCGGCCGGATCGCGGAGGAGGGCCTGGCCTGGACCACGGCCCGCACGTACTACCGGGGCGAGGAGCTGTTCTCCTGGACCTTCGACGGCGGGCCCGGGCTGCCCGCGTGCGTGAACATCTCGCAGACCCGCACCGAGCAGATCCTCGACGCGGCGCTCGCCGCCCAGCCGCTGGCCGAGGTGCGGTGGGACCACCGGGTCACCGGTCTCGAACAGGACGGCGGCGGCGTGACCGTGCGCTGCGGCGACCGCGTGCTGCGCGCCCCGTACGCGGTGGTCTGCGCGGGCGCCCGCGGCCAGGAGCTGCGGCAGGCGCTCGGGGTGACGTTCGACGGCGAGACGTTCGACGACCAGTTCCTCATCTGCGACGTCCGCGCCGATCTGCCCGGCTGGGAGCACGAGCGGCGCTTCCACTTCGACCCGGTGTGGAACCCCGGCCGCCAGGTGCTCGTCCACCCCTGCCCCGGCTCCACCTACCGCATCGACTGGCAGATCCCGCCGCACGCCGTGCCCACCGACGAGGAGGTGGCGCGGAAGATCCGGACGATCGTCGGCGACCGGGACTACGAGCTGCTGTGGCAGACGACCTACCGCTTCCACTCGCGCGTCGCCTCGCGGATGCGGGCCGGGCGGGTGCTGCTGGCGGGCGACTGCGCCCACCTGGTCGCGCCGTTCGGGGCGCGCGGCCTGAACTCCGGGGTGCCCGACGCCGAGAACGCCGCGTGGAAGCTGGCGTTCGTGCTCAACGGGTGGGCGCCGGAGGAGCTGCTGGAGACGTACCACGACGAGCGGCA
The DNA here is from genome assembly GCF_055585125.1 of Nonomuraea sp. NPDC054003. Lineage (NCBI taxonomy): Bacteria > Bacillati > Actinomycetota > Actinomycetes > Streptosporangiales > Streptosporangiaceae > Nonomuraea > Nonomuraea sp. NPDC054003. Next base: position 505,567 of record NZ_JBVJKR010000001.1, read on the forward strand.
CGCCGCCGCCCGCGAGAACCTGGAGGTCACGGCGGCCACCATGCGCTTCCTCGCGCCCCGTACGGACGAGGAGCGGGCGCGCAGGCGCGCGGCGCTGGAGACCGCGCTGGCCACCGGGCGGGCCGACGGCGTCGACTCCGGGCGGTTCGCCGAGCCCTTCTGGTACGTGGACTCGCCGCTCACGACCCCCGATCCCGGCCGGCCGTTCGCGGGCAGGCCGCCCAAGGGCGCGCTGTGCGATCCCTGCCCGGGGGTGATCGTGCCCGACGTACCGGTGCCCGGGGGACGGCTGCGCGAGTTCTGCCGCGACGGTTTCCTGGTACTCCTGGGCGAAATGTGTGATTCGGGTTTGTTTGCGCAGGTCCTGGGCAAGGTCTGTACGGCGCCGCTCGTAGTCCGCGAGCTCGCGGAGGTGGATGGGTCGGGCGTGCTCGCTGAGAGGCTCGGCGCCAGACCCGATGAGGCGTGGCTGATCAGGCCCGATGCCCATATCGCCGCGATCGTCCCCCGTGCGGGGCCGGACTCGGTGGTGGCCGCTGTGAGGCGCGCTTCGCGCCTTCCGTGACAGTGAGTCAAGGAGGAATTGGGTGGTTGGCCGTAGTTCGTTTCTGATCGTCGCGAACCGGTTGCCCGTCGACCGGGTCGTCGAGCAAGACGGAACGGCCTCGTGGCGCCGGAGCCCTGGTGGTCTCGTCACCGCCATCGCGCCGGTCATGCAGCGTCGCCACGGCGCCTGGCTGGGCTGGCCGGGGGCGCCGGACGAGGAGCTGGAGCCGTTCGAGCAGGACGGGATGAACCTCATCTCGATCCCGCTGACGGCCGAGGAGATCGAGCTCTACTACGAGGGTTTCTCCAACGCGACGCTCTGGCCGCTCTACCACGACGTGGTGGCGCCGCCGGTGTTCGAGCGGTCGATGTGGGAGGCGTACCGGGCGGTCAACGAGCGCTTCGCCCGCGCCGCGGCCGCGCACGCCGAGCAGGGCGCGGTCGTGTGGGTGCAGGACTACCAGCTGCAGCTCGTGCCCGCCATGCTGCGCGAGCTCAGGCCCGACCTGCGCATCGGCTTCTTCCTGCACATCCCGTTCCCGCCCGTCGAGCTGTTCTGGCAGCTTCCGTGGCGGCGCGAGCTGGTCCAGGGTCTGCTCGGCGCCGACCTGGTCGGTTTCCAGCTGCCCGGCGGGGCCGCGAACTTCCGCCGGTTGTGCCGCAGGCTGCTCGGCGTCCCGTACAAGGGCAGTGAGATCTTCCTGGAGGACCGGATCGTCCGCACGCAGGCGTTCCCGATCAGCGTGGACTTTGGCGAGCTGGACGAGATGGTGCGCCGGCCGGAGGTGGTCTCGCGCGCCAAGGAGATCAGGATGGAGCTGGGCGACCCCGAGCACGTGCTGCTCGGCGTGGACCGGCTCGACTACACCAAGGGCATCGGGCAGCGCCTGGAGGCGTTCGGCGAGCTGCTCAAGGACGGCCGGATCACCCCCGGCGAGGCGGTGTTCGTGCAGATCGCCACGCCCAGCCGGGAGCGGGTGGAGGAATACAGGCGCCTGCGCGACGACATCGAGCTGCAGGTGGGGCGGATCAACGGCGAGACCTCGGAGTTCGGCAGCCAGCCGATCCAGTACTTCCACCAGTCGTACCCGAAGGACGAGCTGGCCGCGCTCTACCTGGCGGCCGACGTCATGGTGGTCACGCCGCTGCGCGACGGGATGAACCTGGTCGCCAAGGAGTACGTCGCCTGCCACCACGATTTGAACGGGGCGCTGGTGCTCAGCGAGTTCGCCGGGGCGGCCGACGAGCTGCGCCAGGCGTTCCTGGTCAACCCGTACGACGTGGAGGACCTCAAGCGCCAGATGCTCGCCGCCATGCGGGCCACGCCGCACGAGCTGGCCCGGCGGATGCGGACGATGCGCCGCCGGGTCGCCACCTACGACGTGGACCGCTGGGCCAGCGAGTTTCTCAGCTCTCTGGAGTCACCGTCCGCTTCAGAGCCCGCCATGAGTCGTAGCGCTTCTTGGCGGTCCGGTTGACCACGATCTGCGCGACGGACATGCCGACGCCCATCACGACGGCGTAGCCGATCGCCTCACCCATGCTGACCTCGGGCGAGTCTGGGTCGATAGGCGGCTCCTTGCCGGTCGCCTTCACCCAGGCGAACCCGAGCAGCTTCCTGGCGGCCCAGGCTGTCACCAGCCCCACCAGGCCCCCGACGACTCGCCAGGCGATGTCGGGCTTGTCATCCGCCATGCGATCTCTCCTTCCCCTTTGTAACGAACCCTAGTCTGTGCCGCTTCGAGGCCCCGGCAAGCCGTACCATAAGGAGGCATGACTCAGCAGCGACTACGCCATGCGTCCATGCCCGAGAAACCCTCTCTCGACGGCCTGGAGCAGGTATGGGTAGCCCGCTGGGAAGAGCAGGGCACCTACCGGTTCGACCGGTCGAGGCCGCGCGAGCAGGTCTACTCGATCGACACGCCGCCGCCCACCGTCTCCGGCTCCCTGCACGTCGGTCACGTCTTCTCCTTCACCCACACCGACATCATGGCCCGCTACCAGCGCATGATCGGCAAGTCGGTGTTCTACCCGATCGGCTGGGACGACAACGGCCTGCCCACCGAGCGCCGCGTCCAGAACGTCTACGGCGTGCGCTGCGATCCGTCGTTGCCGTACGACCCCGACTTCGTGCCACCGGAGAAGCCCGGCAAACGTGAGGTCTCCATTTCCCGGCGCAACTTCGTGGAGCTCTGCCACAAGCTGACGGAGATCGACGAGCGGGCGTTCGAGGAGGTGTGGCGGCGGGTCGGCCTGTCGGTCGACTGGTCGCTGCTCTACACCACGATCAGCGACGAGTCGCGCCGGGTGTCGCAGCGGGCGTTCCTGCGCAACCTGCGGCGCGGCGAGGCCTACCTCGCCGAGGCGCCGACGCTGTGGGACGTCACCTTCCGCACCGCCGTCGCCCAGGCCGAGCTGGAGGACCGGGAGTGGCCCGGCGCGTTCCACAAGATCTCGTTCTACGGCGAGAAGGGGCCGGTCTGGATCGAGACGACCCGGCCGGAGCTGATCCCGGCCTGCGTGGCGCTGGTCGCCCACCCCGACGACGAGCGCTACCGGTCGCTGGTCGGCACCTCCGTGCTCACCCCGCTGTTCGGCGCCGAGGTGCCGGTGCTGGCCCACCACCTGGCCGAACCCGACAAGGGCACCGGCATCGCGATGATCTGCACGTTCGGCGACGTCACCGACGTGACCTGGTGGCGCGAGCTCGACCTGCCGACCCGCCCGGTCATCGGCTGGGACGGCCGGCTGCTGCCCGAGCCGCCCGAGGGCGTCGAGACCGATCCGTACAAGGAGCTGGCCGGCAAGACCGTCCACAGCGCCCGCGAGCGGATCGTGGAGCTGCTGCGCGAGTCCGGCGACCTGGAGGGCGACCCGCGGCCGGTGCGGCGGCCGGTCAAGTTCTACGAGCGCGGCGACAAGCCGCTCGAGATCGTCACCACCCGCCAGTGGTACATCCGCAACGGCGGGCGCGACGAGGCGCTGCGCGAGCGGCTGCTGGAGCGGGGACGCGAGCTGGCCTGGCACCCTCCGCACATGCGGGCCCGCTACGACAACTGGGTGGGCGGCCTGGCCGGTGACTGGCTGATCTCCCGTCAGCGGTTCTTCGGCGTGCCGTTCCCCGTCTGGTATCCACTCGACCAGGACGGGCAGCCGGTCTACGACGAGCCGATCCTGCCGCCGGAGGAGGCGCTGCCGGTCGACCCGTCGTCCGACGCCCCGCCCGGCTACGCCGAGGAGCTGCGGGGCGTGCCCGGCGGCTTCATGGCCGACCCCGACGTCATGGACACCTGGGCGACCTCGTCGCTCACGCCGCAGATCGCCGGGCGCTGGGAGACCGACGACGACCTGTTCCGCCGGGTCTTCCCGGCCGACCTGCGCCCGCAGTCCCACGAGATCATCCGCACCTGGCTGTTCGCCACCGTCGTCAGGTCCCACCTGGAGTTCGGCGGCCTGCCCTGGAGCGACGTGGCCATCTCCGGATGGATCCTCGACCCCGACCGCAAGAAGATGTCCAAGTCCAAGGGCAACGTGGTCACCCCGATGGACCTGCTGGAGCAGCACGGCTCCGACGCGGTCCGCTACTGGGCGGCCAACGGGCGCTACGGCGTCGACACGGCCTTCGACGCCGGACAGCTCAAGATCGGGCGCCGGCTGGCCATCAAGATCCTCAACGCGTCGAAGTTCGTGCTCGGGCTCGGCGAGGGCGGCGGCGAGGTCACCGAGCCGGTCGACCTGTCGATGCTCGCGGCGCTGTCCGGCGCGGTGCGCGAGGCCACCGAGGCCTTCGGCGGCTACGACCACACGCGGGCGCTGGAGGTCGCCGAGCGGTTCTTCTGGACCTTCTGCGACGACTACCTGGAGCTGGTCAAGGCCAGGGCCTACGGGAGCGACGCGGCGGCGGCGTCGGCCCACGAGGCGCTGCGCCGCGCGCTCGACGTGCAGCTGCGGCTGTTCGCGCCGTTCCTGCCGTTCGTCACCGAAGAGGTGTGGTCCTGGTGGCGCGAGGGCTCGGTGCACGGCGCCGCCTGGCCGGAGCCCGGGGCCGTCGCGGGCGACCCTGCGGTGCTGGAGGCCGCCTCCGAGGTGCTCCGCCAGGTGCGCAAGGCCAAGTCCGAGGCCAAGCAGTCGATGCGGGCGGAGGTGTCCAGGCTCACGGTGACCTCGCCCCGGGCCGGGCTGGTCCGGCTCGCCCAGGACGACCTGTGCGGCGCCGGGCACGTCGAGGAGTTCGTGCTGGAGCACGGCGAGGAGACCTCGATCGAGGTGGAGCTGGGCTGACGCGGGAGTTTCCCCGCGGGCGGGCTCGCCGCGGGAGGAATACGGGGCGGTCGATAGGCGCGCGTCCCGCGCTTGGACGTGCCAGTCTTGGAGTGTGCTGAGCGACCGCCCCACCAAACTCGTGCCGCCCGTGCTGGCCAAGATTGCGGCCTGGAGCCTGTGCCTGATCCTCACCGGCGTGGTCGTCTTCTACTTCGTCCAGGTCATCGCCCGGCTCAGCTTCGTGGTGCTGCCCGTGGCCATCGCCCTGCTGCTGACCGCGCTGCTCTACCCGATGACCAGGAGCCTGCGCCAGGCGGGCATGCGGCCCATCTACGCCACCTGGCTCACCATGATCGCGGCCCTGGCGGTCCTGGCCGGCACCGGCTGGCTCGTCGGGGCCCGCGCCACCGACGAGTTCCCCAACCTGGTCAAGCAGGTCCAGGCCACGGTGGGCGACGTGCAGGAATGGCTCGTGACCGGGCCGCTCCACCTGCAGCAGACGCAGATCACCCAGTACTTCAACGAGGTGGTCGCCCTCATCGAGGCCCAGCGCACGGCCATCACCGGCACGGTGCTGACCGCCGGGGCCGTGGCCGTCGAGGTGCTCGCCTCCATCGTGCTGCTGCTGTTCGTCACGTTCTTCCTGCTCAAGGACGGCGACCGGATCTGGGGCTGGTTCCTCAAGGGCTTCGGGCGGATGTCGCCGCGGGTCGACAGGGCGGGCCGGGCCGCGTGGAGCACGCTCTCCCACTACGTGCAGGGCAGCGTGCTCGTCGCCGCCGTGCACGGCGTGGTCATGGGCATCGTGCTGGCCGGCATGGGGGTGCCGCTCTGGGCGCCGCTGGCCGTGCTGATCTTCCTGGCCAGCTTCATCCCGATCGTCGGCATCTTCTTCGCCGGCACCGTCGCCACCCTGGTCACGCTCGGCGCCAAGGGCATCGTGTACGCGCTCATCTTCGTCGGCATCCTGGTGGTCGAGCAGCAGCTGGAGAACCACGTGCTGCAGCCCCTCATCGTGGGGCGGGCGCTGAAGTTCCACCCGCTGGCGATCATCCTGGCGCTGTCGGTGGGCGGCATCCTGGCGGGCATCGCCGGGGCCGTGGTGGCCGTGCCGGTGGCCGCGGTCATCTACCGGGCGCTCCCCGAGTTGATGACCGACCTGCCGGCGCTTCCACCACCCTCCATGGTGGCGGTCGCCCCACCGGTCGCCGCCGGCCCGGAGCTGCCCGGCGGCCCGGCCGGCTCCCAAGGGCCCGCCGACGACGGGAAACCCGGTGCGGCGGGACGATCCGGTGCTGACAGCGAGTAATCTCATCACCCGTGACCCGCTCCACCCTGACCACCCCGCCACCCGGCGCCGAGCCCCCGAAGACGCACCCTGACGGGCCGTCCGCGGGCGGCTCGCTCGGCTCCCACTTCAGCCGCTGCTTCGGCTGCGGCGACGACCACCCCACCGGTCTGCACATCGCCGCCGTCACCCCCGACGGCGCGAGCGTCGAGGCCGCGTTCACCGTGGGGGAGTCGCACCAGGGCGCGCCCGGGCTGGCGCACGGCGGCGTGCTCGCCAGCGCCATGGACGAGGTCATCGGAATGTCCATCTGGCTGCTTCGTAAGCCCTATGTCACGGCACGGCTGGAGACCGACTACCTTCTCCCCGTTCCCGTGGGCACGACACTCCACCTGCGCGCCTGGTGCACCGGGATAGCGGGCAGGAAGGCGTACCTTGAGGCTGAGGGGCGCGTGGGCGCCCCGGGCGGCCCGGTCGCCGTCCGGGCGGCGGCGCTGTTCATCGAGGTGGACATGACGCACTTCGCCGAACACGGCGACCTCGCGGCCCTGCAGGCCGAACACCAGGACTACGAGGTGAACCCGTGAGCGAGCCGGAGGTTCTCATCCAGCGGCTCGACCCCGGCCTGCCGCTGCCCTCCTACGCCCATCCCGGCGACGCCGGCGCCGACCTCTACGCCGCCGAGGACGCCGAGCTGCTGCCGGGTGAGCGGGCCGTCATCGGGACCGGCGTGGCGATCGCGCTGCCCGACGGCTACGCCGCGTTCGTGCATCCCCGCTCGGGGCTGGCCGCGCGCCACGGCGTCACGCTGGTGAACGCCCCCGGCACGGTCGACGCCGGCTACCGCGGCGAGATCAAGGTCACCTTGATCAACACCGACGCGAAGGAGCCTTTCAGGCTGCGCCGCGGCGACCGGATGGCCCAGCTCGTCTTCCAGCGGGTGGAGACGGCGGCCTTCCGCGAGGTCGGCGAGCTGCCCGGGTCGGCGCGGGGCACGGGCGGCCACGGTTCCACAGGACGTTGATACAGGGAGAGTGAGACACAGTGTTCCGTCGTCGCCGTCGTGAGCAGCAGGAGCAGGTGGCCGAGGCGACCGCTCAGGCGCCCACCCGCGAGTCCGGCCCGTGGGACGCCGACGAGCCCCACCCCGACACCGAGCGGATCGACCTGGGCGGCCTGCGGCTGCCCCACAACCCGGCCTTCGACGTCCGCCTGGCTTCGGTGGGCGACCAGCACGTCGGCGTCGTCGTGCTGTGGGAGGAGAGCTCGCTGCAGCTCCAGGCGCTGGCCGCGCCCAAGTCGTCCGGGCTGTGGGAGGAGGTCAGAGCCAAGATCAAGAACGCCGCCAAGACGCTGGAGGAGCGCGAGGGGCCGTTCGGTGCCGAGCTGGTGGGCAAGGTGACCGTGGAGGGCTCCGACAGGGCCGCCCGCTATATGGGCGTCGACGGGTCGCGCTGGTTCCTGCTGGCCGTGGTCAACGGCCGGGCGGCGGTCGACGACGAGCTGGCCGCCGCGTTCGTCGACTTCATCAAGGACATCGTGGTGGTGCGCGGCGACGAGCCGATGGCCCGCGAGGAGTCGATCCCGCTGCGCCGTCCGAACGACCAGGCCGCCGCCGAGCAGCCCGAGGTGCGTGACAACCCCTTCAGGCGAGGGCCGGAGATCAGCGAGATTCGCTGATCAGCCCTCATCGCATAGGCTGATTCATCATGAGTACGGCAGAGCCTCCCAAACGTGGGGGATTGCGCGGTCTCCTGAGCCGGCTGACCTCCAGCCAGTCCGAGATCGAGGCCCAGGAGCTGCGCGAAGACGCCGACGAGGCCGGCGCCACCCCCATCGCCGCGTGTGGCGGCCGCCGCCGCTTCTGCGTCGCCGGTACGCTACGTACTGTCACCCTGCGCCCGAGAGGCGGGGCGCCCGCGCTCGAAGCCGAGCTCTACGACGGCTCCGACGTGATCGACCTGGTCTGGCTCGGCCGCCGCAAGATCGCCGGCATCGAGCCGGGCCGCCCGGTCAAGGCCGAGGGCCTGGTGAGCATCCAGGACGGACGCAAGGTGATGTTCAATCCGCGATACGAGCTGCGCCCAGGGAGTTGATCAGGTGAGTGCCGAGGCCGAAGAGGCCGCCCACCAGACCGTCGAGGCGGCGGTCCGAGCCCAGCTCGCCAAGGCGTTCGGCGGCGTCCGGGGCATCGCCGAGGCGGCCGTCCCGACGATCGCCTTCACCCTGACCTGGATCATCACCGAAGAGCTCCGCCTGTCGCTCATGATCAGCATCGCGCTGGCGGTGCTGCTCCTGGTCGTCAGGCTGGTGCAGCGGTCGACGCCGCAGTTCGTCATCAACAGCCTGATCGGCATCGCCATCGGCGCGTTCTTCGCCAGCCGTACGGGTGAGGCCAAGGACTACTTCCTGCCCGGCATCCTGTGGAACGGCGCCTACGCGGTCGCGATGCTGGTCTCGATCGTCACCCGGTGGCCGGTCGTCGGATTCCTCATCGGGTCGGTGACCAACGACCCGGTCGGATGGCGCAAGGACCCGGGCATCGTCAAGCTCTGCACCCGGCTGACCTGGCTGCTCATGCTCCCGTGTGTGGTGCGGGTGGCGGTGCAGCTGCCGGTCTACCTGTTCGGCGGCGGCGACCAGGCGGTGGCGGCGCTGGGCTTCGCGAAGATCGTCATGGGGTGGCCGCTCCAGGTGGCGGCCCTGACGGCGATGGTCTGGGTGCTCGGCCGAGGCCGCACCCCGATCACTCCACCGGCCACCTGACCCCGCCCTGCCGGGACCCCGCGCGCCATGGCGGGGTCCCGCGCCGGGAGACGGGTCAGTGCTGGGAGAGCAGGCGGGCGAGCTCCTGCTCCACCTCCTGGTTGGCCACGAAGAGCAGCTCGTCGCCCGCCTCCAGCGGATCGTCGGAGGTGGGCACCAGCACCCTGCCCTCGCGCAGGATCGCCACCAGCGCCGCGTCGGTCGGCCACGGCACCGAGCCCGCCCGCTGGCCCACCACCGGCGCGTCCTCGGCCAGCGTGAGCTCGACCAGGTTGGCCTGACCCTGGCGGAACGTCATCAGCCGCACCAGGTCGCCGACGCTCACCGCCTCCTCGACCAGCGCGCTCAGCAGACGCGGCGTCGAGACGGCCACGTCGACCCCCCACGACTCGTTGAACAACCACTCGTTGTTGGGGTGGTTGATCCGCGCCACCACGCGCGGCACGCCGTACTCGGTCTTGGCCAGCAGCGACACGACGAGGTTGACCTTGTCGTCGCCGGAGGAGGCGACGACCACATGGCAGTTGTTGAGCCCGGCCTCGTCGAGCGAGGCGATCTCGCACGCGTCGGCGAGCAGCCACTCGGCCCGCGGCACACTGTCGATCTTGATCGCTCTAGGGTTGTTGTCGATGAGCAGCACCTCGTGGCCGTTCTCCAGGAGCTCGGCGGCGATGGAGCGGCCGACGGCCCCCGCTCCGGCGATGGCGACCCGCATCAGTCTTCCTCCTCCGGCGACGCGGCCAGCAGCTTGTTGACCCGGTCCATGTCGCGCTCAGCGGCGATCATGTGGAGGACGTCGCCCTCCTGCACCACCGTCGATCCGGTGATCACCACGGCCTCGCCCATCCGGTTGATGAACGCCGCCCGGGCCCGCGCCCGGTCCTCCAGGTCGACCACGCGGGTGCCGATCCACGCCGGGTTGACGTTCACCTCGGCCAGCACGACCGTGCCGGTCGGGTCGCGCCAGAGCGGCTCGGTGCCCTCCGGCAGGAGGCGGCGCAGGATCTGGTCGGCGGTCCACCGCACGGTGGCCACGGTGGGGATGCCGAGCCGCTGGTAGACCTCGGCCCGGCGCGGGTCGTAGATGCGGGCCACCACGTTGTCGATGCCGAACGTCTCCCGGGCCACCCGGGCGGAGATGATGTTGGAGTTGTCGCCGCTGGAGACGGCCACGTAGGCGGAGGCGGACTCGATGCCGGCCTCGGTGAGCACGTCGCGGTCGAAGCCGATGCCGGTCACCCGGCGGCCGCGGAACCCGGCCCGCAGGCGGCGGAACGCCTGTGGATCGCGGTCGATGATCGCGATCGAGTGGCCGTTGTCCTCGAGGATGTGGGCGAGGGTCGAGCCGACCCGGCCACATCCCATGATCACAATATGCATACTCCCCCGCACTTCGCGGTCATCTGGACGCTCGACACCAGTATGGACCGCGCCGGGCGCTCGCCGTCTGCCTGGATCCGGGAGCGGGCTAACATTCCGTAACGTGGCGAAAGTATCGGATCTCGTCAAACGCCTGCTCGTGGGACGAGCCCTGCGCAGCGGCCAGCTCCACGAGCAGCTCCTGCCGAAGCGCCTCGCGCTGCCGGTCTTCGCCAGCGACGCCCTCTCCTCCGTGGCGTACGCGCCCCAGGAGATCCTCGTCATCCTGTCCCTGGCGGGTGTGGCGTTCTACTCCTACAGCCCGTGGATCGCCATCGCGGTCATCGTCGTCATGATGACGGTGGTGGCGTCGTACCGGCAGAACGTGCACGCCTACCCCAGCGGCGGCGGCGACTACGAGGTGGCCTCCACCAACCTGGGGCAGAACGCCGGGCTCACGGTGGCCAGCGCGCTCATGGTCGACTACGTGCTCACCGTCGCGGTGTCGGTGGCCAACGGCGTCGACTACGTGGGCGCCACGATCCCGTTCGTCGCCGAGCACAAGCCCGGGGTCGCGATCGGCATCGTGATCTTTCTCACACTGGTCAACCTGCGCGGGCTGCGCGAGTCGGGGCTGGCGTTCGCGGTGCCGGTGTACGCGTTCATGTTCGCCGTGCTCGGCATGATCGCGATCGGCTCGTACGAGCTGGTCTTCCTCGGCATCGAGCTGCGCGCCCCCACCGCCGACTTCGGCATCGTGGCCGAGCAGAGCGACCTGACCGCCTTCGCCGCGGCGTTCCTGATCCTGCGGGCCTTCTCCACCGGCTGCGCGGCGCTCACCGGCGTCGAGGCCATCAGCAACGGCGTGCCGGCCTTCCGCAAGCCCCGGAGCCGCAACGCGGCGAAGACGCTGCTCATGATGGGCCTGATCGCGGTCGCCATGTTCGGCGGCATCACCGCGCTCGGCCTGGCGTCCGGCGTCAAGGTGGCGGATCCGTCGGTCGCCGCGACCGACCTGCTGCGGCCCGACGGCACTCCCGTCGGCCCCGGCTACCACCAGCAGCCGATCATCTCCCAGGTGGCCGACGCGGTCTTCGGCGGCGGCTCGGCCCCGTTCTACGTCATCTCGGGCGTGACCGCGCTGGTGTTGTTCCTGGCCGCCAACACCGCCTTCAACGGCTTCCCCGTGCTCGCCTCGATCCTGGCCCAGGACCGCTTCCTGCCGCGCCAGCTCCACACCCGCGGCGACCGGCTGGCCTTCTCCAACGGCATCATCATCCTGGCCCTGGCGGCGTGCCTGCTGCTGTGGGGCTTCCAGGCCGACGTCAGCCGCCTGCTCAACCTCTACATCGTCGGCGTCTTCGTGTCCTTCACGCTCAGCCAGACCGGCATGGTCATCCACTGGACGCGCCGGCTGCGTACCGAGGACGACCTGAAGGCCCGCCACCAGATGCACCGGTCGCGGACGATCAACTTCTTCGGCGCCGTGATGACCGGGCTGGTGCTGGTGGTCGTGCTGGTCACCAAGTTCGCGGTGGGCGCGTGGATCGTGTGCATCGCGATGCCGCTGCTGTTCCTCATGATGAAGGGCATCAGGCGCCACTACGACAACGTCGCGGCCGAGCTGGAGCTCACCGAGGACGTCGACATGACCACGCTGCCCGCCCGCAACCACGCGATCGTGCTGGTGTCCAAGGTGCACAAGCCGACCATGCGGGCGCTCGCCTACGCCCGCGCCACCCGGCCCTCCACGCTGGAGGCGATCACGGTCGGCGTCGAGGGCGAGGACGCGCGCCGCCTGCGGGAGGACTGGGAGCGCCGCGGCATCCAGGTGCCGCTGAAGATGCTCGACTCGCCCTACCGCGAGATCACCCAGCCGATCCTCGACTACGTCAAGTCCGTACGCCGCCGCTCCCCGCGCGACGTGGTGACCGTCTTCATCCCCGAGTACGTGGTCGGCCACTGGTGGGAGCACCTGCTGCACAACCAGAGCGCGTTCCGGCTGAAGGCGCGGCTGCTGTTCAAGCCGGGCGTGATGGTGACCAGCGTGCCGTGGCAGCTCCACTCGTCCACCCGGCTGTCCGGCCGTCCCGAGCCGCTCGCCCCCGGCGGGGTGCGCCGCCCGCTGCAGCGCTCGTCCGGCGAGAAGGACGTCAACCGCCGCTGATGCGGACGCCCAGGCGCGCGGAGTCCGCGGCGGTCCAGCCGGGGGGCGGGGCGACGGCCGCCCACCCGTACACGATGAGCGACCCGTAGCGGTGGCCGTAGCCGGGCGGGGTGCCCAGCCCGGCCGTCATGTCGCCCAGCACCTGCCAGAAGGTCACCAGGGGGAACCAGTTCATCTGCGGGTTGATCGCCGGCGCGCGCGGCTCCTCCAGCCAGGCCGGCCGGTCGAAGATGAGCCGGGGTGTCCACCACACCACCGGGTCGGAGGCGTTCTGCAGGTAGACCACCCGCGGGCGCGGCTCGCCCGCCAGGTCGGCGGGCCGCTGCGCGAACCGTACGATCTCGCCCGACCCGTAGACGGGCCGCCAGACCGGGCTGCCGGGGTCGCGCTCCGTCGTGAGCTCGTACCAGATGGGGTTGGCGTACGGTGAGCCGATGAAGAGGGCGCCGTCCGTACGGGCGACCATGTCGTCCAGCCCGCTGAACGCGCTCTCCATCGAGTAGGAGCCGAGGCTCTCGCCGCCCACCAGGAGCAGCGGCCGGTCGTCCGCGGGCAGCCGCTCCCAGCGCTCCCGGACCGCGTCGAACAGCGTCCGGCCGGCCACCGCCGCCCGGTCCCTGTCGACGAGGAACGACACCCAGCTCGGCAGGTACGAGTACTGCACGGCGACCGTGGCCGTGTCGCCGTTGTACATGTACTCCAGCGCCTCGCAGAGGCCGGGATCGACCCAGCCCGTGCCGGTGGTGCCCAGCACGGCCAGCACCGGCCGCTCGAACGCGCCGGTGCGCTCCAGCTCCCGCACCGCCAGGTCGGCCCGCGCGCGCGGCGTGGGCGCGGACTCCAGGCCCACGTACACCCTGATCGGCTGCTCGGCGGGCTTGCCGGAGAACGTCTCCAGCTCGCGCGGGGTCAGCGCGGCGCCGGTGAACGTGCGCCCCTCCTTGCCGAGTTCCTGCCAGCCCACCAGCGACCGCGGACCGCCCGACAGCTCCGGCGAGGCCGGGCGGCGCACGCCCGCCTGCGTGCTCTCGTTGGCCACCGACGAGACGTTGTTCATCGCGGCGACGAACCCGGAGAACAGCACGTCGTTGAAGAACACCGCGATCAGGAAGGCCACCAGGATCCCCCCGATCGCGTGTCCCACGACGTGCGGGACGTAGCGGTCGAGCCACCCGATCAGCTTGCGCCCGCCCAGCCGCACCAGCCGGGCCAGCGCCAGGAACACGCAGAACAGCACGGTGGCCAGCCCGATGATGACCGGCGGATACCAGGGGATCACGGTGTCCATGCCCATGAGCGCCCGCAGGTCGCGCTGCCAGCCGTAGCTGTAGGACAGCGCCGACACCGTCAGCGCCGCGCACACCCCGAGCATGACCTCCCAGGCCCGCCGCACCCACCGCGCGGGCGGCCGGTAGCGGATCACCGCGCGGCACCCGGCCCCGATCGACGCGCCCACGCCGTAGCCGAGTATGGCCGTGACGGCCCCCATCACCCCCTGGTACTCCCACGTACGCGGCAGCAGCGAGGGCGTCAGCGAGGCGCAGAAGAACAGCGTGGCGAGGAGCGTCCCGGCGAAGCCGAGCCTCCTGCGCACCACCCGCCCCGACTCCGTCACGATCGTCAACCGTAGTCGAGCGGGCCGGGCGGGATCCCTCCGGGCATAGGCTGTCGGGTGTGGAACAGGCATCGCTCGAGCTGACGGTAGGTCCGGTCGCCCACGGCGGCTGGTGCGTGGCACGCCATGAGGGCCGTGTGGTCTTCGTCCGCCACGCGCTGCCAGGGGAGCGGGTCGTGGCCGAGGTCACCGAGGAGACGAGCCGCTTCCTGCGGGCCGACGCGGTGCGCGTCATCGAGGCGTCGCCCGACAGGGTCGTGCCGCCCTGCCCGTACGCCGGCCCCGGCCTGTGCGGCGGCTGCGACTGGCAGCACGCCACCCTGGAGGCGCAGCGCCGGCTCAAGGCCGACGTGGTGGCCGAGCAGCTGCGCCGCCTCGCCGGCATCGAGCGCGAGGTCGTCGTCGAGGAGGTGCCCGGCGCCAAGGACGGGCTCGGCTGGCGCACCCGCGTCCAGTTCGCCGCCCTTTCCGACGGCCGGCTCGGCCTGCGCAGGCACCGCTCCCACGAGATCCAGCCGATCGACGCCTGCCTGATCGCCCACCCCGAGGTGGAGGCCGTCGGCGCCGAGTCGCACGACTGGCCGGGCGCCCGCGCGGTCGAGGTGATCGCCTCGTCCGGCGGCGAGCGGGCCGTCGTCGTCACCCCGCGCCACCGCCGCCCCGTCGCCGTGCCCGACCTCGACGCGCCCGCCGCCGTCCTGCTCGACGAGGGCAAGGGCCGCACCGCCGCGCGGCGCGGTTCCGGCGTGCTGCACGAGCGGGTGGGCGAGCGCGAGTTCCGGGTCGCGGGCAGCGGTTTCTGGCAGGTCCACCCGGGCGCCGCCGAGACCCTCCTCGACGCCGTCCTCGCCTACGCCGCCCCCGAGCCGGGGGAGTGGGCGCTCGACCTCTACTGCGGCGCCGGCCTGTTCGCGGCCGGCCTGGCCGAGGCGGTCGGCCCCGAGGGCGCCGTGTTCGGCCTGGAGTCGGAGGCCGCCGCCGTGCGCGACGCCCGCGCCAACCTGCGCGACCTGCCTCAGGCCAGGATCGAGCGCGGCCGCGTCGAGGACGCCCTCGACCGCTACCAGATCGAGCGCGCGGACCTCGTGGTCGTCGACCCGCCCCGCGCGGGCCTGGGCCGCGACGTGGTGTCCCGCGTCGCCGCCCTGGAGCCGTCACGCGTCGTGTACGTGTCCTGCGACCCCGCGACACTGGCCCGAGACCTCGCCTGGCTGGCCGAGCGCGGCTATCCGCTGGCCGACCTGCGGGCCTTCGACGCCTTCCCGATGACCCACCACGTGGAGTGCGTCGCCCTCCTGGTCAGAGCCGGACAGCCTTAGAGCCAGCCCATGCGCTGCGCCGTCCTGATCGCCTCCAGCCGGTTCTGCGCGTTCAGCTTGGTCATGGCGCTCGACAGGTAGTTGCGCACCGTGCCCTCGGTCAGGTGCAGCTCGCCCGCGATCCGCGCGATCGGGTGGCCGTCGGCGGCCAGCCGCAGCGCGTCGCGTTCCCGGTCGGTGAGCGGGCTGTCGCCGGCCGCCATCGCGGCGGCGGCCAGCTCGGCGTCGAGATAGCGCCCGCCCGACTGGACCTTGCGGATCGCCATGGCCAGCTCCTCGGCGGAGGCGTCCTTGCCGAGGAACCCGCTCACCCCGGCGGCCATGGCCCTGCGCAGGTAGCCGGGCCGGCCCAGGCTGGTCAGGATCACGATCTTGCACGTGGAGCTGATCCGCTCGGCGGCGCTCAGCCCGTCCATGCCGGGCATCTCGATGTCCAGCACCGCCACGTCCGGCCGGTGCTCCGCGACCGCGTCCACCACCTCGTCGCCCCTGCCCACCTGGGCCACGACCTCGATGCCGTCCTCCAGGTCGAGCAGCGCCGCCAGCGCGCCCCGGATGAGGTGCTCGTCGTCGGCCAGCAGCACGCGCGTGGTCATGCCGGCACCACCACCCTGAGCACGTACGAGCCGCCGGGCGTGGGCGCGGCCGAGAGCGTGCCCCCGGCGCCGCGCACGCGCTGGGCGAGCCCGCCGAGGCCGTTCGGCGCGTGCTCGCCCGGCGGGCCGATGACGCCGTCGTTGGTCATCTCCAGGATCCCCTCCTTGATGGTGATCGTGCAGTGCTCGGCCTTGCTGTGCTTGAGCACGTTGGTGGCGCCCTCGCGGACCACGGTGGCCAGCAGGGTGCGGGTCTCGGGCGGCAGCGCGCCGGCGTCGCACTCCACGGTGCAGCGCACGTCGGCCGCCTCCAGCACCGCGCGGACGCTGGCCAGCACCTCGTCGAAGTCGAGCGCCCGGTAGTTCTGCACGGCCGCGCGCACCTCGCGCAGCGACCGCCGGGCGACGTCGCGTACCTCGAACATCTCGCGGGAGGCCGCCTCGGGGTCGGCGCGCAGCAGGTCCTCGGCCCCCGCCGTCCTGGCGGCGATGCCGGTGAGGCTCTGGCCGAGCAGGTCGTTGAGGTCGCGGGCGAAGCGCAGCCGCTCCTCCGACACGGCCAGCAGGGCCCTGGCCTCCTGGCCCTCGTGCGCCTCCCTGGTGATGCTCCACAGCCACAGGTTCACCGGGATGCCGCCGGCGAGCAGGCCGGTGAACAGGACCTGCATGAGCAGCAGCGCCGGCTCGAACGCGCCGAGCACGAGGAAGAGGACGGTCACCGGCACCATGGACGCGGCCGACAGCAGGAGGGTGGTGCGCCCGCGGACCCACGGCGACACCATCGCCGGCCACAGCGCGATCGTCGGCACGGCCGCGAACGGCGTCAGCAGCAGCGCCATCACCCCGCCGGCGGCCAGCAGCCTGGTCGGCCGGGCCGCGCCCCTGACCGCCAGCCGGAAGACCCGCATCCCGAGCACCACGACCGAGACGACGAGCACGGCCCCGGCGGCGGCCAGCGGACCCGGCATGCCGCCGTCCCACGCCGCGTACACCATCATGAGCCCGATCAGGCCCAGCGCGAGGACGAAGTCCGTCGAGTAGACGATGAGCCAGCGGACCTTGTCGAGCTTGGTGGCGCGCCTCATGCCGGCACCCGGGCCCGCAGCACGAACTCCCCGTCGCGCACCGGCCCGGCGGAGAAGGCGCCGCCCGCGGCGGTCATCCGCTCGGCCAGGCCGCGCAGTCCGCTCCCGGCGCCGTTCGGGGTGCCGTTAACGGCGCTGTATTCGGGGCTGATCTTCGTGCCGTGCACGCCGTCGTTGCGCATCTCCAGCACGCCGTCGGCGAAGGTGATCGAGCAGCGGGAGGCGGAGCTGTGCTTGAGCACGTTCGTGGCGCCCTCGCGCACCACCCAGGCGAGCAGCGCGCGGGCGGCGGGCGGCAGCTCGCCGGTGCCCGCCTCGACGACGCACCGGGTGCCGGCGGCCTCCAGCACGGCGCGCGCCCTGGCCAGCTCCTCGTCCAGGTCCAGCGACCGGTAGCCGTCCACGGCGAGCTGGACCTCCGTCAGCGACTCGCCGGTCAGCCGCCGCACGTCGGCCATCTCGGCAGCGGCCTTGGCGGCGTCCTTGGTCGCGAGCTTGGCGGCCAGCTCGCTCTTGAGCGTGATGACGGACAGGCTGTGGCCGAGCAGGTCGTGCAGGTCGCGGGCGAAGCGCAGCCGCTCCTCGGCGACGGCGAGCCTGGACTTGGCCGCCTGGCTGTCGTGCGCGTCCCTGATCGTCCACCAGAGCCAGCGCCACGACCACATGGCCAGCGGCATCAGCACGGCGCCGCACAGCTGGATCAGCAGCACCGCCTGCCACGGACCGCCGTGCCCCGTCTGCATGACGGTGATGGCCGTGACCAGCGCCGTGCCCATCAGGGCGGTCGCCCAGAACGGCAGGTGGAGCAGGACGACGCTGAGCCAGAGGTACGCCACGACCTCCCAGGTCATGAACGAGCCGTCCCGCGGCATCGGCAGCAGGAGGACCGCCACCACCGCCACCCCGGACACGAGCAGCTTGACCGTGGGCCGGGGCCGGTTGTCGAAGGCGTCCCTGAGGATGAGGGAGAACATGACGAGGACCACCGTCATGCACGCGATGGAGGCCGCCGCGCCCACCCAGCCGATCATGCCCATCTGGGCCGCGACGGCGATCGTGGCGACGAAGGCGATGCCCATCAGGAGGACCATGCCGTCCATCCAGTAGATGAGGATCTTCTTCGCCGTTTCCGGCCTGGTGGCCACCCTGACTCCCCTAACCGCTCATAGGCCGCGTCCCGCAGCGAAAGCCTATAGTTCCGGCAAGGGTGGCTGTAATGGTCAGCTCCGCAAGGCCCTGGCCACCTCCGGGTCGGGGGCGGCGCCCCTCAGCGACAGCCACGCCAGCCCATGCCGGGCGGCGAACGCGGCCAGCTTCCGCGCGTCCGTCACACTCAGATCTCCCGGATCGGCCAGCACGCACGTCAACGCCAGCCGAGGCGGCCCGCCACCGATCCCGTCCGAGCCCGCCGCCCGGGCCAGCGCGCCGGCGGCGGCCCTGTCCGCGCCCGTCAGCCCGGACGGCTCGCCGGTGGCGGCTGCGGCCGCGTCAGCGGGCCGGGACAACTCGCCGGTGGTGGCCCTGTCCGCGCCCGTCAGCCTGGACGGCTCGCCGGTGGCGGCTTGGGCAGTGGCCGCCGACCGGGGCCGTTCGCCGGTGGCGGCCGCGGCCGTGCCCGCCGGCCTGGACGGTTGGCGGGTGGTGGTCTTGTTCGCGACTGTCGGTCCGTACGGGCTCGTGAGCTGGGTCTGGGCGGCTCGTACGGCCTTGGCGAGTCGTAGCAGGCGGCCCTCGGGGGCGTTCTGCGGCTCGATCTCGGCCAGCACGTTCACGGTGGCGAGGCGGGCGCCCGCCTCGCGGGTGAGGCGCAGCATCAGCGCGTCGCGCGCCGACAGCCCGTCGGGGTGGAGCGGCAGCGTGAAGCTGACGCTCAGCCGACGCTCCCGCTGCACGGCCCTGATCGCGCGGGCGCGGCGCAGCACCGTCGCCTGGTCGCCGGGGCGCGGCAGGTCGAAGTCGACGTAGCGGGCGTCGAAGGCGCCGACGGCCCGCCGGTAGGCGGCGGCCAGCGCGCCCGGCCTGGTGCAGGTGGCGGCCGCCTCGCCGGCCGGGCCGCCGAAGACCAGCCCGGCGTCGCCGCCGAGGGCGCGCAGCCCGGCGATCCGGTTGGCCACCGGGTCGTGGCCGAACGCCAGCCGCCCGGCCCACCGCTGCGCGCAGCCGTCGGGCGCGGCCGTCAGGTGGCCGAGCGCGTACCAGCGGGTGCCGGTGCGGCGCGCGTCGGTGGGAAGGTCGAAGCCCGGGTCGGCCGCGGTGTCGACGAACGTCACGAATCCGGACGGCCCCGGCGGGACCGGCGGCGGCGCGGGGGTGGCGCGGGCAGGCGGGGGAGAGGGCCGGGGCGTCGTCTGGTGGAGCGTGGCCCGGGCGGGCAGCAGCGAGAGCGCCGCCCCGGTGGCCACCGCCAGGACGCCCGCGGCCAGGAAAGCGAGCGGACGCGGGAGCGTACCTGCGGGTCTTCTGCGCCGTGAGGCCGACATTAGCCACTCCGAGTGATCACATGACTACGGAACGCGGTTGAGGGTGGACGTTAGCAAGCGTTCGGGGTGGCGCGCGGTCAATCTCCGGATGACGTCCGCTTTGGATCGATAATGGCGTCATGAAGTTGAGGATCTTCACCGAGCCCCAGCAGGGCGCCACCTATGACGAACTGCTCACCGTGGCCAGGACCGCCGAGCGGCTTGGCTTCGACGCGTTCTTCCGGTCTGACCACTATCAGCGCATCGGGGACGGCGACCCGGGCCCCGGCTCGACCGACGCCTGGATCACGCTGGCGGGGCTGGCCCGCGAGACCTCCACGATCAGGCTGGGCACCCTGGTGACGCCGACCACGTTCCGGCTCCCCGGGCCGCTGGCGATCAGCGTGGCCCAGGTCGACCAGATGAGCGGCGGCCGGGTCGAGCTGGGTCTGGGCACCGGCTGGTATGACGGCGAGCACGCCGCGTACGGCATCCCGTTCCCGCCCACGGCCGAGCGGTTCGGCCGTTTCGAGGAGCAGTTGGAGATCATCAAGGGGCTGTGGGCGGCGGAGAAGTCGTACTCCCACGACGGCCCCTACTACCGGGTCGTCGACTCGCCCGCGCTGCCCAAGCCGGCGCAGCGGCCGGGCCCGCCGATCATCGTCGGCGGCTTCGGCGCCAAGCGCACCCCGCGCCTGGCCGCGACGTACGCCGACGAGTACAACGTGCCCTTCCACACCGTGGAGGAGACCGCGACCGCGTTCGAGCGGGTGCGCCGGGCGGCCCAGGAGACGGGCAGGGACGTCCTGATGTCGGCGGCGCAGACCGTGTGCGTGGGCCGTGACCAGGCCGAGCTGGAGCGCAGGGCCGCCGCCGTCGGCACGCCGCTGGACGAGCTGCGCGAAGGAGGGCTGGCCGGGACCCCGGCCGAGGTGCTGGAGAAGATCGGCGCGTTCGGCTCGCTCGGCGCCGAGCGGATCTACCTGCAGGTGATGGACCTGGGGGATCTGGAGCACCTGGAGCTCATCGCCGCCGAGGTGCTGCCGCACGTGTAACTCGATGGCGGCGTTTCGCCGGGCTGGTGCACACTTGTCCGCGTGCTCCTGACGATCTCCACGACGGCGCGGCCCGCCACCGACCTCGGCTTCCTGCTGCACAAGCATCCCGACAGGGTGCAGCGGTTCGGCCAGTCGTTCGGCGAGGCGACCGTGTTCTATCCAGAGGCGGGGGAGGAGCGGTGCACCGCCGCGCTGCTGCTCGACGTCGACTCGGTCACGCTGGCCAGGTCGCGGGGCAAGAACACGCCCGACTTCAGCCTGGCCCAGTACGTCAACGACCGGCCCTACGCCGCGTCCTCGCTGCTGGCGGTGGCGCTGGCCGACGTGTTCCGCACCGCGCGGGCCGGGCGCTGCCATGCCCGGCCCGAGCTGGCGGCGGCGCCGCTGCCGTTGGAGATCCGGCTGCCGGCGCTGCCCTGCAGGGGCGGCCCCGAACTGGCCGAGCGGCTCTTCGCGCCGCTCGGCTGGCGGGTGAGCGCCCGGCCGGTGCCGCTCAACGAGGGCTTCCCCGAGTGGGGGGACTCGCGGTACGTGCGGCTGGAGCTGTCCGGCACGGTGCGGCTGGCCGACGCGCTCAACCACCTGTACGTGCTGCTTCCGGTGCTCGACGACGGCAAGCACTACTGGATCGCGTCCGACGAGATCGACAAGCTGGTCCGGGCCGGAGAGGGCTGGCTGTACGGGCATCCGGAGCGGGCCTTGATCACCCGCCGCTACCTGGGGCGGCGCTGGGCGCTGGCCCGCACCGCGCTGGCCCGGCTCGCCGAGCTGGGCGACGAGCCCGAGGAGCGGCTGGCGCCCGCGCTCGCCGAGGAGGCGCCGGAGGGCGAGACGGCCGCCGACGAGGCCGCCGCCGCCGAGGCCGAGGCGCGCGGCGCGACCGGAGCCGACGCCCCTGACGCTGGTGCGGAGGTGCGCGGTGGGGCCGGAGAGGACGCCCCTGATGCGGCGGGCGCCGGTGCTGAAGTGCCTGGGGGGAAGCGGGTGCCGTTGCACGCGCGGCGGCGGGCCGCCGTGCTGGAGGTGCTGGAGGAGCTCGGGGCGACCAGTGTCATCGACCTCGGCTGCGGTCAGGGCGAGCTGGTCGGCGCCTTGCTGGCCAGGCCGCGCTTCGCCCGCGTGGCGGGGATGGACGTCTCGGCGATGGCGCTGACCATCGCCGCGCGCAAGCTCAGGCTGGAGCGCATGCCCGACAGCAAGCGCGCCAGGCTCACCCTCTTCCAGGGCGCGCTCACGTACACCGACGGGCGCCTGGCCGGTTACGACGCCGCCGTGCTCATGGAAGTGGTCGAGCACGTGGACCCGCCGCGCCTGGCCGCGCTCGAACAGGTCGTGTTCGGCCACGCCAAGCCCGGCCACGTCGTCGTCACCACGCCCAACGTCGAGTACAACCCGCGCTACCCCTTCCTCACCGGCCTGCGCCACCCCGACCACCGCTTCGAGTGGACCCGCGCCGAGTTCGCGGCCTGGACCGCGAGAGTGGGCGAGCGCTACGGCTACCATGCCGAGCTGCGGCCGGTCGGCGAGGAGGACCCGGAGCTCGGCCCGCCCACCCAGATGGGAGTGTTCACCCGTGATCAGCGTTCCTGAGCTCTCCCTGGTGGTGCTCGTCGGCGTCTCCGGCAGCGGCAAGTCCACCTTCGCCGCCCGCCACTTCAGGCCGACGCAGGTCATCTCGTCCGACTTCTGCCGCGGTCTCGTCTCCGACGACGAGAACGACCAGAGCGCCACCCCGGACGCGTTCGACCTGCTGCACCACATCGTCGGCGTGCGCCTGTCGCGCGGGCTGCTCACCGTCGTGGACGCCACCAACGTGCAGTACGCCGCCCGCAAGAGCCTCGTCGACCTGGCCAGGCGGCACGACGTGCTGTGCGACGCGATCGTGCTGGACGTGCCGGAGGAAGTGGCGGTCGCGCGCAACGCGGCCAGGCCCGACCGCGACTTCGGCGCGCGGGTCGTCATCCGCCAGCGCAAGGAGCTGCGCCGCTCGCTGGGCAGGATCTCCCGCGACGGGTTCAGGAAGGTGCACGTCCTGCGGGGGGTGGAGCAGATCGAGAACGCCGCGGTCTCGTACGAGAAGGCCTGGACCGACCGGCGCGAGCTGACCGGCCCGTTCGACGTGATCGGCGACGTGCACGGCTGCCGGGCGGAGCTGGAGGCGCTGCTGGAGAAGCTCGGCTGGCGGCACGGCCCCCAGGGCGTGAGCCATCCCGAGGGCCGCACCGCCGTGTTCGTCGGCGACCTGGTCGACCGCGGGCCCGACACGCCGGGCGTGCTCCGCCTGGTCATGGACATGGTCGAGGCCGGCACCGCGATCTGCGTGGCCGGCAACCACGAGGCCAAGCTGGCCCGCGCGCTGGGCGGCCGCAAGGTCACGCTCGCGCACGGCCTGCGCGAGTCGCTCGACCAGCTCGCCGCCGAGCCGCCGGAGTTCGCCGACCGGGCGCGGGCCTTCATGGACGGGCTGATCAGCCACTACGTGCTCGACGGCGGGCGGCTGGTGGTGGCGCACGCCGGGCTCAAGGAGGCGTACCACGGGCGGGCCTCCGGCCGCGTGCGGGCCTTCGCGCTGTACGGCGACACCACCGGCGAGACCGACGAGTACGGCCTGCCGGTCCGCTACCCGTGGGCGCGGGAGTACCGGGGCACGGCCATGGTCGTCTACGGCCACACGCCGACCGTGCGGCCCGAGTGGGTCAACAACACGATCTGCCTCGACACCGGCTGCGTCTTCGGCGGCAGCCTGACCGCGCTGCGCTACCCGGAGCGGGAGCTGGTCCAGGTGCCCGCCCAGCAGGTCTGGTACGAGCCGGTCAAGCCGCTCGCCGCCCCCGAGCGCGACCCGGACCTGCTCGCCGTCGACGACGTCCGCGGCACCCGCCACGTCGAGACCAGGTTCGGCGGCCGGGTCAAGGTGAACGAGGAGAACGCCGCCGCGGCGCTGGAGGTGATGAGCCGGTTCGCGGTGGACCCGCGCTGGCTGGTCTACCTGCCGCCGACCATGGCGCCGCCCGAGACGTCCGCCCTCGACGGCTACCTGGAGCACCCGAACGAGGCGTTCGAGGAGTTCGCCGCCGCCGGGGTGGAGGAGGTCGTGTGCGAGGAGAAGCACATGGGCTCGCGCGCCGTGGCCGTGCTCGCCAGGACCCCCGAGGCGGCCGCCGAGCGGTTCGGCGTCACCGACGGCAGCTCCGGCGCCGTCTACACCCGCACCGGCCGGCCGTTCTTCGCCGACACCGGGCCGCTGGTGGAGCGGCTGCGCGCGGCCTGCGAACCGCTGTGGGACGCGCTCGGCTCCGACTGGGTCGCGCTCGACTGCGAGCTGCTGCCCTGGTCCGCCAAGGCAGGCGAGCTGATCAGGCGCCAGTACGCCTCGGTCGGCGCCGCCGCCCGCGCCGCGCTGCCCGACGCCGTCGCCGCGCTGGAGGCGGCGGCCGGGCGCGGGCTGGACGTGGCCGGGCTGCTCGACCGCACCCGCCGCCGCGCGGGCAACGCCGCGCTGTTCCGCGACGCGTACGCGCGCTACTGCTGGCCGGTCGACGGCCTGGAGGGGGTACGGGTCGCGCCCTTCCAGATCCTGGCGTGCCAGGGCAGGGCCACGGCGCTGGAGCCGCACGCCTGGCACCTGGAGACGCTGGCCACGCTCACCGCGCCGATCATCGCCCCGACCCGGCACGTCTTCGTCACGCTCGGCTCGGCCGGGTCCAGGGCCGCGGCCGTCGCGTGGTGGGAGTCGCTGACCGCCGCCGGCGGCGAGGGCATGGTGGTCAAGCCGGCCGCGCACGTGGCGGGGCGGGTGCAGCCGGGCGTCAAGGTCAGGGGCCGCGAGTACCTGCGGATCATCTACGGCCCCGACTACACCGAGTCGCTGGACGTGCTGCGCAGGCGTTTCCTCGGCAAGAAGCGCTCACTGGCGCTGCGCGAGCACGCGCTCGGCCTGGAGGCGCTGGCGCGGCTGGCGGACGGCGAGCCGGGCTGGCGGGTGCACGAGCCGGTGTTCGCCGTGCTCGCCCTGGAGTCGGAGCCCGTGGACCCGAGGCTGTGACCTCGGCGGGGACCCGGCGCCGGGACGGATCGGGTTTTCCGAAGACAAGGCGCTAGAAAAGGCGATCGCGGGTAGTTGCCTCCCCATCCAGGGGAGGGCTCGCATGGTAAGCCGGCACACCGGTCAGGAGAAACTCGGGCGCGTCATCTTCATCGCCGCATCGGCGGCCGTCGGGGGCTTCCTGTTCGGGTACGACAGCTCGGTCATCAACGGCGCCGTCGTGGGCATCCAGAACCACTTCGAGGTGGGCAGCGTCGAGATCGGCTTCGTGGTCGCCGTCGCGCTGCTCGGCTCCGTCGTCGGCGCCTGGTTCGGCGGCGGGTTCGCCGACCGGTGGGGGCGCACCAGGACCATGCAGATCGCGGCGATCGTCTTCGCCGTGAGCTCCATCGGCCAGATGCTGCCGTTCGCCGTCTGGGACCTGACGATGTGGCGCGCCCTGGCGGGGGTCGGGATCGGGATGGCGTCGGTGCTCGGCCCCGCCTACATCGCCGAGGTGGCCCCGCCCGCCTACCGCGGCAGGCTGGGATCGTTCCAGCAGCTCGCCATCGTGCTCGGCATCGCCACGTCGCAGCTGGTGAACTACGTGATCGCCCGGCTCGCGGGCGGCGACGTGAACAACCATCTGTGGGGCCTGCAGGCGTGGCAGTGGATGCTCGGCGCCTGTGTCGTGCCCGCGCTCGCCTACCTGTGGCTCGCCTCCGTCATCCCCGAGTCGCCGCGCTACCTCGTCATGGCGGGGGAGCCCCGGCGGGCCAAGGAGGTGCTGGCCCAGGTCGAGGGCGACGAAGGCGACCTGGACGAGCGCGTACGGGAGATCCAGCACGTGCTCAGGACCGAGCACCGGCCGACGCTCAAGGACCTGCGCGGCCGGGCGCTGGGACTGCTGCCGATCGTCTGGATCGGCATCATCCTGTCGGTCTTCCAGCAGTTCGTCGGCATCAACGTGATCTTCTACTACTCGTCGGTGCTGTGGCAGTCGGTGGGCATCAACCAGGCCGACTCGCTGCTGATCAGCTTCTCCAGCTCGATCATCAACATCGTCGGCACGTTCATCGCCATCGCCCTGGTGGACAGGATCGGCCGCAAGCCGCTGCTGCTCCTGGGCTCGGCCGGCATGGCCGTCTCGCTGGCCACCGCCGCCTGGGCGTTCAGCTTC
Organism: Nonomuraea sp. NPDC054003; assembly: GCF_055585125.1. Lineage (NCBI taxonomy): Bacteria > Bacillati > Actinomycetota > Actinomycetes > Streptosporangiales > Streptosporangiaceae > Nonomuraea > Nonomuraea sp. NPDC054003. The sequence goes on from NZ_JBVJKR010000001.1 coordinate 531,292, forward strand.
GCCCGGCCGATCGAGGGCACGATGGCGCTGCCCGGCCCGCAGGGCGCGATCGCGCTGATCGCGGCGAACCTGTTCGTGCTGTTCTTCGCCCTGTCCTGGGGTGTCGTGGTCTGGGTGCTGCTGGGTGAGATGTTCCCCAACCGCATCCGCGCCGCCGCGCTGGGCGTGGCCGCCGCCGCCCAGTGGCTCGCCAACTGGGTGATCACCGTCACGTTCCCGGCGATGTCGGAGTGGAACCTGTCGCTCACGTACGCGATGTACGCGGCCTTCGCCGTGCTGTCGTTCCTCTTCGTCACCAGGTGGATCAAGGAGACGAAGGGCCGGAGGCTGGAGGAGATGGGCTAGCCGCCGGCCCTGGGCGCTCTCACCGCCGGGAGCCGAAGCGGCGGCGGACGAACATGAAGACCATGGCGCCGATCCAGATGAAGAAGAGGAACTTCAGCACGCCGAAGCCGCCCGCGAAGAGCCCCACCATCAGGAACACGAACAGGATCGGCACGATCGGCCCCGGCCCCCGGTGGCCGTGGTGCCGGGGGTGCATCGGCCCGCGATGGTGGTGTCCCATCTGGTGCCGGAACGCCTTCATCTGCTTGCGGTGCGCCCGCATCGCCTCCTGCCAGGAGGCGGCGTCCGGCCAGGGCCCCAGGTCGGCGATGGGGGCGGGCCTGGGGGGCCGGGCGGGCCCGTGGCCGGGCAGGTCGGCTGTGATGCGGGCCAGGTCGCGGCCGGTGCGGGCGGCCAGCGCCTGGTCGAGGCGCTCGTCGAGCTCCTCGTGGGTCAGCCGGCCCTGGGCGAAGTGCTCGCGCAGGGCGGTCATGGTCTGCTCGCGCTCCGCGTCGCCGATGCGGAGATCGTCATGGTCCATCACGGATGCCTCGCTCTCGCCGGGCCGGCTCATCGCCTCACTCCTCGCCCGGGTCGCCGTCGGCCAGGATCTGGTAGAGCTTGCGCCGGGTCTCAACCAGAGTCTTACGCGCTTCGCGGATCTGTGCGTCGCTCCCGGACTGGAGAATCTGCATCATCGCGAAAGCGGACTGCCGGGCGGTGTCCCACAGATCGGCCGTGTTGTCGTCGATGTCGGGCCGCATCTCGTCCCACGGGGCGCGGATCTCGTCGGCGTGCGCCTCGATGTAGGCGCGGCCCTCGCCGGTGAGGCGGAAGGTCTTGCGGCCCTCGTTCTCCTCCGCGATGATCAGCCCTTCGTCCGTGAGCTGCTGCAACGCCGGATAGACGGCGCCGGGGCTGGGCTTCCAGCCGCCCTCGCTGCGCTCGGCGATCTCCTGGATGATCTGGTAGCCGTTGCGCGGCTCCTCGGCCAGCAGCGCGAGGATCGCGGCTCGTACGTCACCGCGCTTGGCCTTGCGGGGCCTGCCGCCCCAGCCGCGGTGGCCGCCGAACGGGCCGCCGGGACCCCACGGGCCGCGCCCGAGGTCGAACGGGAACGGGCCAGGGCCTCTGCGCCCGCGGTGGCGGTGTTCGTGCCGGTGTTCGTGGTGGTGATGGTGACCCTGCTCGAACGCCTCGGCCACGGCCTTGACCGTGTCGCGCAGAGCCTTCTTCACCTCGTGCGCCTCGGGCCACTGGCCTCCCATGGCGTGGGCGGATGTCATGTCGTACTCCTCTCGACCGTTCTACGATGCTTCAAAGATATATCGACAGTGTGTCGATAGCAACCAATTCCGACAAGTGACTCAGATCACCAAAAACTTCGAGAGGGCCGGGAACAGGATCCAGGGGTACTACGTTGTTCCCATCAGACGAGGTCGTTCCGCGTCGGCAGGGCTGGGGGGTGCTGTCGCCGCTGGAGACGGCCTCGTCTGCATTTTCGGAACGTTCTAGGGACTTCCGGGCGACAGGCGGAAGCGGGCGCGGGGCGCTAGCATCCCGATCATGATGGGGCACACGCACGCGCTGACGGGGGCCATCGCCTGGCTGGGGCTCGCGCCCCCGCTCGCCGCACTGCCGCTGCTGAACGAGTCGTCCCGGTTCATCGAGACCGGCATCATGGCCACCGCGCTGAGCCCGGCCGAGCTGATCGCCGGCGCGATCATCTGCGCGGGCGCCGCCATGCTCCCCGACCTCGACCACCCGAGCGCCACCATCGCCCAGACCTTCGGTCCCGTCACCTGGCTGCTCAGCAAGGCGGTCTCGTGGCTGAGCGGCGGACACCGGGGCGCCACCCACTCGCTGGCGTTCGCGGTCGCGATCGGGCTGGGCGCCCACTGGCTGGCCGCCGCCTACCCGATCGGCCGCGACATCATGGTGGTGCTGCTCATCGGGCTGGCCCTGCGCGCGATCGGCATCGGCATCCCGGGCAAGAAGCTCGCCTCGGCCATGGTCAACATCGGCATGACGGCCGGGCTCTACGCCGTCTTCCTGTCCATGGACGTCGGGTACGCCTGGCTGGGGCTGGCCGTGGGCATCGGCTCCTTCATCCACGTGGTGGGCGACTGCATGACCGAGCGGGGCTGCCCGGTGCTCTGGCCGCTGTCGGTCAAGTTCGTGCTGCCGTGGAAGATCGGCATCAAGACGGGCAGGAAGTTCGAGCAGAAGATCCTGGCTCCCGTGCTCTCCGTCGCCATCGTCGGCCTGCTCTTCTGGCGGCTCGGGCCGCTTTAACTTGATGTCGAGATACTTTAGAGATATCTTGATGTCGAGACAATCTGCGGCCGGCGTGACTTAGGTTCACCTAACGTGAAGAACGCTTCCCCGGTGCGGCAGGATTCTTAGTGAGCTAACCGTCAATGGAGGAGGCGAATCACCGTGTCCGCGAACAGCTTCGGCAGCCGTGACACGCTGCGCGTCGGCGACGCGTCTTATGAGATTTTCCGGGTGGACGCCGTCGAAGGTGCTGCACGCCTCCCGTACAGCCTGAAGATCTTGCTGGAGAACCTCCTCCGCACCGAGGACGGCGCCAACATCACCGCCGACCACATCCGCGCGCTCGGCGGCTGGGACCCGAACGCGAAGCCGAGCGTGGAGATCCAGTTCACCCCCGGCCGCGTCATCATGCAGGACTTCACCGGCGTGCCCTGCGTGGTCGACCTCGCCACCATGCGCGAGGCGGTGCGCGACCTCGGCGGCGACCCGGCCCGCATCAACCCGCTGGCCCCCGCCGAGATGGTCATCGACCACTCGGTCATCGTCGACTACTTCGGCCACCCCGACGCCTTCCGGCGCAACGTCGAGCGCGAGTACGAACGCAACGGCGAGCGCTACCAGTTCCTGCGCTGGGGCCAGACGGCCTTCGACGAGTTCAAGGTCGTCCCGCCCGGCACCGGCATCGTCCACCAGGTCAACATCGAGCACCTCGCCCGCGTGGTCATGACGCGCGACGGCAAGGCCTACCCCGACACCTGCGTCGGCACCGACTCCCACACCACCATGGAGAACGGCATCGGCGTGCTCGGCTGGGGCGTCGGCGGCATCGAGGCCGAGGCCGCGATGCTCGGCCAGCCGATCTCCATGCTCATCCCGCGCGTGGTCGGCTTCAAGCTCAACGGCGAGCTGCCCGCCGGCGCCACCGCCACCGACCTGGTGCTCACCATCACCGAGATGCTGCGCGCGCACGGCGTGGTCGGCAAGTTCGTGGAGTTCTACGGCGAGGGCGTGTCGTCCGTGCCGGTGGCCGACCGGTCCACGATCGGCAACATGAGCCCCGAGTTCGGCTCCACCTGCGCCATCTTCCCGATCGACGGCCAGACCGTCGACTACCTCCGGCTCACCGGCCGCTCCGAGGAGCAGATCGAGCTCGTCGAGGCCTACGCCAAGGCCCAGGGCCTGTGGCTCGACCCGTCGGCCGCCGAGCCCCAGTTCTCCGAATACCTGGAGCTCGACCTCGCCACCGTCGTGCCGTCCATCGCCGGCCCCAAGCGCCCGCAGGACCGCATCGCGCTCTCCGACGCCAAGCAGGCCTGGCGGTCCGCCGTCAAGGACTACGCGGCGAGCATCCTGGGCCCGGCCGACGAGGCGTCCGCCGAGTCGTTCCCCGCCTCCGACTCCCCGGCGGTCAGCCACAGCGGCAACGGCGACAAGCCGCACTCCGCCCACCTCGAACGCGAGCGGCCGCACAACAAGGTGCCGGTCACGCTGGCCGACGGCACCTCGTTCGAGATCGACCACGGCATCGTGGCCATCGCCGCCATCACCTCCTGCACCAACACCTCCAACCCGTACGTGATGCTCGGCGCGGCCCTGCTGGCCCGCAACGCCGTCGACAAGGGCCTGACCCGCAAGCCGTGGGTCAAGACCTCGCTGGCGCCCGGCTCGCAGGTCGTCACGGGCTACTTCGAGCGCTCGGGCCTCCAGCCCTACCTCGACAAGCTCGGCTTCAACCTGGTCGGCTACGGCTGCACGACCTGCATCGGCAACTCGGGCCCGCTGCCCGAGGAGATCTCCCGGGCGGTGCACGACAACGACCTCGCGGTCACCGCCGTGCTGTCCGGCAACCGCAACTTCGAGGGTCGGATCAACCCCGACGTCAAGATGAACTACCTGGCCTCGCCGCCGCTCGTGGTCGCCTACGCGCTGGCCGGGACCATGGACATCGACCTCGACAACGAGCCGCTCGGCACGGGCAACGACGGCGAGCCCGTCTACCTGCGCGACATCTGGCCGGCGCCCGACGAGATCACCGACGTGGTCAACTCCTCCATCGGCCGCGAGATGTTCGAGCGCGACTACGCCGACGTGTTCGAGGGCGACGACCACTGGAAGTCGCTGTCGATCCCGACCGGCGACACCTTCGAGTGGGACCCCGACTCCACCTACGTCCGCAAGGCCCCCTACTTCGAGGGCATGCCGCGCGAGCCGGAGCCCGTCGCCGACATCTCAGGCGCCCGCGTGCTGGTCAAGGTCGGCGACTCGACCACCACCGACCACATCTCCCCGGCCGGCTCCATCAAGGTGGGCACGCCCGCCGCCGAGTACCTGCGCGAGCACGGGGTCAAGGTCAGGGACTTCAACTCGTACGGGTCGCGGCGCGGCAACCACGAGGTGATGATCCGCGGCACGTTCGCCAACATCCGGCTGCGCAACCAGATCGCGCCCGGCACCGAGGGCGGCTACACCCGCGACTTCACCCGGCCGGAGGCGCCGGTGTCGTTCATCTACGACGCCTCGGTCAACTACGCCGCCCAGGGCACCCCGCTCGTCGTGCTCGCGGGCAAGGAGTACGGCTCCGGCTCCTCGCGCGACTGGGCCGCCAAGGGCACCGCGCTGCTGGGCGTCCGCGCGGTCATCGCCGAGTCCTACGAGCGCATCCACCGCTCCAACCTGATCGGCATGGGCGTGCTGCCGCTGCAGTACCCCGAGGGCCAGACGGCCGACTCGCTCGGCCTGACGGGCGAGGAGACGTTCGACATCACCGGCGTCGAGGCGCTCAACGACGGCTCCGTCCCCGGGACCGTCCACGTCAAGGCCGGTGACGTCGAGTTCGACGCGGTCGTGCGCATCGACACGCCGGGCGAGGCCGACTACTACCGGCACGGCGGCATCATGCAGTACGTTCTGCGCGGCCTGCTCGCCAAGTGAACCTTCCGCGCCTCCGCCCGGCCACCAGCCGGCCGGAGGCGCGGGCCAGGGCGAGATCCTGTCGCGCCCGCATCGGGGGATCACCCGTGCCCACGAGACGCCGCCCGGCGACACACCCGTCGCCGGGCGGCTCTCCACGTCAGGACACTGCCGAGGGCGGGGCCGACCAGGTGTCGCAGGCGGAGGGGGAGACGGCGTGATGGCCGCGCTTGAGCCAGCGCACCCGGGTGGCGCCCGCGCCGTGGCTGCGCCGGTGCTCGTCGTCGCCGCTGGCGCGGGTGGCGTCGAGCAGCGCTGTCCAGTCGTCGCCGGTACGCTCCAGCGACCCCCACACGGCGCCCAGGAACACCCCCGACAGGCAGTCGGCCTGCAGCTCGTAGCGGCGGCCCAGCTCGGCCTGGCGACCGGGGCTCGCCTTGACCCGGGCCTCGTAGTGGCGCCGGGCGCCGGTCAGCGACTGCAGGTGGTGGCCGTACTCGTGGGCGGCGACCTTCAGCGGGTAGAGGTCCGTGCGGTTCTCGATCCAGTCGCCGGTGAGCGGGAACACCAGGACGCGGCGGTTGGTGCAGTAGAAGGCGGCGGCGCTCTCGGGCCACGGCACGCCGCACACACGCCGCTCGGGCTCGTCGTAGAAGCGCACCGCGGGCTTGCGGAAGGGACGCCGGTCGGCGGCGAAGTGCGCCTTCCATGACTTATCCAGACATTTCACGACTGTGGCTAGATACTCGCGCGTCCGCGGGATCCCGCCGTACGTGATCGCCGGCTCGGGGCACACCACCCGCGCCAGCTTCCCGCTCCCGGCGAACGGGTCCTTGTACGGGGCCGCGTGCGCGGGCAAGACGGGCACGGCTGCCGCAGCGACCACGCACAGCCCCAGGAACGCAGATCGGACTCGCACGATCACGCAGCCTAGAGGATCCGCGGCCCCCGCCGGTCCGGGCCCTCATCGGCCTGTCGAGTCGCTCCTGGCCCGCCTGATGTCACCCTCGTGCCGTACCGCCCAGTCCGCCAGCGCCGAGAGGGGGACCAGCAGGGACCGGCCGAGCGGGGTCAGGCTGTACTCGACGCTCGGCGGCACCGTCGGAAGCACCTCCCGCCGTACCAGCCCGTCGATCTCCAGGCCGCGCAGCGTACGGGTGAGCATGCGCTGGCTGATGCCCTCGACGGCGCGGTGCAGCTCGTTGTACCGGTGCGGCCGCCCGCCGAGCAGGACCACCAGGAGCACGCTCCACTTGTCCCCCACGCGCCGGAACACCTCACCGGCAGGACAGGCCGCGAGTTCGTCCGCCGGCACGGGGCGCGGCAGCTCGTACGCGAGCGCGGAGGGAACACCGGTGTGCGTATCGGACATGAAACTGCCTTCTTTCGCCCTCTGCCCGGATCCGCCCAGGATGGGCGGGCCATGATCTGACCTTACGGGGGAGGCGTACGATGCCGAAGAATGTGATCATCAGCGGGGGCACGGACGGGATGGGCCGCGCGACCGCGCTGGCCCGGCTGGCGCGGGGCGACCAGGTCACCGTGATCGGCAGCAGCGCCGCCAAGGGCCGCGCCCTGCTGGCCGAGGCGGACAGCGATCGCCTGCGGTTCCTGCGGGCGGACCTGTCGTCGATCGCCGAAGCGCGCCGGGCGATCGCCGAGATCGCCGGGCGGCACGGGACGGTGGACGCGCTGGCGCTGTTCGCCAACCGGGTGAACGCCCGCCGTCTGGAGACCGCCGACGGCCTGGAGTCCACGTTCGCCCTGTACTACCTGAGCCGTTACCTGCTGAGCCACGGCCTGCGCCCGCTGCTCGACGCCGCGCCCGATCCGGTCGTGGTGAACGTGGCCGGCGTCGGCGTCACGACGGGCCGGATCTTCTGGGACGACCCGCAGCTCACCCGCGGCTACGGTCAGGTACGCGCCCAGCTCCAGGCCGGCCGGGCCAACGACCTGCTCGGCGTCGCGTTCGCCCGGCACGCGGAAAGCCGCGCCAGATACGTGCTCTATCACCCCGGGTTCACCCGCAGCGGCCTGGACGGGCACCCGAACCCGCTGGTCCGCGCCGGGCTCAAGACGCTCGGCCGGCTCTTCGCCCGGCCGGTGGCCGACGCCGTGGCCCCCGTCGTGGCGTGGATCGACGCCCCGCCGCCGGCCCCGCTCACCGCCGTCGACCGCGGAAAACCGGTCCCGCTGTCGCTGCGTACGCTGGATCCGGACGACGCCGACCGGCTGGCCGCGTACACCGGGGACCTGCTGAAGGCCGTCGCCGGCTCTCCCGGATGACCCGGTCGCCGATCGCCGCCAGGTGGGGCGACGGAGGGTGAGCATGATGGAGTAGTCCGCATGGATGATCTGACGTTAGTGCTGCTAGTCGGCAGTTTGGCGGTTTTCGTCGGGGCGGTGGTCCAGGGGAGCGTGGGCTTCGGGATGGGCCTGGTGGCGGCTCCCGTGCTGACGCTGCTGGACCCTTCGCTGATGCCGGGCGCGATCCAGGTGACGAACATGACGTTGCCGCTGTTCACGCTGGCGGTGGAGTGGCGGCGCGTGGACTGGCGGGGGCTGGGTTTCGCGGTACTCGGCCGGTTGCCGGGCAGCGTCATCGGCGCCGCCATCGTGGTCTACATCTCCATCCACCACTTGGGCATCTTCGTGGGCGCCATGGTGCTCGTCGCGGTGATCCTCACGGCGCAGGCGGTGAGCCTGCCGCGGAACGGGTTCACGATCACCTCCGCGGGCTTCGTCTCCGGCATCACGGGCACCGCCACCGGCATCGGCGGGCCGCCCATCGCCCTCGTCTACCAGACCGCCAAGGGGCCGGAGATCCGGGCGACGCTGGCGATGTTCTTCTTCCTGAGCGCCGCCCAGTCTCTGGTTATCCTGGCCCTGGTCGGCCACCTGCCCGCCCGCGCGCTGGGCGCGGGCGCGGTGCTCGTCCTGCCGATGATCGCCGGCTTCCTCGTCTCGGCCCCGCTGCGCCGCTATCTCGACGGCGGCAAGGTCCGCATCGCCGTCCTCGTGGTGGCGGCGGTGTCGGCCGTCGTCCTGGTCGGCCAGAGCCTGGCGGGCGCGTGAGCCCGCCGGACGCGGGTCAGGAGGCCTTGCCGAGCCCTCGTACCAGGAGAGAGGCGGTCCTGGCGATGACGCCGTTGTCCACCTCGGCGTCGGCGGAGGGGCGCTGGATGTAGACGGCGATGATCACCGGGGCGCCCGACGGCGGCCAGGCGATCGCGATGTCACTGGCGGTCCCGTACACGCCGCCCGTGCCCGTCTTGTCGCCTGCCGTCCAGCCCTTGGGCAGACCGGCGAAGATGCGCTCCTTCCCCGTCTCGGTGGCCCGCATCCAGTCGGTCAGCCGCTTCCTGTCGGCCGCCACCAGGGCGTCCCCGACAGTGATCTTCTTCAGGTCGCGGGCCATCGACGCGGGCGTGATCGTGTCCCGCTTCTCGCCCGGCTTCCAGTCGTTCAGCTCGGTCTCCCATCGGTCGAGCCGTCCGGCCCGGTCGCCGAGCGAGCGGTAGTAGCGGGTCATGCCCGCCGGCCCGCCGATCTGCTTGAGCAGCACATTGGCGGCGGTGTTGTCACTCTGGGTGATGGTGGCGTGGCACAGCCGATCCGGGGTCATCCCGTTTCTGATGTTCTCCGGAAGGCCGGATACGGGGGAGTGGTCGACGACGTCCTTCTTCGTCCAGCGGAGGACGCGCTTCATCAGGCCGGGGTCCTCGGTGCGGGCCTTGTCCAGGATCGCGCCGCACAGGACGGCCTTGAACGTGGAGTTGCTCGGGAACCGCTCGCCGGCCCGGTGGCCGAAGGTCTTGCCGGTGCCCGTGTCGATGGCGAAGGCGCCGATGCGTCCCTGGTAGGAGGCTTCGAGCCGGCGCAGCTCCGCGCGGACGCCGTCCTCGCGGCCGGCCGGCGCGGCGACGGCGGCCTGCGGTCCCCAGACGCCTCCGGCGAGCACTGCGGACAACGTCAGGAAGGAGAATGCGAGCTTGGCTCGGGTCCTCCGGAAGTAGCGCTGCATGTCAAAGCCCCTGATTCAGATCTCGATCTCGTACGGGAACGAGCAGACCAGAGGTTCCGGCAAACTGTCCAATAGTGATATCGGTACCCCGTCGATATCGGGAACATCATGAGAGCAGGTAGGCGTGGCCCCGGACCGGCCTCATCCTGATCGACCGTCGTCGTCCCCAGATCGGTGGATCTCCTTCGCCATCGCCTGACCGGGAACCGCCGACCGGCTCGGTACGTATGACGACGTTGGGGAGAACAGGAGCATGGAGATCCGCATTCTCGGACCCGTCGAGGTCCGCAGGGACGGGGCGACGGTGCCGCTCGGCGGTGCGAAGCACCGTGCGCTGCTCGCGCTCCTGACGCTCAACGCCAACCGCGTCGTACCCCTCGACCGGCTGATCGCGGCGCTGTGGGGCGACGCCGTGCCCGCGACGGTCGCCAACCAGGTCCAGCAGGCGGTGTCCAAGCTGCGCCGGGTGCTGGGAGGGGACGCCACCGGAGCGTCCCCGCTCGTGCGCCGCTCGGCGGGTTATGTCCTGTGGCTGGACGAGGCGGCGAGCGATGTCGCGGCCTTCGAGCGCCTCGCCGAGCGTGGCCGCGCCGCGCTCGTCGAGGGCAGGCCGTCCGACGCCGCTCGTGACCTCGGCGCCGCGCTCGATCTGTGGCGAGGTCCGGCGTGCGGCGACACGACCGGCCCGCTGGTCATCCTCGAGCGGCCACGGCTTGAGGAGCGACGACTGGCCGTCCTGCACGACAGGATCGACGCCGATCTCGCGCTCGGCCGCCACGCCGAGCTGGCTGGCGAGCTGACGGCGCTGGTGGCCGGACATCCGCTGCGCGAGTCGTTACGCGAACGGCTCATGCTCGCGCTGTACAGGTCCGGCCGCCAGGCCGAGGCTCTGGAGGAGTACCAGCGGCTGTACCGCCTCCTCGACGAGGAGCTGGGGGTCCAGCCATGCCCGAGCGTGCGACGGCTGCACCGGCGGATGCTCGCCGGCGCACCCGATCTGGACGTCCCGCCGGCTTCGAGCCCACCGGCACCACCGGATCCGTCCGGCGGGCACGGGCTCAGGGAGACGCCGGTCGTCCCGCGCCAGCTTCCGGCGGGCACCGGTGACTTCGTCGGCCGGGACGAGCAGGTCAAGCTGCTCGACGGCCTGCTCCCCGACGCCGAGAGCCCCGCCCCGCGGGCCGTGGTGATCTCGGCCGTGTCCGGTACGGCCGGCATCGGCAAGACCGCGCTGGCGGTGCACTGGGCGCACCGGGTCGCCGGCCGTTTTCCCGACGGTCAGCTGTACGTGAACCTGAGGGGCTTCGACCCGGCCGGTCACGCGCTGACGCCGGCCGAATCGCTGCGCCGATGTCTCGACGCCCTCGGGGTATCACCGCGGCGGATCCCCGCCGACGTCGACGCCCAGGCAGGGCTCTACCGCAGCCTGCTGTCCGGCAAACGCGTGCTCGTCCTGCTGGACAATGCCCGGGACGAGGAACAGGTACGGCCCCTGCTCCCGGCCTCACCGGGTTGCCTCGCCTTGATCACCAGCCGCGACCGTCTTGCCGGCCTCGTCGCGACCGAGGCCGCCCGGCCGGTCAGTCTCGGCCTGCTCACCGGTGCCGAGGCGCGCGAGCTGCTCGCGCGCCGGCTCGGCCACGATCGGGTCGCCGCCGAGCCACAGGCCGTCGACACCATCGTCTCCCGCTGCGCGCGGCTCCCTCTCGCGCTGGCGGTGATGGCCGCCCGCGCCGCCGTCCAGCCCGGCTTCCCCTTGCGGGCGCTGGCCGGGCAGCTGTGCGACGCCCCGTCCGCCCTCGACGCCTTCGCGGGCACCGATCCCGCCACCGACCTCAGAGCGGTCTTCTCGCTCTCCTACACCAGGCTCCCGGCGGGCGCGGCCCGGCTCTTCCGGCTTCTGGCACTGCACCCGGGCCCGGACGTCTCCGTCGCCGCGGCCGCCGGGCTCGCCGGCGTGCCGGTCGCCGAGGTCCGGCCCCTGCTGAACACCCTCACCGCCGCCCAGCTGCTCGTCGAGCACCGTCCGGGCCGCTTCAGCTTCCACGACCTGCTCCGCGCCTACGCCGGCGAACTCGTCCGGGACCAGGAGACCGCCGCCGGATCGCGCGAGGCGCTGCGCCGGGTGCTCGACCACTACGCGCACACGGGCCATCGGGCGGCGCTGCTGATCAACCCGGCGCGCAGCGCGATCGAGTTCGGCGATCCCGCCCACGGGGTCACGGTTGACGAGCTCACCGACGACCGGCAGGCGCGGACCTGGTTCTCGGACGAGCGTCCCGCTCTGCTCGCGGCCGTCGGGCGGGCGGCGGCCGAGCGGTTCGACACCGCGGCGTGGCGGATCGCCTGGACTCTTGAGAACCACCTTGACTGGCAGGCTCAGTGGGACGACCTCGCCGGGACGCAGCGCGTCGCTCTCGCCGCGGCGGAGCGACTGGGCGATGTCCTCCAGCAGGTTCTGTCGCACCTGGCCCTGGGGTGCGCGCTCTGCAGCCTCGGCCGGTACGACGAGGCCCGGACCCATGCGGGGCGGGCCATGGAACTCGCGGCGGACCGCGCGGACGAGCGGGGGCAGGCGGAGGCGCACCACACGCTCGCCTGGATCCACGGGCAGCGCGGCGAGTTCGGCGAGGCCGTCCGTCACACGCGACTCGCCCTCGACCTGTACCGCGCCGCTGACATGCTGTTCGGGCAGGCCGAGGCGCTCGACGGGCTGGGCCGGCTGTACGCCGAGCTCGGCGAAGGCGACCGGGCCGTGCGATGCTGCCGGCAGGCGCTCGCCCTGTTCGAGCGGATCGGCGACCCCCGGGCGCAGGGCGGGGCCTGGGACAGTCTCGGGTACGCCCACCACCGTCTCGGCCGCCACGACGAGGCCGTCACCTGTTACCGCCGGGCCCTCGCTCTCCTGCGGACGGGGCTGGACCCCGTGACGGAGGCGGAGACGCTCGTTCACCTGGGTGACGCGTACGCGGCCCTGTGCGGCGACGAGCCGGCGCGACAGGCCTGGCGCGACGCGCTGGCCATCCTGGACGAGCTCGGCCACCCCGGCGCCGGACGAGTCCGCGCGAAGCTCCATACCGGCGACTGAGCCGCACTCCCCGGCACCCGCCGGGCACGAGCGTGCAAAGCCCGCGCATAAGCGTCGCGATAACCCCCGCGTCGCACACTGGTCCAGCCGGAGGCCTCCGGGCGGACCACTGGACGAAATCGGGAGGACGAAGCCAGATGACCTGGTCGCGACGGATCCGTTCAACCGCGGGAGCCGCGCTCGGCGCCCTCACTCTTGTGCTCTTCACGGCGACCCCGTCCAGTGCGGAGGAGCATCGCCACTTCAAGCTGGTCGCGCACAACGGGGTGGACTACGCGGGGAACTTCGCCGGGCCGGAGCCCCACCTTTCCGCGTGGCTCATCTTCCACTCCCAGAGGGAGGTGTTCCTCAGAGGACATGTTCACGACACGCAGGTCGACGGCTGGTGCGCGATGGTGTCGGTAACCGTCAACGACGGGTTCCCCGGTGCCGGCACCTTCCGCAGGGAGACCTGCGGTTACCTGACGAAGAAGTTCGTCGACGAGACCATCAACAAGACCCGCCTCTACACCATCAAAGTCGCGGTGGGCCTGCGTTATCCGCCCACCGGTCAGATCAGGTGGGGCGAGAGCGTGAAGTACCAGAACCCGTACTGGTGAACGTTTCTCCAGCGCTGATCGCCGGGAGTGCCTCGACGGGCGCTCCCGGCGCTCTTCCGGCGCATGCGTAGGCCCGCCGGGCCCGGGCAGGCGCTCCCGCATGAAGTCACGAGTTCTGACGAGTTCCGACGGCGTGAGCGTGCACGCGATCATCATGGACAAGGGCGACGAGGCCATGGCCGAGCTGCAGCGCTGGGCGGAGGAGCACGAGGTCACGGCGGCCTCGCTCACCGCGATCGGCGCGTTCAGCGGAGCCACGCTCGGCTATTTCGACCCGGAGCGCGGCGGCTACCTCCGCATCCCCGTCAGGGAGCAGGTCGAGGTCCTGAGCCTGACCGGCGACATCGCGGTCGCCGACGGGCGCCCGCAGATCCACGCGCACGCGGTCGTCGGCCTGCGCGACGGCGCCACCCGGGGCGGCCACCTCCTGGAGGCCACGGTCTGGCCCACGCTGGAGGTCATCGTGCGGGAGTCGCCGGTCTGGCTGCGCAAGCGCCACGACCCCGAGACCGGTCTCTGCCTGATCGACCTGCCGTCGTCCGGCTGATCGCGGCTCAGCCGGAACGCAGCTGCGAGATCTTGTCCTTGAACAGGGTGGAGGCGATGGACGCCTTGCGGGGCTGGCCGCGCAGGAACGCCTCCGCGAACTTCTTGGCCTGCTCGTAGGAGACCTTGCCCGGCATCGGCGGCTCGTCGGGATCCACGTCGACGTCCACCAGGGCCGGTCCGTCGTGCGCGAGCGCCGCGCGGACGGTCTCGTCCAGTTCGCCCGCCTCGGTGACCTTCCTGCCGAACCCGCCGCAGGAGCGCGCCCAGGCCGAGAAGTCGGCGACCGGCTCGGCGAAGCGCACGCCGTGCTCGGGGTAGCCGAGCACCATCTGCTCCCACAGGATCTGGCCGAGCGCGTTGTTGTTGTTGATGACCACCTTGATCGGCAGCCGGTGCCGGACCGCCGTCATGAACTCGGCCATCAGCATCGCGAAGCCGCCGTCGCCGACGAACGCGATCACCTGCCGGCCGGGGAACGCGTGCTGCATCGCGATCGCGTACGGCAGCCCCGGAGCCATCGTGGCCAGGTTGCCCGAGAGGTAGAAGCCGCGGTCGCCACGGATGGTCCAGTGCCTGGCGGCCCAGGTGGCGATGGTGCCGGAGTCACAGGTGAGGATCGCGTCGCCGGTCGCGGCCCGGTCGACGCAACTGATCAGGTACTGCGGCGCGATCGGCGAGCGCCGCGGCGACTCCAGCGCCCGCATGTCGGCGCGCCAGGCGTTCATCAGCTCGGTGTACCTGGCCAGGTGAGCGCGGTCGCCGGCGTGCTTGAGCAGCGGCAGCAGGGCGCGCAGGCCCTCCTTGGCGTCGCCGATCATCGGCACCTCGGTGGGCAGCCGCACGCCCGCCCTGACCGGGTCCGCCTCCAGCTGGACCACCCGCGCCGCCCCCGGCTCCGGCAGGTGCCTGGTGTAGGGGAAGTTGGTGCCGATCATGAACAGGGTGTCGCAGTCCTCGACGAGCTCCTCGCCGGGACGGGTGCCGAGCAGGCCGATCCCGCCCACCGCGTACGGCGAGTCGTCGGGGATGACGGCCTTGCCGGGCAGCGTCTTGATCACCGGTGCGCCGAGGGTCTCGGCCACGGCCAGCACCTCGGCGCGGGCGTGCAGGGCTCCGGCCCCGGCCAGGATCGCCGGGCGTTCGGCCCGGTTGAGCACGTCGGCGGCGGCCTGCAGGTCCTCGGCGCGGGGCACGCCCGGCGGGCTCAGGTAGACCGGGGCGGTGGCCGGCGGCCGCGCGGGCGCGACCTGCGGGTAGGGGTCGGCGCCCGCCTCGGCGATCTGCACGTCGTTCGGCAGGGTCAGGTGCGCGACCCCGCGCCGGGCGTAGGCGGTCCTGATCGCGATGTCCACGACGCCGGGCAGCTGGGCCGGGTTGTCGACGACGAGGTTGTACTCGGCGACGTCGGCGAACAGGTGCTGCAGGTGGACCTCCTGCTGGTAGCCGGTGCCCAGCACGCTCGTCTCCTGCATCCCGGTGATCGCCAGGACCGGCTGGTGGTCCAGCTTGGCGTCGTACAGGCCGTTGAGCAGGTGGATGCCGCCGGGGCCGCTGGTGGCCAGGCAGACGCCGATCCGGCCGGTGGCCTTGGCGTGCCCGGCCGCCATGAACGCGGCGGCCTCCTCGTGGTGGACGAGCACGAACCGGACCCGGTCGGAGTGGCGCCGCAGGCCCTCCATGATGCCGTTGATGCCGTCGCCCGGTATCCCGAAGACCGTGTCGACGCCCCATTCGGCCAGGCGTTCGATGAGCAGTTCGGATGCGATCGTAGCCATACCTGCCGCAGTGCCCCAGAGGGTCCACCCAAACATCGGGCAGGCGGGAAAGAAATCTCCGGATCGGCAGATATGGCGGCAGGACGGAGGTGGTCCTCGCCTCGGGCTGGACCGACGCCGAGCCCGTGCCCCCACGACCAGGTGGCGACCTGGGCCGAGGTGTCGATCCGGCGTCCTTGGCGTTTCTGGATTGTTACCGGAAACAACAAACTCCCCCTCCGAGAGGTCTTCCAAAGCAGGCCGTACCGGAATACGTTGCCGCAAACAACATTCATCCGGGCCCCTCCGGAAGAAAGGACCCTGCACCCATGCGCAAGGGGATCCTCAGTCTGACCGCCGCGGCGGCCGCACTAACTCTCGGTCTCACCGCCTGCGGGGGCGACGGCGGTCAGACCTCCACGACGACCTCGGCAGAGGCTTCGGCGGAGGCTTCACAGCCGGCCGCAGGCAAGATCGGCGTCATCCTGCCCGACAGCAAGTCGTCCGCACGCTGGGAGACGGCCGACCGGAAGTACCTGCAGGAGGCCTTCGAGGCCGCCGGCGTCGAGTACGACATCCAGAACGCGCAGAACGACAAGACCGCGTTCCAGACCATCGCCGACCAGATGATCACGAACGGCGCCACCGTCCTGATGATCGTCAACCTGGACAGCGGCACCGGCAAGACCGTGATCGACAAGGCCAGGTCGCAGGGCGTGGCCACCATCGACTACGACCGCCTGACGCTGGGCGGCAACGCCGCCTACTACGTCAGCTTCGACAACGAGAAGGTGGGCCAGCTCCAGGGCGAGGGCCTGTCGAAGTGCCTGGCCGACAAGGGCGCGGAGAAGCCCATCGTGGCCTACCTGAACGGCTCGCCGACCGACAACAACGCGACGCTGTTCAAGCAGGGCTACGACGGCGTGCTCAAGCCGAAGTTCGACTCCGGCGAGTACGTCAAGGGTCCCGAGCAGTCCGTGCCCGACTGGGACAACACGCAGGCCGGCACCCTCTTCGAGCAGATGCTCACCAGCGAGCCGAAGATCGCCGGCGTGCTCTCCGCCAACGACGGCCTCGGCAACGCGGCCATCACCGTGCTGAAGAAGAACAAGCTCAACGGCAAGGTGCCGGTCACCGGCCAGGACGCCACCGTGCAGGGCCTGCAGAACATCCTCGCGGGCGACCAGTGCATGACCGTCTACAAGGCCGTCAAGAAGGAGGCCGACGCCGCCGCCAAGCTCGCGGTCGCGCTGGCCAAGGGCGAGAAGCCGGCCGCGAGCGGCAGCGTCAAGGACCCGGAGACGGGCCAGGACGTCCCCGCCGAGCTGCTGGACCCGCAGGCCATCTACGCCGAGAACGTCAAGGACGTGGTGGCCGACGGTTACGTGACCAAGGAAGAGCTGTGCACCGGCGACTTCGCCGACAAGTGCACCGAGGCGGGAATCCAGTAACAACCAGGCACCTCGTAGAACCGGTAGAAGGCACGGCTCGCGCTCAGGGGCGCGGGCCGTGCCCCTCGTGAGGGAGCCCCATGACCCCCCTGCTCGAAGTCCGCGGGATCGACAAAAGCTTCGGTCCCGTGCAAGTCCTGCACGACGTGGCGTTCTCGGCCAACGCCGGAGAGGTGACCGCACTGGTCGGCGACAACGGCGCCGGCAAGTCGACGCTGGTCAAGTGCATAGGCGGCATCTACCCGATCGACTCGGGCGAGATCCTGTTCGACGGCAAGCCGGTGCACGTGCACGGTCCGCGCGACGCGGCCGCGCTCGGCATCGAGATCGTCTACCAGGACCTGGCGCTCTGCGACAACCTCGACATCGTCCAGAACATGTTCCTCGGCCGCGAACGCCGCCGCGGCATCATGCTGGACGAGGCCGCGATGGAGGAACAGGCCCAGGAGACGCTCACCGGCCTGTCGGTCCGCACGGTCAAGTCGATCAGGCAGCAGGTCTCCAGCCTGTCCGGCGGCCAGCGCCAGACCGTCGCCATCGCCAAGGCCGTGCTGTGGAACAGCAAGGTCGTCATCCTCGACGAGCCCACCGCCGCGCTGGGCGTCGCCCAGACCGCGCAGGTGCTCGAACTGGTGCGCAGGCTGGCCGACAAGGGCCTGGCCGTCGTGCTCATCTCGCACAACATGAACGACGTGTTCGCGGTGTCCGACAGGATCGCGGCCCTCTACCTCGGCAGGATGGCCGCCCAGGTCCGCACCGCCGACGTGACTCACGCGCAGGTCGTCGAACTGATCACATCCGGCCGCAGCGGAGACCTGGGGATCACGCAATGAACAAGGTCAAAGAACTGCCCGGCGACGCGATCGCCGCCGCGAAGACGTCGCCGTCGATCGGCCTCAGCGTCCGCGCCTACGCCGAGCGGGTGCGCGGCGGGGACATGGGCGCGCTGCCCGCGGTGCTCGGGCTGATCGTGCTCTGCACGGTGTTCGCCGTCGCCCGGCCGGCCTTCCTCACGGCGATCAACTTCGCCAACCTGTTCACCCAGGGCGCCGCGATCACGGTCATCGCGATGGGCCTGGTGTTCGTGCTGCTCGTCGGCGAGATCGACCTGTCGGCCGGGTTCGCCAGCGGCGTCTGCGCGGCGGTGCTCGCGGTGACGCTCACCAGCCTGGGCCTGCCCTGGTACGTCTGCGTGCTGGCCGCGATCGTCACCGGCGTGGTCATCGGCGTCACGCTCGGCGGCCTGGTGGCCAAAGTGGGCATCCCGTCGTTCGTGGTCACGCTGGCCGCGTTCCTCGCCTTCCAGGGCCTGGTGCTGGTGCTGGTCAGGGAAGGCACGAACATCTCGATCAGGGACGACGTGATCGTCGCGATCGCCACCAGGAACCTGCCGCCGTGGCTCGGCTGGGCCCTGTTCGCGGTCTGCGTGGCGGTCTACGCGGGCATCCAGCTCATCCGGGCCAGGAAGCGCGCCGCGCGCGGCCTGGTGGCCGACCCGATGTCGCTGATCGCCGCCCGGGTGGGGGCGCTCGTGGTCATCGGCGGCCTCGCGGTGTACGTGCTCAACCTGGAGCGCAGCCGCAACCCGCTGCTCACCTCGCTGACCGGTGTGCCGATCGTGGTGCCGATCATCCTGGCGCTGCTGGTGCTGTGGACGTTCGTGCTGCACCGTACCGCGTTCGGCCGGCACATCTACGCGGTCGGCGGGAACCCGGAGGCGGCCCGCAGGGCCGGCATCCCGGTGGACCGGATCAAGGTCGCCGCGTTCGTCATCTGCTCCTCGATGGCCGCGGTCGGCGGCATCATCGCCGCCTCGCGGGCCAGCTCCGTCGACCCGAACACCGGCGGCAGCTCGGTGCTGCTCTACGCGGTGGGCGCCGCCGTCATCGGCGGGACCAGCCTGTTCGGCGGCAAGGGCAGGGTGCTCGACGCCATACTCGGCGGCGCCGTGGTGGCGGTCATCGAGAACGGGATGGGCCTGATGGGGTACGGAGCGAGTGTGAAGTATCTGGTCACCGGATCGGTGCTGCTGCTCGCCGCGGGCGTGGACGCCATCGCGCGCAAACGGGCCTCCGCCGCTGGTCTAAGGTGATCAGCGACTTCCACCCGTTGAAGGAACCACAGCCTATGCGTGCCGGTCCGTCCCAGGAGGACATCAGGCGCCACAACCTCGGCGCGCTGCTGCGTCATGTCCATCTGGGCGGGCCGATCTCGCGCGCCGAGCTCACCTCCAGGATGGGGCTCAATCGCAGCACCATCATGGCGCTCACCTCCGACCTCACGGCGGCCGGGCTGGTGCGCGAGGAGCTGCCGCGCGAGACCGGCCGCGCCGGGCGGCCCTCCCTGGTGGTCCGTCCCGAGTCGTCGCGGGTGTACGTGTTCGCGTTCGACGTGGGGCCCGACCGGCTGGTGGCCGCCCGTGTCGGGCTGGGCGGGGTGATCCTCGACCGGCGGGAGCTGCCACGCCGGCGCGGCCCGTTCGAGCTGCCGGAGCTGGTCGGCGCGCTGGCCGGGTTCGCCCGGCAGATGCGACGCAAGACCAGGCCCGACACCGTGTGCGTGGGCGCCGCCGCGGCCGTGGCCGGCGGGGTGCGCAAGGGCGACGGCGTCATCACCTTCGGCCCCAACCTGATGAAACCCCATCAGGAGGTGCCGTTCGGTGAGGAACTGGGCCGCAGGCTCGGCCTCGGCCTGCCGGTGAGCGTGGGCAACGACGCCAACCTGGGCGCGCTGGCCGAGCACAGCCGCGGCCTGGGCGTGTCCGTCAAGGACCTCATCTACCTGCACGGCGACGTCGGCATCGGCGGCGGCATCATCGCGGGCGGCCACCTGCTGGGCGGCCACGACGGCTACGGCGGCGAGGTCGGCCACATGGTCGTCAACCCCGGCGGCAGGGCGTGCGGCTGCGGCTCGCACGGCTGCCTGGAGGCCGAGGTGGGGGAGCGGGCGCTGCTGGAGGCGGCGGGCCGGGCCAAGACGGACCAGAACGGGGACGCCCAGCAGGGCAAGCACGGCCGGGAGGCGGTGCGCGCCGTCGTCGACGCCGCCGACCGGGGCGACATCGTGGCCCAGGAGGCGCTCAAGCGGGTCGGCGACTGGCTCGGCCTGGGCGTCGCCAACCTGATCAACATCTTCAACCCGGAGATGGTCATCTTCGGCGGCATGCTCAGGGAGATCTACCTCGGCTCGGCGGCGCGGGTGCGCAGCCAGCTGACGCTGCACGCCATGACCCCCCAGCGCGAACGGTTGCGGCTGCGCACCTCGGCACTGGCCGACGACGCGACGCTGGTGGGCGCGGCCGAGCTGGCCTTCGCCCACGTCCTCGCGGACCCGCTGGAGGTGCTGGCCAGGGCGGGCGGCTAGGCGACCCGCGCGTTCGGCGCCGTCCAGGTGTTGCAGGCGCCGGCCGAGCCGCCGTCGTAGCCGCGGTCCTGCCAGTAGGCGAGGTTGCGCGGCTTGCCGTGGATCTCGCTCTCGCGGCTCCGCTTCACCCCGTCGATCCACTGCGCCCAGGTGATGTCGGAGTTGAGCGTGTCGAGCGTGGACCGGTAGAACACGCCGGCGAAGCACTCGGCCTGCATCTCCAGCCGGCGGCTCAGCGCCGCGCGCCGGGTCTTGCCGGAGCGCCAGTAGAGCGTGTTCTGCGCGTCCAGGATGCCGGTGAGCTCCTGTACGTGGTGGCCCCACTCGTGCGCGACCGAGTGCGCGAGGTTCAGCTTGATCTGGTCGCGCAGGTCACGCTTCATGATCCGGATCGCGACGGTGCGCTGCTGCGGGCAGTACTGCGCGCCGTTGGTGGTGATCTTCCCGCAGACCGAGCGGCTTCCGGTCGTGATCTGCAGCTTGGGCGGGCTGTAGCGCAGGCCCGCGGCCTTGAACCGGGCGGCCCAGAAGCGGTTGGCGCACCGGGCCAGTTCCTGCTGGAACCTCTTCACCGAGGCGGCGCTGCCCGGCCTGACCTCGGAGGTCGCGCAGGACATGGGGGCCGCGGTGCCCGACCGGTAGATCTTGTTCTTGGTGAGGACGGCCGGCAGCGCGGCGGTCGCGGTGGTGCTCGCGGCCGCCGCGCTGCTCGCCGTACCCGTGAGGCCCAGACCCGCGATCATGCAGGACGCCACTGCGATAAGGGGAATACGCACGATCGCGGATCTTAGACCAGTTCATGGTGTTTTGTTTACGCAACCTTGGCATTCGGCCGCGGAAGGCACGGCCGCGCCCGGTGACGCGGCCGTGTGTCAGGACGTCAGGCGACCGCCCTGGAGGACGCCTTCCAGGTGTTGCAGGAGCCCGGCTGCGCGGAGTTGTAGCCCCGCTCCATCCAGGCCGCCTGGCTCCGGCCCTTGCCGTGGTCGTTCTGCGCCCAGCCCTTGTGGCCGTTCTCGCGGAACCAGTTCACGGTGTGGTCCCAGTGCTCCTGGGGAACCGGCAGCGAATGGGCGATCGTCCGCATGAAGACCGCGGAGAAGCACTCGGCCTGGAGCTCGTGGCGGCGCGACAGCTGCAGCTGGGCCGAGCGGCCGGCCCGCTGCCTGGCCTGGAAGTAGTAGTTCGAGATGCCGGCCAGCTGCTGGACGTGGTGGCCGTACTCGTGGGCCATCAGCCGGGCGATGCCGACCGCGAACGGGTCGCGCAGCTCGCGCTTGGTGATCAGCATGTACATGGTGCGGTCGGCGCTGCAGTACACGCCGGCGGCACCCGAGACCCAGCGCCCGCAGGCGTTGTTGACCTTCCTGGTGACGATGCGCAGCCTCGGCTTGCTGAAGCGCAGGTTCGCCTTGCGGAACTGGGTGGCCCACGCCTTGTTCAGGCAGTTCGTCATCCGCTGGAGGAAGCGCTTGTACGCGGCCGTGCTGCCCCGCCGGATCTCGCCCGGCGAGCAGTTGGTGGCGGCCAGGCGGCCGGTCCGGTAGAGCCGGCTGTTCGTCGCCGCGGACTTCGGAGCTGCCTGCAGGGCCGCGACCTGCTGCGCCGCCGCGGGCTGGGTCGTGACCCGCTGCTGGACCCCGGGCTGGGCGCTGTGCGTCTGTGCGACCGCCGTCCCCGTGCCGGCCAGCGTGATGACCACGCCGGCCGCCGTGAGTGACGCCAGTTTCTTCATGGGGAGAGTGTTCATAATGTGCCAAAGACTAGGTCAAGAGCTGACAAATGTGGGTGGATTTAAGTCGATGGGTCTAGTGCGGCATCGGCGAACTAGACTCGTCCCAGTCGGCGAACAAGAGCAGAGGGGAGCCGGATCCGTGAGCGGGTTGCTGGGCTCGATCAAGGGACCGCACGACGTCAAACGGCTCGCGGCGGGAGACCTGCCGCTGCTGGCGGGTGAGATTCGCGACCTGCTCGTCGACTCGTGCGCGCGCTTCGGCGGCCACCTCGGCCCCAACCTCGGTGTGGTGGAACTCACCATCGCGATCCACCGCGTCTTCGACTCGCCGCGCGACCCGGTCATCTGGGACACCGGTCATCAGGCGTACGTGCACAAGCTGCTCACCGGCCGGGTGGCCGGCTTCGGCGCGCTCAAGCAGGAGGGCGGCCTGTCGGGCTACCCCAGCCAGGCCGAGTCCGAGCACGACTTCGTGGAGAACTCCCACGCCTCCACCGCCCTGTCCTACGCCGACGGCCTGGCCAAGGCGTTCAAGCTGCGCGGCGAGCGCGACCGCACCGCCGTCGCGGTGATCGGCGACGGCGCGCTCACCGGGGGCATGGCCTGGGAGGCGCTCAACAACATCGCCGCCGTCAAGGACCTGCCGGTCGTCATCGTGGTCAACGACAACGGGCGCTCCTACTCGCCGACCATCGGCGGCCTCGCCTCCCACCTGTCGTCGCTGCGCGTCGACCGCCGCTACGAGGACGCGCTGGAGTTCGTGAAGGAGAAGCTCGGGAACGTTCCCGTGCTCTACGACGCGCTCCACGGCCTCAAGAAGGGCGTCAAGGACGCCATCGCCCCGCAGGTCATGTTCGAGGACCTCGGCCTCAAGTACGTCGGCCCCATCGACGGCCACGACGAGCAGGCCATGGAGGCGGCGCTGCGCAGGGCCCGCGGCTTCCGCGGCCCGGTCATCGTGCACGCGCTCACCCAGAAGGGCCGCGGCTACAGCCCGGCGGAGAACCACGACGAGGACCAGTTCCACTCGCCGGGCGCCTTCGACCGCGCCACCGGCGCCGAGAAGCCCAAGGGCCGCATCTGGACCGACGTGTTCAGCGACGAGCTGGTCCGGCTCGGCAAGGAGCGCGACGATGTGGTCGCGATCACCGCCGCGATGCTCCACCCGACCGGCCTGGCGCGCTTCGCCGACGCCTTCCCCGACCGCACCTACGACGTCGGCATCGCCGAGCAGCACGCCCTGACCAGCGCCGCCGGTCTGGCCATGGGCGGACTCCACCCGGTCGTGGCCGTCTACGCCACCTTCCTCAACCGCGCCTTCGACCAGCTCCTCATGGACGTCGCCCTGCACCGGCTGCCCGTCACCGTGGCGCTCGACCGGGCCGGCGTGACCGGCGACGACGGCGCCAGCCACAACGGCATGTGGGACCTCTCCATCCTCCAGGTCGTGCCCGGCCTGCGGCTCGCCGTCCCGCGCGACGGCGAGCGGCTGACCGAGCTGCTGCGCGAGGCGGTGGCCGTCACCGACGGGCCGACCGTGCTGCGCTTCCCCAAGGGCCCCGTCGCCGAGGCGATCGAGCCCGTACGCAAGCTCGGCGGCATGGACGTCCTGCGCGACCCCGACACCTCCGACCCCGACGTGCTGCTGGTCGGCGTGGGCCCGATGGCGCACGTCTGCCTGGAGGCCGCCACCCTGCTCGACGCGCAGGGCATCAGCGCCACGGTGGTCGACCCGCGCTGGGTCAAGCCGCTCGACGAGGCCCTGATCGGCGCGTCGGCCGGACGCCGGCTCGTCGCCGTCGTCGAGGACAACGGCCGGGTCGGCGGCGTGGGCGACGCGGTCTCGCGGCTGCTGCGCGACGCCGACGTCGACGTGCCCGTGCGCAACTTCGGCATCCCGCAGCGCTTCCTCGACCACGCCAAGCGGGCCGTCATCCTCGGCCGGATCGGACTCAACGGCCAGGACCTCGCCCGCCAGATCACCGAGGCGGTCGCCAAGCGCAGCTCGCAGGTCGTCAGTCCTTCGTAGGAGAGCCTTCCCGGGTTACGCTCACGTGAGATTCCGCACCTCGCATGATCGCCCCGGACCCGGGAAGGATCACCGACCGTGGACATCTTTCGCACGAAGAGTGTCGAGCAGTCGATCCGTGACACCGAGGCGCCCGAGCACCGGCTCCGCAAGCGTCTCACCGCCGTCGACCTGACGGTCTTCGGCATCGGTGTGATCATCGGCACCGGCATCTTCGTGCTGACCGGTCAGGTCGCCAGGGAGATGGCCGGGCCGGCGGTGGCGATCTCGTTCGTGGTGGCCGGGGTGGTGTGCGGGCTGGCCGCGCTGTGCTACGCGGAGTTCGCCTCCACGATCCCCGTGGCCGGATCGGCCTACACCTTCTCCTTCGCCACGCTGGGCGAGTTCCCCGCCTGGATCATCGGCTGGGACCTGCTGCTGGAGATGGCGCTGGCAGCGGCCGTGGTCGCCGTCGGCTGGTCAGGCTACTTCAGCGCGCTGCTCACCTCGGCCGGCGTGCACCTGCCCCCGTCGATCGCGGGCGAGGACCCCGTGGTGGACGTGCCCGCGATGGCCGTCGTGCTCATCCTCACCGCGGTCCTGATCGCCGGCATCAAGCTGTCGTCCCGGGTCAACCTGGTCATCGTGATCATCAAGGTCACGGTCGTCCTGCTGGTGATCCTGGCCGGGCTGTTCTTCATCTCCATGGCCAACTACACGCCGTTCGTCCCCGAGCCGCAGCCGACCCCGGCGGTGGAGGGCGTGCAGGCGCCGCTCATCCAGGTGCTCTTCGGCATCACGCCGGTGGCGTTCGGCGTGCTGGGCATCTTCACCGCCGCGGCCATCGTGTTCTTCGCCTTCATCGGCTTCGACATCGTGGCCACCGCCGCGGAGGAGACCATCGAGCCGCAGCGCGCCCTGCCGCGCGGCATCCTCGGCTCGCTGGTGATCTGCACGCTGCTGTACGTGGCGGTCTCGCTGGTGGTGGTGGGCATGCAGCCCTACACCGAGCTGAGCACCGCCGCGCCGCTGGCCGACGCGTTCACCGCGGTCGGGCAGCCCTGGGCGGCGGCGCTCATCAGCATCGGCGCGATCGCCGGCCTGACCACCGTGGTGATGATCCTCATGCTGGGGCAGACCCGGGTGCTGTTCGCCATGTGCCGCGACGGGCTGCTGCCGCGCCCGCTGGCCAAGGTCCACCCGAGGACCGGCACGCCCGCGCTGCTCACCGCGATCGTCGGCGTGGTCGCCGCCCTGCTGGCCGGGTTCATCTCCCTGAGCGCGCTGGCCGAGCTGGTGAACATCGGCACGCTCTTCGCGTTCGTGGTGGTGTCCGCCGGTGTGATCATCCTGCGGCGCACCCGTCCGGACCTCCCGCGGGCCTTCAGGGCGCCGCTGGTGCCGCTGCTGCCGATCCTGTCGGTGCTCGCCTGCCTCTACCTGATGCTGAACCTGCCGGTCGAGACCTGGCTCCGGTTCCTCATCTGGATGGTCATCGGCGCGGTGCTCTACTTCGCGTACGGCTACCGCCACAGCATGGTGGCCGGGCCCGACCGGCGGTCGTGAGGGGCGGCCGGAGCCGCCCCCGCCGAGACTCGCGGATCAGGGCGTGAAGAGCGCCCCGCCTGCCGACTTCATCAGGCACGCGTTCGAGTACATCCGGCCGAACGAGATCGGCTCGCCGCGCCACCGGCCCGTCACGACCACGGCGGCGGGCCGGAACTCGCGCGTGCAGGCGGCCTTCGAGCTGCCCACCAGCCGGGCCGGATCGCCGCCGGCCCGCGCCAGCAGCTTGCAGGCCGCGCTCGCCGACCGGTGGGTGCCGCCCGCCGGACGGCAGGTGAGCGTGGCCGTCCGCGTGGGACCGTTCTTCACCGTGACCAGGATCCGCAGGACCGCTCCCGGCGTGCTTGCCGCGACCGCCGGGGCCGGGACCGTCAGGAGGGACCCGCACAGCGCGATCGCGCCGAACGCCTTCATCATGATCTTTTCCCTTCGTAGCACACGGCATCAGAGGCTACGACGGAGAGTGACGACCGGAGGGGAGGCCCGCCGGGCGAGCCTCCCCAAAGGCAGGTCAAGCGGGGAGCGAGGCGACTCCCGGCGGCAGGAACCGTGACGGCGAGTGACCGGCGCGGTCCAGGTACGGGGTGATGCCGCCCAGGTGGAACGGCCAGCCGGCGCCCAGGATCATGCACAGGTCGATGTCCTGCGGCGCCGCCACGACGCCCTCGTCCAGCATGATCCGGATCTCCCCGGCCAGCGCCCTCAGCACGCGCACGCGTACCTGATCGGCGGTGGACGGCCCGTCCGCGACGCCGGAGCCGCCCGCGAACAGCGCGACCGCCTCCTCGTCCAGCGAGAAGTCCGGCCGGTACACGCCCGGCTTGCCGGCGGCGACCAGCTTGGCCAGGTTGGCCGAGACCCCGAACCGGTCGGGGAACGCCTCGTGCAGCGTCTCCGCCACGTGCAGGCCCACCGCCGGGCCGACGAGCTGCAGCAGCGCGAACGGCGTCATCGGCAGCCCGAGCCGGTCCAGCGCGTGCTCGGCCGTCTCCAGCGGGGTGCCCTCGTCCACGGCCCCGATGACCTCGCCCATGAACCGGGTGAGCAGCCGGTTGACGACGAACGCGGGGGCGTCCTTGACCAGCACCGACGACTTCTTCAGCGCCTTGCCGACGGCGAACGCGGTGGCCAGCGTGGCGTCGTCGGTCGAGCCGCCCCTGACGATCTCCAGCAGCGGCATGACCGCGACCGGGTTGAAGAAGTGGAAGCCGACCAGCCGCTCCGGGTGCGCCAGGTCCTCGCCCATCGCGGTGACGCTCAGCGAGGAGGTGTTGGTGGCCAGCACGCAGTCGGCCCGCACCACGGCCTCCACCTCGGCGAACACCTGCTTCTTGACCGCCAGGTCCTCGAAGACCGCCTCGATCACGAAGTCGGCGTCGGCGAAGGCGTCCTTGGTCAGCGAGCCCGTCACCAGCGCCTTGAGCCGGTTGGCCTGGTCGGGCGAGACGCGGCCCTTGCCGGCCAGCTTGTCGACCTCGGCGTGCACGTACGAGACGCCCTTGTCGAGCCTGGCCTGGTCGAGGTCCGTCAGCACGACCGGGACCTGCAGCCGGCGGGCGAACAGCAGCGCCATCTGCGAGGCCATCAGGCCCGCGCCGACGACGCCGACCTTGGTGACCTTGCGCGCCAGCGACGCGTCCGGCGCGCCCGCGGGCCGCCTGGCCCGGCGCTGCACCAGGTCGAAGGAGTAGAGACCGGCCCGCAGTTCGTCGCTGAGCAGCAGGTCGGCGAGCGCCTCGTCCTCGGCGGCGAAGCCCTCGTCGCGGGAGGCGGTACGGGCCAGCGCGATCAGGTCGAGCGCCCGGTACGGTGCGGGAGCGGCGCCGTGGAGCTTCATGTCGACCAGGAAACGGGCGTCGGAGACCGCCTTGTCCCAGTCGGCGGCGGTGTGGTCGGGGCGCTCGACCGTCACCTCGCCGGTGAGCACGCGGGCCGCCCAGCGCAGCGACTCCTCCAGGAAGTCGGCCGGCTCGAACAGCGCGTCCGCGACGCCCAGCTCGAACGCCTCGCGGCCCCTGGTCATGCGGTTCTGCGCGAGCGGGTTCTCCACGATCAGCTTGATCGCGTTCGCCGGGCCTGTCAGGCGGGGGAGCAGCTGCGTGCCGCCCCAGCCCGGCACCAGGCCGAGCGAGCATTCCGGCAGCGCCACCGCCGGGACGCCCGAGGAGATCGTGCGGTAGGTGCAGTGCAGCGCCACCTCCAGGCCGCCGCCCATGGCCGCGCCGTTGACGAACGCGAACGACGGGACGTCCAGCTCGCCCAGCCGGCGGAACACGTGGTGGCCCAGGGCGCCGATCGCCAGCGCCTCCTCACGGGTGGTCAACGCCGCCGCGCCCTTCAGGTCGGCGCCGACGCCGAACACGAACGGCTTGCCGGTGACGCCCACCGCCGCCAGGTCGGTCCGCTCGGCGATCTCCGACAGCGCGCCGTTGAGCGCGAACAGGCCGTGCGGGCCGAACGTGTTGGGCTTGGTGTGGTCGAAGCCGTTGTCGAGCGTGATCAGCGCCATCGTGCCCGCGCCGCCGGGCAGCTCCACGTCGCGGACCAGGGCCTTGGTGACGACCTCGTCCGTGGCCCGCTCGGTCAGCAGCGCGCGCCAGGTGTCCAGAGTGCTCATGCCAGGTTCTCCCAGATCACGGTGCCGCCCATGCCCATGCCGACGCACATGGTGGTGATGCCGTAGCGCACGTCGGGGCGCTCGCCGAACTGGCGGGCGAGCTGCGTCATCAGCCGTACGCCGGAGGAGGCCAGCGGGTGGCCGAACGCGATCGCGCCGCCGTACGGGTTCACCCGGGGGTCGTCGTCGGCGAGGCCGAAGTGTTCCAGGAAGGCGAGGACCTGGACGGCGAACGCCTCGTTGATCTCGATCAGCCCAATATCCGACATTTCGAGATTCGCCAGGCGGAGGGCGCGCTCCGTGGACGGGATCGGGCCGACGCCCATGACCTCCGGGTCCACACCGGCGAACGCGTACGAGACGAGCCGCATCTTCGGCGTCAGGCCGAGCTCCGCGGCGACGTCGGCGGCCGCCACGACGCAGCCGGTCGCGCCGTCGTTGATGCCCGAGGAGTTGCCGGCCGTCACGTGGCCGTGCGGGCGGAACGGCGTCTTCAGCGTGCCCAGCGCCTCCAGGGTGGTGCCGGGACGCGGCGCCTCGTCCTGGGTGGCCAGGCCCCAGCCCTTCTCCGCCGTGCGCACCGCGGTCGGCACCAGGTCGGGCTGGATCTTGCCGTCCGCGTACGCCTTGGCCACCTTCTCCTGCGACAGCACCGCGTACGCGTCGGCGCGCTCCTTGGTGATCGTGGGATGGCGGTCGTGCAGGTTCTCCGCCGTCATGCCCATGACCAGGGCGCTCGGGTCGACCAGCTTCTCCGACAGGAACCGCGGGTTCGGGTCGACGCCCTCGCCCATCGGGTGGCGCCCCATGTGCTCGACGCCGCCCGCGATGGCCACGTCGTAGGCGCCGAAGGCGATGCCGCCGGCGACCGTGGTCACCGCGGTCATCGCGCCCGCGCACATCCGGTCGATCGCGTAGCCGGGCACGGACTTCGGCAGCCCGGCCAGCACCGCCGCCGAGCGGCCGATGGTCAGGCCCTGGTCGCCGATCTGGGTGGTGGCGGCGATGGCGACCTCGTCCACCCGCTCGGGCGGCAGGGCGGGGTTGCGCCGCATGAGTTCGCGGATGACGCGCACGACCAGGTCGTCAGCGCGGGTCTCCGCATACAGCCCCTTCGGCCCGGATCTGCCGAAAGGGGTGCGCACGCCGTCGACGAACACGACGTCACGAGAGGAAGGCACGGATCAGCTCCTCGTTGCTGGACAGCTTCCGCCCTTATGCTACTCATCAGTAACTACCGCGCACGCGACCCCCGCGGCGACCAGGGCGCAGATCACCACCGGATCGAGGTCCCACACCCTCCCCCTTACCCCCAGCACCCCGGTCACAGCCACCATCACCCCTGCTCTCCGCGTCACCGCCCGCACGCGCCCGAGGCGGGGACCCGCTCGATGCCTGGGCGCCCTCCCGCTCGTGGGCCCGGCGAGCCGGGCGGGGTCCCAGGGGTCGCTGGGAGGTGCGCCCGGGTGGGCGACGCGCGCTGCGAGGTCACGGGCCCACCAGGCGGCGAAGCAGACCGCCGCTCCCGCCCCGGCCCAGCCGAGCGCCGTCATCGCGCTATCCAGGACGGCGGCGAGCGGGGACTCCCCGAACAGGCCCGGCAGCGTGCCGCCGAGCAGCAGCACCACCGCCCACCCGCACGCCATGACCAGCCTGCCCACCGGCAGCAGCGGTGGGGGTGGCGGCACCGCGTACAGCTCCCGCTCCCGGCGCCGGGCGGCGCGCGCCCGCGACCCCCACACCACCTGCGTGACGGCCAGCGCGGCCAGCGCGCCGGCGAAGGACGCCAGCGAGAGCAGGGCGAGCGGCGCCGCCCACGCGCCGTCCGCCCGCTCGGCGAGCACCTGCGTGGCGGCCGGGAACAGGAGTGCGGCGGCCAGCGCCACACGGGCGCGGCGCCGCGCGTCCCGGACCCGCGCCCGCAGCGCCGCCACGGCCACGGCGCCGGGAGGGGGCGCGATCTCGCTCGTGAGCATGGTGGTCATGATGCGGGACAACGCTCCGTGACGTCCCGGTTTCGGCAAGCTGGAGTCACCGATCCACCGACTCCCGAATCCGCGTCCAGGTGAGCTGGAATCGTCAACGGTCCCGCCCGCGTCCAAGCGAGCGGGTGCCGTCAACTCGCGACGCGGGCGTCCGCGTGAGGTCGGTGGTCCCCGTCAGGTCGTGACCTCCCGTCCGCGTGAGTTGGAAGGCGTCAGGTCGTGACCTCCCGTCTGTGTGTTGGAAGGGTCGGTGGTCTCTGTCAGGTCGTGACCTCCCGTCTGTGTGAGTTGGGAACGTTGGGGGTGTCGGCCGCTCGTGACGCCCGCGCGCAAGTGAGCTGCTCGCGGCGCGGGCGTCTGTGCGGGCCGGAAACGTCGGGGTGTCGTCAGGTTGTGACGCCGGCGTCCACGGGGATGGCGGCGCCGGTGATGTTGCGGCCGCCCTCGCCGGCCAGGTGAGCCACGGTCGCGGCGATGTCCTCCGGTGAGCAGTAGCGGCCCAGCGCGGTGTACGAGCGTTCCTCGTCGGCGCCCGGCCCGTCGGCCGGGTTCATCTCGGTGTCGGTGGAGCCGGGATGGACCAGGTTGGCGGTGATGCCGCGGGAGCCGAGGTCGCGGGCCAGCCCTTTGGTGAGGCCGACGAGCGCGGACTTGCTCATCGCGTACAGCGTCCAGTCCGGGTACGGGACGCGCTCGGCCAGGCTGCTGCCGATCATGATGATCCGCCCGCCCTCCGGCAGGTGCCGCGCCGCGGCCTGGGCCAGCACGAACGACGCGCGGGCGTGCACCGCGAGCACGCGGTCCACCTCCTCAAGCGTGACATCCTCCAGCGGCCCGTACGGGGCGATGCCGGCGTTGCCGACCACCACGTCGAGCCGGCCCAGGGTGGCCACCGTGCGCTCGACCGCCGCCACCACCTCGCCCGCGTCCTCGGCCCTGGCCCTGATCGCCAGGCCACGCCGCCCCAGCGCCTCGGCCTCCGCGGTCACGGCCGCCGCCCGGCCGGCCTCGGCGGCGTACGTGATCGCCACGTCGAACCCGTCGGCGGCGAGCCGGCGGGCGATGGCGGCGCCGATCCCCCTGCTGCCTCCGGTGACCAGCGCGACCTTGCGTCCCATGATTCCTCCAATGAAACGGAATGGATTCCGCTTGAGATGGTAACCGGAATCGATTCCGCTTGTCTCGGGTGGAAGGATGGACGCCGTGAGAAGCGAGCGCAGCGACGCCGCCCGCAACCGGGCGAAGATCCTCGCCGCCGCCGCCGGCATCGTCGCCGAGCGGGGGGTGGAGGGCCTGGCGATGGCGGAGGTCGCCGCCGCGGCAGGGGTCGGCGTCGGCACGCTCTACCGCCGCTTCGGCGACCGCTCCGGGCTCGCCTACGCGCTCATCGACGAGCGGGAGCGCGAGTTCCAGGCGGCCTTCGTCGCGGGGCCGCCGCCGCTCGGGCCGGGGGCGGAGCCGCGCGAGCGCATCCGCGCGTTCCTGCACGCCCTGCTGGAGCGTACGGTCGAGCAGCTCGACCTGCTGCTGATGGCCGAGACGGCCGCGCCGCTGGCCCGCTTCGGCGGCGCCTACCAGGCCCACCACGCCCACCTGGCGATGCTGGTCGCGCAGGCGGCGCCCGGCGCCGACGCCGCCCCGCTGGCCGACGCGCTGCTGGCGCCGTTCGCCGCGCCGCTGCTGGCGCACCGGCTGCGCGAGGGTGTGACGCCCGAGCGGGTCAGGTCCGCGCTCGACGCCCTCCTCGCCGGGATCCGCTGAAGGCTCCGGCGTCTCCGACGGTGAGACGTCGAGTCACGGCTGGGGCCGATGTGACTGTGAGTAGTCTTCGGGAAACGAGTGAAATATCCGGACAGATGTTGGTTAAATCTGTTATGAAAGGTTGCACTCCGTATTCGCACTAGAAGAGGTTCAGCGTGGCGCGCGACGACAACGACAGGCCATACGACGACGGGCAGGGCAGGCCGGTGAACCCGGACCTGACCGGCGATGTCCTGTCTCCGCGCTGGAGCACGGATGACACCGACGAGCAGCCCGCCATCCAGGTCTCGGGCAACGAGACGTACATCCTGCCCCCGGACGACACCCCCGCCGGCGACCCGTACCCGGCCAAGGACGAGCCCTCCTACCTCGACGCCCCGTACGCCGAGAGCGGCTCGTACGCCGACAACGCCCCGTACGCCGACAACGCCCCGTACGCCGACAACGCCCCGTACGCCGACAACGCCCCGTACGCCGACAACGCCCCGTACGCCGAGAACGGCCCGTATGCCGAGGGCACCCAGTACGCCGAGAGCGGCTCGTACGCCGAAAGCGGCCCGTACGCCGCGAGCGGCGGTTACACCGACGACCAGGGCGCCTCCTACATCGACGGCTACCCCGACTCCCAGGGTCCGGTGTACACCGACGCCTTCGCCGAGAACGCGGCCGGCGAGTACGCGGGAGACGAGCCGAGCGACCCGCGCAGGCCCGCCGACGACCCCGATGGGGCCGGTTACCTGCCCCTCGACCGGGGCTACGAGGAGCCCGACGAGGAGCCCAAGCGCGGATTCCTCGGCTCCGGCTGGACCGGCTCCTCCAGCGACGGCGACGACCGCGGCAAGGACTACGGCAAGGACTACGACAACGGCGACGGCGAGGTGCGGCGCCGCACCAGGCTGCTGCTGGCCGCCGCCGCGGCCGTGGTGGTGCTCGGCGTGGGCGGCGGCTGGATGCTCACCAGCACCTCCTCCGACGACCCCTGCGCGGGCGGGCGGTGCGCCTCCGTCAGCGACCTCAGCTCGCCCTCCGCCGACGAGGAGGCGGAGACGGACGTCCCCATCGAGGAGGCGACCGATACGGCCACTCCCGAGCCCGAGGTCTCCGAGACCCCCACCACCGCGCCCACGACGCAGACCAGGGTCCGCCCGACCCGGACGGCCTCGGCCGAACCGGAGCCCGAGCCCGAGCCCACCCGCACCCGGACCCGTGCCGCCGAGCCGGACCCGGAGCCGTCGAGCAGGGCCACCCGCGCGCCGGTCAACGAGATGAACGAGGCCAAGGTCAGCGCCCGGCCCGAGCCGGACCGGACGGAGGACACCGAGTCGAGCGCGCCGACCAGCGATCCCGTCACCGACATGCCGCAGCCGGAGGAGACCAGGCGAGGCCTGCTGGACATCCTGTTCCCCTGGGGCTGAGACGTGTAAGGATGCGGTTCCGGACGCTTGTTTTCCGGCATACTGGAAACCGTTTTCCTGGAGGGTCCCTTGGTCACGCTGGAAGACGTCGCCAAGCAGGCGGGCGTCTCGCTCGCGACCGCCTCGCGGGTGCTCAACGGCAGCACCCGCCAGGTGGGCGCCACGCTGCGGGCGCGCGTCGAGCGCGCCGCCGACGAACTGGGCTACCGCGCCAACATCGCCGCCCAGACGCTCGCCCGCGGCGCCAGCAACGTCATCGGCATCGTGGTGCATGACCTGACCGACCCGTACTTCGCGGCCCTCGCCGACGGCGCCATGCGGGCCGCCGCCGGTGAGGGCCTGCTGGTGATGGTCGGCACCACCCACCGCGACCCCGAGCAGGAGATCGCGTACGTGTCCACCCTGCACGCGCAGCGGGTCCGCGCCGTGCTGCTGGCCGGGTCCCGCATGGCCGACCCCGAGGTCACCGGCCGTTTGGCCGCCGAGCTCGCCGCCTACCGCGCGAGCGGCGGGCGGGTGGCCTGCGTCGGCCAGGACCTGCTGGGCGTGAACACCGTCGCGCCCGCCAACCGGGAAGGCTCCGCCGCCCTGGCCCGCGCGCTGGCCGGGCTCGGCCACACCCGCTTCGCCGTGCTCGCCGGGCCGCCCCACCTGATGACCGCCGCCGACCGGTGCGCCGGGTTCACCTCGGCCCTGCGGGAGCTCGGGCTGCCGGAGCCGCTCGTCCTGCACGGCCCGTTCGACCGCGACGGCGGTTACGCGGCGGCCCGGCGCACCGGCGACGCGACCTGCGTGTTCGCCGTCAACGACGTGATGGCCGTGGGCGCGCTCGCCGCCTACCGGGAGCACAGCATCCGGGTTCCGCAGGACGTGTCGGTGGCCGGTTTCGACGACATCGCCACGCTGCGTGACCAGGTGCCCGCGCTGACGACGGTCCGGCTGCCGCTGAAGGACATGGGCGCGCGGGCGCTGGAGCTGGCGCTGACGACCGACGAGGGCGTGGTCGTGGAGCGGGTGGCCGGCGAGGTCGTGCTCCGCGAGAGCGTCCGAGACCTGCGGTGACGGGAGAACCCACCTGATGCGACTGGCCTTCAGCACCCTGGGCATGCCGGGCGCCGGCCTGGACGAGGCGATCGAGACCGGCCTGCGGGCCGGCTGCGCGGGGCTGGAGCTGCGGCTGCATCCCGACACCGGCGTGCACGCGGGGCTCGGCGGCCCGGAGCGGCTGTCGGTGCGGCGGCGCGTCGAGGACGCCGGGCTGGAGATCGCTGCCCTCGCCGGCTACGTCGGCGTCTGCGAGCCGGCGGACGACGAGGCGGTGATCGCGGCGCTCCGCGCCGACCTGGAACTGGCCGCCGACCTCGGCGCGCCGGGGGTGCGGGTGTTCCCGCGCGGCGACGATCCCGCGCTGGGCGCGCGCCGGCTCAAGGCGGTCTCCGGTACGGCGGCGGAGCTG
This sequence comes from Nonomuraea sp. NPDC054003, assembly GCF_055585125.1. Classification (NCBI taxonomy): domain Bacteria; kingdom Bacillati; phylum Actinomycetota; class Actinomycetes; order Streptosporangiales; family Streptosporangiaceae; genus Nonomuraea; species Nonomuraea sp. NPDC054003. The sequence continues at coordinate 566,174 of NZ_JBVJKR010000001.1, forward strand.
GGCGTGCGGGTGCTGGTGGAGACCCACGACAAGATGGCCACCGGGGCCGCGGTGGCCGCCCTGCTGGCCGAGGCCGGCACCCCCGCGACGGCCGGCGCGCTCTGGGACCTGCTCCACCCGTGGCGCCACGGCGAGTCCCCGGCCGCCACGCTCGCCGCGCTCGGCCCGAGCCTGGCCTACGTCCAGGTCAAGGACGCGGTGTCGGCCGCCGACACCACCCCGGTGCCGATGTGGACGGGTTCCGTGCCGCTGGACGAGGCGGGCGAGCTGCTCCGCGCGGCCGGCTACCGCGGCTGGGTGTCGCTGGAGTGGGAGCGCACCTGGTATCCGCAGGTCGCGCCGGTGGAGGAGATCCTGCCGGGGGCCGCCGCGTGGGTGCGGCGGTTCGGCGTCTAGACGATTGATTCCAAGGGGGCGTGGGATATCCTTCTTCGCCGACGTGACGCACCAGATCCTCGAACAAGACATCCACGCCAACGCGAATGACCTCCGAGCCGTCGACGTCCGCGGCTGATACCGGCGACGTCGCCCCAGCCGCGCTGAGGGCCGGCGAGCCCTGCCTGAGAGCCGGCGAAGGTGCTCGCCTACCTGCCCGACAGGGGCAGCAGGGCTGGCGTACCGGGACGCGGGTGGCAGTCGAGCGCCTGGTCGAGGCGTGCGCGCGGGTCGACGTTCACGCGGGTTGACCAGGGACGACAAGGAGACAGCCGCGCAGACGCACATCACCGCCCCCGTACGGGGTAACCGGTACGGGATGCGGATCGAGGACTGGTTCCTGACCGAGGAGGAACGCGGCAACGGGGCGACCAGGCTCGGCCCGTGGACGACCGGCAACGACGTACGCCCGCTCGTCCACGGAGCGACCTATTTCGCCGAGCTGCGGGCCTGCGTCGAGCGGCTCGGCGAGGACGACCTGCTGCTGTTCGCCGACTGGCGCGGCGACCCCGACGAGCGCCTGACCCCCGACGGCCCGACCGTGGGCGAGGCGATGGCCGCGGCCGCGCGGCGCGGCGCCCTCGTACGCGGCCTCATCTGGCGCTCCCACATGGACCTGCTGCGTTTCAGCTCGGCCGAGAACCGCCGCCTCGGCAGGGAGATCGAGGACTCCGGCGGCCAGGCCCTGCTGGACACGCGGACCAAGCCGGGCGGCGCGCATCACCAGAAGTTCGTCATCCTGCGCCACGACGGCGACCCCGCCAGGGACGTCGCCTTCGTCGGCGGCATCGACCTGTGCCACAGCCGCCGCGACGACGCGGACCATCTGGGCGACCCGCAGAGCTGCCCCATGCCCGCCGTGTACGGTCACCGCCCGCCCTGGCACGACGTCCAGGTCGCCATCCACGGGCCGGCCGTCGCCGAGGTGGAGGCGGTCTTCTGCGAACGCTGGGAGGACCCCGCCCCCGAGACCCGCGACCCGCTGCGCCGGCTGCGCGACCACATCGGCCGGCTGGACGACGCCCCGCCGCTGCCGATGCCGGGTCCGCCTCCGCCGCCGGCCGGGCGGCACGCGGTGCAGTTATTGCGTACCTATCCGGCGCGGCGCGACCGCTATCCGTTCGCGCCGGACGGCGAGCGCAGCATCGCCCGCGCCTACCGCAAAGTGCTGGCCCGCGCCCGCTCCATCGTCTATCTGGAGGACCAGTACCTGTGGTCCACCGACGTCATCGAGCCGTTCGCGGAGGCGCTGGAGCGCGAGCCCGGCCTGCGCATGATCGTCGTCGTGCCGCGCCATCCCGACCAGGACGGCCTGCTGGCCGGCCCCGCCAGCCTGATCGGCCGCGCGGACGCCCTGGCCCGGCTGCGCGCCGCCGGCGGCGACCGGGTCGCCGTCTACGACCTGGAGAACCACCGGGGCACGCCGATCTACGTGCACGCCAAGGCCTGCGTGGTGGACGACGTGTGGGCCACGGTCGGCTCCGACAACGTCAACCTGCGCTCGTGGACGTACGACTCGGAGCTGAGCTGCGCGGTGCTGGACGAGCGGGAGGACCCGCGTCCGCCGTACGGCGCGCTGCGCTTCGCCCGCGACCTGCGGCTGACCCTCATGGCCGAGCACCTGGACCTACCCGGCGGCGAGCAGGACGAGCTGTGCGATCCGGCCGCCGCCTTCGCGGCGTTCGCGCGGGCCGCGTCCCGGCTGGAGGAGTGGCACCGGGGCGGCGAAGAAGGGCCGCGCCCGCCGGGCCGGCTGCGCCCGCACCCGGAGCCCACCCTGTCGAGGCTGCAGAAGGCGCTGGCCATGCCCCTCTACCGGTTCGCGGTGGACCCGGACGGGCGGCCGGCCGAGCTTCGGCGGTCGGGCCGGTTCTGACCGCTCCACGGCGGACACACGATCGCTGGCATCACCAACCGCCTGCGACCACTGATCCCACACCCCTTGCAATCAATCATCCAGAGGGGGGCGCTTAGATGGGGGAATGTCCCAGCTGAGAAACAAGGTGCTCGTCGTCGGTATGGACGGCCTGCGCTTCGACCGGCTGCGCGCGCTGCGCCCGCCGGTCCTGACGTCGCTGATGTCCGCGGGCGCGTACGGCACGAGCCTGCTCCCGTACGGGGAGGAGGACGCGCCGCGGACGGAGTCGCCCGGCGAGGTCGTCCCCGAGCCGCCGGCGGAGCCGGCTCCGCCCGGGGAACGCGTGATCAGGGCGCGGACCGACTCCGGGCCTGGCTGGTCGTCGATCGCCAGCGGGGTGTGGCCGGACAAGCATGGCGTGGTGGACAACGGGTTCGCCGGAGCACAGTTCACGAAATATCCGGACTTCTTGTCGCGGGCGCAGGCCGCGCGCCCCGACCTCACGACGGCGGCGTTCTTCTCCTGGGCGGCCCTCGACGAGCACGGCGCCTTCGGCCGGACCATCGGCCACCGGCTCGTCCTCGACGGTTACGCGCTCACCTTCGCCGGCGCCGACAAGCAGGTCACCGCCGAGGCCGGGCGTCACCTGGCGGAGGCGGGCCCCGACCTGTCGTTCGTCTACCTGGGCGACACCGACGAGGTGGCGCACGAGCTGGGGCCGTTCTGCCCCGAGTACACCGCCGCGCTCATGACCCAGGACACCGCCCTGGGCGGCTTCCTCGACGCGATCCGCGCCCGGCCCTCGTACGCGGGGGAGCGGTGGACGGTTCTGGTGACCACCGACCACGGCCACGTCGACGAGGGCGGCCACGGCGGCGCCTCGGACGAGGAGCGGACGGTGTTCGTCATCGCCGCCCGGCTGGGCGCCGACCTGGGCGGCGTGCCGCTGGCCGGGCCGCGGCCGGTGGACGTGGGCCCGACGGCGCTGGCCCAGCTCGGCATCCCGGTGGACCCGGCGTGGGACCTGGACGGTGTGCCGCTGCCGATCTGATTGTTCATCAAGTGTTGAATTTATCGCCCACTAGGGGAAGACTCGTGTTCAGGGACCACGAGGGGCGGGAGGCCCGATGGTGCTTGACCTTTCCCAGGTGCGCGGCGGGATGCTGGCGGAAGCCGGCGGGAAGGCCGCCAACCTCGGCGAGCTGATCGGGGCGGGCCTGCCGGTGCCGCCGGGCTGGGTGGTGACCACCGACGCCTACCGGCGGGTCGCCGCCGAGGCGGGCCTGGACGGGCTGATCGCCGCCGGCGGTGACGGGCTGGCGGAGAAGGCCAGGGAACGGCTGCTCGCCACCCCCGTCCCGCCGGACATCGCGCGGGCCGTCGCCGTCGCGTACGAGAAGCTGCCGGCGGGCGCGGCGGTGGCGGTGCGGTCGTCGGCCACGGCCGAGGACCTGCCGCACGCCAGCTTCGCCGGCCAGCAGGACACCTACCTCAACGTGACGGGCGCCGAGGCGGTGCTCGACGCGGTGCGCCGCTGCTGGGCCTCGCTCTGGACCGACAGGGCCGTCGCCTACCGCGAGGCCAACGACGTCGATCACGCCGGCGTCAGCCTGGCCGTCGTGGTGCAGGAGATGGTGGACGCCCGGGTGGCCGGCGTGATGTTCACCGCCAACCCGGTGACCGGCAGGCGGCACGAGGCGGTCATCGACGCCGCCCCCGGTCTCGGTGAGGCCGTCGTGTCGGGCGCGGTCAACCCCGACCGGTTCGTCGCCGACGCCCGCACCGGCGAGATCCGCGAGCGCCGCGCGGGCGACAAGCGGCTGCTCGTCCGGGCCCTGCCGGGCGGTGGCACCGAGCGGCTCGACACGCCGCCGCGCGACGGGTTCTGCCTCACCGACGACCAGGTGCGGGAGCTGGCCGCGCTGGGCGCCAGGGTCGAGGAGCACTACGGCGCCCCGCAGGACACCGAGTGGGCCATCGGCGCCGACGGCGGGCTGTGGCTGACCCAGGCCAGGCCGATCACCACCCTGTACCCGCTGCCCGAGCCCCGGGACGGCCTGCGGGTGTACTTCTCGTTCAACGTCGCGCAGGGCGTCATGGGCCCCCTCACGCCGCTGGGGCAGGCGACGATCAAGCTGCTCGCCTCCGGCGCCGCGGGCGCGTTCGGGCGCCCGCCCACCGACCCGCGCGAGGGGCCGCCGGTGCTGGTCTCGGCGGGGGAGCGGCTCTGGATCGACATCACCACCCCGCTGCGCAGCCGCGCGGGACGGGTGATCCTGCCCCGGGTCATGCAGATTGGTGAGGCCCGCACCGTGGCGCTGGTGCGCGAGCTGGCCGCCGACCCCCGGCTGCCGGTGACGCACACCTCGCGCCGCCCGCTCCTGCGGGCCGCCGCCCACTTCGGCCGCCGCCTGCGGGTCCCCGCCAAGGTGCTGCGGGCGCTCACCCGCCCGGAACGCGCGCTCGCGTACACCCGCAAGCTGGGCGAGGACCTCGACGGGCACCTGCGGCTGCCCGAGACGGCCACGCCCGCCGACCGGTTGCGGCACGCCCAGCGGATGCTCGGCGGCGCCTTCCCCGCGATCGTCTCGATCATGCCGACGGCGCTCACCGGATACGGGCTGTACGCGCTGGCCGCCAGGCTGTCCGGGACGCCGCTGGGCGAGATGCAGGAGGTGCTGCGCAGCGTCCCGAACAACCCGACCACCGAGATGGACCTGGAGCTGTGGCGGCTCGCCACGCGCATCGAACCGGAGGTGTTCCGGCGCGAGCCGGTCGCCGAGCTGGTCCGCCGCTACCGCGCCGGCACGCTGCCTCCCGTCGCCCAGCGCGAGATCACCGCGTTCCTCGGCCTGTACGGGCACCGCGGCGTCGCCGAGATCGACATCGGCGTGCCCCGCTGGTCGGAGGAGCCGGGCCACATCCTCGGCGCGCTGGCCAACTACCTGCGCATGGACGCGGACGCCGACCACGCCCCGGCAGCGCTGTTCGCCAGGGGCGAGGTGGCGGCCCGGCGGGCGGTGGACGAGGCCGTGGCCGCCGCGCGCCGCCGCGGCCGGCTCCGCGCCGCCGTCGTGCGGTTCGCCCTGGGCCGCGCCCGGCAGTTCGCCGGGCTCCGCGAGCTGCCCAAGTTCTACGCGGTCAAGGCTATCGCGGGCGTACGGGCGAGCCTGCTGGAGGTGGGCGGCCACCTGGTGGGCGAGGGCGTGCTGGACTCGGCGCAGGACGTGTTCTTCCTGGACTTCGCCGAGCTGGAGGCGGCGGTGGCCGGGCAGGGCGGTGACGTCCGGGAGACCGTCGCCGCCCGCCGGGCCGTCCACGAGCGGGAACGCCGCCGCAGGCACGTGCCGCGGGTCATGCTGTCGGACGGCACCGAGCCCGAGGCGGCGATGGCCGGCGCGGCGCCGGAGGGGGCGATCACCGGCACCCCCGCCTCGTCGGGCACCGTCACGGGGACGGCGCGGGTGGTGCTCGACCCGGTCGGCGCCCAGCTGGAGCCCGGCGAGATCCTGGTCTGCCCGTCCACCGACCCCGGCTGGACGCCGCTGTTCCTGACCGCGGGCGGCCTCGTCATGGAGATGGGCGGCGCCATGTCGCACGGCGCGGTGGTGGCGCGGGAGTACGGCATCCCCGCCGTCGTCGGCGTCCCCGACGCCACCCACCGCATCGCGTCGGGCGCTCAGGTCACGGTGAACGGCGCCGCCGGCACGGTCACCACGCCCGCGTAGCGCTCCTTCATCGTGGCCACCACCTCGTCAGGGTCCGCCGCCCAGACGTCGGCGTTGAAGATCTCCACCTCGACGTCGCCGGCGTAGCCGGCGGCGGCCACCGCCCGGGTGATCGGCGGGAAGTCGATCACCCCGTCGCCCATCATGCCCCGGCCCAGCAGCACGTCCGCCGGCAGCGGGTGCAGGTAGTCGCACACCTGGTAGGAGGCGATCCGCCGGCCCGCCCTGGCGATCTGCTCGTGGAGCGCCGGGTCCCACCACACGTGGAAGGTGTCGACCACCACGCCGACCTGCTCCTCCGGGTACGGCAGCGCCAGGTCGAGCGCCTGCCCGAGCGTGGAGAGCACGGCCCGGTCCGGGCAGTAGACCGGGTGCAGCGGCTCCAGGGCCAGCTTCACCCCGCGCTCTCCCGCGTACGGGGCCAGCGAGGCGAGGGCCTCGGCCACCCGCTCCCGCGCCCCCGCGACATCGCGCGAGAACCCGGCCGGCAGCGGCTCTCCCGGCCGCACCCCCGGCAGCCCGCCGACCACCATCACCAGGCAGGCCGCGCCCAGCTCGGCGGCCTCGTCGACGGCCCGCCGGTTGTCCTCCAGCGCCTGCGCGAACGCCCGCCGGCCCTCCTCGCCGGGCAGCCCGCCCGCCGTCAGGAAGCCGCCCCGGCACAGCGACGAGACCCGCAGCCCGGCCTCGCGCACCAGCTTGGCGCTGCGCGTGAGCCCCGTCTCGGCCACCTTCTCCCGCCACAGGCCGACGGCCTCCAGCCCGTGCCTGGCGCAGCCGTCGACCGCCTCGGGCAGCGACCACCGCCGTGTCGTCCACTGGTTCAGCGACAGGCTCACAGCCCGTTCACCTCCAGCAGCGCCCGCATCCGGCGCACCGCGAGCTCCTGGTCGGCCAGCAGCCCCGCCCGGTCGGCCAGCCGGAACACCTCCGCCAGATGCGTCAGCGACCGGGCCGACTGCGCGCCGTTCACCATCGCGAACGCGTCCTGGTGCCCGTTCAGCCACGCCAGGAACACGATCCCGGTCTTGTAATGGAACGTCGGCGTCTCGAAGATCTTGCGCGACAACGGCACCGTCGGCGCCAGGATCTCCTCGTACGAGGCCAGCAGCCGGTCCCTGTCCGGCCCGGCGGGCGCGGCCTCGGCGGCGTCCAGCGCCCGCAGCGCCGCGGCGGCGGCCGGGGCGATCGCGTCGAAGATGCCCAGCAGCGCGTGCGAGCCCGTCCTGATCAGCGACGGATAGTTGAAGTCGTCGCCGGTGTAGAGCCTGACGCCCGCGGGCAGCGCGGCGCGCAGCCGCACCTCGTGCTCCTCGTCCAGCAGCGACACCTTCACCCCGTCCACCATCGGGGCGTGCGCGTGGACCAGCTCCAGGAACGACTCCGTGGCCGCCGCGACGTCGCGCGCCCCCCAGTAGCCGGCCAGCTGGGGGTCGAACATCTCGCCCAGCCAGTGCAGGATCACCGGCCGGTCCGCCAGCCCGAACAGCTTCCCGTACACCCGGTGGTAGTCCTTCGGGCCGGCCGCCACCCGGGCGAGCTGCCGCGACGCCATGACGATCACTCCGGCGCCGGTCTCCTGGACGGTCTCCACCTGTTCGGCGTACGCGGCGACGATGGCGTCCAGGTCGTCCGCGCCGGGCGCGTGATCGGTCCCGGCGCCGCACGCGACCAGCTCCGCCGGGTCGCCGAGCGTCCGCGCCTCGGCGGCGCTGCGCCTGATCAGCTCACGGGTGGCGGCCCAGTCCAGGCCCATGTTGCGCTGCGCGGTGTCCATCGCGTCGGCCACCCGCAGCCCGTACGACCACAGATGGCGGCGGAAACGCAGCGTGGCTTCCCAGTCGACGGAGGCCGGCGCGCCGGGGGTGTTGTCGCCGAGCGGGTCGGCCACCACGTGCGCCGCCGCGTAGACCACGCGGCTGGTGGCGGGGCCACCGCCGGCCGGCCAGGTCACCGGCTCGCTCAGCGTGTACGGGCCGCCGGGCAGGTCGATCCTCACAGCTGCGGCACCTCGATCCTGCGGCCCTCCGCCGACGAGCGCAGGCCCAGCTCGGCCAGCTGCACGCCGCGCGCGCCCGACGCGAAGTCGTACGGGAACGGCGCGTCCTCCAGGACGTGGCGGACGTACAGCTCCCACTGGATCTTGAAGCCGTTGTCGAACTCGGCGTTGTCGGGCACCGTCTGCCAGTCGTCGCGGAAGCGGGCGGTCACCGGCAGGTCGGGGTTCCACACCGGCTTGGGGGTGGCGGCGCGATGCTGCGCCCGGCAGTCGCGCAGGCCCGCGACGGCGCTGCCGTGGGTGCCGTCCACCTGGAACTCCACCAGCTCGTCCCGGTTGACGCGGACCGTCCAGGAGGAGTTGATCTGCGCGACGACGCCGCCCTCCAGCTCGAAGATCCCGTAGGCGGCGTCGTCGGCCGTGGCCGCGTAGCGGTCGCCCCGCTCGTCCACCCGCTCGGGGATGTGCGTGGCGGCGTGCGCGTACACCGAGGTGACCCGGCCGAAGAGGTTCTCCATCACGTAGTGCCAGTGCGGGAACATGTCGAGCACGATGCCGCCGCCGTCCTCCGACCGGTAGTTCCACGACGGGCGCTGCGCCTCCTGCCAGTCGCCCTCGAACACCCAGTAGCCGAACTCGCCGCGCACCGACAGGATCCGGCCGAAGAAGCCGCCGTCGACCAGGCGCTTGAGCTTCAGCAGGCCCGGCAGGAACAGCTTGTCCTGCACCACGCCGTTCTTGACGCCCTTGGCCGCGGCGGCCTCCGCCAGCGCGACCGCCTCCTGCACCGACTCGGCGGTGGGCTTCTCGGCGTAGATGTGCTTGCCCGCGTCGATGGCCTTGAGCACGGCCTTGACCCGGGCCGAGGTGACCTGGGCGTCGAAGTAGATCAGGTTGCCGTCGTCGGCCAGCGCGGCGTCGAGGTCGGTGGTGTGGTCGGGGATGCCGTGGGCGGCCGCGATCCGGGCGAGCTTGTCGGCGTTCCTGCCGACGAGCACCGGCCTGAGGGTGACCCTGCTGCCGTCGGAGAGCGTCACACCGCCCTGTTCGTTGATCGCCAAAACGGAGCGGACCAGATGCTGCCGGTAGCCCATCCGTCCGGTGACGCCGTTCATGACGACGCCGATGGTGCGCACGCTCATGGGGATCCTTTCAGGGAAAGCGCTTTCCCGAACCGTACGGCGGAGCCGCCTGAGGCGTCAAGAGCCGCTCAGTCCTCGCTCGCGAGCTCCAGCCTGGCCAGCGCCTTCGCGATCGGGTGGGCGGTGAGTGAGAGCTGCCACTCGCGGGCGCCGAGCTTGCGCAGGCGGGCGGCGACGCTCTCGTCGGTGATGTCCTCGGGCGGCTCCCACGTGAGCCTGCGCACCGCGTCCGGCTGCAGCAGGTTCTCCGTGGGCATGCGGTGCTCCTCGGCCAGCGCCGCCACCACGGCGCGCGCCGCCGCGAGCCGCTTGGCGGCGGCCGGATCGCGGTCGGGCCAGCGGTTGGCCGGCGGCGGCCCGTCGCCGGGCGTGCTCGGCTGCGGGAGCTGGCTGTCGGGCAGGTTGCGCGCCCTGGCCACGGCGGCCAGCCAGTCGTTCATGTGGCGGCGGGCGCTGCGCCCGGTGAAGGCGGTGATCTCGGTGAGCGCCTTCTTGGTGCGGGGGACCTCCAGCGCGGCCGTCACGATCGCGGCGTCGGGCAGCACCCGGCCGGGGGCCAGGTCGTTCTCGCTGGCGATCCGGTCGCGCATGGTCCACAGCTCGCGCACGATGGCCAGGGCGCGCACGTTGCGCACCTTGTGGATGCCCGACGTGCGCCGCCACGGGTCGGCCCGCGGCATCGGCGGCGGCGTGTTGAGCACCGCCTCGAACTCCTCGCGCGCCCACTCCAGCTTGCCGGCCTCCGCCAGCTCGCGGTGGAGCGCGTCACGGAGCTCCACCAGCACCTCCACGTCGAGCGCGGCGTAGCGCAGCCACGCCTCGGGCAGCGGCCTGGTCGACCAGTCGGCGGCCGAATGCCCCTTCTCCAGCCGCAGGCCCAGCACGGTCTCCACCATCGTGCCGAGCCCCACCCGCTCGTAGCCGAGCAGCCGGCCCGCCAGCTCGGTGTCGAAGATGTAGCGCGGCCGGAAGCCCAGCTCCAGCAGGCACGGCAGGTCCTGGGACGCGGCGTGCAGCACGATCTCCGTCTCGGCGACGGCCGCGTCGAGCCCCGACAGGTCGGGGCAGGAGACCGGGTCGATCAGCGCGGTGCCGGCGCCCTCGCGGCGCAGCTGCACGAGGTAGGCGCGGTTGCCGTAGCGGTAGCCGGAGGCGCGCTCGGCGTCGACGGCCACCGGCCCGGAGCCGGAGGCGAACGCCTCGACGGTGCGGGAGTAGGCGGCGTCGTCGGCCACGATCGGCGGGATGCCGTCGCGCGGCTCCAGGAGCGGGACGACGGTTCTCTCTTCGGTCATGAGGTCACCGCCCTCGTGACACCGGTGCTGTGTTGTCTGGTGCCCTCACGTCGTTCGGTCACTCTCCGGATCTTCGGGTCTGCGGGGCATGGCGGCCACGTCAGGGGGAAGCGGCGGGATCCCGGCAGCCACGCACATGAGGTCGCACCAGGCGGCGACATGTCCGGACAGATCCTCCTGCGCGGGGGACCAGGACGCCCGCAGCTCGAGCTCGGTGGTGACCGGATCGTCGGCCTTGTTGCCGAAACCCTCGGACACCGCTCTTGTCACGGTACCGCCGGCGGCGGAGTAGTCGGCGTGGTGAGCGTCGAGCGCTTCGGTCAGCCAGCTCCACGCGACCGGCCCGAGCATCGGGTCGGAGGTGATCTCCGGCTCCATGTCGGCCCGCACGTAGGCCACCAGCCGGAACGGCCCGTCCCAGCCGCGCTGGCCGTCGGGGTCGTAGAGCAGGATCAGCCGGCCGACCGCCAGCTCGTCGTCGTCGCGGTAGACCGAGGCGCCGATGGCCGCCGAGTGGGGGGCCAGGCGCTGCGGCGCGGGCAGCTCCTCCAGCTCGATCTCCGGCCTGACCTCGGCCGGACGCAGGCTCTCGACCGCGCGGAGGAACGCCGCGGGAGCCGACGGCCCGTCACCGAGGGTCATAGTCGAAGAGTAGGCCGGAGCGGGACGGAAGGGGACCACGGGGGTGCTCATCGTGCGTGGTCACACCGTCGCCAGCAGGCGGACCGGGCGGGCGGTCTGAGCCGAACCGAGGAGGATCGCGTGGCCGCACGAGACGCAGGCCCACTCCGGGCACTCACCCGGCTCGTGCCCGTCGGCGCAGCCCGGCTGCTCGAACGGCCGCTCGCCGGCACAGGACGCGCAGTGCTCGCTGCGGCACTCCGCGGAACTCCACAACGCTGTCATGAACCGGGGCCTTTCTTCGGGTCGTGGCTCCGACGGTGGCACGAGCGACTGACATTTCCGCGCAACGCGCTCGGCGTGTCCCGAAAGTGGATGCCGAATCGATGCCGCGCGGTGCCTTTGCCGATAATTGGCCCACCCGAGACCGGCATCCGGCCGTCCCGAGGGGCGACCTCGACCCCGCGGGCCGGCGTTGAAACGTCCACCCCCACATCTGATCATGAATCGGGGGTGAACCGGCGGGATTTTCCGCACAACGCGCCGATGGCGGGACCGCCACCCCGTCATGGCACCCTTGAAGGGTGAACCTCGACGACTCCGCCTTCCTGCGCGCCTGCCGCCGCCAGGAGGTCCCGCACACCCCTGTCTGGTACATGCGCCAGGCCGGGCGTTCGCTGCCCGAATACCTCAAGGTGCGCGAGGGCGTGCCCATGCTCACCGCCTGCGCCACGCCCGACCTGATCGTCGAGATCACCATGCAGCCGGTCCGCCGCTACGGCGTCGACGCGGCCATCTTCTTCAGCGACATCGTGGTGCCGCTCAAGGCCATCGGCATCGACCTCGACATCAAGCCGGGCGTCGGCCCGGTCGTCGCCGACCCCATCCGCGACCGGGCCGGGCTCGGCGCGCTGCGCCCGCTGGAGCCCGGCGACGTGCCGTACGTCACCGAGGCGATCGAGGCGCTCACCGGCGAGCTGGGCGGCACGCCGCTGATCGGCTTCGCCGGCGCCCCGTTCACGCTCGGCTCCTACCTGATCGAGGGCGGGCCGTCCAAGAACCACGACCGCACCAAGGCCATGATGTACGGCGAGCCCGAGCTGTGGCACGACCTGATGGACCGGCTGGCCGGCATCGTCCTCGAACACCTGCGCGTCCAGATCCGGGCCGGCGCCTCCGCCGTCCAGCTGTTCGACTCCTGGGTGGGCGCGGTGGCGGCCGACGACTACCGCGAGTTCGTGCTGCCCCACACCCGCCGCATCTTCGAGGGCCTGGCCGGCCTCGGCGTGCCGCGCATCCACTTCGGCGTCGGCACCGGCGAGCTGCTGGGGCTGCTCGGCGAGGCGGGGGCCGACGTGGTCGGCGTCGACTGGAGGGTGCCGCTCGACGAGGCGGCCCGCCGGGTCGGGCCGGGCAAGGCGCTGCAGGGCAACCTCGACCCGGCCGTCCTGCTGGCCCCGTGGGAGGTCGTCGAGCGCAAGGCCCGCGAGGTGCTGCGGCGCGGCGCGGCGGCCGAGGGCCATGTGTTCAACCTCGGCCACGGCGTGCTGCCGTCCGTCGACCCCGACCAGCTCAAGCGGCTCACGGACCTGGTCCACGAGTTCTGAGCGGGTCAGGCCGCCGACGGGTCCGGCGCGGGTGTCCTGCGACGTCGCCGCCGCCGTACCATCACCAGCGCGAGCACGACCGGCGGGGTGATCACCGCCAGCCACGGCAGGGCCGCCCCGAGCGCCGTGACCAGCACCATCAGGAAGGTCACGAGAGAGTCCCAGCCCGCGCGCAGGCCGCCGAGGAACCCCGCGGGTTCGTCGGCCGGCAGCGACACCGCCGCGGCCGGGCCCACCAGCCGCAGCGTGAGCGTGGCCATGGCGGTCTGCTCGGCCAGGCTCTTGCGCTGGGCCTGCAGCGACTCCAGGTCGGCCGCGCGGGTGGCGATCTCGCGCTCCACGTCCAGCACCTGGCCGATCGTGTCCGCCTTGGTGAGCAGCGTGCGCAGCGACTCGAGCGCCCGCTCGGCCGACTTCACCCTGCTCTCCACGTCGGCCACCTGGACCGTGACGTCCTCCGTCTCCTGGTTCAGCGACAGCCGTTCGCCCAGGTCCCGCCCGAGCCGGGTCAGCACGTCCGGGTAACGCGCGGGCGGGATCTTGAACTCCAGCTCCGCCGACGCGCTCGCCCGCTCGGACGACCGGCTCTCCTCCTTGGCCAGATGGCCGCCCGCCCCGGTGACGGCGTCCTTGGCCTGCTGGGCGGCCGCCGTCACGTCCTTCACCCGCACCGTCATCCGGCCGGTGTAGATGACCTGCCGGTCCTGCCGGGTGACCTCCACCCCGGAGGCGGGGTTGCGCCCGCCTGAGTCCTGCTTCTGGGCTTCGGCCCTGGCCGGAGCCTCCGAGGCCATGACGGAGGCCTCGCCGGTCGCGTAGGCCGGGGCGGCCGCGGAGTCGGCCGCCGACCCGCCGCCGCCGGCGCAGCCGGTCACCATCAGGGTCGCGCACCCCGTCACCAGCGCGGCGATCATCTGTGCTCTCCTCATGCCCCTGAGACGGCTCCCGGCCTGGGCCGGTTTGATGGCAAGGATCACGTTACGGTCACGCCCCCGAGCAGCTGACCGGCCCTCCGGGGCGGTAGCGTCGGAAAGCGTGGAAGGTAATCGGGCACACGTGGCCGTCATCGGCGGCGGGATCTCCGGCCTGGCCGCCGCCTGGCACCTCAGGCAGAGCGCGGGCGAGCGGGTCAAGGTGACGGTGGTCGAGGGCGCCCCCCGCATCGGCGGCAAGCTGTACGCCACGGAGGTGGCCGGGGTGAGCCTCGACGCCGGCGCCGAGGCCATGCTCGCCAGGCGGCCGGAGGGCAAGGACCTCGCCAAGGCGGTCGGGCTCGGCGACGACCTGATGAACCCCGGCGCCGCCTCGTCGGCCATCTACGCCAGGGGTGTTCTCCGGTCGCTGCCCAAGGGGCAGGTCATGGGCGTGCCGTCCGACCTGGCCGAGCTGGCCAGATCCGGCATCCTGTCGGCTGGCGGCCTGCTGCGGGTGCCGCTCGACCAGATCATGCCCGCGACCCTGGTCCGCACGGACGTGTCCGTCGCCGCCTACATCCGGGCGCGGATGGGCGGCGAGGTGCTCGACCGGCTGGTCGAGCCGCTGCTGGGCGGCGTCTACGCGGGCCGCTCCGACATGCTCTCGCTGGAGGCGACGATGCCGCGCGTCGCCGCCGCGGCCCGCGCCGAGCGGTCCCTGCTCGCCGCCGCCCGCCACATCGTGGCAGAGACCCCGAAGGACGCCGGCCCGGTCTTCACCACGCTCCGCAACGGCATGGGCAGCCTGCCGGAGGCCGTCGCCAAGGCGTCCGGGGCCGACGTCAGGACCGGCGTCACCGTACGCGAACTGCACCGCACCCCGCACGGCTGGCGGCTCGTCGCCGGGCCGGTGCCGAGGCCCGAGACCATCGAGGCCGACGCGGTGATCGTCGCCGTGCCCGCCCCCGCCGCGGCCCGCATGCTGAAGGCCGAGGTGCCGGGGGCGGCCGCCGAGCTGGCGCGCGTCGAGTACGCCAGCATGGCCGTCGTCACCCTCGCTTACCCTGCCGGCGCCTTCCCCGAGCGGCCCGCGCGCAGCGGCTACCTGGTGCCGCCGGTCGAGGGGCGGGCCGTCAAGGCGGTCACGTTCAGCTCGGTCAAGTGGCCCCACCTCTCGCGCGACCTCGTGCTGGTGCGCTGCTCGATCGGCCGGATCGGCGAGGAACACCTGCTGCAACGCGACGACGCGGAGCTGGTCTCGGTGGCCATGGCCGAGATGAGCGAGGTCATGGGGGCGCGCGGGCTCCCGCTCGACACCCGCGTCACCCGGTGGGGCGGAGCCCTGCCGCAGTACAACGTGGGTCACATCGACCGGGTGGCGCGCGTGCACGCCGCCGTCGCCGGGCAGCCGGCGCTGGCGGTGTGCGGGGCCGCCTACGACGGGCTGGGGATCCCCGCCTGCCTGGCGACCGCGCGCACGGCCGCCTCCCGGATCCTGGACCACCTGTCCCGACGAGGAGAATCGACATCATGACGCAGGACGCAGCGCGGCCGAAGGCCCGCGATCTCAATCAGGTGATCCGCTACACCATGTGGTCGGTGTTCCAGGCGAGCGCGCCTGTCACCGGCGCCCGCGACGCGGTCGGCGAGGAGGTCGAGGAGCTCCTGGAGCAGGCCGCGGGCAAGGACGTCGTCACCCGGGGCCTCTACGACGTGGGCGGGTTCCGCGCCGACGCCGACTTCATGTTCTGGTGGCACGCCCCGACGGCGGAGGCCCTGCAGGAGGTCTACTCCCGCTTCCGCCGCACCGAGCTGGGCCGCCACAGCCGCCCGGTCTGGTCGGCGATGGCGCTCCACCGGCCCGCCGAGTTCAACAAGTCGCACATCCCGGCGTTCCTGGCCGAGGAGGAGCCGCGGGCCTACGTGTGCGTCTACCCGTTCGTCCGCTCGCTGGAGTGGTACCTCCTGGAGGACTCCGAGCGCCGGGCGATGCTCGCCGAGCACGGCCGGATGGCGCGCGACTACCCCGACGTGCGGGCCAACACCGTCTCCTCCTTCGCGCTCAGCGACTACGAGTGGATGCTGGCGTTCGAGGCCGACGAGCTGCACCGCATCGTCGACCTGATGCGCACCCTGCGCGGCGCCGAGGCCCGGCGGCACACCCGGCTGGAGATCCCCTTCTACACCGGCACCCGCAAGCCGGTCCGCGAGCTGGTGGCCGATCTGCCCTGAGCCTTCCCGGCTGTCTCAGCGGGTGACCGCGTCCTGCTCGGCGTCCGGCGACTCCGCGGCCGGCGGTTCGTCCGGGCGGCCGGTGCCGAGGACGAGCGCCGCCAGCAGCACCACCGCGCAGACCACGCCCAGCATCACCCGGTAGTCGAGAGCCGCGATCAAGCTGGCGCCCACGGCGATGGAGGCGACCTGCGGCACGGTCACCCCGAACTCGAACGCGGCGAAGACGCGTCCGCGCAGATCCTCCGGGGTGCGCCGCTGGAGCGAGGTGGTGGCGCCGATGACGATCCACGGCGCCGCCACGCCCAGCACCAGCATGCCCGCGATGACCACCGGGGCGATCGGCACGGTCAGCAGCAGGCTGCTCGCGCCGACCATGACGAGCGCGACGACCACCAGCCCCCGCTCGCCGGCGCGGCGGATCACCCCGCCCGCGAGCGCGCCGCCGGCGATGGTGCCGACCGCCTGCGCCCCGGCGAGCACGGCGAGGAAGGTGGCCTGGCGCGCCAGCCCCTCGGTGACGACGGCGATGGCGATGGACTCGAAGAAGCCGATGACGAGCATCGTGAGCGCGCAGGCGATGACGAGCCTGCGCAGGTTGGCGGCGTCGCGCAGGAAGCGCAGCCCGCCCGTGGTCTCGGCTATCAGGGACTGGCCGGTCCTGGTGGGGCGCGGCTCGGAGACCCGGATGAGGAGTACGGCCACGGCCGCCACGACGAAGACCACCGCGTCGATCACCACGACGACCTGGGCGCCCTGCCAGACGAACACCCCGGCGCCGATGATCGGGGCGAACACCCGCAGGAGGCCGCGCATCGCCTGCACCGTGCCGTTGGCGTCGCCGAGCTGGTCTTCCGGGACGACGGCGGGCAGGAGGGCGTTCTGCGCGGGCCCGGTGACGCTGCCCAGCGCGCCGTACAGGAACATGATCACGTAGACGAGCCAGACGTCGTCCCGGTCGTCGACCAGCAGGAGCAGGAGGACGACGGCCGCCGAGGACAGGTACGAGGCGGCCAGGAGCGGGCGGCGGCGGAAGCGGTCCACCAGCAGGCCCGACAGGGGTAACACCAGGCTGCCGCCGGCGAAGGCGAACATGACGAGCCCGGCGGCCGGCGTGCTTCCCGTGAGCGTTTTCACCCAAATGGCCATTGCCAGGAAAAGCGCGTAGTCGCCGAGATTGGAAAGCACGTCACCGAGAATGTAGAAGCGCATCTGCGGGCGCTTGAGTAGTTGCGCCATTTTCGGCTCTCTTCCCATCGCGGCTGCTTATCGGGCGTCACTGTAACACCGGCCGGAGGCGGCCCGGCCCAACCTGGCGCGAACTTGCCACCTTGCCGTCCCCCTGCTCGTGGCGGGGCGCGACCCCGGGATAGCTTCCTGCTCAGCACGCGGAGTTTCGTGGAATTCCCACTCTTGCGAATTGGCGTGGTCCACATGGAAAATCAGATATTCGAGGCCGCGGAACGGCTCGCGGATAAACTCGACGTCCCTTCCGGTGCGGTGGTCGCGGCGGCCGGGCTGGTGGTGCTCGCCCGCCGGGCCGGCGCCGATGAGCTGAGCGGTGAGATCTGCGGGCACGAGGTCCGGCTGCCGTGGCGGGCGCCCCTGAGCGCGGTGGCCGGGCACGCCGCGGCCGTGCCCGGGGTGGCCGGTCCTGTGGTGCCGGTGAGCGCGGGCGGGCGGACGCTCGTGGCCGACCTCGGCGCCCGCTCCGTCGAGGCGGAGCCGCTGCTGCGCGGGCACCTGGCCGCCGTCCTCGCCGCGGATGCCGAGCAGCCGGCGGGGCGGGCGTGGCTGTGGGGCGAGGAGGACGAGCGCGTCGTCGCGGGCGCCCACACCGAGCGCGCCTGGGACACCGACCGCACCGTGGCGTCGATGATCCGGGAGCACATGGTCTCCCGGCCCGGCGAGGTGGCCGTCGAGCAGGGTGGCGAGGTCGTCACGTACCGGCGGCTCGGCGAGCTGACGGCGGCCGTCGCCGCGGGCTTCGCGCGGGCCGGGGTCGCCCGTGGCGACCTGGTCGGCATCGGCCTGCCGCGCCGGATCGAGACCATCGCGGCGCTGCTGGCCACCTGGTCGCTGGGCGCCGGGTTCCTGCCGCTCGACCCGGCGCACCCGCCGCTCCGGCTGGGCCGCCAGCTTGAGGCGGCCGGAGCGCGGTACGCGGTGCTGCCGTCCGGCGTCGACGTCCCCGGCTGCGTCCAGCTCAGCCTGGACACCGGCGCCGAAGCCGCGACCGCACCGCCGGACTTTCCGGTGGAGCTCGACGGTGTCGCCTACGCGCTGTCCACGTCGGGTTCCACCGGCACGCCGAAGGCGGTCGCCATCCCGCACGCCGCGCTGCGGCACTGCGTGGGCGCCATCGCTCACCTGATCGGCGCCGACCGTCCGCGCGTCACGTGCATGGCCACGCTGACGTTCGACATGTCGACCATGGAGATCTTCCTGCCGCTCGCGACCGGCGGCCGCCTCCTGCTGGTCGGCGAGGACCTGCAGCGGGACCCGGAACGACTGGCGGCCTGGCTCTCCGGCAGACGCCTGGACCTGGTCCAGGCCACGCCCACCACCTGGCGGATGACCGTGCCGTACCTGGAGCCGGGCAGCCTGGCCGGCGCGGACGTCATCGCGGGCGGCGAGGCGCTCAGCGCCGCTCTGGCCGCCGGGCTGCAGCGCACCGGAGCCCGCGTGTGGAACGGCTACGGGCCGACCGAGACCACCATCTACACGGTCCTCCATCACGTGCCCGATCCGCCGGCGGATCCGGTGCCGATCGGCAGGCCGCTGCCCGGCATCCGCGCCGCCGTGCTCGACCAGTGGGACCGCGCGGCCCCTGTCGGGCAGATCGGCGAGCTGGTGCTGAGCGGTCCGCAGCTCGCGCTCGGCTACGTCGGCGACCCCGCGCGGACGGCCGCCGTCTTCCAGGAGCATCCCGGCCTGGGCCGGGTGTACCGGACCGGCGACCTGTGCGCGTGGCGCCAGGACGGCACGCTGGCCTACCACGGCCGCGTCGACCACCAGGTGAAGCTGCGCGGCCAGCGCGTCGAGCTGGAGGAGATCGAGGCCGTCGCCGAGCGGCACCGGCAGGTCGTCAGGGCGGCGGCGGTGGTGGTGGAGCACGGCGCCAACGACAAGCGGCTGGTGCTGTACGCGCAGGCGGACGGCCTGCGCGGGGCCGAGCTGCGGGAGCACCTGGAGCAGTGGCTCCCGCGCGCGCTGATGCCGCAGCACGTCGCGATCCTGCCCGCCCTTCCCCTGACGGGCAGCCAGAAGATCGACAGGTCCGCGCTCCAGACGCACGCGGAGACCCTCGTGGAGGCGCGATGAGAATCCTGGGTATCAGTGGCCTGCACGACTCCGAGGAGTTCAAGCGGCGCGAACTGCCGGGGCTGTCGGAGCGGGAGTACCGCATCAGCCAGGGCCGCGACTCGGCGGCGGCGCTGGTCGTGGACGGCCGGATCGTGGCCGCCGCGGCCGAGGAGCGGTTCACCGGCGACAAGTCCACCGGCCGCTTCCCGGTCAACGCCATCAGGTTCTGCCTCGACAGGGCCGGGCTCGGCCTGGACGACCTGGACCTGATCGGCCACGGCTTCGCCCACGAGCGGTCCGAGCTGGAGTCCGGTGACGGCTACCTGGCCAGGCGCTTCACGGAGGTGTACGACCCGGAACGCCAGGTGGGCTGGTTCGCCGAGCACTTCCCCGGCGCGGCGGTGCGTTCCCGCTTCACGCCGGTCCCGCACCACCTGGCCCACGCGGCCAGCGCGTACTACGTGAGCGGGTTCGACGACTGCCTGGTGCTCGTGGCCGACGGCCGGGGCGAGACCGAGAGCCTGACCGTGCTCGCCGGGACCGGCGGCAAGCTGGAGGTCCTGCACACGGTCCCCGCCATGCACTCGCTCGGCACCCTCTACGGCGTGTTCACCCTGTACCTGGGCTTCGAGATGGCTCTCGACGAGTACAAGATGATGGGCCTGGCGTCGTACGGCGACCGCACCCGCTACGAGCGCGAAATGCGGCAGCTGGTGCGCCTGCGCCCCGGCCCCGAGTTCGCCCTCCCGCTGCTGGCCCGCGACGGCGACCTGCTGCAGCGCGAGACGCACCGGGGCGTGCTGGCCGTACTGGAAGAGACGTTCGGACCGGCCAGGGAGCCGGGCGGGCCGATCGAGCGGCGGCACATGGACGTCGCGGCGGCGGCGCAGGCGGCGCTGGAGAACTGCCTGCTGCACGTGCTGCGGCACTTCCGCCGCCAGACCGGGCTGCGGGACCTGTGCTACGCGGGCGGTGTCGCGCTCAACTGCACGGCCAACGGGCTCATCCTGCGCAGCCGCCTGTTCGACCGGGTCTTCGTGCCGCCGGGCGCGGGCGACGACGGGACGGCGGTGGGCTCGGCGCTCTACCTGCACGCGACGCGCAAGCCGGAGACGCCGATCCAGCCGATGCGGATGCCGTACTGGGGCAACGCGTACGAGTCCGGCGAGATCGCCGAGCATCTGGCGGCCAGGGAGGACGTGCGGGCCCGGCGGGTGACGGACGAGGCGGAGCTGCTGGCGGAGACCGCCGAGGCGCTGGAGCGGGGCGAGGTGGTGGCCTGGTTCCAGGGCGGCATGGAGTTCGGCCCGCGCGCGCTCGGCTGCCGCAGCATCCTGGCCGACCCGCGCGAGGCGCGCATGCGCGACCACATCAACAACCTGATCAAGAAGCGGGAGGACTTCAGGCCCTTCGCCCCGGTGGTTACCGAGGCGGACGCGTCGACGTTCTTCGAGATCGGGCGCGGGCGGGAACGGCAGTACGCGCACATGCTGTTCACCACGCGCACCCGCCCCGAGCACCGCGACCGGCTGGGCGCCGTCACCCACGTCGACGGCACCGCCCGGGTCCAGGCGGTCGGGCCCGACGCCAACCCCCTCCTGCACGGCCTCCTGGAGGCCTTCGGCGCGCGCACCGGGATGCCCGTGCTGCTGAACACCTCGTTCAACATGCGCGGCCAGCCGATCGTGCGCACGCCGCGCGAGGCGGTCGACACCTTCCTGCGCGCCGGCCTGGACCGGCTGGTCATCGGCGACCACGTGGTGCTGCCGGGGAGCACGTCGTGAACCGCGCGACCACGCTCCCGGCCGACGTCGCGCCGACCGTGCGGCCCGGCTACGTCCGCGGGCACCTGTCGGCCGGCCTCTCCGTCCCGGCCGCACCGGGGACGCCCTTGGCCTGGCTCGCGGCGGCGGCGATGGCGTTGATCGCCGCGCCGGACTCGGACGAGGTCATGGTGGGCGCGGTGGGCGCGTCAGGCGCGGCGGGCACAGCAGGCACAGCAGGCACGGCGGGTGCGGCGGGAGGCGGGCTGGTGGCCCTGAGTTCCGCCGTGCACGGCCAAACCCGGCTGGGCGACCTGCTGAGCTCCGCCTCGGGCGACGGCACCCGGCTGAGCGCGGACCGGGGCGACGAGCCCCGGATGCTGGTGGCGGCCGGGATCGGGCGGGCCGAGGCCCAGCGGGTGGCACTGGAGCTGCGTGACTGCGACTGCGTGTTCCTGCTGAACGGCACCGCGGACGGCTGGCTGCTGGAGTGCGACTACGACGCCGACCGCTACACCGAGCCGGCGATGCGCTGGCACCTGGACCGCCTGGAGACGCTCCTGCTGCTCCTGGCCGAGGAGCCGGACACGCCGCTGGCGGATGTGGTGGTCGCCGCCGAACCGGTGGCGGCGCCCCGGGACTGGGACGAGATCCCTTACGTCGCCCCGCGCACCCCCACCGAGCGGAAGCTGGCGGCCATCTGGGCCGAGGTGCTGGAGGTCCCCAGGGTCGGCGTGGACGACGACTTCTTCGCCGTCGGCGGCCATTCCATCCTGGCCGCCATGGCGCTGAGCAGGATCCGCGCGGCCTTCGGGGTCGAGGTGCACTTCGACGAGCTGTTCACCGCCCCGACGCTGGCCGCCTGTGCCAAGGTCGTCGAACGCGCCGCGGCCGGCCCGGCCCGCCCGCTGACCGGCGCGTCCGGGCCCGCCGTGGCGTCGCTGGAGCAGGAGCGCCTGTGGTTCCTGGAGCAGTGGCGTCCCGGCACCGCGCTCTACAACGTGCCGCTGGTGCTGGAGCTGACCGGGCCGGTGGACCCCGACCGGCTGGGCGAGGCGCTGCAGCGCGTGGCCGACCGCCATCCGGCGCTGCGCACCGCCTTCGAGAGCGTGGACGGCCGGCCGAGGCCGCTGACCCGCGACGCCGAGGTGCCGTGGCGGCGGGAGGAGGCCGACGACCGGGCGCACGCCTGGCGGCTGGTGCGCGAACACGTCGCCGAGCCGTTCGACCTGAGCGTCCCGCCGCTGGTCAGGGGCGGGCTGGTCAGCTTCGCGGCGGACCGGCACCTGCTGTACCTGTGCATCCACCACCTGGCCGTCGACGGCTGGTCGCTGGGTCACCTGCTCGACGACCTGGGCGTGGCCTACCGCGGGCTGCCGCTGCCGCCGCCGGACGAGTTCGGCTACGCCGACTACGCGGCCTGGCAGCGCGGCCGTCCCGTCGCCGACGACCTGCGGTGGTGGCGTTCCTATCTGGCGGGGCTGCCGCCGGTGCTGGAGCTCCCTGGTGACCGGCCGCGCCCGGCGGTGCAGAGCTTCCTCGGCGGCACCGGACGCCGGGTGCTGCCGCCGGATCTGGCCGCGGCCCTGGCGGACTTCGCGCGGTCGCGCTCGGCGACCGTGTTCGACGTGGCGCTGTCGGCCTTCGCGCTGCTGTTGCGCCGCTGGACGGGCCGGAGCGACCTGCCGATCGCCACCCCGGTGGCGGCCAGGCCGCTGCCCGAGCTGGAGCCGCTCGTCGGCTTCTTCGTCAACACCCTGGTCGTCCGCGCCGACGTGAGCGGCGACCCGAGCTTCGCGCAGCTCGTCGAGAGGGTACGGCACAGCGCGACCGCCGCGCTCGGCCACCAGGAGCTGCCGTTCTCCCTTCTGGTGGAGGCGCTGCAGCCGGAGCGGGCGCTGAGCCACGCGCCGGTGGTGCAGGTGGCCTTCGCGCACTACCGGCCCTCGCACCACGACTGGGAACTGGCCGACGGGCTGGCGGCACGGCTGCGGCAGGCCGACACCGGGACGGCCAAGTTCGACCTCATGTTCACCCTGCACGAGGCGCCGGGGGAGATGCTGCTGGAGGTGGAGTACGCCGCCGACCTGCTGGACGCGGCCACCGCCGACCGGCTGGCCGACCAGTGGCTGGAGCTGGTGCGCGGGCTGCTGGCGGGGCCGGGGGAGCCGGTGTCGCGGATCGGCGTGCTGCCTCCCGGCCAGCGACGCCGGCTCACGAGCTGGGCCCGCGCCGCTGACGAGCAGGCGAGCTGGGACCGCGTCACGGACGCCGGTGCCACGATCCCGGAGCTGGTCGCCCGGCAGGTGGCCGATCGCGGTGACGCGGTGGCCGTGTCGGCGGGACGTGTCCAGCTCACCTACGCCGAGCTCTGGGCCAGGTCCGGAGCGCTGGCCGCACGGCTCGGGCCGCGTCGCGGCGAGCTGGTCGGCCTGGCCTGTCACCGCGGCGCCGACCTGGTCGTCGCCATGCTCGCGATCCTGCGCACCGGTGCGGCCTACGTGCCGTTCGACTCTTCCTACCCGGCGGCCCGGCTGTCCTTCATGATGGAGGACACCGGCGTGGGCACGCTCGTCGGCCACCGCGACCTGCTGGCCGCGCTGCCGCGTACGGGAACCGAGACGATCGCGATCGACGGCGACCTGAGCCCGGCGACCGGACCCGAGGTGTCGATCCGTCCCGAGGACGCCGCCTACGTCATCTACACCTCCGGTTCCACGGGCCGCCCCAAGGGCGTCGTCGTCCCACACCGCGGCGTCGTCCGCCTGGTGCACGGCGCCGACTACGTCCCGCTGGACACCACGACCGTGCTCGCCCAGGTGTCCAACGCCTCCTTCGACGCCATCACCTTCGAGGTCTGGGGCGCGCTGGCCAACGGCGGCAGGGTGGTCGTCGTCCCGCCCGCGACGGTCCTGGCGCCGTCGGCGCTGACCGAGCTGCTCCGGGCCGAGCACGTCACCACGCTCTTCCTGACCACCTCCCTGTTCAACGCCGTCACCACCGAGGAGCCGGGCGCCTTCGCCACCGTCGACCACCTCTGCGTCGGCGGTGAAGCGCTCGACGTGGCCAGGGTGGGCGAGGTGCTGCGCGGCGGGCGCGGTCCGCGCACCCTGTACGACGCCTACGGCCCGACCGAGGTCACCACCTTCTCCGTCTGCCAACCGCTCGCCGAGCCGCCCACCACCCGGGGCCCCATCGGCCGGCCGATCTCCGGCACCACCGCTTACGTGGTCGACCTGGACACCGGTGACCTCGCCCCCGAGGGGGTGCCGGGCGAGCTGTGGCTCGGGGGCCCCGGCGTGGCCTGGGGCTATTGGCGGCGGCCCGGCGCCACCGCCGGTGCCTTCGTTGCCGACCCCTTCTCCGTCGAGCCGGGGCGACGGCTCTACCGCACCGGTGACCTGGCGCGCTGGACGCCCGCCGGGACCCTCGAATACCTCGGCCGCATCGACAGGCAGTTGAAGATCCGCGGATTCCGCGTCGAGCCCGGCGAGGTCGAGCTGGCCCTGTCGGCGCTGCCCGGCGTGCGGGCCTGCGCCGTCGTCGCGCGCAACCCGCAGGACGCCCCGGTGGAGCTGATCGCCTACCTCCAGCCCGCAGGCGGAGCCGGGCTGACGTCCGGGGCGGTGCGCGAGACCCTGGCCCGTGAGCTGCCCGATCATCTGGTGCCCGCCCACGTGATCCTGGTGGACCGGATCCCCTTCGGCCCCAACGGCAAGGTCGAGACGTCCTCGCTGCCGGTGCCCGAGGAGGGGCGCGCCGAGACCGAGGCGGTCGCCCCCGCGGGTCCGGTGGAGGAACTGCTCGCCGAGATCTGGGCCGAGGTGCTCGGCCTGGAGCGGCTGGGCGCCACCGACGACTTCTTCGAGCTCGGCGGCCACTCGCTGCACGCCGTCAAGGTCACCACTCGGGCCGAGCGCGCCCTGCGCACCTCGATGTCGGTCCGCGACCTGTTCCGGCACAAGACCGTCCGGCGTCTGGCCGCCGCGTTACGCGAGGCGGATCCCGACCGGCTGGACCGGATAGCCGCCATCGTCCTGCAGGTACGGCACGCCCGCGTGGGCGCGGAGGAAGAGATCGCAGATGCACACTGACCGCGCACAAGAGCTGCTGATCGACAAGCTGCTCGCCGAGGCAGGCCTCGGCGACACGGTCGCCGCCTCGCCGGCGGTGCCCCGCAGGCGGCCGGGCGACGACCCGCTGTCGTCCGGCCAGGAGCGGCTCTGGTTCCTCGACCAGTGGCGGCCCGGCACCCCCCTCTACAACGTGCCCGTGCTGCTGGAACTGCACGGTCCCGCCGACCCGGAAGAGCTGCGCCGTGCCGTACAGGGGCTGGCCGACCGGCACGCGGTGCTGCGCACCGCCTTCACCGTGGGCACCGACGGCCGTCCGCGCACGCGGGTCCACGAGCGGGCCGACGTGCCGTGGCGCCACGAGGAGGCGTCCGCCTGGCCGGTCGCCACGAGGCTCGCCGGCGAGCGGGTCAGGGAGCCCTTCGACCTGGCGGCGGCGCCGCTGCTGCGCGCCGGCCTGATCAGCCGCACCGCCGAGCACCACCTGCTGTGGATCTCTTTCCACCACATCGCCGTCGACGGCTGGTCGCTCGGGCTGCTGCTGGACGAGCTGGCGGGCGGCGAGCCCGCCGAGCCTCCCGTCGAGTACGCCGACTACGCGGCGTGGGAGCGGGCCAGGCCGCTGGAGGAGGGGCTGGCCTGGTGGCGTGAGCACCTGGAGGGCCTGCCGCCGCTGCTCGAACTGCCCGCCGACCGCCGCCGCCCGCCGGTCCAGGAGTACGGCGGCGCCACCGAGCACTTCCTTCTCCCCGCCCCCGAACAGGTCCGCGACCTGGCCAGGGCGTCCGGCGCGACCGTGTTCGAGGTGCTCTTCTCGGCCTTCGCGCTGGTGCTCGGCCGCTGGAGCGGGCGCACCGACCTGGTGATCGGCACGCCGGTCGCCGGAAGGCCGGCTCCCGAGCTGGAGGAGCTCGTCGGCTTCTTCGTCAACACGCTCGTCGTCCGGGCCGACCTGAGCGGCGACCCCACCTTCGCCGAACTGCTGGAGCGGGTGCGCGAGTCGTCGGCGCAGTCGCAGGCGCACCAGCAGGTGCCGTTCGCGGCGCTGGTCGACGCGCTGCAGCCGGAGCGCGAGCTGTCACACCCGCCCCTGGTCCAGGTGCAGTTCGGCCTGCACAGGCAGGAGCGCTCCCGCTGGCGGCTGGGCGCCGCCGAGGCGGTCCAGCTGCCCGCCGACACCGGCACCGCCAAGTTCGACCTGACCGTCACCGTGGTCGACTGCGACGGCGAGCTGCGCGTCGAGCTGGAGTACGCGACCGCGCTCTTCGACGCCGGGACCGCGCGGCGGCTGGCCGACCAGTGGCAGACCCTGCTCGCCGGTCTGCTGGCCGCGCCCCACCTGCCCGTCTCGCGCATCAGCGCGCTGCCGGAAGCCGAGCAGCGGCTCATCGAAGGCTGGTCGGGCCCGGCCCGCCGGATCGAACCGGGCACGACCCTGCCCGGTCTGGTCGCCGAGCAGGTCAGGGCGCGGCCGGATGCCGTGGCCATCACCGACGGACCGCTGCGGCTCACCTACGCCGAGCTGTGGGAGCGGTCGGGCGCCCTGGCCGCGCGGCTGGGCTCGGGGCCGGGCGACCTGGTCGGCCTGGCCTGCCGGCGCAGCGCGGAGCTCGTCGTCGGGATGCTCGCCATCCTGCGCACCGGCGCGGCCTACGTGCCGCTCGACCCCGCCTACCCGGCGGCGCGGCTGGCGTTCATGCTGGCCGACGCCGAGCTGGAGATCGTGGTCACGCAGCGCGGCGTCGAGCTGCCGGACGGGGACCACCGCACGGTCCTGGCCGACGCGCCGGCCGCCGAGGCCGACTACGACGGCCGCGGGCCGGACCCCGGCGACCTGGCCTACCTGATCTACACCTCCGGCTCCACCGGCACGCCCAAGGCCGTCATGGTCACCCACCACAACGTGGTCAGGCTGCTGGAGAGCACCCGGCCCGCCTACGGCTTCGGCCCCGATGACGTCTGGACGCTCCTGCACTCCAGCTCCTTCGACGTCTCCGTCTGGGAGGTGTGGAACTGCCTGGCCACCGGCGGCCGGCTGGTCGTCGTGAGCCACTGGGAGAGCCGCGAGCCCGAGGCGTACTACGACCTCGTGGCCCGCGAGCGGGTGACCGTGCTGAACGCCACCCCGGCCGTCTTCCGCCAGTTCGTCGGCGTGGACGAGCGCCGGGCCGCCGAGCTGGCGCTGCGGCTGGTCGTCTTCGCGGGTGACGCGCTCGACCGGGACTCGGTGCGACGCTGGTGGGAGCGCCACCCCGAGGACGCCCCGCGGCTGGTCAACATGTACGGCATCACCGAGACCACCGTGCACAGCACCTACGCCCCGCTCACCGGTGACCTGCTGGACGGGCGGACGAGCCCGATCGGCGTGCCCCTGCCCGACCTGGGCATCCACGTCCTGGACCGCGACGGGCTGCCGGTCGCGGCCGGGGTGATCGGCGAGATCCACGTCAGCGGCGACGGTGTGGCGCGCGGCTACTGGAAGCGGCCCGACCTGACCGCCCAGCGCTTCCTGCCGGACCCGTTCTCGGGCCGGCCGGGGGCGCGCATGTACCGCAGCGGCGACCTGGCGAGCTGGCGGCCCGACGGCACACTGGAGTTCCACGGCCGCGCCGACCACCAGCTCAAGATCCGCGGCTTCCGCATCGAGCCGGGCGAGGTCGAGGCCGCCGTCTGCGAGCACCCCCGGGCAGGCCGGTGCGTCGTCGTCGCGCACGGCTCGCCGGAGCGACGCCTGGTCGCCTACGTCGAGTCGCGCGGCGAGCTGAGCGTCGAGGAGGTGCACGAGTTCCTGGAGCCCAGGTTGCCCGCGCACCTCATCCCCTCGGTCGTGATCATCCTCGACGAACTGCCGCAGAGCCGCAACGGCAAGATCGACCGGGCCGCGCTGCCCGACCCCGCCGAGGAGCGGCCCGCGCTGGGCCGGGCCCACGTCGCGCCGCGCACGGAGACCGAGCGGGTGCTGGCCGCCGTCTGGGCCGAGGTGCTCGAACTGGAGCAGGTGGGCGTCACCGACAACTTCTTCCACCTGGGCGGCGACTCCATCCGCAGCGTCCAGGTGCTGGCGCTGGCCCGCGAGCGCGGGCTCGACTTCGAGCTGCAGCGGCTCTTCCAGCTGCCGACCGTGGCGCAGCTGGCCACCGGCATCACGCCCGCCGCGCCGGTGGAGCGGGAGCGGGAGCTGTTCGCGCTGGTGTCGGAGCAGGACCGGGCCAGGCTGCCCGAGGACGTGGTCGACGCCTACCCGATGGCCGCGCTGCAGGTCGGGATGGTCTTCCACATGGAGTCCGACGACCGCATGCTCTACCAGAACGTCGACAGCTTCCACCTGCGGGCGCCGTGGGACGAGCAGGCGTTCCGCGAGGCGACCGCGCAGGTGGTGCGGCGCCACGACATCCTGCGGACCTCGTTCCACCTCAGCGGCTACAGCGACATGCTGCAGCTCGTCCACCGCGCCGCCGAGCTGCCGATCGAGGTGGCGGACCTGCGCGGGATGGACGCCGAGGAGCAGGGGCGGATCATCGGCGAGCTGGTCGACCGGGAGCGCGAGCGCCCCTTCGACCTGGCCAGGCCTCCGCTGTGGCGCTTCTTCGTCCACCGGCGCGGCGACGACACCTTCCAGTGGACGCTGGTCGAGCACCACGCCATCCTCGACGGCTGGAGCCTGCACTCGACGATCGCCGAGATCCTGGAGCGATACCTCGCTCTGCTGAAGGACCCCGCCGCCGCGGCCGAGCCGCCTCCGGCCTCCACCTACCGCGACTACGTCGAGGCGGAACGGCAGGCGGTGGAGTCGGGCGAGGAACGCGCCTGGTGGAGTGAGCGGCTGGCCGGCCTGGAGCGGCTGACGCTGCCCCGCTGGCCGGCGGAGTGCCCCACCGACGAGATCGCCCCGGCGTACACGGTGGAGGACTGGACCCTTCCCGAGGGCAGCAGCGAGTTCTACGCCTGGCGCGAGACCAAGATCCCGGCCGATCTGTGCCAGGGGCTGGAGCGGGTCGCCGAGCAGCTCGGGGTGCCGTTGAAGAGCGTGCTGCTGGCCGTGCACCTGCGCGTGCTCGCCTACCTGGCGGGTACCGAGGACGTCGTCACCGGCATGGCGTTCAACGGGCGGCTGGAGGAGGCCGACGGCACCGAGTCGCGCGGCCTGTTCCTCAACTCGCTGCCGATCAGGGCGCGGGTCGGCGGCACCTGGGCGGAGCTCATCAGGGCCGTCTTCGAGGAGGAGAACGCCCTGCTGCCGCACCGCCGCTTCCCCATGTCGCAGATCCAGCAGCTGGTGGGCGGCGGCCCGCTGTACGAGACGCACTTCGTCTACAACCACTTCCACGTGCTGAAGGACGTGCTCGACGGCGGCGAGGTCGCCTTCGTCGACCCCAAGCTGGACGCCTTCACCACGGTGCGGGTCGAGCCGACCAACTACCCGTTCGTCTGCGGCTTCCTGCGCAACCCGCGCTCGGGCACGGGGCTGCTGATGAGCCTCGACTTCCACTCCGGCGAGTTCGCGCCCGAGCAGGTCCGCCGCATCCGCGACTCCTACCTGACCGCCCTGCACCAGGTCGTCGCCGCCCCGCGGTCGCCGGTCGCCGCCGCGTCGCTGGCCGCCCCGGCCGAGCGGGCGCAGGT
Organism: Nonomuraea sp. NPDC054003; assembly: GCF_055585125.1. Taxonomy (NCBI): domain Bacteria; kingdom Bacillati; phylum Actinomycetota; class Actinomycetes; order Streptosporangiales; family Streptosporangiaceae; genus Nonomuraea; species Nonomuraea sp. NPDC054003. Next base: position 595,770 of record NZ_JBVJKR010000001.1, read on the forward strand.
GGAGCGCTGGAACGCCACGCGACGCCCGGCGCCGCTGGAGCGGTCGCTGGAAGAGCTGGTGGCCGAGCACGTACGGCTCAGGCCGGGAAGCGTGGCCGTGGTGGACGGAGACGTACGACTGAGCTACGCGCGGCTGTGGGAGCGCGCGGGAGCGGTCGCCGGGCGGCTCCGCGAGGCGGGCGTGCGGCCCGGCGACCTGGTGGGGCTGTGCGCCGAGCGCTCTGCCGACCTGGTCACGGCGATCGTCGGCATCCTGCGGGCGGGCGGGTCGTACGTCCCGCTCGACCCGTCGTACCCCGCGGAGCGGCTGTCGTTCATGCTGGCCGACACCGGCGCGGGCGTGGTGCTCGGGCACCGCCGCCTGCTGGCCGGCCTGCCGCTCTCCGAAGGACAGGGCATGCCCCTGGAGGACATCGCCGAGCAGACCGGCACGGTGGAAGGGACGGGCCACGGCGGCGGCGACCGGGTGGCGACCGTCGTCTACACCTCCGGCTCCACCGGCAGGCCCAAGGGCGTCGCGGTGGCGCACCGCGGCATCGTGCGCCTGGTGTGCGGCACCGACTACGTGCGGCTCGGCCCCGACAGCGTGGTGGCCCAGCTGTCGAACGCCTCCTTCGACCCGCTGCTGTTCGAGCTGTGGGGCGCGCTGCTCAACGGCGGCCGCCTGGTGATCGTCCCCAACGAGACGGTGCTGTCGCCGCCCCGCCTGGCCGACCTGGTCAAGGCGGAAGGCGTCACCACGCTCGCCCTGGTCACCGCGCTGTTCAACTCGGCGGTCGGCGCCGAGCCCGCCGTGTTCTCCAACGTCGGCCAGGTCTACATCGGCGGCGAGCGCGTCAACCTGGCCAGCCTGCGCCAGGCGGGTCACCCCGGCCTGCACAACATCTACGGCCCGACCGAGGTGACCAGCATCTCCACCTGCCTGCCGCTGGCGGACATCCCCGCCACCAACGGCCAGATCGGCCCGCCGATCGCCAACACCCAGGCCTGGGTCGTGAGCACGACCCTCTCCCCGGCCCCTGTCGGCGTGCCGGGCGAGCTGTGGCTGGGCGGCCCCGGCGTGGCCGTCGGCTACTGGCGGCGGCCCGGCCTGACCGCCGACCGCTTCGTCGCCGACCCGTTCTCCGGCACGCCGGGGGCCCGGCTCTACCGCACCGGCGACCTGGCCCGCTGGCGGCCCGACGGCACGCTGGAGTTCCTCGGCCGCCGCGACCACCAGGTCAAGGTCAGGGGCTTCCGGGTGGAGCTGGGCGAGGTGGAGGCGTCCCTGGCCGCGCACCCGGCGGTGGCCACGTGCGTGGTGACCGCGCCCGCGGGCAGGCTTCTCGCCTACGTCCAGCCGAACGCGGCCGTCAGCGCCGAGGAACTGCTCGGCCACCTCGCCGGACGGCTGCCGGAGCACATGGTCCCCACCACCGTCATGATCATGGACCGGCTCCCGCTGAACCCCAACGGCAAGATCGACCGCGCCGCGCTCCCGGTCCCCGACGCCGACCGGCCCGCCGCCCGCACCCCCTACGTGGCGCCCCGCGACCCCGTCGAGGAGGCGATCGCGGACATCTGGCGCGACGTGCTGCAGATCGAGCGGCCCGGCGTGGAGGACGACTTCTTCGAGCTCGGCGGCAACTCGCTCGACGCCGTCCAGATCGCCTTCCGCATCCGCACCGCGTTCGGCGTGGATCTCGGCATCAAGCAGATCCTGGCCGAACCCCGCATCTCGGCGCTGGCCGTACGTCTCGCCGCGGAGCTCGACCGGCTCGTCCTGGCCCTGCCGGACGACGAGCTCGCGCGGCTCCTGCCGTCCGAGTCATGAGAGGACCCGCACGCATGTCGGAGACCTTCGCCGCGCGGATCGCGCAGCTGCCGCCGGAGCGGCGCAAGCTCCTGCTGGAGCGGCTGGCAGGCGAGCGGCGGCCGCGCGCGCCGCGCACCGGGGAGCCGCCGGCCCTCTCCTTCGCGCAGGAACGGCTGTGGTTCCTGTGGTCCATGGCGCCGGACAGCTCCGCCTACAACGCCCCCGCCGCGGTACGGCTGCGCGGCCCGCTCGACGCCGAGGCGCTGGGCCGGGCGGTCGACGGGGTGGTGGCCAGGCACGAGATCCTGCGCACCCGCTACGTCGCGGAGGGCGGCGTGCCCGCCCAGGTCGTCGACCCCGCCGCCCCTGTCGGGCTGCCGGTCGTCCCGGTGACGGAGGGCGAGCTGCGCCGGCTGGCCGACCGGGAGTGCGCGGCCCCGTTCGACCTGGAGCGCGGTCCGGTGCTGCGCGCCACGCTGTTCAGGCTGGCGCCGGACGACCACGTGCTCCTCCTGGTCATCCACCACATCGCCGCCGACGGCTGGTCGCTGCCCATCCTGTGGCGGGAGCTGGACGCGCTCTACCGCGGCCAGGACCTGCCCGCGCTGGAGATCCAGTACGCCGACCACGCCCACCGCCAGCGTGCCGAGTCCGGCGGCGACGGGCTGGACCACTGGTGCGGCCAGCTGGCCGGGGTGGAGGAACTGGCCCTGCCGCTGGACCGGCCGCGCCCGCCGGAACCCGCCCACCGGGGGCAGCTCGTGCCGGTCCGGGTGCCTGACGACAGCGCCGCGCGGCTGCGCGAGCTGGCCAGGCGGAACGGCTCGACCCCGTTCATGGTGCTGCTCGCCGCGGTCCAGGCACTGCTGTCGCGGGTGACCGGTCAGCACGACATCGCCGTGGGCACCCCCACGGCGGGACGGGATCGGCAGGACGTCGCGCCGCTGATCGGCTTCTTCGTCAACACGCTGGTCGTCAGGACCGGCACGGCCGGCGACCCCACCTTCCGCGAGCTGCTGGCCAGGACCAAGGAAAGCGTCCTGAACGCCTTCGCCCACCAGCACATCCCGTTCGAGCGCGTCGTCGAGCGGCTCAACCCGGTGCGCGAGGCCGGGCGCAACCCGCTGTTCGACGTCATGGTCACCGGCGACAGCGACGCGGCGGGCGCGCGGCCCGAGCTCGGCGGGCTGGCGGTGGAGCCGTACCCGTGCGACGGCGGCGGCGCCCTGTTCGACCTGACCTTCAGCCTGGACGACTCCTTCGCGGGCACGCTGGAGTACGACGCGGAGCTGTTCGACCCGGGCACCGCCGAGCGCCTGGCCGGCCGGCTGGCCGAGCTGCTGCGGCAGGCCGCGGCCGACCCCGACCGGCCCGTCTCCGCGTACGACCTGATCAGCGAGGCCGAACGGCGGCGGCTGGCCGGATGGAACTCCACCGGGCTCGCCTTCGACCCGGAGACCGGGCTGGAGGCGAGCTTCGAGGCCTGTGCCGACGCCGCGCCCGGCGACCTGGCCCTGGTGTGCGGCGCGGAGCGGCTGACCTACGGCCAGGTGGAGGAGCGGGCCAACCGGCTCGCCCACCTGATCGCCGAGCTCGGCGCCGGGATCGACGACGTGGTGGCGGTCTGTGTGGGCCGCGGCCCAGACTCGGTGATCGCCCCACTGGCTGTGCTCAAGGCGGGCGCCGCCTTCTTCCCCGTCGACCCCGACCAGCCCGCGGACCGGCTGGCCGCCATGTTCGCCGGGGTCGCCCCCGCGGTCGTGCTGACCGGACCCGGCTTCGGCGCGGACGTCCCGCCGGGGCCGTGGCGCGTCGCCGACGTCGCCGGGGCGGCCGGGCGGCCCGCGCACCGGCCCGGACGGCGGGTGCACCCCGACGCGCTGGCCTACGTCATCCACACCTCGGGCTCGACCGGCACGCCCAAGGGCGTCATGGGCACCAGGAGGGGCCTGGCCAACCTCCGGGCCGACTGGGCCGCCCGCGAGCTCGCGGTCCGCCGCTGGCTGACGGTCGCCAGCCCGTCCTTCGACGTCTTCCTCGGTGACGTGGTCAGGAGCCTGACCTTCGGAGCGAGCCTGGTGATCGCGCCGCGCGCCCTGGCGCTCGACCCGGCCGCGCTGGCCGGCGCGCTGGCCGCCGAGCGGATCGAGGCGTTCGACAGCATCCCCGCCGTCCTGCACGGCCTGGCGGGACACGTGGCGGCCGGCGGACCGGAGCTGCCCGAGCTGCGGCTGCTGGTCTCCGGCGGCGACGCCCTGCCGGTGGCCGACTGCGACGCCCTCATGGCGACGTTCGGCCCCCGGGTGCGGGTGCTGAACGCGTGGGGCGCCACCGAGACCACCATCGACAGCACCATCCACGAGGCGCGCCGGGGCGCCCGCACCGTCTCGGGGATCGTGCCCGTCGGCCTCGCCGCCGCCAACACCGCCGTCCACGTGCTCGACGAACACGGCCGCCAGGTGCCGATCGGCGTCGTGGGCGAGCTGCACGTCGGCGGCCCCGGCGTCGCGCGCGGCTACGCGAACCAGCCCGCCGCGACCGCAGCGAGCTTCGTGCCCGACCCGTTCGCCGCGACGCCCGGCTCACGCCTGTACCGGACGGGAGACAGAGGGCGGCGGCTGCCCGACGGCAGCATCGAGTTCCTCGGCCGTGACGACGACCAGGTGAAGATCCGCGGGCACCGGGTGGAGCCCGGCGAGGTGCGCGCCGTCCTGCGCGCGCATCCCGCGGTGGCCGACTGCCACGTGCTGGCCTGGCCGGACGGGCGTGACCACCGCCTGGTCGGCTACGCCGTGCCGGACGGCGCAGCGGACGCCGCCGCGCTGCGCGACTTCTGCAACGAGCGGCTGCCGCGGCCGATGTGGCTGTCGTCCGTGGTCCTGGTGGACGAGCTGCCGCGCACGCTGAGCGGCAAGGTCGACCGCTCGCGCCTGCCGGACCCGGGCCCGGGGACGCAGGGCAGGCGGGCCGCCTACGAGGCGCCGCGCACGGAGCTGGAGGTGGCCGTGGCCGCGATCTGGCGGCGCGTGCTCGACCTCGACGGCACTCCCGGCGCCGAGATCGGCGCGCACGACGACTTCTTCGACCTCGGCGGCCACTCCATGCTCGCCACGCGGCTCCGGTTCGCGCTGCGGCAGGAGCTCGGCGCCGACCTCCCGGTCACCACCGTCTTCGAGGCGCCGACCGTGGCCGCCATGGCCGCCCGCGTCGCCGCCGCCCGCCCGGCGCCCGCCCCGATCGAGCCGGCACCGCGCGAGAGCGCGCTGCCGCTGTCGTTCGCGCAGGAACGGCTCTGGTTCCTGTGGAAACTCGCGCCCGGCAGCACCGCCTACAACATGCCGGTCTCGGTACGGCTGCGCGGCCCGCTCGACCGGGCCGCCCTCGCCCGCGCGCTCAGCGGCGTCGTCGCCAGGCACGAGATCCTCCGCACCCGCTACGTCGAGACCGACGGCCGGCCCCGCCAGGTCATCGACCCGCCCGCCCCTGTCGAGCTGGGCGACGGGCTCGACGACGCCCTGGAGCGGCCCTTCGACCTGGAGCACGGACCCGTGCTGCGGGCCAGGCTGCACCGCGAGCCGGACGGCGCGCACCTGCTGCTGCTGGTCTTCCACCACATCGCCTGCGACGGCTGGTCGCTGCCCGTCCTGTGGGACGAGCTGGCCGCCCTCTACCAGGGCCGCGAGCTGCCGAGACTCGACGTCCAGTACGCCGACCACGCCGTCCACCAGCGGTCCGCGGCCGAGCCGGGAAGCCTGGAGCACTGGACGGCCCGGCTGGCCGGCCTGGAACCACTCGACCTGCCCGCCGACCGGCCGCGCTCGCACACGGTCGCGGGACACGGCGACCACGTCCCGCTCGACCTGCCGACCGACGGCATGCACCGGCTCGCCCGCGAGCACGGCGTCACCGTCTACATGGTGCTGCTCGCCGCCGTGCACGCGCTGCTGTCGCGGCTGACCGGCCGGCACGACGTCGCCGTGGGCACCCCGGTCACCGGCCGCGACCACCCCGCCACCGAGCCGCTGATCGGCTTCTTCGTCAACACCCTGGTGCTGCGCGGCGACACCACGGGCGACCCTGACTTCGCCGAGCTGCTGCGGCGCACCAGGCGGACCGTCCTGGAGGCGTTCGCCCACCAGGACACCCCGTTCGAGCGCATCGTCGAGCGGCTCAACCCGGTGCGCGTGCCCGGCCGCAACCCGCTGTTCGACGTGCTGGTCACCTACTCCAAGGAGGAGCGCCGCGACGTCTGGACGCTGCCCGGCCTGGACGTGGAGCGGCTGGACACCCGGGTGCCCACAGCCCAGTTCGACCTGACCTTCGCCGTGCACGAGACCGGCGGCAGGCTGCACGGCGCGCTGCACTACGCGTGCGAGCAGTTCGACCGGCCGACGGCCGAGGCGATGGCGGCCCGGCTGACGCGGCTGCTCGGCGCGGCCGTCGCCGGCCCGGCCGAGCCGGTCTCGCGGCTGCCGCTGCTCAGCGCCGAGGAGAGCGGCTGGGCGGAGGGCCCCCGCCGCGACGCGGACCCCGAACCGCTGCCGCACGTCTTCTCCGGCCATGTCGCGCGTACGCCGGACGCCCCGGCGCTCGTCGCCGGAACGGCCACGTGGACCTACGCCGAGCTCGACCGCGAGGCCAACCGGATCGCCCACCACCTGATCGCGGCGGGCGCCGGACCGGAGAGCGTCGTCGCGCTCGCCCTGCCGCGCTCGGCCGAGCTGATCGCCGCCATCCTGGGCGTGCTCAAGGCCGGCGCCGCCTACCTGCCGCTCGACGTGAGCCACCCCGCCGAGCGCGTCGCGTCGACGCTGCGCGACGCCCGGCCCGGGCTCCTGCTCACCTGCCGCGCGGCGGACGTGCCGTACGAGCGCAGACTGCTGGTGGAGGAACTGGGCGGCGGGCCCGACCACGACCCGGGCACGCCGCTGACGCCGGAGACGGCGGCCTACGTCGTCTACACCTCGGGCTCCACCGGCACCCCCAAGGGCGTCGTGCTGGAGCATCGCGGTCTGGCGAACCTGACGGCCAACCTGGGCGAGCGGCTGGACGCCGCGGGCGGGCCCGCGCACCGGGTGCTGCAGCTCGTCTCTCCCGGTTTCGACGTGATGGTCTCCGAACTGGCGACGGCGTTCACGCGCGGCGGCTGCCTGGTGGTCGCGCCGGCCACGTACACCGGCGAGGAGCTCGGCGCCTTCCTGCGGGAGCAGCGGGTCAGCCTGGCCCACGTGCCGCCCGCGATCCTGGCCACCGTGCCGCGCGAGCCGTTCCCCGACCTGCGCGTGCTCGTCGTCGGCGGCGAGGGCTGCCCGGCCGGGCTGATGGAGTGGTGGTCCACCGGCCGCACGATGATCAACGCGTACGGTCCCAGCGAGGTGACCGTCGACGCGACCGCCTGGCGCTGCGAGCCGGGCACGATGCTCATCGGCCACCCGCTGCCCCGCGTCCAGGCGCACCTGCTGGACGCCGCCCTCCAGCCGGTGCCCCCCGGAAGCCGCGGCGAGCTGTACGTCGGCGGCCCCGGCGTCGGCCGCGGCTACCTCGGCAGGCCGGGGCTGACCGCGGCGCGCTTCGTCGCCTGGCACGGCGGCGCCCGCCTCTACCGGACCGGCGACCTGGCCCGGCGGCTGCCCGGCGGCGCGCTGGAGTTCCTCGGCCGCGCCGACGACCAGATCAAGCTGCGCGGTCACCGCATCGAACCGGCCGAGATCGAGCACGCGCTGGGCCGGGCGCCCGGCGTCACCTCGGCGGCGGTGATCTCCCGGGGCGACCAGCTGATCGCCTACGTCGTGCCCGCCCGCGCCAACCCGGCCGCCGTCATGGCGCACGCCCGCACCCAGCTGCCCACCCACCTGCTGCCCGCGGCGATCCTGCCGCTGGACGCGCTGCCTCTCACCCCCAACGGCAAGCTCGACAAGGCCGCCCTGCCCGAGCCGCCGGCCACCCGGCACCGGCCGCCCCGCACGCCGCGCGAGGAGACGCTGCTGCGGCTGTTCAACGACACGCTCAACGCCACCCACCTGGGCATCGACGACGACTTCTTCGCCAACGGCGGCCACTCCATCCTGGCCACCCGGCTGATCAGCCGCATCCGCGGCGCGCTGAGCGCGACGCTGACCATCCGCGACCTGTTCGACCATCCGACCGTGGCGGGGCTGGCGGAGGTGCTGCGCGAGGACGCCAGGCCCGCGCTGCGCCCGATGGCCAGGCCTGACCGGCTGCCGCTGTCCTTCACCCAGCGCCGCCTGTGGTTCCTGAACCGGCTGGAGGACGCGGGCGACCACGCCCAGAACACGCTCACCTGCCTGCGGCTGCGCGGGCCGCTGGCCACCACCGCGCTGGCCGCCGCGCTCACCGACGTGGTGGCCAGGCACGAGCCGCTCCGCACCGTCTTCCCCGAGGACGCCAGCGGTCCGTACCAGCGGATTCTCGCCCCCGCCGTCCTCGGCCTGGCCCCCGAGCCGGTCACCGAGGACGACCTGCCCGGCCTGCTGACCGACGTCGCCTCGCAGGGCTTCGACCTGACCCGCGAGACGCCGCTGCGCGCCAGGCTCTTCCAGCCGGCGGCGGACGAGTACGTGCTGCTCCTGGTCGTGCACCACATCGCCTGCGACGGCTGGTCGATGGCGCCGCTCGCGCGCGACCTGGCCGAGGCCTACCGCGCCAGGCTGGAGAACCGGGCTCCCGGCTGGCGGCCGCTGCCCGTGCGCTACGCCGACTTCGCGCTCTGGCAGGACCCGGGCGACGACCACCTGGACTTCTGGCGCACCACCCTGGAGGGCCTGCCCGACCAGCTGGAGCTGCCCACGGACCGGCCGCGCCCGGCGATCGCCAGCTACCGCGGCGACACCGTGCCCTTCACCATCCCCGCCGGGGTGCACGGGCGCATGGCCGAGGTGGCGCGCGAGCACGGCGTCAGCCTCTTCATGGTCACGCAGGCGGCGCTCGCCGCGCTGCTCACCCGGCTGGGCGCGGGGAGCGACATCCCGATCGGCACCGCGGTGGCCGGCCGTACGGACGAGAGTCTCGACGACCTGGTCGGCTGCTTCATCAACACGCTGGTGCTGCGCACCGACACCTCGGGCGACCCGAGCTTCGGCGAGCTGCTCGCCCGGGTGCGGCACGCGAACCTGGCCGCCTACGAGCACCAGGAGACCCCGTTCGAGCGGGTCGTCGAGGCGGTCAACCCGACCAGGACGCTCGCCCGCTTCCCACTCTTCCAGGTGCTGCTGGTCTTCCAGAACAACGCCGCCGCCGACCTGTCCTTCCCCGGCGTGCGCTCGGCCCACGAGCCGGTACGGCACGGCACCGCGGACTACGACCTGACCCTCGACGTCATCGAGCGCTACGACGAGTGCGGCCGCCCCGAGGGGATGGACGCCTACCTGGAGTACGCCGTCGACCTGTTCGACCGCTCGACAGCCGAGTCCATGGCCGAGCGCCTGCTGCGCCTGCTGGAGGCCGCCGTCGAGGACCCGGGCACCCGCGTCGGGGCGCTGCCCGTGCTCACGTTCGACGAGCTGGAGCTGGAGTTCGCCCGCTCGCGCGGTCCCCGGATCGAGCCGCCGGAGCTGACCGTGCCGGAGAGCTTCGCACGGCAGGCCGCCAGGACCCCGGACGCCGTCGCCGTCGTGGCGGGTGACCGCCGGTGGAGCTTCGCCGAGCTCAACCGCCGGGCCAACGCCATCGCCCACCACCTCCGCGCCCGGGGCGCGGGACCGGAGCAGCTGATCGCGCTGGCGCTGCCCCGGGGCGCCGAGATGATCGCGGCGGTGCTGGGCGTGCTGAAGGCGGGCGCCGCCTACCTGCCGCTGGACCTGGAGCACCCGGCGGAGCGCATCGCCTACACGCTGGACGACGCGCGACCGCTGCTGGTGCTGGCCACGCGGGAGAGCGCGGTGCCGTACGAGCGGACCGCGCTGCTGGAGGAGGTGCCCGACGGCCCCGGCCACGACCCGGGCACGCCGCCGCGCCCCGGGCACGCCGCCTACGTCATCTACACCTCCGGCTCCACCGGGCGGCCCAAGGGCGTGGTGCTGGAACACCGCGGCCTGGCACACCTGCTCGGCGCGCACCGGCACGGGCTGTTCACCGCGGCCCGCGGCGAGCGGCTGCGCATCGGCTTCGTGGTGCCGCTGACCTTCGACACCTCGTGGGACTCGATGCTGTGGCTGATGGACGGCCACGAGCTGCACGTCATCGACGACGTCACCCGCCGGACGCCGGAGGACCTGGTCGACTACATCGACGTGCACCGCATCGGCTTCGTCGACCTCACCCCCGTCTTCATGGAGCAACTGGTCGCCGCCGGGCTGTTCGCGCCGGGCAGGCACCACCCGAAGGCGCTGATGGTCGGCGGCGAGGCGGTCTCGGCGGGGCTGTGGCGGTCGATGCGGGAAGCGCCCGTCACCGACAGCTACAACTACTACGGCCAGACCGAGTGCACCAACGACAGCACCGGATACCGGGTGCGCGACGGCGACATCCCGCTGATCGGCCACCCGCTGGCCAACACCGAGGTGCTGCTGCTCGACGACAACCTGCTGCCGGTGCCGCCCGGCGTGCGCGGCGAGCTGTACATCGGCGGCCCCGGCGTCGGCCGCGGCTACCTCGGCCGGCCGGGCCTGACCGCCCAGCGCTTCGTGGCCGCCCCCGGCGGGCGGCGCTGGTACCGCACGGGCGACCAGGCCAGGCGGCGGGCCGACGGCGCGCTGGAGTTCGTCGGCCGGGCCGACAACCAGGTCAAACTGCGCGGCCACCGCATCGAGCTGGCCGAGATCGAGAACACGCTCGGGCAGGCGCCCGGCGTCGCCCAGGCGGCGGTCATCGTCCGCGACGACCAGCTCGTGGCCTACGTGACCCCCGAGCACGCGGACCCGGCGCGGCTGCACAGCCACGCCCTGGCCCACCTGCCGACCCACATGCTGCCCGCCGCCTACCTGCCGCTGCCCGAGCTGCCGCTCAACGCCAACGGCAAGCTCGACCGCCGGGCGCTGCCGGAACCGCCGCGCACCGGGCACAGGCCGCCGCGCACCCCGCGCGAGCACACCCTGCTCGGCCTGTTCACCGAGGTCCTGGAGCGGCCGGAACTCGGGGTCGACGACAACTTCTTCGCCGCCGGCGGCCACTCCATCCTGGCCGCCCGGCTGATCAGCAGGGTGCGTTCGACGCTCGGCGCCTCGCTCAGCATCCGCGACCTGTTCGCCGCGCCCACGGTGGCCGAACTGACCGAGCGCCTGTCCGGCGGCGGCGCCGGCGACGACCCGTTCGACGTGCTGCTGCCGCTGCGGCCCTCGGGCACGCTGCCGCCGCTGTTCTGCGTGCATCCGGTCGGCGGCGTCAGCTGGTGCTACAGCAGTCTGCTGCCGCACATCGAGCCGGACCGGCCGGTCTACGGCCTGCAGGCCACCGGACCCGACCAGCCCGGCTCGGTGGCCGAGATGGCCGAGCGCTACCTGGAGGTCATCCGCCGCGTGCGGCCGGAAGGGCCCTACCACCTGCTCGGCTGGTCGTTCGGCGGCCTGGTGGCGCACGCCATGGCCGAGCGGCTGCCGGGTGAGGTCGGGCTGCTGGCCCTGCTCGACGGCTATCCCGCCTTCTCGGGCGCGGAGCGGCCGGGCATCGAGGACGCCGCCGAGGCCCGCGCCCTGCTCATGGACTCCGTCGGCTACGCGGCCGACCTCGACGAGGAGCTCGTCGCGTCGATGACGGAGACCGTGCTGCGCAACTCCAAGCTGCTCGACACCCACCGGCCCGGCCGCTACGACGGCGACGCTCACCTGTTCGTCGCCACCCGGACCTGGCCGGCCGGGCTGTCGGCGGCCGGGATCTGGGCGCCGCACGTGGCGGGACGGCTGGCCGTACACGAGATCGACTGCGACCACGACGCCATGGCCAGGGCCGAGGCGATGGCCCTGATCGGGCCGATCGTGGCCGGACACTGCCGGGAGGCATGAAGCGATGTTCAAAGTCGTCGTCAACCACGAGGAGCAGTACTCCGTCTGGCCCGAGGGCCGCGACAATCCCGCCGGCTGGACCGACGAGGGGGTCCGCGGCAGCCGTGAGGAGTGTCTGGAGCACATCTCGGCCATCTGGACCGACATGCGGCCGCTCAGCCTGAGAGGACAGCACTGATGATCAACGACGTGGTGATCGTGGGCGGCGGGACCGCGGGCTGGATGACCGCCACCTACCTCAAGAGGGCCTTCGGCGACCGGGTCTCCGTCACCCTGGTCGAATCGCCCCGAATCCCCACCATCGGGGTGGGCGAGGCGACCTTCAGCACCGTCCGCCACTTCTTCGACTATCTCGGCCTCGACGAGCGGGAGTGGATGCCGCAGTGCTCCGCCTCCTACAAGCTGGCCATCCGCTTCCAGAACTGGCGCGGCGACGGCACCCACTTCTACCACCCGTTCGAGCGGCTGCGGGTGAGCAACGGGTTCACCCTCGCCGACTGGCACCTGCAACTGAACGGCGCGGCCGAGCCGTTCGACCGGCACTGCTACCTCACCCCGTGGCTGTGCGAGGCCCGGCGCTCGCCGAGGCTCCTCGACGGAAGCCTCTTCGCCTCCGGGCTGGACGGCTCGCTGGGCCGCTCCACCCTGGACGAGCAGCGGGCCCAGTTCCCGTACGCCTACCACTTCGACGCCGCGCAGCTCGCCGCCTACCTCACCGGCATCGGCGTACGGGGCGGCGTGCGCCACGTGCTCGACGACGTCACCGCGGTCGGCCGGGACGAGCGGGGCTGGATCAGCCACGTCTCCACCAAGGAGCACGGCGACGTGACCGGGCAGCTCTTCGTCGACTGCACCGGCTTCCGTGGCCTGCTGATCAACCAGACGCTCGGCGAGCGCTTCCGCTCCTTCACCGACGTGCTGCCCAACAACCGCGCCGTCGCGCTCCGCGTCCCGCGCGAGGAGCAGGAGCTGATCAACCCGTACACCACGGCGACGGCCATGGACGCGGGCTGGATCTGGACCATCCCGCTCTACGGCCGCAACGGCACCGGCTACGTCTACTCCGACGAGTACTGCTCCCCGGAGGAGGCCGAGCGCACGCTGCGCGCCTTCGCCGCACCCGGCCGCGACGACCTGGAGGCCAACCACATCCGGATGCGGATCGGCCGCAACGAGCGTTCCTGGGTCGGCAACTGCGTCGCGGTCGGCCTGTCCAGCGGGTTCGTCGAACCCCTGGAGTCGACCGGCATCTTCTTCATCCAGCACGCCATCGAGCAGCTGGTCAAGCACTTCCCCGACGAGCGGTGGGAGCCGCGCCTGATCGACGGCTACAACGACAGGGTCGCCAGGGTGATCGACGGGGTGCGGGAGTTCCTGGTGCTGCACTACCGCGCCGCCGCCCGCGCCGACACGCCGTTCTGGAAGGAGACGAAGGTCCGCCCGATCCCGGAGTGGCTGGCCGGGTTCCTGCCGGTCGCGGCCACCCGGCTCCCGGACGAGAGCACGATCTACCCCTACTACCACGGGTTCGAGCTCTACTCGTGGATCACGATGCTGCTCGGCCTGGGCCACTACAAGCCCGGCCCGCGCCCCGCGCTCGCCCATCTCGACCCCGCGGGGGCCAGGGCGGAGTTCGCCGACCTGCGCGCCGGGGCCCAGCGGATGGCGGCGGCGCTGCCCGCCGCCCACGAGTACCTGACGAGCTTGCGTTGACCCCGCTCGCCGAGTCCTGCCGCGCGTTCATGAGCGCCTATCCGACGGGCGTGGCGGTGGTGACGGCGATGAGCTCGGACGGCGAACCCTGCGGGCTCACCTGCTCCTCGCTGATCAGCGTCACGCTCACCCCGCCGACGCTGCTGGTCAGCATGAACGTGCACAGCCGCACCCTGGCGGCCACCGTCGACGCCGGCGGATTCGGCGTCAACCTGCTGCCCGCCAGGTCGCGGCCGGCCGCCGAGCTGTTCTCGTCGCTCACCGCCGACCGGTTCTCCGCAATCCGGTGGGCTCCCGCGGGACCGCGGCGGCTGCCCCGGCTGGAGGAGGACCTGCACGGCTGGGCGGAGTGCGCGGTGGAGCAGGTCCTGACCGTCGGGGACCACGCGGTCGTGCTCGGCCGGGTGGTCGACATCGCCAGTGACCCCGAATCCCCGCTCATGTACGGCTTCCGGGAATACGCCACGTGGCACCGGGACGCGGAAAGGACCCTTCGTGCTTGACATCGCCCTGGTCAACATGCCGTTCGCCGACCGCAGGCGGCCGTCGTTCGCGCTGAGCCAGCTCTCCTCGCTGGTGCAGCGCGACTTCGGCGACGAGGCCAGAGTACGGGTCTGCTACCTCAACCACGACGTGGTGCGCTTCTTCGGCGCCGAGCTGTACGACGCCGTCGCCGAGGGCATGGAGCACCACGTCGCCGGCATCGGCGACTGGCTCTTCGGCCAGGTCGCCTTCCCGGACGCGCCCGACAACGGCGAGGAGTACTTCAGCCGCTACTTCGCCGGCCCCGCGCACGCGGCTCTGCGGGCCCGGCTGATGCGGCACCGCGAGCGGCTGGGCGAGTTCTGCGCCCACCTGGCGGAGAAGTACCGGCTGGCCGAGGCCGACGTGGTCGGGTTCAGCTCGATGTTCATGCAGACCGTGCCCAGCCTGGCCATGGCGGCCGTCGTCAAGGAGCGCTCGCCCGGCACCGTCACGGTCATGGGCGGCGCCAACTGCGAGGCGCCGATGGGCGCGGCCCTCGTGGAGCACGCCGGTCAGCTCGACTACGCCTTCTCGGGCCCCGCCCTGCGGAGCTTCCCCCGCTTCCTGCGCGCGGTGATCGACGGCGACGAGGAGACCCCGCACCGCATCCCCGGCGTCGTGTCGCGGCGCAACTGCCAGGAGGATCGCTACCGGCGGGCCATCGGCGCCGACACCGACATCGACGACTGCCTGGAGCCCGACTACGCCTCGTTCGTCTCGTCCTTCGACGAGCTGACCGCGGCCGTCGAGGACAAGGTCGAGCCGATCCTGTTCTTCGAGACCTCGCGCGGCTGCTGGTGGGGTGAGCGCTCGCACTGCACGTTCTGCGGGCTCAACGGGCAGGGCATGGCCTATCGCGCGATGGCGCCGGACCGGGCCGTCGCCCAGTTCGAGCGGCTCTTCGAGTACGCGCCCTGGTGCACCGTCTACTCCTGCACGGACAACATCATGCCGCTGGAGTACCTCACCGAGGTCCTGCCCCGGCTGCGGCCGCCCTCCGGCGCGTCGATCTTCTACGAGGTCAAGGTCGGCCTCGACCAGCAGGACATGAGCGAGATGGCCAGGGCCGGCGTCGACCGGATCCAGCCCGGCATCGAGGCGCTGTCGACGGGCACGCTGAAACTGATGAAGAAGGGCTCCTCGGCGTTCCAGAACATCCAGCTGCTGAAGAACTGCGTGCGGTACGGCATCGCCCCGGCGTGGAACCTGCTCATCGGCTTCCCCGGCGAGCCGGAGTCGACCTTCGCCAAGTATCTCGACGACCTGCCGTCGCTGGCCCACCTGCCGCCGCCGGAAGGCGTCTTCCCGGTACGGTTCGACCGCTACAGCCCCTACTTCAACCAGGCCGGCGACTTCGGCCTCGACCTGCACCCGGTGGACCACTACCGGCTCACCTACCCCTTCCCCGAGGAGTCGCTGAGCCGGCTGGCCTACTACTTCAACGACCGGGCCGTCGCACCGTACATGATCGGCGTGGCCAGGTGGATCCGCCCGCTCACCGCGGCCGTGGCCGACTGGTCACGCGGCTGGGAGGACGGCGACCCGCCCGTCCTGCGGCTGGAGGAGGAGGCCGGGTCGTGGTTCGTGCGCGACTCCCGCCCGGGGACGGCGTCCCGGTACGCGCTGGACGAGGCGGTGGCGCGCACGCTGCTCGTCCTCGAACGCCCCACCCGCGTGGACCGCCTGACCCCCGAGCAGGCCGGGCACCTCGGCGAGCTGCGCGAGCGCGGCCTGATCTTCACCGAGGGGGAGCGGGCGATGAGCCTGGTGCTGGCCGAGACCGGGACCGATCCGATGCCCCGGCCGCGGCGCTCACTGGTCAGCTCCCGCCGCCGGCCGCTCGTGCTGACGACCGGCTAGACGGCATCTTTGTGCCAGTCACGCGGCCGGGCCCGCCGGGCCTGCGGGCCCGGTGATGTGATCGAAGTCCCGACACCGGAGAGCGTGATGCACGACTTCGACCACTGGGCGGAGCTCTACCTCGCCTGGACCGCGATGGGCGGCGCCGATCCACGGGAGATCGCCTACTACCAGCGGCTGACCGGCAGTGCGGACGGGTCCGTCGCCGATCTCGGCATCGGCGCGGGCCGGTTGGCCGCCGAGCTCAAACCCCGGGTCGGGGTGGACGTCTCGGCGGCGATGCTGCGCGCGGCCCGCGAGCGGCTGGGCGACGGCGTCCGGCTGATCCAGGCAGACCTGGCGGCCTGCGAGCTGCCCGAGCCGGTGGCGCTGCAGTACTGCGGCCAGAACACCCTCAACCATCTGCCGCGCGGGGCCGTCCGCGACGCGCTGGCCTGCGCGTTCCGCAACGCCCTGCCGGGCGGGCGGCTCGCCTTCGAGGTCGTCCAGCCGCGCCCCGAGCGGCAGAAGGCCCGGGACGGCGTGCCCAGGCTGCGGGTCTGGGACGAGCGGCGGGCCGTGTGGGAGGTCACCCGCATGCTGGACAAGCAGGGGCTGGAGGTGGAGATGATCGGGCTGCTCGAAGCGCTCGACGAGCGCCGGGTGGTGGACCGGCGCTACTTCCCGCCGATCCGGATGTGCTTCCTGACCATGGCCGAGATCGAGCGGTGGGCGGGCGAGACGGGCTGGGAGGTGGAGAGCGCGCACGCCGGGTTCACCGGCGAGCCGCTCGCGCCCGGTTCCTCGACGGCCGTGTGGTGCCTGCGCAGGCCGGCATGAACGGGCCCGTCGTCAGCGCGGAGCAGGTGGTCGCGACCCTTGAGCTGATCACCGGCCAGGAGCTGGAGACGCCCGGCGAGGTGCTCTACGCCGCCAGGCGCGAGCAGCCCTCTCTGGTGGCGACGCTGCTCAGCGCCTGGGAGAGCGAGGGGCGGCGGCTCAGCCCGGCCCTGGCGCACGAGCTGGAGCAGCAGCGCGGCCGGATGGCCTTCTACCGCGACCAGTGGGCGCGCCTGCCGGACCGGCCCGTCTCGCTCAAGGGGCTGGAGTTCGCCGACCGCTATCCGGGTGGCCTGCTCAGGTACATGAACGACCTCGACCTCTGGATACCCGACCGCGACCGGCTGTGGGCGCTGACCGGGTGGCTGCTCGCCGAGGGCTGGTCGATGCACACCGCCTCGTTCGTCAGGCTCGGCGGCGCGACCCAGGTGATCGTCAGCCTGCGACGCCTGCCGGATGATCCGTACGCCCTGCCGTACGGGATCGAGCTGAGCACGCTCGCCTACATCGGCGACGGGATCGCGGCGCCGCACCGCACGGAGGCGCCGGCGGACCCGGTGGTCAAGAACCTCCTGGCACTGTTGTACGAGCGGTTCGAGCAGCCCTACCGGGTCAGGGACCTGATCGACGCCGCGCTGCTGCTCGGCGGCGCGGACGAGGCCACGCTCGCCCGGTGCGCGCCGGCGGTCGGCGCGGCGGAGCTCTGGCCCGAGTACGCCGAGCTGGCGCGGCTGCTGCGGCAGAGCCCGTTCGACGTGCCGGACCTGCCGGGCGAGCGCCGGGCGCAGGTCCGGCAGAGCCGGTCGCGGCGGCGCGCCAGGGTGCTGAGGGCGCTGCGCCGGCCGCTCCGCCTGGCGGCCACGACGCTGCAGCTGCGCAGGCCGGGAACGGCGATCCTGGAACGGCTGAGCCCGCGGGCCGCGCTGGAGGCGGGGCTGATCCTCTTCGCGCTGCCGGTCGAGGGCGGCGAGCGTGCGGACGTGCTGACGCTGCGTGAGTACGGCGGGGCGATGTGGGCGCACACGCCGGTGGGACGGTTCATCCTGGTCCACGGGACTGAGGTGGACGAGGACCTGCTGGCCGGGGCTGAGCCGGTGGGCGCGCTGTGAGCCGCCCGGTCCACGTCGCCGAGCGCGGCGCGGCGCCCGCCTGGCTGGCGCATCGGCCCGGCGCCGCGGTGACCACGGTCAGCGTGTGGCTGCGCGCCGGTTCCCGGCACGAGCGGCCCGGCGTCGAGGGCGGCACCCACCTGCTTGAGCACATCCTGATGCAGGTCCCGTCGGCCGGCGGGGAGCGGGTGATCGACCTGCTGGAGGATCTCGGCGGCGAGGCGAACGCGATCACCAGCCGTGAGCATCTGGTCCTGTACGCGCGGGTGCCGAGCGAGGAGGCGGCCGCGGCGCTGGACATCCTGGCCCGCGCCCTGGCCGAGCCCGAGCTGAGCGCGCCGGTGCTGGAGGCCGAGCGCAAGGTCGTCCAAGAGGAGCTGCGGCTGGCCGCGGCGGACCCCCTGGACGTGGTCCACGACATCTTCTTCGGGCTGGCCTATCCGGGCCACCCGCTGGGCAGGCCGGTCGGCGGGACGATCGAGGAGGTCGGCAGGCTGGAGCTGGACGCGCTGCGCGACCATCACCGGCGCTTCCTCGGCTCGGCCGGCGTGGTGGTGTGCGGCGGCGCCGACCCCGACGACCTGCTGCGCGTCCTGGACAAGGGACCGCTGGCCGCGCTGCCGCCGTGGCAGGAGAGCGATCCCGGCGAGCCGCCCGCCTGGGGCGGCGGGCGCGAAGCGCTGCGGCTGAACGCCGACACCACCGGGGTGGTGCTGGGCGGCCCGGCGGCCGCGTACCGGGATCCGCTGCGCCACCGCTGGCCCGTGCTGATGGAGCTGCTGGCCGGGGCCAGCTCGGCGCTGCTCACCGAGGAGCTGCGCAACCGGCGGGGGCTCTGCTACGAGCTGTGGCCGATGGTGGCCCCCTACCGCGACGCGGGGACCTGGCGGGTCTTCCTCGCCACCGCGCCCGAACATCTGGACGAGGTCGTCGACCGCGCGACGGAACTGCTCGCCGAGCCGCGCTGGACGGAGGCGGAGGTGACGCGGGCCGCCAGGCGCGCGGCCGGGCTGCTGCGGCTGGAAGCGGAGCAGTCGCTGGAAGAGGTCCTGCTGTACGGCAAGCACGCCCTGGTGGCGGGCACCCCCCACTGGACCCTCGCCGACGAGCTCGCGGCGATGGAGGCGGTGCGCGGGCCCGGCCTGGCCGAGATCCCTGGCCCGCTCGCCGTGGCGACCGCGGGCGGCGCGTAATGGCGTCTTGCTGCCAACAAACGCGGCGGCCCGCGAGAAGGCTGCGGGAAACAGCGACCATGGGGCCCAGGAAATCGCCGTGTGGAAAGGAGAGAAATGGACCGGCAGCGTCGAGTCAGTCTTCGCCCCAAGCTGACCAGGAAATGAGGCAGGAAAACATGGACCGGCGCCATTTCGTCGTCCGTCGTCCCAAGCTCCGGAGAAAGTGAGACGATCCCATGGATCGGCACATCTACATTGTCATCAAACGCCCCCGCGTCCGGAAATCCCGTAAGAGCTAGAAACTAAGGAAGTGACGGATGGCCGAGATCGTGTGGGACAGGACGATCCTGTTCCTGTTTCCGCCCGACGCGTTGATGCGGCATCTCGTCACTCCGGTCCTGGAACGGCTGGAGGAGCACGGGTTCGAGCCGACTCGCTACGAGGTGCTGTGGCACCGGCCGCCCGGGCAGGACGCCTTCCAGGAAACCAAGATCACTTCCGTCTGGAAGGCCTACTTCTACCGGCAGGTCGACGTGGTGTTCGATCTCGGGCCGAGCCTCGCCCTGCTGGTAGAGGACAGGTCGTCCGCGCCGGAGCCGCACCGGCGGCTGCGTGCCCTGAAGGGCGCCAGCGACCCGGCGGCGGCCGAGCCCGGCACGATCAGGCGTGACCTGCGCGGCGTCAACGTGCTGCTGGACCTGGTGCACAGCTCCGACAGCCCGGAGGATTCCCGGCACGAGGCCGGGATCTTCATGGGCGAGGGCCACGGCACGGCGCTCCACGGCGACCAGGGGCCGCTCCGCGACCTGGTGGCGCTCCTGGAGGCCGGTGTGCCGCGCGAGAGCAGGGAGTTCGACGACGTGCGCGCCGGGTTGCGCTCGCGGGTCGTGGCCGCGCTCTGGCACGAGCTCGACGACGGGGCGCGCAAGCTGGCCCCCGAGCTGGCCGTGTCGGCCAGGGACGGCGCGGGCGCCGAGCTCGCCGCGCTGCTCCCCGCCGGCCATCCGCTGGCCGAGCTCCTGGCCTGCGAGTTCCTGCCGGAAGGCGAGCGTCTCGACCTGCGGCGGGCGGCGGCCAAGCTGGCGGTCCACGGGGTGTCGATGGACCGATGGGAGCACGCGGTGCTGCAGACGTCGATGTTGTTCCCGCCGCTGCGCCGCTGGCAGTGAGCCCGTCACGGCGACAGCGTGGTCGTCCTGGCGCTCCACTCGATCAGCGGCTTGAGCTCCGGGTCCAGCGCCAGCACCCAGATCGGCAGTTCGACGGCCCGGCATCCCCGTGACAGCTTCGCCCGCCAGGCACCGTGCCCGTAGTGCAGGCGGCTGACCCCGGCCTCGGCGGCGTGGCGGGCCGGCTCGTAGAAGGCGGTCGCGAAGTACGTGTGCCGCGCCTCGTGGAGGTCGTACGCCATGGCCGTGCTCACGCAGTACCAGGTGCCCCTGTGGGGGACGAAGAGCCCGTATCCCACGAGCCGCTCGCCGAGCTCCGCGCCGAACAGCAGCGCGCCGCCCGAGCAGAGCGCCCGCAGACGGCGGGCCACGGCCGCCGGATCGGGGCTGCCGCCATATTTCCGGGAATGTCCGCACTTCAGTTCGACCATCCCCGGCACAGGCCGTCCGATCTCGGTCATACGGAGCCGCACCCCCGCCTCCGCCAGCCGCCGCGTCTCCCGCCGCGCTTCCTTCGCCCGGCGCGCCGGCAAGGGCGTGCCCGGGGTGAGCTCGCACGAGTACGACATCGGCATCCCGGTGAAGCCCTGCCCGCCGAGCGCCCGCTCCAGCGCCGGCCCCCGCGTGTACAGGAACGCCACCGCCCGCAGCCCGCGTGCCCGCGCCCAGACGACGATCTCGGACACCAGGGTCTCCACCGCCGCGGCGTCGTCCCCGGCCGGGCCGAGCGCGTGACACTCGTACCCGGGCAGCATGACCACCAGGTGCGGCGTGCATCCGGGCCAGGCCGCCCGCCGGGCCCGCGCCGCCCTGGTGGCCGCGCTCAGCGGCAGCTTCGGGGTGTCCGCCGTCAGCAGGTGCCCGAGGTCGAACACCTCGCCCGGACACGGCCGCTCAGCGACGGTCCCGTGCAGGATCGCCCCGCCCAGCTCGAAGGTGTACGGCGAGCCGGGCACCCGCCCGCCCATGGCGGCCAGCCAGCGGCCGGCGCTGAACAGCGGTCCCTCGGCCGGGAGCAGCCCGGCGGTCACCCGCATCAGACCTTCACCAGGCACGCGTCGAGCCCGAGCCGGCTCAGCCCGTGCCTGAGCTTGAACCGTGGGTTGCCCCGCCCGCCCTCCAGGACCTCGCATCCCTCGCGCAAGGCCTGCTCGGCGGTCGCGGCGTGCAGGAGCGCATACGGGCTGAACCCGCCCGTCACGTCGTAGTCCACCCCGCACGCCCAGGCGTGGAAGCGGCGGCCGTCGCGCAGCGCGATCCCGGCCGCGACGAGCCGCTCCTCCTGGCGGATCTCGATGGCGAGCGCCAGGTCGCCCAGCCCGGTGACGAAGCCGGCGAACAGCTCGGGCGGGTAGAAGCCGCCGGTGCCGTGTCGGGCCGCGGTCCTGGCGCACAGCCGCCCGATCTCCATGAGGTCCGCCTCGCCCGCGATCCCGACCCGCTGCCACACGCCGGACTCCTCCGCTCTGCGCCGGCCCCGGCGCAGGTTGGCGCGCGCCTTCCGGGTGGCGTGGACGAAGGGGTGCGGCAGTCCGCGCAGGTCGAGACGGAAACGGTCCTCGATGTGCTCGGCGGAAAAGCCCAGCTCCACGAGACCGGCGCGGAGCGGTGAGTCGTGCGCGACGTTGACGAAGCCGTACCAGTCGGCCTCCAGCTCCAGGGCCAGGCCGCGCATCGCGTCGGCCACGGCCTCCAGCGCCGGCGCGCCGGGCAGCCAGGCGTCGTAACAGTGCCAGACGTGGCTCAGCAGGCCGCGCTCCGCGCCGGTCACCGGGTAGCGGGCACGCAGTTGGCCGAGGGGGTCCAGCCCGTCCATCAGCGAGACGGGAAGCACCGCGACCGGACGCCCGCCCTCGCGCACCACCAAATAGCGGAATGACTGCACGGCCCCCAGCGGATGACGGGCGTAGGACCGCAAATAGCGATGCCGATAGAAAACCGGCGCCCCGCAGGACGAGACAATCGCATCCCATTCCGCGCCGTCAAGGGCGTCGATTGACGTGAAGATGCCAATTTCCAGGCTGTCGCTCATATCGCCCTTTCGCCGACTGTAGAAACGATATTAAGCACAATGAACAGCGAGGAGAAAGCCGTGGCCCAAGTCGTCTTCCATAACAAGGTGGGCGGTTCCGAAACTCTGGAGGCCGCCGCCGGCCGGCCGCTCACGGAGGTCCTGACCGCCCACGGCATCCCCGTCAACGCGGTCATCACCACCCGCAACGGGAAGATCGTCCCCGAGGAGACGACGATCGTCGGCGAGCACGACGTCATCGAACTGCGCCAGGTGCGCCACTACGACCTCGACGTCACCCGCCGGCCCGCGACCACGGTGTACGGCACGCCCGACCCGATCTACACCAAGTCCATCCTGTTCGACACCATGGGCCGCCTGGAGCGGCGCGTGGAGCAGTTCGACGAGGAGAGCTTCGTCCGCTACGTCGAGGAGACCTTCGTCCAGAGCGTGCTCGGCCACGGCGTGCTCCAGGCGGACGACAACGTGGTCATCGGCCTGTCGGGCGGCCGCGACAGCGTCGCCTTCCTGAAGCTGCTCGAACGCACCAGGCACCGGCTGCCCGCCTTCACGATGACCTCGGTGACGATCACCGGCCTGCCCGACTGGGAGGAGCCGGCCACCTTCGCCGCCGCCCGCGCCTCGGCCGAAGGGCTCGGCATCGACCAGGTCATCGTCGACGCCTCCGACATCGAGCGGGTCTTCAAGCTCCGCCGCCCCTTCGTGGAGGCGATGAACGAGGTGGTCGGCGGCGACCGGAGCCACCTGAACATGGTCGTGGGCCACCAGGTGCTGCGGCGCATGCTGGAGGACCACGCCCAGCGGATCGGCGCCGGGACGGTCGCGTTCGGGTTCAACGGCGACGACCTGGTAGCCAGCATGGTCACGTGGCTCACCAGCGGCTTCCGGATGGGCGGCATCCCGGTCAGGCAGATCGGCGGGATGCGCTACGTCTTCCCGCTCTACCGCATCCCGAAGAAGGAGCTGACGATCTACCTGGAGCTGGTCGCTCCCGAGCTGAACCGCCAGGGCACCCCCGGCCGCTTCACCACCGGCCCGCAGGAGCGCTCGATGGCCTACGCCATGGCCGACCACCTGTACGGCCTGTGGCCCGGCATCGACTACTACCTGTTCGAGTCGTTCTCCACCATGCAGCGCTACATGTTCCCGCTGGTCGAAGAGAAGTGCCGGGTCTGCGAAGGCGTCTACGTCGCGCAGGAGGGCGTGCGCAACCCCGTCGACATCTGCGACGTGTGCGACTTCTTCGCGCGCCAGGAGTACGCGTGACCCGTTGGTACGCCGAGTACTTCACCGCCGACTACTGGAGCTTCGCCCGGCACGAGTACACCAGGGAGCGCACCGCCGCGGAGACCGCCTACCTGCTGCAGGTCCTGGGCGAGCACGCGCCGGGACGGCGGCTGCTCGACCTCGGGTGCGGCACCGGCCGGCACGCCGTCGAGCTGGCCCGCCACGGCTACCGGGTGACCGGGGTCGACGTGTGCGCGTGGGCGCTGGAGCAGGCCAGGTCGGCGGCCGCCCGGGAGGGCGTGCGGGTCGGCCTGATCGAGGGCGACCTGCTGGAGCGGGTCGAGCTGCCGGAGGCCGACGCGGCGATCTGCGTGCAGGCCTTCGGCTGGGGACGGGACGACGAGCAGCTCGCCCTGCTCCGGCGGGTGCGTGAACGCATGGTGCCGGGCGGGCTGCTGGTTCTCGACCACTCGAACGTCGCGGCCATCCTGAGCCGGTACCGGGCCCGCGACCGCTTCGAAGCGGCCGGCGACACCTTCGACTTCCTGCGTTCCTACGACCCGCTGGACGGCCGGAGCCGCGGCGAGCTGCGCGTGGCGCACGCCGACGGCCGCGTCGCCGTGCTGCGCGACGACGTCAGGCTCTACCTGCCGAGCGAGGTCGTGTCGCTGGTGCGGGCGGCGGGCTTCGAGCTGGTACGGGCCGACGCCGGCTTCACCGCCGGCGCCGCCGTCCAGCCGGAGACCCGTTACGTCCAGGTCCTCGCCGTCGCGGCGCCGCGCCCCCGTCCCGCCGTGCTCGGTCACCGGGGCCGCGGCGCCGAGGTGGACCTGCGATGGGCGCCCGACGAGATCGACTTCGTACGGGACGCGATCGACGACGCCTGGGCCGCCGTCGGCGATCCCCGGGAACCCGCCCGCGCCTACTCCCTGGACGACCCGTACGGCTCGGGGAGCGCCGCCCCGGTGCTCGCCCGCCACTTCGGCGTGCCGCTCGACCCCGGCCAGGTGGTGACGGGGGCGGGCACGACCGGGCTGCTCCACGCGCTGGCCGGGCCCGGCAGGCTGCTGCACACCGCGCACGCCCACCCCGACCTGCCCGCCTGGTCCGCGCAGCGCGGCGCGGAGCTGCGCGTGTACACGCCCGGCCAGGACGTGGCGGGCGAACGGCCGACGACCGTCCTGCTGGAACGGCCCGGCGTGCGCGGTGACGTGCTGCCGCTGGAGCAGGTGGCGGAGCTCGCCGAGGCCGCCGCCGCCGCGGGCGGGATGCTCGTCGTCGACGAGGCCTGCGCCAACTACCTCGGCCCGCGGGCCAGCGCGGTGCCGCTGACCACCCGGGTGCCCGGCCTGGTCGTGCTGCGCAGCCTGTCGAAGGGCTACTGCTGCGGCGGGCTGCGCGCGGGCTTCGCGATGTGCTCCCCTGATGTGGCGGGCGCGGTCCGCCAGGCGGTGCCGCCCCTGGGGATGTCGGCGTTGTCGCTGGAGGTGGCGCTGCGGCTGCTCGACCAGGGCGACGTGCTGGCCCCGCTGCGGCAGGCCGTCGCGGCGGCCAAGCCGGAGCTGGTGGAGATGCTGAGCGGGCTCGGCTGCCGGGTGGAACGTGGGCATCCCGCGCTGCCCTGGGTGGTGACCGAGGACGAGCTGCCGCCGTGGCTGGCCGGGCGGCGGCTGCCGGGCCTGACCCGGGTCAGCGTGCCGCTCTCGGCCGTCCGCCGCGCCGCGCTCCGCCGGGCCGCGGCATGAGGACCGTGGGCGACGCCGTACAGGATGCGTTCGACCGTTGCGACGTGCGGCGGGCGGTCGAGGACGTCGCGGAGCTGGCCGCGTTCGACCGATACCAGGCGTCCGACGGGATCCGCGCGGCCGCCGAGTACGTCGCCGGCCGGGCGGAGCGGGCGGGCCTGAGCGACGTGCGGCTCCTGGAGTTCCCCGCCGACGGCGCCAGGCGCTGGTGGAGCTTCCGCGCCCCGCTCTCCTGGACCCCGGTGCGGGCCGCGATCGACGACGTCGTGCGCTACCCGGAGCAGCCGTTCGCGCTGGCGGCGGGTTCGGCGGCGACCCCGCCCGGCGGCGTCGCCGTCACCGTGGCGCCTCTGGCGGACGCCGGTGAGGGCGCGCTGGCCGTACACGACGACCCCGGCACGCCGGTGCCCGTCGCGATCGCGCGAGCCGCGAGCGCCGGGGCGTTCGGCCTGGTCACCGACCGCCTGCCCGGCCCCGGCAGGGTCGAGCTGCCGGCCGGGAGCGGCCTGGCCGCCTTCAGCGTCACCCCTGAGCAGGCGGCCGAGCTGCTGCGGCGCGGCCGGGTCCGGGTCGAGGTCGAGACGCACCGGCGGGCGGCCATGCCCGTCGTCACCGGGCTGCTGCCCGGGACCGGGCCGGAGGAGGTGCTGCTCTCGGCGCACCTGTGCCATCCGCGCCCGAGCGTCAACGACAACGCCTCGGGGGCCGCCGCGCTGCTGAGCGTGGCCAGGATGCTCGCGGGGCGGCGGGGGAAGCACGGCATCAGGTTCGTCTGGGGTCCCGAGTTCACCGGGATGGCCGCCTACCTGCACGACGTCGCCGCCCGCCCGCCGGTGGCCGCCGTGAACGTGGACATGGCGGGGCAGGATCAGCGCCGGTGCGGCGGGCCGCTCATCGTCGAGCGCAGCCCCGACCACCTGCCCGGCTTCGTCAACGCGCTCACCGAGCACGTCGTGGCGGCGCTGCCGCAGGACGCGCGCTCCTACTCGGGCGCGGTGGCCTGCGACACCTGGGCCTGGCGTGCCACGCCGTTCGTCGGGGCCTCCGACCACAGCCTGCTCGTGGACGCCTCCATCGGCTGCCCGACGGTGTCGCTCGGGCACTGGCCCGACCGGTTCAACCACAGCGCCGCCGACACGCTCGACAAGCTCGACCCGGCGGAGCTGCGCCGTACGGCCACGGTCGCGGGCGCGGTCGCGGCGGTGCTGGCCGGGCTCGCGGGCGAGCGCGCCGAACTGGAGGACATCGCGGTGGGCTGGGGGGCGGCGCGGTTGCTCGGCTGCCGGCAGGGGTCACGGGCGCTGCTGCGGCACCGTACGGCCGTCGCCCTGGGCGCCCTGGACGGCGCGGAGGCGCTCCACGGCCGCGCGGGCGGCCGGGCACGCGCCTGGCTGGCCGGCCTCGCGGATCACGTGGCCGCGCTCTCACCGGCCGGAGCGGGCGCCGCGCTGTCGCCGGCGGGTGAGGGCGGCGTGCTGTCCCCGGCCGGTGAAGGCGCCGTGCTGTCACCGGCGGGTGAGCGCGCCGCGCTCTCACCGGTCGGTGAAGGCGGCGAGGTGTTCGCCGGGCCGGCGCTCAGTCGTGCCTGGGATGGGCCGTTCAACCTGCGCGGGCTGGCCGAGGCGGCGAGTCCCGCCGGGCGCGTGTGGCTGGATCGGCAGGCGGCGCGGGCCCGGGCCCGCTCCTACGCCCTCATGCTGGCCCTCGCCCACGGCATCGACGGCGCAAGAGACCGGGCGGCGCTCGCCGCCTACGCGGAGTGCGCGGCCGAGCTGCCGGTGCCGGAGGAGTTCGCGCACGAGTTCCTGGCCGTGCTCGTCGAGGCCGGCTGGGCGAAGGAGGGCTGATGCGCGAGTTGCTGCGCGACCGCCGGTTCCTGCTGCTGTTCTTCGGTCAGACGGTGAACATGATCGGGGACCGGGCGCTCCTGGTGGTGCTGGGCATCTACGTCAAGGAGCTGACCGGCTCGGACACGATGGCCGGGGTGGTGTTCATCCTGCTGGCGGTGCCGTCGTTCTTCGCGCCGCTGACCGGGCTGCTCGTCGACAGGTTCCCGAGGCGCAAGGTCCTGATCGTCAACGACCTGCTGGCCGGGGCGCTGGTGCTCTGCCTGCTGCTCGTCAGGCATCCGGGCGATCTGTGGATCGTGTTCGCGGTCACGCTCGGCTACGGCTTCGCCAACCACGTCTTCAACGCGGCCAGGGGCGGACTGATCCACTCCATGGTCCCCGAGCGGCTGCTCGGCGACGCGAACGGGCTGCTCAGCTCACTCGGCCAGGGACTGCGGGTGCTCGGCCCGCTGATCGGCGCGGCGCTGTACGTGGCGCTGGGGCTGTCCGCGGTGGCGATCCTGGACACGGCGACGTTCCTGGTGTCGGTGCTGGTGCTGCTCATGCTCCGGCGGGCGCCCGACCTGGCCGCTCCGGCGCCCCGGGAGCCCGGCCGGTTCCGCGCCGATCTGCTGGCGGGGGTGCGCCACATCATGGGCGACCGGGAGCTGCGCGGCGGCGTGCTGGCGGTGGCCGCGGCGCTGTGCGCGGCGGGGCTGGTCAACCCGGCCATGTTCGCCGCCGTGGAGCAGGGGCTCGGCCGGCCGGCCGCGTTCGTCGGGGTCATCGCCGCTTTCCAGGGCGCGGGTTCGGTCGCCGGGGGCTTCGTCGTCGCCGTGCTCATCAGGCGGTACGGGGAGCATCGCGCGGCGGCTGTGGGCTTCGGGCTCAGCGCGGCGGGCCTGGCCCTGGTGATTCCCGCGACGGAGGTGACGATGTGCGCGAGCGGCGTTCTGGTGGGTCTTTCCATCCCGATTCTCATGGTGGCCACGACGACACTCGTGCAGCGCCGTACCACGAGCGGTATGCAGGGCCGCGCGCTTACCGCAATGGACGCGATCATCGACCTGCCGTTCGTGATGTCCATGGGGATCGGGGCGCTCGTCGTGGGGTTCCTCGATTTCCGGGTGATCTACGCGGCGGCGGCGGTGATTTTCGCCATGGTGACCGCGTCAGTGCTGGTGGGGCGAGGGTGGCGGATTGATGCCATCCTGGCGAAAGTTGATTGACCAAAACAATCACGATTTTTATCGTTGAATCACAGAAAATGGGCTGAAAGGCCCGGCCCAATTCCAGGAGGCGCCCGTGTTGCATGAAAGCATCCAGACCAGTGTGAAAACCCCCATCATGACGACTCCGGAATTCGTCGAGAAGATGCTCGCCGCGCGCCAGGAAGTTCAGGTCGTGAAGTTCCGCACGACGTGCACCGACTGCGTGCCGAACTACTGACATGACCGAGGCCGGGACGTTCGCGCGCCCCGGGCTCGACCTGCGTGCCGTCCCCGGGCTGGTTCTGTCGGAACTGGACCGGGGCGGTCGCGGCGTGCTCGTCCTGGCCGTGGACGGGCTCTCCTGGCTGGTCGCCCGGCGGGTCTGGCGGTCCGCCGAGCTCTCCTGCCTGGCCTCCACCTTTCCCAGCACCTCGGCCACCGCCTGGCTCACCTCGGTCACCGGCGCGCCGGTGACCGAGCATCTGACGGTGGGCGCCGCCTATCGCGAGCGGGCCGGCGGTCCGCTCGTCAACGCGATCACCGGGGACGTCCTGGCGGGAGCGGCGGCGCCGCGCGAACCGGTCCGCCCGCTGCCCACGGTCTTCGAGCGGGCGGAGGGCGCCGAGGCGGTGGTGGTGGGCCGCGAGCTCGACCTGCTGTCCGGTCCCTGGGTGGACGCGCTCACCCGCGGCGCCGCGCGGCAGCCGGCGCGCGAGGCGCTGACCCGCGACCCGTACCGCCTGGTGGCGGGGGTGGCGGCGGACGTCGGAGCGGCGATCGGCGCGCGGCGGACCCGCCCGCTGCTGCTGTGGGTCTACGTCAACCTCGACGACCACCTGCACCGGCACGGCTACGACGAGCGGGCCGTACAGGCGCTGGCCGAGCTGGAGCGGCACGCGACCGCGTGGGCTCGCCGGGGGTGGCACGTGCTCGCCTACGCCGACCACGGCCTGGTTCCCGTCGCCTCCGACCCCGGCCTGGCGCGACGCTGGGCGGAGGTGGACACGCCCGAGCTGTGCGAGCTGCCGGGCGGCGGGGCCGGCCGGGTGCGCTGGCTCTACCCGCACCCGGGCAGGGAGCGGGAGGTGGCGGAACGTCTCGCCGAGGCCCTGGACGGCCATGCCATGGTGCTGCCCGCGACCGCGCTCGGCGAGCTGGGCCTGATGGAGTCCGCCGGCCCGGTGCGGGAGCGGCTCGGCGCGGTGATGGCGATCGCCACCTCACCGCGCTTCCCGCTCCCCGATCCCGGACTGTCCTACGAGCACGGGGCGATCAGCGACGGGGAGACGCTGGTCCCGCTGGCGCGCTGGGTCAGATCCAGCCGCGCCTGACGGCCTCCGCCCCGGCCTGGAAGCGGCTGGTGGCGTTGAGTCGCTCCATCACTCCCGCCACCCGCCTGGCGAACGTGCGCTTGCTGAGGTGCAGCCGGGCGGCGGCGCGGTCGTCGGTGAGCCCGTCGTCGAGCGCCCGCAGCACCTCGTCCTGCCCCTCGTCTTCGTGAGCGCCGCTGCGCCGGTCGTCGAGGATGTGGCAGATGGTGTCGAAGACACCCGCCACGGAGGCCGCGACCACAGGATGGGGGATCCTCTCCAGCCGCCCGGTGTGGGCGGGGCCGGGGTGCGCGACGTAGGCGACGACGCGATCCCGTACGAGCACCTGATAGGGCAGGCCGGTCACCGCCCGGACGGTCGCGCCCGCCTGGCAGGCCTGCGAGAGAGGGGACGTGCGGCCGGGCCGGCCGGGCCCGTGGAGGATGCGGACGGCGACCCGGCGCCGGGCGAGCTGGGCGAACAGGCGCGGCAGGGCGGGGTGTATGCGCTCGGGCTCGGCGGACAGCACGAGCAACTCGGCGTGGGTCTGCTCCGCCAGTTCCAGCTCCAGGAGGGGGAGCCCGAGCTGCGCCGCGGAGTGGTCGGCGGGTTTGAAGGGGAGGGTTCTGCTGGTGTTAGGAGACATCGATACCAACCCGGTTGCCAGTCGAAGTATCACTACTTCGCACGCTAGAGGGGAGGTATGTGCATGCGATTTCGGTGCGTTATCGGTCACTCTGACTGAAGTGTCATCACAGTAGATGTGGACATTTTTTGTCATTTCTTGTTATATCGCCTATGCGTGGATATCTTACGATTTCCCCGTATGGAGTCGGCGGGAACGCCATGGCCCTAGCTGAGACGACCCAGTGGGTGTGTGCATGGAGTTCCGCGTCCTCGGTCCACTGACGGTGATCACGGGCAACCTGCAGATCCCGCTGGGCGGGCCGCGACGGCGCATCATGCTGGCGACCCTCCTGCTCAACGTGGGCCGGGTCGTCTCGACCGACAGGCTCAGCGCCGCGATCTGGGGCCAGAACCCGCCCGCCACCGCCCGCAACCAGGTGGCCATCTGCGTGTCGGGGCTGCGCCGGGAGTTCGCCGCCGCGGGAGTGGCCCACGACCCCATCGTCACCGTCTCCTCCGGCTACCTGCTGCGGCTCGCCGACGACGACAGGTTCGACGTCAAACAGGTCGAGGAGGCGCTGCGCCAGGCGCGCACGGCCCGGACCGCGGGCGACCTGGAGAAGGCGTCCGAACAGCTCTCCTCGGCCCTGGCCGTGTGGCGGGGCGACCCGCTGACCGGCGTCGAGGGAGAGCTGGTGCGCGCCGAGTCCGAGCGGCTCGGCGAGTGGCGCCTGGCCATCCTGGAGGAGTACTTCGAGGTCGAGCTGGAACTGTCGCACGATCTCCAGATCGTCGGCGAGCTGGCCGCGCTGGTCGCCGAGTACCCGTTGCGCGAGCGCCTGCGCGGCCTGCTCATGCTGGCCCAGAGCAGGGCCGGGCGCCGCGCCGAGGCGCTGGCCACCTACCAGGAGGGCTACCGGCTCAGCATCGAGCGGCTGGGGCTCGAACCCGGCGCCGAGCTGGCCGGCCTGAACGAGGCGATCCTGCGCGGGGAGACGGGCCAGCGGCAGGGCCGCCTCGTCATGGAACACGCCGCGCCGGAGGCGGCGCCGGCCGTGCCCGCCCAGCTGCCGCCCGACGTGACCGGCTTCGTCGCCCGCGACGCCGAGCTCGGGCGGCTCGACGCGCTCCTCGACCGCAAGTCCCAGGCGTGCCAGCCGTTCATCGCCGTCATCACCGGGATGGGCGGGGTCGGCAAGAGCGGCCTGGCCGTCCACTGGTCGCATCGCGTCGCCCCGCGCTTCCCCGACGGCCAGCTCTTCGTCGACCTCAACGGCTACTCGGAGACGGGCCCGCCGGTCTCACCCTTCGACGTGCTCGACACCCTCCTGCGCGCGCTGAACGTGACCCGCCAGCATCCCCTGACCACGCTGGAGGAACGGGCCGCCCTGTTCCGGACCGTCCTGGCCGGGCGCCGGCTGCTGCTCGTGCTCGACAACGCGCGCGACTCCAGCCAGGTCAGGCCCCTCCTGCCCGGCGCGCCCGGCTGCGCCGTGATCGTGACCAGCCGCGACCAGCTCGCCGGGCTCATCACCCTGGAGGGCGCGACCCCGCTCCGGCTGGACGTGCTGCCGCCCGACCAGGGCGTGGACGTGCTCGCGTGCATCGCGGGGGAGCAGCGGGTGCACGCCGACCCGGAGGGGGCCAGGCAACTCAGCGAGCTGTGCGGCGGGCTGGTGCTGGCGCTGCGCGTGGCGGCCGCCCGGCTGGCCGTGCGGCCGTCGTGGACCAGCGCCGACCTCGTCGCCAGGCTCACCGACGAGAGCCGCCGGCTCGACGAGCTCAGCCAGGGCGAGGTGGACCTGCGCACCAAGTTCATCCTCAGCTACCGCGACCTGTCGCCGCAGGCGGCCATCATGTTCAGGCGGCTGGCGCTGCTGGACGTGGCCGAGTTCGGCCCGTGGCTGGGCGCCGCCCTGCTGGAGATGGATCCGGAGCGGGCCCAGGACCTGATCGAGCAGCTCGTCGACGCGCAGCTGCTGGAGCTGAGCCAGCCCTGGCCCGGCGGCCAGGCCCGCTACCGCTTCCACGACCTGCTGCGCCTCTACGCGCGCGAGCGCGCCCTGATCGAGGAGAGCGAGCAGGAGCGCAACGCCGCGCTGCGCCGGGCCCTGGGCTGCTGGCTGGCCCTGGCCGAGGCCGCCCACGCCCGCCTGCTCGGCGGCGACTACGCCGTCCTGCACGGCCCCGCGGAGCGCCGCAGACTGCCCTTCGCCGTGATCGACCGGATGATGCCCGACCCGATCGAATGGTTCGAGGCCGAGCGCCCGCACCTGCTGGCGGCGATCGGCCAGGCGGCCGCGCTCGGCTTCAGCGCGCTCTGCTGGGACCTCACGATGACCTCGGCGACGTTCTTCGAGGTACGCAGCTACTACGACGACTGGCGCTCGGCGCACGAGCTCGCGCTCGCCGCCGCCCGCCGCGACGGCGACGTCCGCGGCGAGGCCGCCATGACCTACGGCCTGGGCAGCCTGGAACTGTTCCGCCAGCGCTACGACGACGCCGACAGCCTCCTGCGTAAGGCGGTGCGCATGTTCGAGGAACAGGGCGAGGAGCACGGCCACGCGCTGGCCCTGCGCAACCTCGCCCTGCTCGATCGCATCGCCGGCCGGTTCGACCTGGCGCTCGAGCGCTACGCGCAGGCTGGAGAGATGCTCCGCGCGCTCGGCGACCACGCCGCCGGGGCGCACGTCATGGCCAGCACCGCGCAGGTGCTCCTGGAAAGGGGCGCGTACGGCGAGGCCGAACCCCTGCTCAGGGCCGCGGTGAGCACCTTCGAGGAGATCGGCTACCAGCGGGGCCTGGCCCAGGCGCTCTACCGGTTCGGCGAGGTGCTGCTGCTCACCCAGCGCGTCGACGCCGCCCGCCAGACCTTGGAGAAGGCGCTGGAGACGGTGCGGGAGCTGCGCGACGTGGTGGGCGAGTCCTACGTGCTGCGGGTCCTGGGTGAGACCTACGCGCAGCAGGGCCGTACGGACGCCGCGGAAGGCGCGCTGCTCACCTCCCGGCAGATCGCCCAGCGGGTCGGTGAGCAGTTCGTGGTGGGGGGCACCTCGCTCGCGCTGGGCAACCTCTACTTCGGGACGGGGAACGCGACGTCGGCCCGCAACAACCTGACGCTCGCCTCGAAGGTCTTCGAGGAGCTGGGCGCCAGGATCTGGCACGCGCGGGCGCTGGAGGCGCTGGCGGCGACGGAGGCCATGCTCCGCAACGACCAGGGCGCCCACGAGCTGTGGGCTCGCGCGGCCGCCCTGCTCGCGGAGGACGAGGGGCACTGAGCTACGTCAGGGAAGCTTGCCGATCATGCGCTCGCCTGGCCAGGGCAGCTGGATGTCGCGCTCGCCGGTCCAGTGGAAGTTCCTGAACGGATCGACATCCGGCTGCGCCACGGCGGGCGAGACGAGCAGGGCGGTGAGGAAGGCGGTCGCGATGCTCACCAAGGTGATGCGGCGCTTCATGGGAGTCCTTTCTCGGAGAAGTGTCGATCTGTCACGTGGGTCCCGCTAAAAAGTAACGTCGCCGGCCCGCAGGGTCGAGGAGAGCGGCCAGGCCGCGGGCCCCGGCACATCCGTGGTGCCGCCCGTGCCGAAGGCGGACGTGGTCGCGCCGGCGATCTCGCCGCCGTCCACGACCAGCTCCTGCCCGGTCAGGAACGCGGCGGCCGGCGAGGCCAGGTAGTGGAAGGCCGCGCCGATCTCCGACGGCTGCGCGTGCCTGCCGAGCGGGATGGAGCGGTTGACCTCCTCCAGCATCTCCGGGGTGTACTCCGCCTCCTGCATGGGCGTCAGCACCGCGCCCGGACTGACGCACGCCACCCGGATGTTCGGGCTGAGCTCCAGCGCGAAGGTGCGGCACAGGGCCAGGACGCCGGCCTTGGTGGCGTTGTAGTCGGCGTAGTACGGATAGGCGCGTGAGGCGTTGACGGACGCCGTCGCCAGCAGCACGCCACGCCCCTGCCTCGTCATGTAACCGGCCGCGCAACGCCAGAGGCCCAGCACGCCCAGCAGGTTGACGTCCACGACGCGGCGGGCGGTGGCCTCGTCGAGGTTGAGCACGCCGTGCCTGACGCTGATGCCCGCGTTGGCGATCACCACGTCCAGCCGGCCCTGGTCCGTCCAGACCGCCGCCACGGCCGCCTCTATCGCCGGCCAGTCGGTCACGTCCGCCTCGACCCAGGTGACACCCGGGCTCGGCGCGGCGATCGGCGGCTGCACGTCGAGGTTGAAGACGGTGTCACCGGAGCGCGCGAAGTGCTCGGCGGCGGCGAACCCGATCCCGCTGGACGCGCCGGAGATGACCACGGTACGCATGGCAGCACCCCTTAGAAGATCACCCGAGGGCTGGTCGTCGCCCGGTTGCCGATGGACCTGCGCAGGTTCCTGCTGACCGTCAGCTTCTTCAGCCACCGGTCGGTGCCGTCGTAGCGGGGATGGAACGGCCTGCGCCCGTGGACGGCGAGGTAGTTGTCGACGATCAGCAGGCTGCCCGGCCCGACGGCCACGTCCTGCTGCCCGGCCTCCAGCCCGGCCACCAGCGCGTCGAGCGCGCTCTCGGCCTCCGGATCCCCGTCCGCGCAGGTCATGAACGGGCGGTCGAGCCGCAGGTACGGGTTGCCCGGCTCGCCGACGAGCACGGGGACGGCCTCGGGCCTGTCGCGCATCTCGCGCATCAGCGCCAGCGCGGGATGGCCAGGCTGGGTCGCCTCCAGCTGCCGCAGGTGCTCGTCGTCGGGCATGATGTGGAAGCGCGGGCGCGACAGCAGCCGGGCCTGCTCCGGCGACAGCTCCACGTCACGCACCGACGCCACGACCGTGGGCACGCGCTCGTGGTTGCGCAGCCCGAACAGCAGAAGATAGTCGCAGCGCAGCGGGTGGAACCCGTCCTCGGTGTGGAACTCCAGCGACGACTGGCTGCCGTGACCGCTCTGCTGCATCTCGTCGCCGCGGATCGGCACGATGTTCTGGATCATCCGCCCTCCCTGCAGGGTGGACCAGGCGAACGGCTCGCCCAGCACCATCCCGCACAGGGCGAGATAGACCTCCGCGTCGCCCGCGGCGGCCGACTGCGAGGGGACCGACCAGTGGCCGGGCGTCGGCCCGACGGCGTCGTCGTCGATCGGGAAGCCGTGCACCAGGCACAACGCGGCCGGCTCCGTGCGGCGGAAGTCCTCCAGGAAGCGGCGCAGCCCCACCGGCAGCTCCTCGCGGATGTGCCAGCAGCGGTCGAAGAAGCCCGGGTCGGCGGGATCCTCGCCGAGCGCCCTGACCCGCTCGCCGACGGCCGTGATCGAGTCCACCTCTTTGCCGTCGAGGACGTATTCGATCGTGTCGGCGCTCATGCCAGTGCGCTCCTCACGCCGGCGGGCCGGATGTCGGTCCAGTTGCTCTCGACGTACTCCAGGCTCTCGGCGCGGGAGGCCGGGCCGAAGGCGACGCTCCAGCCGCTGGGGACGGGGAAGGCCGACGGCCACAGCGAGTGCTGCTCCTCGGCGTTCACCAGGACCAGGAAGGAGCCGTTCTCGTCGTCGAACGGGTTGCTCATGTCAGCTCTCCGGGCTCAGGTCGAACAGGACGCCGCGGGGAGGGGCGGCGAAGTCCCGCTCACCGTTCAGCACCCAGCCGGACTCGCGGAACGCCTCACGCCACTCCGTACGGGTGGGCAGGTAGACGCCCATCGCGGCGTGCACGAGCTCGAAGCCCAGGGTGAAGATCGTCGTGTCCGCCCCCGGCGGTTCCTCGCTGCGGACCACGTCGCACAGCAGGAGCCGCCGCGCGTCGGGGAAGGCCGTGCGGAGCTTGCGCAGGCCCGCCACGCAGGTGGTCTTCGGCCAGAAGTCGTGGCCCAGGAAGACGCAGGTGATGAGGTCGACGCCGGCGAACTCGGGCAGCGGGTCGAGGTCGCGCACGTCGCCGGTGACGACGCCGATCCGGCCGGCGAGACCGGCCTGCGCCACCGAGGACGCCGCCAGTTCCACCGCCGAGGGCGCGATGTCGACGCCCACCCCGCGCACGCCGGGCCGGCGGGAGACCGCGTCGATCAGCCGCTGGCCGGAACCGCAGCCGAGATCGGCGATGGCCGAGTAGTCAAGCTCGCCGAGCAACTCGACGAAGTGCGGCTCGACCTCGGTCTCGCCGATCAGCTTGGAGCCGACCGCCACCGCCCGCATGTCCCTGGTGTAGAAGTCGCCGGTGCGGTTCGCGGTCCTGCTCACCTCGGGCAGGACGGAGAACAGCTCGCCGCAGCCGCGGACCATCCAGTAGAAGTATCCCCGCGCGCGGTAGGCGTCGTCGAAGCGCGGCCCGGTGACCGCCTTGTCGTCGGCGACCTCGACGATCTCCGCCCAGGAGAGCGTCACCAGCAGCTGGCGCACCAGCCGCGGGTCGAGCCCGTCCGCGTTCGCCGTCTCGATCGAGTAGCTGTCCTCCCGCCTGAGCGCGTCGAGGATGCCCAGCTCGCCGGCGGCCGACAGTGACACCGCGACGAGGTAGGACGAGAAGACGTCGGCGACCGGGCCGCGGGTGAAAGCCGTGTGCATCGGGTTCTCCATTTCGGTCGGCATCGTGCTCACGCCTGCTCCGCCCACAGCGCGTCCATGGTCTCGTGGGACGTGACCGTCTCCAGGTCGGGCTTGGACGCGTACCCCATGTTGACGATCGTCCGCACGCCAGCGGTGATCGGATAGACGCGGTGCAGCGTGGTGTTGGTGCGCATCACGTAGAGGTCGCCGGCCCCCACCTCGAACGACCAGATGGGGTTGTCGAGCAGCGCGCGGTGGATGGCGGGGTCGCTCTTGTCCCAGCTGGTGCCGGCGACGCACTGGACGAACCCGCCGTGCTCCGGTGGCGGGCACTGCACCAGCCACACCAGCGCGAAGCTGTAGTCGTCCCAGTGCCAGCCGTGGGTGTCACCGCTGTGCTCCAGACGGGTGATCACATACTGCTCGGGCTCGTACGGGCAGGCCAGCACGGGCTCGCCGACGATCTCGGCGAGCAGGCCGACGAGGGCCTCCGACCGGTACACGGCGGGGATGAGGGCGCTGTGCTCGGCGATCTCGGATCGCGTCACGTTGCGCATCCGGCGGGGCGTGCCGCCGGTTTCCTTGAACCTGAGGTCGCGCCGGACCCCGGATTCCTCGATGAGGGAGAGCACGTCGTCGGCCACGGCCTGCTTGACACTCGCGGGCGCCAGGAACGACACCATCGCGAATCCGCGCTCGGCGAACTCGCGCCGGGCGGCCGCCACCTCGCCGGACAATCCGGCGTGGCGTACGTGCTGGTTCAGCTCCTGCACAATTCGGGCATTCACTGCGGGGATCCTTCGCTTCTCCTGAGGGGATCTCGCTGCCTCGGACCGTAGAACCGTGGCGGAGGCCGGAGAAGCGTCCGCCGCCGTTGTGGCGAGAAATCGCCATTCGCTCGCCGCCCCGGCCGGGGCCGTACGGAGGCTTCCTACGCTGAGGGCCATGCTCACTGGGGTCCCGCTGTTCCTCCTGCAGCTCGTCGTGATCCTGGCCTCGGCCGTCCTCCTGGGCCGGCTGGCCTCCCGGCTCGGCCAGCCGGCGATCGTGGGCGAACTGGCGGCCGGGGTCCTGCTCGGGCCCGCCGTTCTGGGACAGTTGGCGCCGGGCTGGGCCCAGTGGCTGCCGCGGCCCGGCTCGGGCGCGCTCATCGACGCCGTCGCCCAGCTCGGGCTCCTGCTGCTCGTCGGACTCACCGCCGCCGAGCTCGACCTGGGCAGGCTGCGCGAGCAGGCGGGCACGCTGGCCCGGGTCAGCGCCTGGGCGCTGGTCCTGCCGCTCGTGCTGGGCGCGGCGGCGGGCTTCGTGGTGCCGGCGGCCCTCCTGGGGCCGGCCGCCGACCGGGTCACGTTCGCCGCCTACCTCGGCGTGGCGCTGTCGGTCACCGCCATCCCGGTCATCTCCCGTACGCTCAGCGACCTGCGCCTGCTCGGCCACCGCGTCGGCCAGATCACCCTGGCCTCCGGCGCCTGCCAGGACTCGGTCGCCTGGATACTGCTCGCGGTCGTCGGCGCCATGGCCACCAGCGGCGCGGGGCCGGAAACGATCGGGATGCCGCTGCTGTGGCTGGCGGTCATGCTCCTGGCGGCCCTGGTGCTGCGGCCGGTCGCCCGGCGCGTGCTGAGCGTGGCCGACCCGGCGCCCGTCATGACCATGTCGGCCGTCGTGATCATCGCCGGCGCGCTCGCCGCGCACCTCGCCGGACTGGAGCCGGTCGTCGGCGCCTTCGTCGCCGGGCTGGTCGCCGGAGCCGCCAAGGGCGAGGGCGCACGGCACCTGGCCGGGCTGCGCACCGCCGTCATCGCCGTCCTCGCCCCGGTCTTCCTGGCCTTCGCCGGGCTGCACCTGGACCTCGCGGCACTGGCCGAGCCGGTGGTCGCCCTGACCGCGGCGGGACTGCTGGCCCTGGCCGTGGCGGGCAAGCTGGCCGGCGGCTACATCGGCGCCCGCACCAGCGGGATGCCCCGCTGGGAGTCGTTCGCCATCGGCGCGGGGCTGAACTCGCGGGGCCTCATCGAGATCATCGTCGCCACCGTCGGACTCCGGCTGGGCATCCTGACACCGGCCGCGTACTCGATCGTCGTCCTGATCGCGGTGGCCACCTCCTTGCTGGCGCCACCGCTGCTGCGGGCGGCCTTCGAGCGAGCACCAGAACAGAACGGAGAGCGGCATGGCCGTGGCGCGAGTGAACGGGACCACCCTGACCTACACCGACCAGGGCACCGGTGACCCCGTGATCCTGGTGATGGGCACCGGCAGCCCCGGGCACGTCTGGCACCTGCACCAGGCGCCCGCGCTGCTGGCCGCCGGCTACCGCGTCATCACCTTCGACAACCGCGGCCTGACGCCGGACTCCGGGACGCCGCCCGAGATCGATGACCTGGTCGGCGACCTCGCCGGG
This sequence comes from Nonomuraea sp. NPDC054003, assembly GCF_055585125.1. Classification (NCBI taxonomy): domain Bacteria; kingdom Bacillati; phylum Actinomycetota; class Actinomycetes; order Streptosporangiales; family Streptosporangiaceae; genus Nonomuraea; species Nonomuraea sp. NPDC054003. The sequence continues at coordinate 634,790 of NZ_JBVJKR010000001.1, forward strand.
CTGGCCGAGACCCTGTGCGGAGGGCGCTGCCGCCTCGTCGGCGTGTCGATGGGCGCGCACGTCGTCCAGGAGCTCCTGCTGCAGCGGCCGGAACTGGTGAAGCAGGCCGTGCTGATGGCCACGCGCGGACGGCCCGACCACTTCCGCGCCAGGCTCGCCGCGGCCGAGGCCGAGCTGAACTTCGGTCCGGTGGAGCTGCCCGCCGCCTACGGCGCGGCGCTGCGCGCGGTGCTCAGCCTGTCGCCGCACACGCTCAACGACGAGAGCCGGGCCCGGCACTGGCTGGACCTCTTCGAACTCTTCCCGACGGCCAAGGCGGTCATGCGCGCCCAGAGCAAACTGGAGATCATGGACGACCGGCTGGGGGACTACCGCGCCATCCGCGGCCGCTGCCTGGTCGTCGGCTTCGAGGACGACCTCATCACGCCGCCGCACCTCGGTCAGGAGGTCGCCACCGCCATCCCCGGCGCGAGGTACGCGCAGGTCGCCAAGTGCGGGCACTACGGGTATCTGGAGCAGCCGGACGAGGTCAACTCCCTGATGGTGGACTTCTTCGCGACCGCCTAGGGACGCGCGGCGCCCGCGCGTCCCCTGATCTCACCGCACCCGCACCCGGGTCTTCGTGCACACCTCGCACCGCTGCGTGACGACGCGGCCGATCGTCTCGATCGTCACCCACCGGTGACGAAAATGGATCCGGCTCACGGCGATGGTCTACCCGCCACCTCTGTCCGATACGCCGTGTCAACGAGCTGTCACTCCACGGGTTCGAGTCTCAGCGAGATCGAGTTGATGCAGAAGCGGTCGTCGGTCGGCGTCGGGTAGCCCTCGCCGTGGAAGACGTGCCCCAGATGGGAGTCGCAGCGCGCGCACCGCACCTCGGTGCGGACCATGCCGTGGCTGCGGTCCTCGATCAGCGTCACCGCGTCGGAGTCGGACGGCTGGAAGAAGCTCGGCCAGCCGCAGTGGGACTCGAACTTGGTGTCGGACCTGAACAGCTCGGCGCCGCACGCCCGGCAGGCGTAGACGCCCTCGGTCTTGGTGTCGACGTACTCGCCGGTGAACGGGCGCTCGGTGCCCGCCTCCCGCAGCACATGAAACTCCTCCGGAGAGAGCTGGACCCGCCATTCGGTCTCGCTCTTGACCACCTTGTCCATACGTTCAGCGTACGAGATGCGGCAAAAAGAGATCTCCATAGGGGGAGCATCCTTTCTGGGGCGAATTCGCGTCTTTGTCAGCAAGGGGGTGTCATCGCCTCCTGCAAAGGGGCGAGACCACTCGCCGGATCGCCAGAGCGGCACAGCCCACGCCCGTGCTGGCGCCGCCGGCGATCGCCACGGCCGGCCGGGTGGCGCGCCAGCGCCCGGAACGGCGGCGCGAGTGGTCTCGTTGACGGGCCCGTTCCGTCGAGCTCCCGGTCCCGCCACCGGTGCGGCTCCGGGACGGGCCCCCTTCTCTCGCCCGGTGGTTTGTCGGAGGCGCGGGGTAGGTTCGTTCCCATGGCATCGCCGTACATCGAGCTTGAGGTGGGAGACCGCACCGTCAAGGTGACGAATCCCGGCAAGATCTACTTTCCGGAGATCGGCGCGACGAAGCGCGAGCTGGTCGAGTACTACGTCAGTGTGGGCGAGGGCGCGCTCCGGGCGCTGAGAGACCGGCCCACCAACCTCAAGCGCCACCCCGACGGGGTGCAGAGCGAGGCCATCTACCAGAAGCGGATGCCCGCCAAGCGCCCCGACTGGGTGGAGACCGCGACCGTCACCTTCCCCAGCGGCCGGACGGCCGAGTCGCTGAAGGTCACCGAGGTCGCCGCCATCGCCTACTGCGCCAACCTGGGCACCATCGACTTCCACCCCTGGCAGGTCCGCGCCCCCGACGTCGAACACCCCGACGAGCTGCGCGTCGACCTCGATCCGCAGCCCGGCGTGGGCTTCGACGCGGTGCGCAAGGCCGCGTTCCTGACCAGGGACGTGCTGGAGGAGCTCGGCATGCCCGGGTTCGTCAAGACCTCGGGCAACCGCGGCGTCCACATCGCGGTGCGCATCGAGCCGAGGTGGGACTTCGTGCAGGTGCGCCACGCCGGCATCGCGCTGGCCAGGGCCGTCGAGGAGCGCGACCCCGGCCTGGTCACCACCGCCTGGTGGAAGGAGGAGCGGGGCGACCGGGTGTTCATCGACTTCAACCAGAACGCCCGCGACCGCACGGTGGTCAGCGCCTACTCGGTCCGGGCCCGCCCGCACGCGCCGGTCTCGACCCCGCTCACCTGGCCCGAGCTGGAAGACGCCGACCCGCGCGACTTCGACATCCGCACGGTCCCCGCGAGGTTCGCCGAGCTGGGGGACGTGCACGCCGCCATCGACGACCAGGCCTACTCGATCGAGACCCTCCTCGACCTGTACGCGAAGGACGAGCGCGGCGACATGCCCTATCCGCCCAACTATCCGAAAATGCCCGGCGAGCCGAAGCGCGTGCAGCCCAGCAAGGCCCGCGACGACTGACCACTCCCGTGCTCCCGGCGGGGGAGTGGTCACGGGTCGCGCGGGAGCCCCAGCGCGCGCTCGGCGATGATGTTGAGCTGCACTTCGGTCGTCCCGCCGCCGATCGTGAAGGCGCGGGTGGTGAGGATCATGCGGCTCCAGTAGGGGTCGGCGGGCGCCAGCGCCCAGCAGAACTCGGCCACCGCCTGGGCGTGCCGCATGCCGAGCAGCTTACGGACGCTGGACGCGGTGGCGACCCCGCTGTCCTTGCCGCCTCTTGCGCCGGTGGCGACGCTGCTCTCTTTACCGCCTCTGCTGCTGGTGGCGACCCCGCTGTCCTTGCCGCCGCTGGTGCCGGTGGCGAGCTGGGCGAGGGTCACGCGCAGGCCGAGGGCGGAGATGGCCTGGCCCTCGGCCCACAGCCGGCCCGCCTGCTCGCGCTGCGCCGTCCGCAGCGGCAGCCGGGCGGCGAACGCGGCCATGTCCGTGTGCCTCGACCCCGGCCCCCACGAGTCGCCGAGCGCGACCCGTTCGTGCGAGAGGGTGTCGCGGGCCACCCGCCAGCCGCCGTCCACCTCGCCGACGACCTGCTCGTCCGGCACGAACACGTCGTCGAGGAAGACCTCGTTGAACAACTCGTCGCCGTTGATCTCCTTGAGCGGCCTGACGGTGACGCCGGGCGCGGCCATGTCCACGAGGAAGTACGTGATGCCCTCGTGCTTGGGCTTGCCGGGGGAGGTCCTGGCCAGGCAGATGCCCCAGTGGGCGTACTGGGCCAGGGACGTCCAGATCTTCTGCCCGGTCAGCGTCCAGCCGCCCTCCACGCGGACCGCCCTGGTCGACAGCCCCGCCAGGTCCGAGCCGGCGCCCGGCTCGCTGAACAGCTGGCACCACACGATCTCGCCGGCGAACGTCCCGGGCAGGAAGCGTTCCCGCTGCTCCCGGGTCCCGTGCCGGACGATGGACGGCACGGCCCACGCGCCGATGCCCAGGTTCGGGCGTCTCAGGTCGCGGAACTCCTCGTGGATGATCACCTGTTCGAGCGGTGACGCCCCGCGGCCCCACGGCTCCGGCAGGTGCGGCATGATCCACCCCTCCTCGGCGAACCGCCGCCGGCGCTCGGACGGATCGGCGGCCCGAAGCGACGCGGCGTGCGCCCGCACCGAGTCCCTGACCGGGGCGGCGTCCTCGGGCAGATCAGGCTCCATCGTCCGCCGCACCCCCGCGAGAGCCAGCGCCGCCACCTCATCGGCCCACACCCCCGGATCCCCGGCCACCATCCGATCCGACAACGCCCGGCGGTAGTAGCGGTGCGCGTCGTGCTCGAACGTGTAGCCGATGCCGCCGAGCACCTGGATCGCATCCGCCGCACACCGCACCCCGGCCTCCGCCCCGAGCACCCCGGCCACCGCCACAGCCAGCCGCACCTCCGGCGCCAAGGTGGTCGCCTCCTCGACGAGCTGCGCCTGCGGCGGTAGGGCGGTCCCGGTGTCGGCTATCGCGTGCCTCGTCCCGGGGACGGCACCCGCGTGCGAACTGCCGGACCGGGCCTCCGCATTGTGCTGCCCGGGTTGTGTGGGTTGTGCGGGCTGTTCGGGCTGCCCGTGGCTCCCGTGCCGTCCGGCGTCGTCCAGGGCTCTGGCGGCGTCCCATACGGCGGCGCGGGCCTGCTCCAGGGTTACCAGGGCGGCTGCCAGCCGGTGCTTGACGCCCTGGAACTGCCCGATGGGCCGACCGAACTGCTCGCGTACTTCGGCGTACTCCGAGGCCGTGGCCACGGCCCAGGCCGCGACCCCGCAGGCGTCCGCGCCGAGCAGCACCGCGGCCAGCTCCCGTACCGGCACCGCGCCGAGCACGCGTTCCCGCGGCACGTCCGTGACGGTCACGGTGCACAGGTCACGGTCCAGGTCGACACCTGCGGCGGGCTCCGCCACGACGTCCCCGCGATCGAGCAACGCCCAGCCGTCCGCACCTACCGGCACCAGAAACAGATCGGCCCCCGCCGCCCCGAGCGCGAGCGCGGCAGTCGGGCGCGCCGCGCCGGGTGACAGAGCGGCGGTGACGCCGCTCGCCCCGGGTGCCGGGGTGGTGGGACCGTCTGTGATGGGCAGGACTGGGGCGGCGGAGCCGTCTGTGACGGGAAGGACGTTCGGGGTGGCGGGACCGTCTGTGACGGGCAGGACGACGGTGGCGGTGAGGGAGCCGTTGGCGAGGCCGTCGGTCAGGTCCTTGGCGGCGGGGGAGCGGGCCGCCGCCGCGGCGGCGAGCACCGTCGGCAGGTACGGTCCGGGGACGCGCAGCTCGCCGAGCGCCTCCAGTGCCACGCACAGCTCCAGCAGCCCGTACCCCTGCCCACCCCGCTCCTCCGGCAGGTGCAGCCCGAGCACCCCCTGCCGGGCCAGCGCACCATGGTCCGCACCCCGCTCCGCCAGCCCGCGCACGGACCCCGCGAGCGCCCGATGGTCAGTGGTCAGCCCGATTCCCATGGACCGAACCTAGAACGTTGTTCGGTCCTTCTCCACCCCCAACGTGAAGCCAGGGCGGGGAAAATCGGTGGCGCTTCCGGATCGGGCCTGGTTACGCTCCCGATGTCCATGTACGAGTCATACGGGCGGTCACGCCCTGGAAAGCGGGGGGTTTATGCCCGGGACCGCGCCACGCGCGCCTCGTCGTACCGTCATACGGACCCGTACATGACACGTCATCCCTGACCGTCCCGAGGCCCGCACGGCGCTTCCTTGCTGCCCTTTCCCATCATGTCCGGCAAGGAGTACCCCAGGGTGTCCACCCACAAGACCCGTCAGGTCCTGACCGATACGTTCACCTGCGTACGGTGCGGGCTGACCGTGACCGGAGCCGCCCCCGGAGGCGGCCGCCGCAACCACTGCCCGAGCTGCCTGCACTCGCTGCACGTGCTCGACCGTGCCGAGGGCGGGCCGTCCGAGTGCGGATCACGCATGGCGCCGATCTCCATCGCGGTGCTGCGCGGCGGCGACTGGATGCTCATCCATCGCTGCACCCGCTGCGGAGAGCTGACGTCCAACCCGATCAGCGGCGACGACAACCAGCTCATCCTCATGCGCATGGCCGTCCGCCCGCTCGCCGAGCCGCCGTTCCCGCTGGAAACGTTCGGCGACCTGTGACGGGAGCGGACCGCATGCCACGCAGGAAACCGGCGGAGCGCCGGCCGCAGCGGCGCAAGGACGTCACGCACGGCGAGCCGGGCGACGCGTTCCGGTGCGTCGGCTGCCGCCTCGACGTGCCCGTCACCGCGCCGGGCACCGCGCACCGCAACCACTGCCCGAACTGCCTGACCAGCAGACATGTCGACCACCGCGTACCCGGTGACCGCCGGGCGGCGTGCCGGGGCCGCATGGCGCCGGTCAGCGTCACGGTGCGGGACGACGGCGAGTGGCTGATCATCCACCACTGCCAGACGTGCGGCGGGCTCAGCGCCAACCGCATCGCGGGCGACGACAACGCGCTCGTCCTGGTCCGCATCGCGATGCGACCGCTGTCGGACGACCGGCTGCGGGTCGGCGCGCTGCTCTCGCTGTGACCCGAGGGCCCCGGGCGACCCCCGGGGCCCTCGACAGCCCGGCCCGCTCCCGGCAGAGCTATGGCGTGGCGGCGCTCCCGGACCATGGAAAGATCGGCTTCATGACGATCGTGTCGGGCGACTTCGAGCTGACCATGGACGAACTGCGCGTCGTGGCGCGCTACGTGGCCGAGAGCGCCCAGGACGTCCTCCCGGTGTTCGAGGAGGCCGTGCCGGGCGATCTCCGCCCGCGCGCGGCCATCGACGCCGCATGGGAGTTCGTCAACGGCGCGAGAAGGACCAAGCTGCAGCGTGTCACCTCGCTGGACGCCCATCGGGCCGCCAGGGAGGCGGGCGCCGAAGCCGCGCGTCTCGCCGCGCGCTCCGCCGGTGACGCCGCGTCCGCCGCTTACCTGCACCCGATAGCGAAGGCCACCCAGGTGGGCCACATCCCGCGCGCCGCCGCGAGTGCCGCACGCGTCGCCGAGCTGAACGCGGGCGGCGATCCCGCGGTCGGAGACATGATGATCGACCAGGCGCGGCAGCGCGCCACACCCACCCTGATCGCCGTTCTGTGCCGGTATCCCCTCGCGCCGACCGCCAAGAACCGTGTCGCGCAGCTCATGAGCACCTTGGACGCTTCCCTGCGCGCGTCCCGCTGAGAAGGCGCCACAGCACACGGGTCCTCAGTCGCCGAACTCCAGTCGCAGGGCGTGGGTGAAGTCGGCGATCGCCTCCTCGTGGCGGTCCTCCTCCTGGAAGATCTCGCCGCGCACCCGGTAGGCCCACACGTACTCGGCGTCCAGCTCGATCGCCCGGTCGAGGTCCTTCAGCGCGGCCTCGTTGTCGCCCAGCTCGCTCAGCACCGCGCCGCGGCTGCCGAGCGCGCGGTCGTGGTCGGGAGCCAGCTCGACGGCCCGGTTCAGGTCAGCCAGCGCGTCCTCGTACTGGTCGATCATGCGCAGCGCCTCCCCGCGCCGGCTCAGGGCGCGCACGAGGTTGGGGTCGATCTCCAGGGCGCTGGTGTAGTCGGCGATGGCTTCGGAGTAGAGGCCCAGCCGCTGGTAGAGGTCGCCCCTGGACACCCAGGAGTGCGCCAGGCTGCCGTCCAGCTCGATGATCTTGGCATGCTCGGCCAGCGCCTCGTCCAGCCGGTCCAGGTCCGCGAGCGCGTCCGCCCTGGCCTCCAGGATCCACAGCGAGTCCGGTGACAGGGTCAGCGCGTGCTCGAAGTCCGCCATGGCCTCCTCGTGGCGGTCGAGCGCCGCGTACGCCTGGCCGCGCGAGCCCAGCGCGTACGCGCTGTCGGGCTCCATCCGCAGCGCCTCGTCGAAGTCGGAGATCGCGGCCTCGTACCGCTCGATGAGCCGGTGGCTCTCGCCGCGCAGCCGCCAGGCGCGCGCGTTGTCCGGCACGAGGGCGATCGACTCGGTCAGGTCCGCGATCGCCGCGTCGTGCCGCCCCAGCGCGATGTACGACTCGGCGCGGCTGCGCAGCACCGACGCCCGCGACCGGGCCGCGCCCTCGTTGATCTCCTCGCTCATGGGGGGAAATCTATCGGCCCTTTGTCGATCATGACGCCCTTTCGCCGCCACCGCCGCCCGCCGTCCGGGGCGGTCATAGGATCGGGGCATGGAACTGGCCCCCGGCGTGCACGTCGCCGTCACCGACCGCCATGGCGGCGTCAGCGCGCCGCCGTACGCGACGCGCAACCTCGGCGGCCTGACCGGCGACGACCCCGCCGCCGTGCGCGCCAACCGCGCCGGCGTCGCGGCCGAGCTGGGTGTGCGGGCGATCGTGTTCATGAGGCAGGTCCACGGCGCCGGGGTCGCGTACGTGAGCGAGCCGTTCGGCGACGACCCGCCGCCGGTCGACGCGGTGTTCACCACGGAGCCGCGGCTGGCGCTGGCGTCCCTGGGCGCCGACTGCCCGGCGGTGCTGGTGGCCGATCCGGTGGCGCGCATGGCCGGTGCCGCGCATTCCGGGCGTCCCGGCACGGAAGCGGGGATCTCCACTGCGCTGGTCGAGGCCATGGCGGCCAAGGGCGCCGAGCCGGGGCGGATGGTGGCGTTCGTCGGGCCCGGGGCGTGCGGGCGCTGCTACGAGGTGCCCGCCGAGCTCCGCGACCAGGTGGCCGCGAAGGTGCCGCCCGCCCGTTCCACCACCTCCTGGGACACCCCCGCGCTCGACCTGCGCGCCGGCATCGAGGCGCAGCTCCGCGACGCGGGCGTGCCCGACGTGCGCCACGACGCCCGCTGCACCATCGAGTCCGGCGAGCTCTACTCCCACCGCCGCCGGGACGCCGGCCGCTTCGCGGGACTCATCTGGCTCGCCTAGCCCCGCGAAGATCTGGTCCAGTCCATGGACGCCGGGATCGCTGGTCACACAGCGGTTCAGCCTTGGCGAATCCGTTGACGCGTGGACGGAAGCCCGCACGCCGGGCCGGCATGCGTTCAGTCCAGGATGCGGAGTCTCCATGGATAGTTCGCGGGGCCCACCTCATCGCACGCCCACGCCTTCGCGCCCTGGGCGCCGACGTAGGCCACCCCGGTGTCGCGGCACTCCTGCCAGGTCATGTAATAGCCCTCGCACCACCACACGAACGGCGCGGAGACCCCTGAGAGCTGCGCCGGCGCCTCGCAGTCCTGCGACGCCGCGCCGGCGTTCCCGGGGAGTGCCAGGCACAGTCCGACCGCGGTCACGAGGCCCGCGAACAGGGTCGTGACGGTCCTCTTGCGAATCATCGTCTTGCTCCCTTCGGTTTGCTCTCCGCCCTGTATGGAGCGGAGTCACTCGGTGCGATCTTCATCCTCATGCGCCTGGATGGACCGGGCCAGGGCGTCATGAGGACGTTCGCCGGACATGACGAAGGAAGCGGAAACGGGCGAGGGCGACCTCAGGGCGAGCCGTCCGGGGTCAGGCGCCGGGGCGGTTGAAGACGAAGTTGACCGCGACGATGCCCAGCCAGATCACCAGGAGCGCGGGGTTGAGCGCGCCGAGCGCGGCGAGCGCGATCGTGGCCCCCGTGCCGAGCGCCAGCGAGACGATGGCGAGCGCGAGCCGCTGGCCGTCGGTCGGGCCGGGCCGTCGCCTGGCGGGAGCGGCCCGGAGACGTTCGTCGACCCGCCGGTCGACCTCCTGCCCCACCTTGTCGAGGAACGACGCCGCGATGGCTTCCTCGAAGTCGGGGCCGAGATCACGGCGGGCGGCGAGGGCCGCCTTCAGTTCTTCACTGCTGCTCATACAGCGATATATAGACGATGGTCAGGGTCAGCGGGCAAGGATGTCGTCAAGGTTGTAGGAGACCGGCCGTTCGAGCTGCTCGTACGTGCACGACTCCGGCGTGCGGTCGGGCCGCCAGCGCCGCCACTGCGCGGTGTGGCGGAACCGGTCGCCCTCCATCTGATCGTAGGCGACCTCGATCACCAGCTCCGGCCGGAGCGGGATGAACGACAGGTCCTTCTTGGCGTTCCAGCGCGAGATCGCCCCCGGCACCCGCTGGCCCCCGGTGGCGGGCGTGGCGGCCGGCCGGCCCAGGTTGGCCTGCGCCTGCTCGGCCCAGTGGCCCCACGGATGCTCGCCCAGCTCGGCGAGGTACGGCATGAGCTCCTCCACCAGCTCGGCCCGGCGCGCCATCGGGAACGAGGCCGCCACCCCCACGTGGTGGAGCCTGCCGTCGTCGCCGTAGAGGCCGAGCAGGATGGAGCCCACGATCGGCCCCGTCTTGTGCTCGCGGTAGCCGGCGATCACCACGTCGGCGGTGCGCTCGTGCTTGACCTTGAACATCACCCGCTTGTCGGGCGTGTAGGGCTGGTCGCCCGGCTTGACGATGATGCCGTCGAGCCCGGCGCCCTCGAACATCTCGAACCACTCGCCGGCCTGCTCGTCGCTCTTGGTCACCGGGGTGAGCCGCACCGACCGGCCCTTCTGGGGGAACAGCTCCTCCAGGCGGGCCCGCCGGTCGGCGAACGGCGCGTCCATCAGCGCCTCGTCGCCGACGGCCAGCAGGTCGAAGGCGACGAACGAGGCCGGGGTCTGCTCCGACAGCATCTTGACCCGCGAGGCCGCGGGGTGGATGCGCTGCTGCAGCGCCTCGAAGTCGAGCTCCGAGCCGCTCGGCAGCACGATCTCACCGTCGACGACGCACCGCTCGGGCAGCTCCGCCTTGACGGCCTCGACCAGCTCGGGGAAGTAGCGGGTGAACGGCCGCTCGTTGCGGCTGCCGAGATAGACCTCGTCGCGGTCGCGGAACACGATGCACCGGAACCCGTCCCACTTCGGCTCGTAGAACAGGGTGCCGTCCTGCTTCGGCATCGCCTTGACCGGCTTGGCCAGCATCGGCCCCACCGGCGGCCTGACCGGCAGGTCGAGATCGGGGATCGGCTCCGGCTCCTTGGGCTTCCGCGCCGGCCTGGGCGTCGTCGGCTCGCTCATGGTCACATCTCCCTCGTGTAGCGGCAGAAGAGGACGCCCTCCTCCTCCAGCACCTGGCCCAGCCGGAGCCGCTCCCGCGACGGCTCACCGTCGAGGATCCGCGCCGCGTCCCCGCCCAGCAGCAGCGGGCTCACCGACAGGCACAGCTCGTCGACCAGCCCGGCGGCCGCGAGCTGGGCGTTGAGCCGCGGCCCGCCCTCGCACAGCACCCGGGTCAGCCCGCGCGCGTGCAGCGCGGCCACCGCGCCGGCCAGGTCGACCCGCTCGCCGCCGGCCACGATCACCCCGCCGGCCTCGGCCGCCGCCTCGCGCCGGTCGGCGGGCGCGCTCTCGCAGGTGATCACCAGGGTCGGGCTCACCGCCTCGCGGAACAGCGGCGCGCCGAAGTCGAGGTCGAGGCCGCGGCTGACGACGGCGAGCGGCGCGGCCGCCGGCCGCCCCGCGCGCAGCTCGCGCCAGGACTCGCGCGGCCTGACCGGCCCGTAGCCCTCGGCCCGCACGGTCGCGGCGCCTACCAGGACCACGTCGGCCAGCCCGCGCAGCACCCCGAACACCCGCTTGTCGGCCTTGCCGGACAGCCCTCCGGACAACCCCTTGTCCCAGGCCGCGCCGTCGGCGCTGGCCACCATGTTGAGGCGCAGCCAGGGCCTGCCCTCCGGGTAGGCGTAGGCCTGCACGATGTCCGGATCGTCTTTTATGTCGGGAAGGATGCGGCGCACCCCTCTACCTTGGCACACGCCTCCGACAAGTCACTCTCGCGGCCTGCGCAGCACCTGCATCGAACGCGACGTCACCGCCACCACGTCGCCCGCCCGCCACCGCTCGTCGCCGAACAGCCCCTCCGAGCTGTCGTTGGCGGTGTCGAGCTCCAGCAGCCAGCCCGCCCCGAACGTCTCGCCGGGCAGCGTGAAGGCCATGTCCTCGTGATGGGCGTTGATCAGCAGCAGGAACGAGTCGTCGGAGATCCGCTCGCCGCGGGGCCCGGGCTCGGTGATCGCGTCACCGTTCAGATAGACCATCAGCGACTTGGCGTAGCCGACGTGCCAGTCGGCCGCCGTCATCTCGGCGCCCCCGGGCGTCAGCCACACCAGGTCGCGCTCGCCGTTCTCGGGGTGACGGCCGTGGAAGAACCGCCGCCGCTGGAACACCGGGTGTCTGCTGCGCAGCTTCGCCAGCTTGCGCACGAACTCCAGCAGCTGCGCCTCCGTGCGCAGCGCCGACCAGTCGACCCAGGCGATCTCGTTGTCCTGGCAGTAGGCGTTGTTGTTGCCCCGCTGCGTGCGGCCGAGCTCGTCGCCGTGGGACAGCATCGGCACGCCCTGCGACAGGAACAGCGTGGCCAGGAAATTGCGCCGCTGCCGGTGGCGCAGCCGCACGATCGCCGGATCCTCCACCGGCCCCTCGGCGCCGCAGTTCCACGACCGGTTGTCGTCGGTGCCGTCGCGGTTGTCCTCGCCGTTGGCCTCGTTGTGCTTGCGGTTGTACGAGACGAGATCGGTGAGCGTGAACCCGTCGTGGCACGTCACGAAGTTGATCGAGGCCACCGGCCGCCGCCCCGACGTCTCGTAGAGGTCGGCCGAGCCCGTCAGCCGCGAGGCGAAGTCCGGCAGCGCCGAGTGCGTGCCCCGCCAGAAGTCGCGGACCGTGTCGCGGTACTTGCCGTTCCACTCCGTCCACAGCGGCGGGAAGTTGCCCACCTGGTAGCCGCCGGGCCCGACGTCCCACGGCTCGGCGATCAGCTTGACCTGCGAGATCACCGGATCCTGCTGGATCAGGTCGAAGAACGCGCTCAGCCGGTCGACGTCGTGCAGCTCGCGCGCCAGCGCCGACGCCAGGTCGAACCGGAACCCGTCGACGTGCATCTCCAGCACCCAGTAGCGCAGCGAGTCCATGATCAGCTGCAGCGCGTGCGGGGACCGCACGTTCAGCGAGTTGCCGCAGCCCGTGTAGTCCAGGTAGTAGCGGCGGTCGGCGTCGTGCAGCCGGTAGTAGGCGGCGTTGTCGATGCCCCTGAACCCGAGCGTCGGCCCCATGTGGTCGCCCTCGGCGGTGTGGTTGTAGACCACGTCGAGGATCACCTCGATGCCCGCCTCGTGCAGCGCCCGCACCATGGCCTTGAACTCCTGCACCTGCTCGCCGCGCGTGCCGGAGCTGGAGTAGTCGCCGTGCGGGGCGAGGTAGGCCATCGTGTTGTAGCCCCAGTAGTTCGTCAGCCCGCGCGCCACCAGGAAGTGCTCCGGCATGAAGTGGTGGACCGGCATGAGCTCGACCGCCGTCACCCCCAGCGACAGCAGGTGGTCGACGACCGCCGGATGCCCCACCCCCGCGTACGTGCCGCGCAGCTCCTCCGGCACGTCCGGATGGCGCATGGTGAGCCCGCGCACGTGCGTCTCGTAGATCACGGTCTGGTGGTACGGGACGCGCGGCGGACGGTCGTTGCCCCACTCGAAGAACGGATTGATCACCACGTTCTTCGGCATGAAGGGAGCGCTGTCGACCCGGTTGACCTTCGCCGGGTCGGTGAAGTGGTAGGAGAAGACCGCCTCGTTCCACTGCAGCTCACCGTCGACCGCCTTCGCGTACGGGTCGAGCAGCAGCTTGGCGGGGTTGCACCGGTGGCCGTGCGCGGGCTGGTAGGGGCCGTGCACGCGGTAACCGTAACGCTGGCCCGGCATGATGCCGGGCAGGTAACCATGCCAGACGAACCCATCCACCTCGGACAGATCGACGCGCTCCTCGGAGCCGTCATCGTGGAACAGGCACAGCTCGACCCGCTCGGCCACCTCGGAGAACACCGCGAAACCGGTGCCCACGCCATCCCAGGTAGCGCCGAGTGGATAGGGTTCGCCCGGCCAGACGTCGCGCATGTGACCTTATTGTCGCATGCGATCGGGTCTTGCTACAGCAGTTCGGCGTTCAGCGTGATCGTGGTGCCGGTCAGGGCCTTGCTGACCGGGCAGTTGACCTTGGCGGTCTCGGCCGCCTGCTGGAACTGCTCGGCGGTGACGCCCGGCACGTGGGCCTTGACCGTGAGCACGATGCCGGTGATGCCCTCACCCGGCTGGAAGGTGACGTCGGCGCTGGTCTGCACCGACTCCGGCGGCGTGCCCGCGCCGGCCAGCCCGTGCGAGAGCGCCATGGAGAAGCAGGCGGAGTGGGCCGCGGCGATGAGCTCCTCGGGCGAGGTCTTGCCGTTGGCGGCCTCGGCCCTGGACGGCCAGGACACCTCGAAGCTCCCGACCCCTGAGGTGTCGAGCGAAACAGTGCCGGAACCGTCGAGCAGCGCGCCCTTCCACTGCGTCGTGGCGGTGCGGGTCGTGGCCATGCGAGTGCTCCCTCTTGTTGATGGACGACCTTCCGACCCTATCGCGGGGCGGGAAAGCGGCCGTGGCCGACATCCGTCTGCCGTTTCGCGGCGAATGATGAAATGCTGGGTCGCGGCGCACCCGCCGTCTAGTCCGGATCATCGGGAGTGTGGTGCCAGTGGAGGCACCGTACGACGACCGCCTGCTGCACCAGCGGGTGGTCGGCGGCGACGAGGCCGCACTCGGAGAGATCTACGATCGGCTCGCCTCGCTGATCTTCGGCCTGTCCCTGCGCGTGACGAGGGACCGGGTGATCGCCGAGGACATCACCCAGGAGGTCTTCCTGGTCTTCTGGGAGCGTCCGCTGGCGTACGACCCGGAGCGCGGCACCCTGCGCGCGTGGCTCGCCACGATCGCGCACCGCCGCGCCGTCGACCACGTGCGCGCGGAGGAGCGCAGGCGCGTGTCCGTGATCGGTCCCAGGCTCTTCCAGCGGGAGCCCGAGAGGCTGGAGGACACGGTGCTCGCCGGCGACGAGGCCGATCGGGTGCGGCAGGCCGTCATGGCCCTGCCGGACGCGTTACGCCAGGCCGTCGAGCTGGCCTACTTCGGGGGCAGGACCTACCGGCAGGTGGGGGAGGAGCTGGGCGTGCCCGAGGGCACGGCCAAGTCGCGCATCCGGCTGGCGCTGCGCCGCCTGGCGGAGGCGCTGGCGGAGGAAGAGGTGTGATGGAGCCGCTCGAGCGTCTGTATCTGGACGCGCTGCTCGAAGAGCCGGCGGAGCCGAAGGGCTCGCTGCGTCCGCAACTGCTGGCCGGAGCCCGGGCGCGGCGCCGCCCGGCGGCTCCCACGGCGCCGTGGGCGGAGCCCTACGCGGGCCGGGTCGCCGCCATGGACGCCCTGCTGGCCGCCGCCGTGGACGACGACTGGTCGCGCGTCATCGTCGAGGGCTGGACGCTGCAGGAGCTCGTCGCCCACCTGGCCGCCAAGGACGGCCTGGTCGCGGCCGGCGTCGGCGCCCCCGTCCTGGGGCCCGAACTCGCCGCCGCCGACGCGCTCGGCCGCACCGCCGACGTGCAGGCGTACGAGCGGGCGCGCAGCCCCGAGCAGACCCGCCGCGACTGGCGGGCGCAGGCCGACGCCCTCTGCCGCCACCTGGCCACGGTCCCGCCCGGCACCACAGCCTCGGTCGACGGCCTGACGGTCCCGGTCCGCGACCACGTGCTCGCCAGGATGCTCGAAACCTGGATCCACACCGACGACGCGGCCAGGGTGGCCGGAGTCAGGCTGCCGGAGCCCGTCCCCGAGCACGTCCACCCGACGGCCGACCTGTGCGCCCGGCTGCTGCCGTGGACGATGCTGCTGTCCGGGCTCGACGGGTCAGGGCGCAGCGTGCTGGTGACGCTCACCGGAGCGGGCGGCGGCGAGTGGCACGTGGCGCTGGGCGTCGAGGACGCCCCCGCGTCCGGTCCCCCGGACGCGCGGATCACCGCGGGCGTGGTCGAGTTCTGCTTCCTGCTGGGCGGCCGGGGCGACCCCGAGCGCTTCCCCGCGCGGCTGGACGGCGACGTGGGCCTGGCCCGCGACGTGCTGCGCACGGCCCCGGCCCTGTCAGGACCCTGACGGCCCCGGGGATCGCTCAGGCGTTCCGGACGTCGCCGACCAGCTCGTGCAGCTCGGGGTCGTCGGACTCGGCCAGGACCCGCTCGGCGCCGCGGGCCGCGCGCGGGTCGCCCCGTCTGGCCAGGCCGCGCGCCGCCTCCGCCACCGTGCGCAGCACCTCGTCGTCCAGCCGGGCCGCCAGCGCGTCGCGGATCCCGGGCGTGTCCGCGTCCAGCCCGGCCAGGCCCGCCGTGGCCCAGTCGCGCACCTCGCCGTCGTCGTCGCCGGTCATCTCGACCAGCAGCGCCACCCCTTCGGCGTGGTCCGGCGTCAGCACGTCGGCCAGCGCGATGGCGTCGGTCATGGTGCGCTGGTGACCGGGGCGGGTGATGAGGCCGAGCACGAGCGGCAGCGCCCGCGGGTCACCCTGGTGGCCGAGCGCCGCCAGCACCGAACGCAGCACCTGCGGGCCGGACTCGGTGACCGTCATCCGCCGCAGCAGCGGCAGCGTCCGCTCCAGGTAGGGCTTGTCGTCGCCGGTCACGCCGAACTGGGCGATCGCGTCCACGCCGAACTCGCGCTCCCTGGCGTCCTCGCTCACGCACAGCCGCGCCAGCGCCTCGTACGTCTCCTCGTCGCCCCGCGCGGCCAGCGCGTCGGCCGCCGCCCACCACGTCTCGGCGTCCTCGTCCAGGTCGCGGTGCGCGAGCGCGCGCGCCAGCAGCCGCTCGACCGGCGCCCACTCGCCCGCCGCCGCCTCCAGCAGGGTCGCGATGGCGGCATGGCCGCGCTGCGCCGCCACCTGCTCGGTCTCCGACCCGTCGGGAGAGGTGGCGGTGACCGTGACCAGCCCGGTGCCGTCGCCCGCCCACTGGCGGTGCACCGCGTACGTCCAGCCCTCCTGCTCGACCTGGTCGAGCAGCGCGCTCTCCAGGTGCACGCCCACCCAGTCGGCGGCGATCTCCAGCGGCGTGTCGCCGTCGCCGTCGTACTTGGCGGCGTCCGCGCCGGCGTCGAGCAGCTCACGGACCACGCCGAGCGCGCCGCGGCGGGCGGCGAGCGTGAGCGGCGTGTCACCCGTCTCGTTGGCGGCGTCGACGTCGGCGCCCGCCTCGATCAGCACCCGCGCGGTGCCCGCCGCGCCGTTGGTGGCGGCCCACATCAGGGCGGTCCAGCCGCCGCTCTCCCTGGTGTCCACGCCGGCGCCGGCGGCCAGCAGCATCCCGGCGACCTCCACCCGGTCGCGGGCGGCGGCCGCGCACAGCGGCAGGCCGCCCTCGTCGCCCTCGTACGGCCGGTCGGGGCCGGCGCCCTCGGCGAGCAGCTCGCCGACGGTCTTCTCGTCGCCGTCCAGCGCGGCCCGGTAGAGCTGTTCCTCATGCATGACAACGGACCCTAGCCTGGCCCGGCCGCGCCCCGGGACCATGCTGGGGTCCGTGTCACTATCTGGTACGGGGTGCGTGTCGATAGTGGTTCACCCCATTTCCTCCTTGGGGAGGACCGCGACACCGTCAAAACGCGATATGTTGCGAGTATGACTGACCCCGGGGAGGTACGCGCCTCCGACGCCGAGCGCGAGGCCGTGGTCGAGCTGCTTCGCGAGGCCTCCGTCGAAGGCAGGCTCACCCTTGCCGAGCTCACCGACCGCACCGAGGCCGCCTACACCGCCACCACCCAGACCGAGCTCGCCCTGCTCACGCAGGACCTGCCCGCCACCGCGGCCTTCACGCCGCCCGCGGAGCGGCGCGAGGGCAAGAAACGGCGCTGGTTCGTCGGAGTCCTGGGCGACACCAAACGGCGCGGCACCTGGCGCATCGACCAGGAGCTGGGGGCGGTGGCCGTGATGGGCGACGTCGTGCTCGACCTGCGCGAGGCCGAGGTGCGCACCGGCGTGGTGGAGATCATGGCCGTCTCCGTCATGGGCGACGTGAAGATCATCGTCCCCGACGGGGTGAACGTCGACCTCGACGGCATGGCCATCATGGGCGACAAACGGGTCGACGTGCAGGAGGCGCCGCGGGGCATGAACGTGCCGATGGTGCGGGTCCACGCCTACGCGATCATGGGCGACGTGAAGGTGCTCGGCGACTCCCGGGCCAAGCCCATCAAGCGCGGCTGGTCGGCCTGGCGCGAGCACTGGCGCCAGCTCCACGGCGACGACCACGGCGACCGCTCCCTCGGCCGCGGCTACTGACCCCACCCCGGCACCGGCGCCCCGGGCGCGTTCCGTAGGGCATGTGGTGGCGCGCCTGAGTGATCGGCGTCCGTGGGCACGGCTTCGCACATCGGGGTCTCGTACGGTCAGGCGGTCCTGACCGCGCCCGGGCGCGTTCCCATGGCCCTGCGGTGTCGCGCCCGGGCGCGTTCCGTACGGTATGCGGCGGCGCGCCTGAGTGATCGGCGTCCGTGGGCACGGCTTCGCACATCGGCGTCTCGTACGGTCAGGTGGTCCTGACCGCGCCCGGGCGCGTTTCCGCGGCCCTGCGGTGTCGCGCCTGGGCGCGTTCCGTAGGGCATGTGGTGGCGCGCCTGAGTGATCGGCGTCCGTGGGCACGGCTTCGCGCATCGGCGTCTCGTACGGTCAGGCCGTCCTGAGGTCGCCTGCCGGGGACCGCAGCGCGGACTCGTACCGTTCCAGCAGCACCTGGGCCAGCTCGGGTGCGGGCCCGAGCACGTCGGCGACCACGTCGGCGCCCGCCTCCAGGGTGGTGTGGCGCACCTTGTCGGCGAAGTAGCCCGGCGCCAGCAGATAGGGCGCGACCGCCACCCGAGGCGCACCCGCCTCCTTGAGCCTGGCGACGGCCTCAGCGGGCGTCGGCGCCGCCGCCGACGCGTAGGCGGCCTCCACGGCCCACCACCCGCACCCCGCCCCCGTGGCGGCCCATACAGAGCCGCCGTCGAACCGCCCGGCGTGGGACGGCACAACCTCCGCCCATGCCGCGCCCGAACCCGCGGCGTGGGACTGCGCGGCTTCCGAGCCCGCGGCGTGGGATCGCGCGGCACCCGAACCCGCGGCGTGGGACTGCGCGGCACCTGAGCCCGCGGTGCGGGATCGCGTGGCACCCGAGCTTGTAGCACGAGACTGCGCGGGCTCCCATACCCCCTCGGGAGACCCGGCCGCGCAGGGGGTGGTGCCGGGGCGGGCGGCGAAGGAGCGGGCCGCGAAGGACGGCGCGGCGGCGGGGCGGCGCCAGGCGCGGGCGAGCCGGGCGATCACCTCGTTGGCGCGCGCGTCGCTGGAGCCCGCCGACACCAGGACGACCGCGGTGTCCGGGTCGCCGGCGGGCACGCCCGCCTCCTCCAGGCGCCGCTCAAGGGCGGCCGTCAGCAGCGGGTGCGGACCCAGGGTCGTGCCGTAGCGGACGCTCAGCCGAGGCTCGCGGGCGCGCGCCTCACGCAGCGCCGCGGGCAGGTCGACCCGGCTGTGGTAGGCCTCGGTCAGCAGCAGCGGCAGCACCACCGCGTCGGTCAGGCCGTGCAGCGCCTGCCCGAGGGTGGGAGTGGCGTGGTCGAGGTAGGCGGAGCGCACCGGAAGCCAGGGGCGCAGCCGCCGCACCTCTTCGAGCAGCGCCTCCACGGTGGCGGCGGCACGGGGATCTCGCGAACCGTGCGCGACCGCCACCAGTGGGACGCTCGGGCCGGCCCCGTCTGCCAACGGAACCGGCCGGCCGGGGGTCACAGGTGAATGCCGCATTCGACCTTCCCCAGCCCCGCCCAGCGGCCGCTGCGCGGATCCTCTCCCTCCAGGACCTGCCGGGTGCACGGCGCGCACCCGATGGAGGGGTAGTCGTCGTAGTGCAACGGGTTGATCAGCACCCCGTTGTCGGAGATGTAGTTGTCGACGTCCTCCTGGGTCCAGGAGGCGATCGGGTTGATCTTCACCATCTGCCGCTTGGCGTCCCACTCCACGACCTTCGTGCCGGTGCGCGAGGGGGACTCGTCGCGGCGGATGCCGCTGATCCACGCGAGGTACGGCTCCAGCGCCCGGTTGAGCGGCTCCACCTTGCGCAGGAAGCAGCACAGGTCGGGGTTGCGGCCGAACAGCCGCGGGCCGAGGTCGCGATCCTGCTCCTCGACCGTGCGCGACGGCTTCACATTGATCACGTTGACGTCGTAGACCTGCTCCACGGCGTCGCGGGTGCCGACCGTCTCGGCGAAGTGGTAGCCGGTGTCGACGAACAGCACGTCCACCCCCGGCTTCACCCGGCTCACCAGGTCGATCAGCAGCGCGTCGCTCATGGACGAGGTCAGGCACAGCCGGTCCCCGAACGTGGCCGCCGCCCAGCGGATGACCTCGCGGGCGGAGGCGTCCTCCAGGAAGACCGCGGCGGACTCGACGATGTCCTGCAGGTCGAGGACGCCGCGCTGCTGCCGCAGATCGATTTCGATGTCGGCGAGCGTCATATGTTGACCCCGATTCCGAGAAACTTCAGCTTGAACGCACGAGCGCAGGAGCGGCAGTACCAGCCCCCGTCATCCTGGTAGGGCTCCAGATCCTCGTCGCCGCAGTACGGGCAGTGGAACGGGACCGCGCGGCCGCTCATTTGAGATCGGCCTCGTCGGCGCGCTGCACCCAGTCGGCGAAGGTCTCGCCTTCCTTCTTCTGCTCGTCGAAGTGGCGCGCGACCCGCTCCACGTAGTCGGGCAGCGCCGCCGCGGTGGTCTTGAGCCCGCGCACCTTGCGGCCGAAGCCGGAGTTGACGCCCAGCGAGCCGCCCAGGTGGATCTGGAAGCCCTCGACCTGCTTGCCGTTCTCGTCCAGGACGAGCTGGCCCTTGAGCCCGATGTCGGCCGTCTGGATGCGGGCGCAGGAGTTGGGGCAGCCGTTGACGTTGATGGTGAGCGGCTCGGTGAACTCCGGCAGGCGCCGCTCCAGCTCGTCGATCAGGTGGTCGGCGGTGTTCTTGGTGTCGACGATGGCCAGCTTGCAGAACTCGATGCCGGTGCAGGCCATCGTCTGGCGGCGGAACGTGGACGGCTTCACCCGCAGGTCGTTGGCCTCCAGATCGGCCACCAGCGAGTCGACCCGCTCGGGGGCGACGTCGAGGATGACCATCTTCTGCTCGACCGTGGTGCGCACCCGGCCGGAGCCGTGACGCTCGGCGATGTCGGCGATCAGGTGGAGCTGGTCGCCGCTGAGCCGGCCGACCCTGGGCGCGAACCCGACGTAGAACAGGCCGTCCTTCTGGCGGAAGACGCCCACGTGGTCGCGGCGGTTGGCGCGCGGCTGCTCGGGCGCGGGCCCGTCGGGCAGCGGCTCCTTGAGGTACTCGGTCTCCAGCACCTCGCGGAACTTCTCCGGCCCCCAGTCGTTCATCAGGAACTTCAGCCGGGCCCGGTGGCGCAGCCGCCGGTAGCCGTAGTCGCGGAAGATGCCGATGACGCCGCCGAACACGTCGCCCGCCTGCTCCGGCGCCACGAACACGCCCAGGCGCTTGCCCAGCATCGGGTTGGTCGACAGGCCGCCGCCGACCCACAGGTCGTAGCCCTTCTCGCCCCGCTCGTTGACCACGCCGACGAACGCCACGTCGTTGATCTCGTGCACCGTGCAGTGGGAGGGGCAGCCGCTCAGCGCCGTCTTGAACTTGCGCGGCAGGTTGGAGTAGGCGGGGTCGCCGATGTAGCGCTCGTGGATCTCGCGGATCTGCTCGGTGGCGTCGAGCACCTCGTCCTCCTCGATCCCGGCCAGCGGGCAGCCCAGGATCGTGCGCGGGGTGTCGCCGCAGGCCTCCGTGGTCGACAGGCCCACGGCCTCCAGCCGCTGCCAGATGTCCGGCACCGACTCGATCTCGATCCAGTGGAGCTGGATGTTCTGCCGGTCGGTCACGTCGGCGGTGCCGCGCCCGTACTCGTTGGAGAGGTCGGCGATCACCCGGAGCTGGCGCAGGTCGAGCTGGCCGCCGTCGATGCGGATGCGCATCATGAAGTAGCGGTCGTCGAGCTCCTCCGGCTCCAGGATCGCGGTCTTGCCGCCGTCGATCCCGGGCCTGCGCTGGGTGTAGATGCCGTACCAGCGCATGCGCCCGCGCAGGTCGGCGGGGTCGATCGAGTCGAAGCCCCGCTTGGAGTAGACGTCGATGATCCGCTGGCGGACGTTCAGCCCGTCGTCGTTCTTCTTCAGCTCTTCGTTCTTGTTCAGCGGCTCCCGGTAACCGAGAGCCCACTGACCTTCGCCGCGCGGGCGCTTGTGATGCCGGCTGGCAGGGGTGCTCATTGCGCGTCCTTAGAGATCATGGGCGCGCGCACGCGGATGTCCTCCTGCCTCGTCATCGAGTGCAGGGGAAGAAGGAGTGCGACGCGCTCAGCGGTGGGAAACGAGTGGTTACCGGGCGTCGCAACAGATGGCACTGCGGACACGCAGAAGGTCGACGTGGCGTCGGCCGACAAGCATGGGGTCCGCTGGCATGCTTATGAAGATACTCTGGCCGTCCGAGATGTCCAATACCGGGTCCAGAGTCTGGACTCGATCATCCCTGACGCGGCCAGTCGAGCTCCGACTCCTGGGCCTCTTCGGCGGGCAGATGCTGGCAGTCGCACCACGAGCCGCCCCGGCAGTCGTCGTGGCGTCTGTCCTTGCAGCTGTCGCAGATCACGACAGCATTATCGCCCCGGGCTAGGCTGGCGTCGTGGATCTCATGGCCGAGCTGCTCGACGACCTCCGCGCCGAAACCGCCTCACTCGAAACGCTCCTGGAGCCGCTGCGTCCCGGCGACTGGGAGCTGCCCACGCCCGCCGCCGGATGGGCGGTGCGCGACCAGGTGAGCCATCTGGCCTGGTTCGACGACGCCGCCCGCACCGCGATCACCGATCCGGACGCCTTCCGCGGCCTGCTCGCCGCCGCGGCCACGACCACCCCCGACGACCTGGCCGCGCGATCGCGCGAGATGCCCGCCGGCGAGCTGCGCGCCTGGTTCGCCTCCTCGCGCGCCCGGCTCGTCGAGGCGCTCGCCCCGCTGCCGCCCAAGCACCGGCTGCCCTGGTACGGAGTCGACATGTCGGCGGCGTCGTTCGCCACCGCCCGCCTGATGGAGACGTGGGCGCACGGCCAGGACGTCGCCGACGCCCTCGGCCGCACCCGCGAGCCCACCGACAGGCTCCGCCACGTGGCCCGCATCGGGGTCATGGCCCTGCCCTACTCGTTCGCCGTACGCGGCCTGCCCGTGCCGGCCGAGCCGGTGCGGGTGGAGCTGACGACGCCCGGCGGAGAGCTGTGGACGGCGGGCCCGGAGGGCGCCGCGGGCGTGGTGCGCGGGCCGATGCTCGACTTCTGCCTCGCCGTCACCCAGCGCGCCCACCTCTCCGACACCGCCCTGGAGGTCACCGGCGAGCCGGCGGCCGCGTGGATGCCGATCGCGCAGGCGTACGCGGGCCCGCCGGGGCGGGGACGCCCGCCGGGATCACGCTGACGGGCGCCCGGTGACATGCTGGAAGCATGCGCACGCTCCTGAACGTCATCTGGCTCGTCTTCGCCGGGATCTGGCTCGCCATCGGATACGCCGTCGCCGGGATCATCTGCTGCATCCTGATCATCACGATCCCGTTCGGCATCGCCTCGTTCCGCATCGCGGCCTACGCCCTGTGGCCGTTCGGCCGGACCGTGGTGCGCGACCCCGAGGCCGGCGTCTTCTCGCTCATCGGCAACATCATCTGGTGCGTCGTGGCCGGCATCTGGCTGGCCATCGGGCACGTGCTCACGTCGATCCCGCTGTTCATCTCGATCATCGGCATCCCGATGGGCATCGCCAACATCAAGATGATCCCCGTCTCGCTGCTGCCGCTGGGAGCGCGCATCGAGGACAACGACTAGGGCAGGACAAGCTGGGACGTAAGCTGAGCCGGAGAGTCACTGCGACAGAGCGTTGGGTGCCATGACGTCCACGGAAGCGCCAAGCGGGTCCAAGAGGCCCGCCGCCTCGGCCGCCCGGGCCAGGCTGAGCTGGGTGCGCGACACGAGGTCGTGGGCGACCGTGCGCGCCACCACGAACGCCGGGGTCAACTACCGCGTCACCGGCCTGGCGGGCGAGGCGGCGTTCTTCGCCCTGCTGTCGCTGCCGCCGTTCGTGCTCGGCCTGATCGGCGTGCTGGCCAAGCTCGGCGGCTGGATCGGCAAGCAGGCCGTGGTCGACATAGAGGCGTGGGTCATCCATCAGGCCGGCTTGCTGTTCACCGCCGACACGATCGACACCGTGGTCCGCCCGCTGCTCGCCGACGTGCTCAGGGACGACGCCAGCAAGGTGTCGATCATCTCGCTGGGCTTCCTGCTGTCGCTCTGGTCCGGTTCGCGTGCGCTGTACGTCTACGTCGATCTCATCTCCGTCTCCTACGGGCTGGGGGAGGAGCGCGGCATCATCCGCACCCGGCTGATGTCCTTCGGCCTGTACGTGATCGGCCTGGTCGTCGGCATCGTCGTGATGCCCATCCTGGTCATCGGCCCGACGCTGCTCAAAGGGGCGCTGCCCGCCGACTACGCCGCCGCCGTCGACCTGCTCTACTGGCCCGTGGTGGTCGTCGGTTCCGTGCTGTTCCTGTGCGTGCTCTACCATGTCAGCGTGCCCGTGCGCACCCGCTGGTTCCGCGAGCTGCCCGGGGCCATCCTGGCGCTGTTCCTGTGGATCGTGTGCGCCGCGGTGCTGCGCGCGGTGCTCGCCGCCTGGTTCTCGCCCGTGTCCGTGTACGGGTCGCTCGCGGCGCCCATAGCCCTGCTGCTGTGGCTCTACATCACGGCCCTGGCCGTGCTCATCGGGGCGATACTCAACGCCGAGGTCGACCGGCTCTGGCCCGGCGACGGCCGCGCGAAATGAGATCGGGCCCCCGATGACCGCGGAGAAGGCCCAGATCACGGCGGAGTGAGCTTCCCGGCATCCGATATCGTCAATGACGTCGCGACTGGCGCATCAGGTGGGAACGACCACCGGGGAGCGGGAAGGAGCGGAGGCCGGGCGCCTGGGTCTTCGCAAGACACGTCAATATGACAGGAGAGTCATGGGTTCTCTCGCTAGCGTCGACCCTGAGATCGCCGAGCTGATCAAGGCGGAGGAGCGGCGCCAGGCCGACACGGTCAAGCTCATCGCCTCGGAGAACTACGTCTCCAAGGCCGTGCTCGAAGCCACCGGCACCGTCCTGACCAACAAATACTCCGAGGGCTACGTCGGCAAGCGCTACTACGAGGGCCAGCAGGTCATCGACCAGGTCGAGACCGTCGCCGTCGAGCGGGCCAAGGCGCTGTTCGGCGTCAACCACGCCAACGTCCAGCCCTACTCGGGTTCTCCCGCCAACCTCGCCATCTACATGGCGTTCCTGCAGCCGGGCGACACCGTGATGGGCATGGGCCTGCCGTTCGGCGGCCACCTCACCCACGGCTGGTCCGTCTCCGCCACCGGCAAGTGGTTCAACCCGGTCCGCTACGGCGTCCGCCAGGACACCGGCCGCATCGACCTCGACCAGGTGCGCGAGCTCGCCCTCGAACACCGGCCCAAGCTGATCTTCTGCGGCGGCACCGCCATCCCGCGCACCATCGACTTCGAGGGCTTCGCCGCCATAGCCCGTGAGGTCGGCGCCGTCCTGGCCGCCGACATCGCGCACATCGCCGGCCTCGTCGCCGGCGGCGCCCACCCGTCGCCGGTCGGCCACGCCGACGTCATCTCCACCACCACCCACAAGACGCTGCGCGGCCCGCGCGGCGCCATGCTCATGGCGACGACCGACGAGCACGCCACCGCGCTCAACAAGGCCGTCTTCCCCGGCCTGCAGGGCGGCCCGCACAACCACACCACCGCCGCCATCGCCGTCGCGCTGCGCGAGGCCGCGACCGACGACTTCAAGGCCTACGCCCACCAGGTCGTCGCCAACGCCAAGGCCCTGGCCGAAGAGCTCGCCTCGCGCGGCTTCGACCTGGTCTCCGGCGGCACCGACAACCACCTGATCCTGCTCGACCTCACCCCCAAGGGCATCGGCGGCAAGCCGGCCGCCCAGGCGCTCGACCGGGCGGGCCTGGAGACCAACTACAACGCGGTGCCGTTCGACACCCGCAAGCCGTTCGACCCGTCGGGCATCCGCATCGGCACCCCCTCCGTCACCTCGCGCGGGATGAAGGAGGCGGAGATGCGGCAGATCGGCGCGTGGATGGACGAGGTCGTCACCGCCCTGGCCAAGGGCGACGCCGAGGACGTCATCACCCGCGTCCACCGCGAGGTCAGCGAGCTCACCGCCCAGTTCCCGGCCCCCGGCCTGTAACCCTCACGGAGTTCCCGCCACGGTGTTCTGAAAGAGCACGCTTTACGGCCGGCCGGAACGCCTCCGGCAGGGGACGCCCCGCCGCACGGGCTCCCGTGGTGCGGCGGGGCGTCGTCGCGGCCGGGGCGGGCCGGACGGCCCCGGGGCGACGGCCGGGTGGCGGTGAGGGGGAAGACCGCCACTGGCCGGCGGACCCGTCCGGACGGTTCCCGAACGTCCCGGCGGGCCGGTGCGAACTCGGGGTGACCGGCATGTCCCCTGACATGCCGGTCACTTCCTTGGAGGGAATCCCTGTTCTGACAGGCAGTACGGCCCCCGGATCGCCCCGGGTTCAACAATTCGCGAAAAATTTTCCCGTACCGTCGAAAAGCCCTCCCACCGCAGGTGAGAGGGCTCGTGGCGGAAGCGTCAGACGTCGACGGTGAGCAGGTTGCGGCCGGTCGCGGTGATGACCTCAAACCGGTCGATCTTGTCGACGGTCAGCGCGGCCGCGCCGTGCATGTAGAGCGGCTCCGGGTTGGCCTCGGTGCCGTAACCGGCCGGCGGCACCGACCAGCCCATCATGACCCGGCGGTCGCCGCTCGTGCCGACGGCCACCAGCTCGCACTCCAGCGGCCCCTTCACCCCCGACAGCTTGAGCGCCGCGTGGGTGCCCCAGCCCTTGGACTCCAGCACCAGCCCGCCTGTCACGCCGTCCCTGCCGGTGCCCGGCACCGGCGTGCCCATCGCGTAGAACTGCTCGGCGGGGCCGAGCTGGGTGTGGGCGGCCGGCGGGGCGTTCCGCGCGCCGATCTGGGCGCCGAGCACCAGCCCGCCCGCCACCAGCGAGATGCCCGCCGCGATCCCGACGAGGAACGTCCCCCTGCGCGAGCGCCGGTCGGCGGCCTGCTTGCGGTGCAGCAGGTCGATCACCTCGGCCGGCTCCTCCTCAGGGGGGTCGTCGGTCACCGGCCCCAGCCCGTGCAGCGCCTGGGCCACCCCCGCCAGGTCGGACAGCTCGGCGGCGCAGGCACGGCAGCCGAGGAGGTGCGTCTCGAACGCCATCCGGTCGTCGTCGTCCAGCAGGCCCAGGGCGTAGGCGCCCACGTCGGTGTGCTCCACTCGCGAGGTCACGCCGTCACCCCCCTCTCCTCCAGTGCCACGCGCAGCGCGCGCACCGCGTAGTAGACCCGGGACTTGACGGTGCCCACGGGGATGCCGAGCGCCCGCGCGGCGTCGTTGACGGAACGATCGCGCAGGATCGTCTCGTTGAGGATCTCGCGATGCGCGGGCGACAGGGCCTTGAGCGCTTCGGACACGACCACCTGGTGCAGCAGCTGCTCCATCTCATCCGGCACGGGCATGTGCTCCAGCGGGCCGTCGCCCTGCTCCTGGGGGCGGGCGTCCCTTCGCCGCCGGTCATCGATCACGATACGTCGGGCGACGGTCGCCAGCCAGGGCATCAGCGAGGCCGCGTCGGGATCGAGCTGCTCGGCGCTGCGCCAGGCGCGGATCATGGTCTCCTGTACGACGTCCTCGGCCCACTGCCGGTCACCCGCGGTCAGCCGCACGACGAAGGCCAGCAACGGCCGGTGGTACTGCCGGTAGAGAGCCGACACGACCATCTCCGGGTCCGGCCGTACGCGCCTCAACCACTGCCGTAACCGCGGCTTGCCCATGGGGGCTGCTCCCTCGGCCGAGGGTGGGGGATACGTGCTCAGTCGCATCATTCCCCTTTCTCGAGTCCGTCGGCAGGTGGTACGGACCACGGCGCCCCGACGGTTCAACCGCGGGGTGGCCGAAAACCCGTTGCGGTCCCGCGCGGCCGGTGCGTAGAGTCACCGGCAACGGATCGAGGAGGTGAGGACTATGCGGGTCGTCCTGTTCTGCCTGCCGTCAGTCCCCCTCCGGGTGCTCGCCTGAGACCACCCGGGTTCCTTCTCAACCTCAAGGGTGCAATTCCGTTGTCTTACGATCTTTCTCTGCTCGGCTGGACCGATTCCCGCGCCGCCGAGCTGCCCTCCGACACCGTGCCCGGCCGCGTCTCCCGCGTCGACCGCGGCGCGGCCGAGGTCGTCACGAGCGCCGGCCGGCATCACGCCCGCTACGGCGCCCGCGTCCGCAGGGCGTCCGCCGCCGACCCGGTCGCGCTGCCCTGCGTGGGCGACTGGGCCGCGCTCAAGCCGCTGCCCGCGGGTGACTACGAGCTCGCCGAGCTCCTGCCCAGGACGACCGCGTTCGTCCGCGGCGGCGTCAGCCGCGACTCCCGCGGCGGGCTGTCCGGCGACGGCCAGGGCCAGGTGCTCGCGGCCAACGTCGACATCGTGTTCGTCGCCGAACCGTCCATGCACGCCACCGACCTGGCCGACCTGGGCCGCATCGAGCGCCTGACGGCGCTCGCCTGGGAGTCCGGCGGCACTCCGGTGGTGCTCGTCACCAAGTCCGACCTGTTCGGGCCCGGCCTGGGCGATCTGCTCGACGACGTGCGGCAGGCCGCGCCCGGCGTCGACGTGCACGCGGTCTCCTCCATCCGCGGCGAGGGGGTCGAGCTCGTCCGCGACTATCTGGACGGGTCCCGTACCGCCGTCGTGCTCGGCCCCTCGGGGGCCGGCAAGTCCACCCTCGTCAACGCGCTCGCGGGCGGCGAGGTGATGGAGACCCAGCGGGTGCGCGCCGCCGACGGGCGCGGCCGGCACACCACCGTCCACCGGGAGCTCATCCCGCTGCCCGGGGGCGGGCTCGTCATCGACACGCCTGGCATCAGGCGGGTCGGCCTGTATGACATGAACGAGGGCGTGGAGCGGGTCTTCTCCGACCTGGAGGCGCTGGCGGCGGAGTGCCGCTTCCACGACTGCGGCCACGAGACCGAGCCCGGGTGCGCGGTGCTGGCGGCGCTGGAGAACGGCGAGCTGCCGGAGCGGCGGCTGGAGAGCTGGCGCAAGCTCCAGCGGGAGGCGGCGTGGATGGCCTCCCGGACGGACGCCAGGCTGCGCAAGGACCTGCAGAGCAAGTGGAAGTCCATCCACAAGGAGATGCGCCGCTCGGGCCGCAACCGGCCGTGACGCCCTCCCGGGGAGCGGGCCCGCACGGGCCCCTCCCCGGCGGGCCTGCCCGTCGGCGGCGTGGGTACGGGTTTCCGTATGGAGTGCGTGTTCGTCGACCGTGCGCAAGCGGGGGAGCGGCTGGCCGAGCGGCTGGCGGGCATCCCCGGCCCGGTGGTGCTCGCGCTGCCGCGTGGCGGGGTGGAGGTGGCGGAGCCGATCGTGCGCCGGCTCGGCGGAGTGCTGGACGTGCTCGTCACCCGCAAGATCGGCTACCCGCCGTCGCCGGAGTTCGGCGTGGGGGCGATCGCCGAGGGCGGTGAGCCGGTGTTCGACCTGCCGTTGCTGCACCGGCTGGGGCTGACGCCGGAGGACCTGGCCGGCGAGGTGGCCGCCGAGCGGCGGGAGCTGGCCCGCCGGGTGGCGGTGTACCGGGGTGACCGGCCGCTGCCCGACCTGGCGGGCCGCGAGGTGGTGGTGGCCGACGACGGGCTGGCCACCGGGGTGACCGCGCGGGCCGCGCTGCGGGCGGTGGCCGCGGCCGGGCCCGGGAGGGTGACGCTCGCCGTTCCGGTGGGCGCCAGGGACACGGTCAGCGCCATGCGGGAGGAGGCCGACGAGGTGGTGGTGCTCTGCGTGCCGGCCGACTTCCGCGCGGTCGGGCAGTGGTACGAGCATTTCGGCCAGCTCTCCGACGCCGACGTGCTGGAGGTGCTGGCCCGGAACCGTTAGAGCGGCAGCACCGCCCACACGAGCTTGCGCGCGCCGCCGGGCGTGAGCCAGCCCCAGGCGCGGCAGAGGGCGCCCACCAGGCGCAGCCCGCGACCGTACTCCGCGAAAACGTCGGCGCCGCCGGTGACCGGCGGCGCCGTGCTGTGATCGCTCACAACGCAGGCCAGTTCGGTCCTGTCCATCAGCAGCCGCAGGTCGATCGCGCCGCCGCCGTGGCGCATGGCGTTGGTGACCAGCTCGGAGGTGATGAGCTGGGCGTCGAACACGGCCCGCTCGGCCCCCCACGAGCCGAGCGTCTGGTCGACGAACCGTCTTGCCACCGAGACGCACCCGGGCTCGAACGTGCTGAGCTCGTGGAAGCCGAAGAGGCGATCGCGCTCGGCGGGCCGACCCTCGATCAGGACGGCCGTCAGCCATCCTGGTGGCCTGAGACCGCTGGCGGTTTGCGGTCCCGGGTCGAAAGTCGTCATGCTGGCCCCCGAAGCGCGTTCTGGTGTCCAAGACCATCTTTACGGCGTGACGTCGGCGATGCAAGACTCTTTCGTGATTTACGGATGCAAATCGCATCTGCACGTGCAGATGCGATAGAGAGCGGTGAGCGTGAGCGCGGAGCGGGCGAAGCGGATGGAAAGCGACATTCTGCGACATTCTCCGGGTAGCCCGACCGTCCTGCGGATCCTGCTGGGCACGCAGCTCCGCAGACTCCGCACCGGCAAGGGGATCTCCCGGGAGGACGCCGGCTACTCCATCCGCGCGTCCCATGCCAAGATCAGCAGGCTGGAGCTGGGCCAGGTCAGCTTCAAGGAGCGCGACGTGGCCGACCTGCTCACCCTCTACGGCGTCACGGACCCCGGCGACCGGGCGCCGCTGCTGGAACTGGCCAGGAAGGCCAATGAGCCCGGCTGGTGGCACAAGTACAGCGATCTGCTGCCGAGCTGGTTCGAGATCTACATCGGGCTGGAGGGCGCCGCCTCGGTCATCCGGACCTACGAGAACCAGTTCGTGCCCGGCCTGCTGCAGACGCCCGCCTACGCCAGGGCGGTGATCGAGCTGGCCCACGAGAACGCCCCGGCCGGCGAGCTGGAGCGCAGGGTCCAGTTGCGGACGGCCCGCCAGCGGCGGCTGACTGGGGAGAGCCCGCTCACGCTCTGGGCGGTGATCGACGAGGCGGCGGTGCGCCGGGTGCTCGGCGGGCCCGAGGTCATGCGCGAGCAGATCGAGCACCTGCTGGAGCTCATCGCCCACCACAATGTCACGTTGCAGATCATGCCGTTCGACCGGGGCGGGCACGCCGCCGCCGGCGGCCCGTTCAGCATCCTGCGCTTCCCCGAGCGTGAGCTGCCCGACGTGGTCTACATGGAGCAGCTGACGAGCGCGCTCTACCTGGACAAGGTCGCCGATTCCGAGCACTACGTGAAGGTCATGGACCGGCTGAGCGTGCAGGCGGAGCAGCCCCGGCAGACCCGGGCGTTCCTGGAGCGGCTGCTGAACGGCTGAGTCCCTGTGACCCATCACATAGGGATTTTTGGCCATCCGGTATATGGCCTCCGGTTCGTCCCTCTATTCTCGGCTCGTAAGCACGGATGCACGTGCATCCGTAAGGGCCGAGGAGCAACACCCATGCACGAGTTCCGCAACGGAACGCCCGCCGGTCGACTCTCCGCCGACTGGCGCAAGAGCGCGCGGAGCAATCCCAACGGCAACTGCGTCGAGGTGGCGACCCTGCCCACAGGGGAGGTGGCCATGCGCAACTCGCGGTTTCCCGACGGTCCCGCGCTCGTCTACACGCGAGCCGAGATCACCGCGTTCGTCCTGGGCGCCAAAGACGGAGAGTTCGACGACCTGCTGGTGTGACCAGCCCTAGC
This sequence comes from Nonomuraea sp. NPDC054003, assembly GCF_055585125.1. NCBI lineage: Bacteria > Bacillati > Actinomycetota > Actinomycetes > Streptosporangiales > Streptosporangiaceae > Nonomuraea > Nonomuraea sp. NPDC054003. Next base: position 665,996 of record NZ_JBVJKR010000001.1, read on the forward strand.
CCGCCGACCGGCGGGCACGCGAAAGCCGCCGTCCGGATCGGACGGCGGCTTCTTTCATGCGCGGTTCTTTCGTGCGGGGCGAGGTCCGCCTGATCAGGCAGTTGTCCCGACCGGGTTCTCCGGAGCCCGGCGTGCCGGGCCCCGGTCATCGGGACAACTGCGTGATCACACGATCTTCGGAGACGCTGCCGGGTGTGTCAGGCGGCGGAGATGCCGGCGCTGGCGGCGCGGCGCATGCGACGGCGACGCTCGGAGGCGCGCTCGTCCTCGTTGAGGCCACCCCACGTGCCGTACTTCTCCGGACGGGACAGTGCGTAGTCAAGGCACTCCGTGCGGACGGGGCACTGGGCGCAGATCGCCTTGGCCTTCCGCTCACGTACGTCACGCTCGGGCTGCCGCTCCCCGTCGGGGCCGAAGAAGAGCACGAGGTCCTCACCCCGGCACGCGGCATCATCCTGCCAACCCCAGCTGGGGCGCGGGCGGGCGAGCTGCCGACGTACCTGAGACATGAGAAAACCACCTTCGTGAGAGGTATTTCGGTAATTGAGCCGCATCGGACGCTTTGGGCGTCACTGTTCCAACGCAATGGAGGACCGTGATGTTCCCTTTGTCAGGCGTAGGCAGGCGTGGCGTACCGCACAGGCGAAAGCCTGTCCAGCGAAACCAGCCGGTAGGTGGCGGCCTTGTCGGCGCAAACCGAGCCACACGGCGCTTGCCGCGCCGAGGGCTGGACCACAACCTTGAACCGGACGTCGCCGCAGCGCACGATGGCTTCGGTGACGTCGCCGTCCGACTTGGAGGATTCCACGGTCACCGCGCCGACGGAGCACTCTCCCGTATGGGTTCGGGCGAAGTGCTCGACGGCTTGCAATGGCTCAGGGATACCCGCGCGTCCCCGGAAACGGTCGAGAATGATCTCGCCCGACCGGTACGCGTTAGCCGCTGCGATCGCAGCAGCCTGAGACATGCTGCCGTAGAAAATTCCGTGTGGCAAGCACACGAGGTTGGCGGCGTACCGATCGCCGCCAACGTGTGACGTTTCCCACACCCTTTCTGGCAGTTTTTCCGCCAGAGCACGGGCGAGGGGCAGTCCGATGCGGGCGCAGCACGCGTTGCGCTTGGCATGCGTGCACACCAGAAATACCGGCTCGTCTTCAAGTATGCAGGACTCGGGGACCACTCCGGCCACCAGCGCGTCCAGGTCAAGATCGTCAGGACCTGCGATGACGCCGCCGGCGAGCCACGGCCGGTCGCCGATCCCGTACCCGACTAGCACGCGGATGCCCTGATCCCGCGTCCGGGTGCGGCGGCCCGGTCGGCGGATGAGCTGCGGCCTGATGCCCCGGGCGAGCGCCCGCGCCACCAGTTCGGCGATGTTCTCAGGAAGTTCGAAGCTTTCCAGGTGTGACGGCCACGGGCCCGCGTACTCGACCAGGAGCCAGAGCCGCGCGCCCGCCGTGGCGCTCGCGAGAGTGGGGACGCCACCCGTGTGACATCCCCTCGCGTGTTCGCAGCCCTTCGCCACACCTTCCCCCTTCCAACGGTTAGGTAAGACTAACCTAACGGGTTGGGGAGGATCAGCCGAACATGCCCTCCGCGGCCTCCAGCGCCCGTTCGCGGTCCGCCGCCACCAGGCCGATCCGGGTGCGCCGGTCGAGCAGGTCGCCGGCGTCGAGCGCGCCCTCGTGCCGCACGGACCAGAGCAGGTCGCCCCGGGTCAGGCCGAGACCGACCGGCTCGGGGCAGGACTCGACCAGCGGCCGGGCCGCCGCCGCCTCCGCGCCGTAGCGCTCGGCGAGCCCGCGCGGCGTCCCCGCGGCCGGCCGGCCCGCTCCCACCAGCGGGATGGCGGCCGTCCGGCTCGGGCCCGCGCGCAGCCCGCGCACCGCGACCGCCCGGTCCACGGCGTCCTGGGCCATCCGCCGGTAGGTGGTCAGCTTGCCGCCGACGACCGTGACGAGCCCGCCCGAGGACAGCACCGCGTGCCGCCGCGACAGATCCGCCGTGCGCCCGCCCGCCCCCGGGTCCCCGCGCCCGTCCCCGTACCCGCCCGTGTGTCCGTCCCCGTGCCCGCTCGTGTGCCCGCCGCTCGCCAGGAGCGGTCTGAGGCCCGCGTACGCGCCCGCCACGGCCTTCCTCGGCACTTCGATCTCCAGGACGCCGTTCAGCACGTCCAGGAGCGTCCTGACGTCCTCCTCGGGCGCCTCGGGGACGTCGGGCACCGGCCCGTCCACCGCGACGTCCGTGAGCCCCACGTACACCCGCCCGTCCGCTTGCGGCAGGACGAGCGCGAAACGGTTGCTCTCGCCCGGGATCGGCACGTGGAGCCCGGCCCGCAGCCCCGGCAGCGCGCCCGCCGGGAGCACCAGGTGGGTGCCGCGCGAGGGCCGCAGCCGCACCCTCGGGTCCAGCCCGCCGGCCCACACGCCGGTCGCGTTGACCACCGCCCGCGCCCTGATCTCGAACTCCTCGCCGGTCAGCTCGTCACGCACCCGGGCGCCGTCCGGGCGCAGCTCCAGCGCGCGGCAGCGGGTCAGGATCCGGGCCCCGTGCGCGGCCGCCGTCCTGGCGACGGCGACCACGAGCCGGGCGTCGTCGAGCACCCGCCCGTCCCACGACAGCAGCCCGCCGCGCAGCCCGTCCGCGCGCAGCACCGGGGCCAGCTCGCGGACCCGGCCCGCCGGCAGCGCCGACGGGCCCGGCAGCAGCCGCCGCGGGGTGCCCGCCGCGCGCCGCAGCCCGTCCCCCAGCAGGTAGCCGGTCATCACCGTCGCGGCCCGCGCCCCGGTGACCCCCGGCGTCAGCGGCAGCACGTACGGGTGCGCCCTGACCAGGTGCGGGGCGGTGCGGGTGAGCAGGACGCCGCGCTCCACCGCGCTCTCGTACGCGACCCCCACCTGCCCCTTGGCCAGATAGCGCAGGCCGCCGTGGATCAGCTTCGAACTCCACCTGGAGGTGCCGAAGGCGAGGTCCTGGGCGTCGATCGCGGCGACGCCCAGCCCTCGCGAGGCCGCGTCCAGCGCCGCGCCCGCCCCGGTCGCGCCCAGCCCGACCACCAGCACGTCCACCCGCTCCTCGGCGGTGCGGGCCAGCTCGCGCGCCCTCCGGGCGGCGTTCAGCGAGCTGCCCGGCACGACCCCGCTCACCGTCCCGCCGGGCGCGCGAGATAGGACTCCAGCAGGGTCGCGAGCTCGGCGTCGAGGTCGTCGAGGGTGAGCGGATCGAGCATGGTGGGCGCTGACAGCAGGAACGACTGGGCGACCAGCAGCACCGCCCTGGCCCTGCGCGGGTCGCCGAGTACGGGCTCCAGCACCGCGAGCACCGCCTCCTGGCTGGCCCCCCGCCGGTCGAGCAGATAGGGGAGCAGCAGCTCGGGATCCGCCTCCACGATCTTGCGCCAGAGCGGGTGCCCGCGCAGCCCGCGCACCCCGGCCACCACCGCGCCCACCGGATCGGCCAGGTCGAGCCCGCTGATCACCCGTACCCACTCGCGCGTCATCAGGTCGGCGACCAGCGCCCGCATGTCCGGCCAGTGCCGGTAGATCGTCATCCGCGAGACCCCGGCCCGCCGCGCCACGTCCGTGAGCGTGGTGCGGCGCACCCCGTAGGCCAGCACGCAGTCGCGGGCCGCGTCCAGCACGCCGTCATTGTGACGAATAGCCGTCATATGTCACAGTGTAACCGTGCGATCGGAACCGATGCTCTGGTCCGGCTGGGGCGACCCGGCCAAGGCCCGCGAGCTTCCAGAACAGGTCCGCCGGCTGCTCCACGATCTGCTGGGCGTGCGCGCGCCGGCGGTCCCCGCCGCCGGGCTGGAGTCCGTACGGGTGCCGCCCGCCGCGCTGGAGCCCCGGCTGCTCGACGCGCTCGCCGGCCTGGTCGGCGACGGGCACGTGCTGACCACGCACGAGGCGCGGGTCCGGCACGCCCGTGGCAAGTCCACCCCCGACCTGCTGCGGATGCGCTCCGGGGATGGCGCCGGCGCGCCGGACGCCGTCGTGCTGCCCGGCGGCCACGACGAGGTGGCGCGGGTGCTGCGGCTGTGCGCGGCCGAGCGGATCGCGGTCGTGCCGTTCGGCGGCGGCACCTCCGTCGTCGGCGGGCTCACGGCCGCCCGCGACGGCTTCGCCGGGGTGATCTCGCTCGACCTGGGCCGGATGGACCGGCTGGTCGAGGTCGACGCCGAGTCGATGACCGCGGTGTTCGAGCCCGGCGTGCCCGCCCCCGAGGCCGAGCGCCTGCTGGCCGCGCACGGCCTCACGCTGGGCCACTTCCCCCAGTCCTTCGAGTACGCCACGCTGGGCGGCTTCGCCGCGGCCCGCTCCAGCGGCCAGGCGTCGGCGGGATACGGCCGCTTCGACGACATGGTGACCGGGCTGACCGTCGCCACCCCCGAGGGCGACCTGGACCTGGGCCGGGCGCCCAAGTCGGCGGCCGGGCCCGACCTGCGCCAGCTCGTGCTCGGGTCCGAGGGCGCCTTCGGCGTCATCACCTCGCTCCGGCTGCGGGTGCGCCGCGCCCCGGCCGAGAAGGTGTACGAGGGCTGGCGCCTGCCCGGCTTCGCCGCCGGCACGGCCGCGCTGCGGGCGCTCGCCCAGGACGGCCCGCTGCCCACGGTCCTGCGGCTCTCCGACGAGACCGAGACCATGATCGGCCTGGCCCGCCCCGACCGGATCGGCGGCGGCGAGGCCGGCTGCCTGGTGATCGCCGGCTACGAGGGCGCCTCGGTGTCCGCCCGCCGCGAGGCCGCCGCCGCGGTGCTGTCCGGCCACGGCGGCGTCCCTCTCGGCGAGGAGCCCGGTCAAGGATGGGCGCACGGCCGCTTCTCCGCGCCGTACCTGCGCGACTCGCTGCTCGCCGCGGGCGCCACCGTGGAGACGCTGGAGACGGCCGGCTTCTGGGCCGACCTGCCGCGCCTGTACGACGCGGTCCGGCTCGCGCTGCTCGGCGCGCTCGGCTCGCCGCTGGTCATGTGCCACATCTCCCACGTGTACGAGACCGGCGCGTCGCTCTACTTCACCGTCGTCACCGCGCAGGAGGACGACCCGGTGGCGCAGTGGGAGCGGGCCAAGGAGGCGGCGAACACCGCCATCGTCGAGGCGGGCGGCACCATCTCGCACCATCACGGGGTCGGCCGCGACCATCGCGCCGCCTACGCCGCCGAGATCGGCCCGCTCGGCGTGGCGATCCTGCGCGCGGTCAAGGACCGGGTGGATCCGCGGGGGGTGCTGAACCCGGGAGCGCTCGTCTAGTCGAGCTCGACGACCCTGGACGCCTCCTCCGCCGCCTCGGCGGCCTCGCCGAAGCGGCGGAGCGCCCTGTAGGCGGCGGCCAGCGCGTGCAGGGAGCGCGCCAGCGGGGCCCCGCCCGCCCTCCTGGCCAGCGCCACCGACTCCTCGGCCGGGGGCAGCGCCTCGGCCGGGCACTTACGTCTCAGCTGCAGGGACGCCTCCATGATCAGGGCGCGCACCAGCAGGGAGGTGTGCTCGGGGTGCTCGGCCGCCAGATCGCGGCTCATCGCCACGGCACGGCTCACCTGGCGCAGCGCCTCGCGCGCGCTCCTCGTGGCGGCGTACGCGAGCAGGCCCTCGACGGCATCCACCTGCGTGGTGTTCCGCCTGAGCGCGTCATCGGAACCGTTCCGGGCCATGGCTAGCCCTCCCCTTGGCGACGACAACCGCTTGCTTGGGGCGACTGAGGTTACACCATCGTGAACCAGCTGTGTCGGCAACGGCACGCTCTGTTCGGATGCGCGCGACGTGATCTACGGGCAAAGATGGGGTCATGGTGGAATCAACGGCTGAACGGGGGAAGCGGGCATCCTCGCGGGTGTCCGAGGAGGGCGCCGGATGGGTGTGCCAGGAGATCGGCACGTTCGACCGGCTGCGGCCGAAGGACGAGGGCTTCACCTGGCTGAACCCGGTCACTCTGTGGAAGTCCCGCAACGAGATACTCGCCGGCCTGTTCGGCGACCCGTCCGGCGAGGTGCGCGAGCAGTGGGTGGCCGCCCTGCGCGGGCGCGGCACGGACCCCGATTTCCGGATCGCGCCCGAGGTCGGCGAGAGCTTCGACTTCCTGCTCGTCGGCGACACCGGTGAGGGCGACGCGTCCCAGTACGCGGTGGTGCCCGGCATGCTGAAGGCGGGGGAGGGCACCGCGTTCGCGATCCTGGCCAGCGACATCATCTACCCGGCCGGGTCGGGCAACGACTACCGCGACAAGTTCTTCCGCCCTTACCAGGACTTCGACGCGCCGATCTACGCGATCCCCGGCAACCACGACTGGTACGACGGGCTCGGCGGGTTCATGCGGGTCTTCTGCGACGCCTCGCTCAAGCCCAGGCCCGACCGGGGGCTGCGCGGGCTGCTGTGGCGCAAGCCCGAGACGATCGACGAGCCGGCCCTGGCCGAGGCCCGCGCGCTGCGCGGCCGCCCGGCCCAGCAGGTGACGCAGCCCGGACCGTACTGGGTGATCGACACCCCGAGCCTGCTCATCGTGGGCGTCGACACCGGCATCAAGGGCACCATCGACAAGGGCCAGACCGCGTGGCTGCGCCGCGTGTCGCTCGACCCCCGGCCGAAGCTCCTGGTCACCGGCAAGCCGATCTACACCGGCAACGCCTACAAGCCCTCCGCGCTGGAGGGCGGCGGCACCATCGACGACATCGTGCGCGACCCGCGCCACCGCTACGTGGCGGCCATCGGCGGCGACGTGCACAACTACCAGCGCTACCCGGTCCAGGTCGGCGACCGGGTCATCCAGTACGTCGTGTCCGGCGGCGGCGGCGCGTTCATGCACGCCACCCACACCATCCGGCGCGTCGACGTGGGCGGCGTGCACGAGGACGACTACCGCTGCTACCCGCTGCGCGGCGACTCGCTGTCCTTCTACAGCCAGCTCTACGCCAAGCGGCTGCGGATGAAGTGGCTCTGCCTCACCCCTGACGAGGCCGCCTGCATCATGGCCGAGCAGATCAAGAACACGCCGGTGCGGCCGGCCGGCGGCGCCGTGACGATCACCCGGCGGATGCGGTGGGCGGCGCGGCTGCTCGGGTCCTGGCCGTGGCCGTTCCGGCTGCCGGTGGACCGGGTGTTCCAGCACTTCCTGTCCGAGCTGTCCGACTGGGACACCCCGCCGTTCTTCAAGCAGTTCCTGCGCCTGTCGGTCACCCCCGACGCGCTCACCATCCGGTGCCACGCCGCCACCGGGTGCCTGCGGCAGGAGCTCGAACCCCCCATCGAGGACGAGGTGCGCATCTCTTTGTCGTAGCCGCCTGGCACCCTGGAGTCGTGTACGTGGTGCTGGCCGGAGAGCGGCTCCTTCCCGCGGGCGGGCCGCCCCGCCCCGCCGGGCCCGGCGCGGTGCGCGAGCTGGAGGCGTCGCGGCCGCGGTGGGTGTGGGCCGACACCCGCGAGGCCTACCCGCCGCTGCTCGCCGCCGGGGTGCGGGTCTCCCGCTGCCACGACCTCGCACTCACCGAGGCCCTGCTGCTCGCGTACGAAGGGCGTCACGGGGAGCCGCGCTCGGCCAGGGCCGCGCACGCCAGGCTGCACGGCCGGCCCGTCCCCGACGACGCGCCGGAAGATCCCGGCACGCTCTTCGCGCCCGAGCCGCTGCCCCCGGAGGCGGTGGCCGAGGTGCTCGCCGACCAACTCGCCCGGATCGCGGCGCTGCCCGATCCCGGCCGGTTCCGGTTGCTGGCCGCCGCCGAGTCCGCCGGCGCGCTCATCGCCGCCGAGATGAGCCACGACGGCATGCCCTGGCGCAGGGACGTGCACGACGCGCTGCTCGCCGAGATGCTCGGGCCCCGGCCGGTCCACGGCATGCGGCCGGCCAAGCTGCAGACGCTGGCCGACCGGGTGTCGGCGGCGTTCGGCCATCCGGTCAACCCCGACTCGGTGCAGCAGCTGGTCAAGGCGTTCAAGGGGGCCGGGGTGGCGATCAAGTCCACCCGGTCCTGGGAGCTCAAGCAGGTCGGCCATCCGGCGGTCGAGCCGCTGCTCGCCTATAAGGAGCTGGCCAGGCTCCACAGCTTCCACGGCTGGGCGTGGGCCGACCAGTGGGTGCGCGGCGGCCGCTTCCGGCCCGAATACGTGGTCGGCGGCGTGGTCTCCGGCCGCTGGGCGACCAGCGGCGGCGGCGCCCTGCAGATCCCCAAGGTGCTGCGCAGGGTGGTGGTGGCCGACGACGGGTGGGCCCTCGTCGTCGCCGACGCCGCCCAGCTGGAGCCGCGGGTGCTCGCCGCGATGGCGGGCGACGCCGGGCTGGCCGCCGCGGCGGGGGAGATCGACCTCTACTCGGCGCTGGCCGGCTCGTTCGGCGGCCAGCGCGACCACGCCAAGATCGCGATGCTGTCGGCGATGTACGGCGGCACCAGCGGCGACGCCGCCCGGCTGCTGCCCGTCATGCGCCGGCGCTTCCCGAAGGCCTACCAGTTCGTCGAGGACGCCGCCAAGGCCGGGGAGGAGGGCCGGCTCGTGCGGTCCTGGCTCGGGCGCACCAGCCCGCCGCCGTCCGCGTCGTGGCGCGAGCTCGTCTCCGGCCCCGAGGGCGGCCGGGCGGCGCGCGACCGGGGCAGGTTCACCCGCAACTTCGTGGTCCAGGCCACGGCCGCCGAATGGGCGCTGTCGCTCATGGGGGTGCTGCGCGGCCTGCTGCCCGGCCCGGCCAGGCTGGTGTTCTTCCAGCACGACGAGGTCATCGTGCACTGCCCGCTCGACCTGGCCGAGCAGGTGGCGGACGCAGTGGGCGCCGCGGCGGCCGAGGCGACCCGGCTGCTGTTCGGGGCCACTCCGGTGCGCTTCCCGATGGAGGCGGTCGCGGTCAGCTGCTACGCGGACGCCAAATAGCGCCCGACCGGCGGGCCGCCAGCGCCAGCCACACCCCGGCCAGCGCCACCATCACGCCCACGCCCGAACCGAGCACCCCGTACGACAGACCGCCCACGATCACGCCGGCCAGCACCGTGCCGGTCGCCCCGCACACGTTCATGAGCAGGTCCGACAGCCCTTGGACGGCCGTGCGGCCGTCGATCGAGACCGACTCGCTGACCAGCGCGGAGCCGGCCACCAGCCCGCACGACCAGCCCAGGCCGAGCACGAACAGCGCCACCGTCACCTGCCACACCTGGTGGCCCGCCGTGGCCGCCAGCACGGCGGAGACCAGCAGCAGGCTCATGCCGAGCAGCAGCACCGGCACCCGGCCCGCCTTGTCCGCCAGCCAGCCGACCACCGGCGACATCACGTACATGCCGGCGATGTGCAGGCTGATCACGATGCCGATCACGTCCAGCTCGGCGCCGTCGTGGTGCAGCTTGACCGGGGTCATCGACATGATCGACACCATCGCGGTGTGGCTGACGGCGATCATCACCAGGGCCTGGCGGGCCATCGGCGTGGTGCGCAGGATCCGCCACGCGGTGCGGACCGTCCGGTTGCCCGCCTCCGTCGAGGGCTTCCTGCCGTCGTGCTCCCTGGCCAGCTTGAGCGGGTCGGGGCGCAGTCCGGCGAAGACGATCAGCAGCGCCAGCGCGAACGCCAGCGCGGCGAACGCGAACGGCCCGGCCTTCCCCACCAGCCCGGCCTCCATGCCGATCCGGTCGGCGGGCTCGGCCAGGTTGGGGCCGGCCACCGAGCCGACAGTCGCCGCCCACACCACCAGCGACAGGTGCCGGGCGGCGTGGTTCCTGGGCGACAGGTCGGTGGCCGAGTAGCGGGCCGCCAGGTTGCCCGCGCTGCCGCCGCCGACCAGCACCAGCCCGGCCAGCAGCAGCTGCCAGTTGCCGAGGTTGATGGCGACGACCGAGATGGCGCAGCCGAGCAGCGCCGCCAGGTACGCCAGCGCCAGGCCGGACCGCCTGCCGCCCTTGCTCGACGCCTTGGCCGTCGGCAGGGCGAGCAGGGCCGCCCCCAGCACCGTCGCGGTCCCCGCGAAGCCGCTGATCATCGTCGACCCGGAGAGCTGGTCGACCACCACCGAGCTGAGCGCCAGGCCGACGGCGACTCCGACGCCGCCCACGATCTGCGCGGCCGAGAGCACGATCAGAGTGCGGCGCTGGACGGCCCGGAGATGGGCGGAGGGCGAGGCGTCAGCGGTCGTGGGGGTGCTGGTCACCCGTGAAGTCTCGCATAGCCCCAGAGATCACCCCAAAACGTTGTTTTTGGGACTACAGCACTGTGACGGGGTCACCTCGCCTGATCACGCCCGTGCCGTCGGGGATCAGGTTGACGCCGAACCACACCTTGCCGTCCCACCTGCGGTGACGGCTCAGGGTGCGGATCGGCTCCTTGCCCTTGGCGTAGGTGTCCGGGTCGACGGTCGTCAGCACGCAGCGGTCGCATCCCTTGGCGGCCCGGAACTCCACCTCGCCGATCCGCAGCCGCCGCCATCCGTCCTCGGCGAACGCCTCGTCCGCGCCCTCCACCACCACGCTGGGCCGGAACCTGCGCATGTCCAGCGGCCGCGGGATCTCCTCGCCCAGCTCGGCCGCCGTCTCCGCGACCCAGTCGCCGAGCCGGGCCAGCGAGGCCGTCGTGGTGAGCAGCAGCGGGTAGCCGTCGGCCAGGCTCACCCGGTCGCCGGGCAGGCCGTACGCGGGATCGACCGGGCGCCGGGTGGGGTCGTCCAGCCAGGCCAGTCTGGCGGGCCGCCCGATCAGCGCGGCCATCCACGCGGCCGCGTCGTCCCCGCAGTCGGTCACCTCCACCGGCGTCCCCCAGACGTTCGCCGTGAACCTGCGCGAGGTGGGGACGACGCGCAGCGGGTCGGCGTGCGGGCCGGTGAGTTTGATCGCGGCGCCGTCGGCCAGGGCCACGCAGGCCAGCATGATCGGATGCTCGCGGGCGGTGATCGGCTCGCCGCGCTCGTCCACGACGAGGTAACGCCGGTCGCCGGCCAGCCCCCACGGCTGCACCTCGGCCTCGGCCACCTCGTGCCCAGAGGTGGATTTGATGGGATAGAAGAAGATGCTCCCCAGCCTCATGTGCAGACCGTACAACATCACGATCTGACTTCCGGGCCTTCCACCAGGAAGGACGCCGGGTCAGGTGGACTGGCGGAAGGTGTCGAAGAAGACCTTGCGGGCCCCGGACTGGTCGTCCCAGACGAGCTCCGGCATGTCGAAGGTGATCGTGAAGGCCGTCTTGTCATCGACGGTGACGAACCGGGTGAGCGCGTGCATGGGCACCTCGTTCTCGGCGGCGTAGGTGTACTCCCAGTCGGTCGCCTTCCAGCCGCGGTAGTCGGTCTCCTGCAGCTGCACCTGGATGTAACCGTCCCTGCCGCCGTCCGCCTCCTCGCGGGTCAGCTCCGACAGGCCGCCGTCGGCCTGGGGCGCCACCTGGGCGACGATCACCTCGATGCCCGAGTCCTTCGGCCCGGTGATCGTGGTCTGGCCGCCCGAGGTGCTCAGCTTCCAGCCCTCGGGCACGCCCACGCTGAACCCCGGCGGGGTCTCCTCGACGTACCCGTCGGGCACCGGGGAGGCCTCGGCCCGCGACGGAGCGCTGCTGGCGACCGAGAGCGGGGTCGTCACGGGCTCGACGGAACCGCTCGACGCGTAGATCATCAGCGCGGCCACCACGGCGACCACGGCCGCCACGGCGGCGACGATCAGCAGCGGCGTCGGCCGCCCGTCGCGCACCCAGGCGTTGCCGTTCTCGTCCGGGGTGCGCCGGCTGGTGGTGGGCCGGCCGGCGGAGGTCCGATGGGGACCGCCGGGCAGCTGGGCCAGGCGGCTGCGGCCGACGTCCTTGGACAGCCTGTGCGACTGGTCGCGCAGGTCGTCGTCGGTCGCCAGCGGCCACCGGCCGGAGGCGCTCACGCTGCGGCTGTCGCTGGTCAGCGGCAGGATGGGCGGCGCCGGTTGCTCACCGGAGTCACCCGGCCCCCGCGTGCGGCCCCCGCCGGGGAAGGACAGGCCGTCCGGCTCCGGGTAGGCGCCGGACGCCCCGCCCGGCGTCGCGTACGGTCCGGACGCGCCTCCCGGCGTCGCGTAGGGGCCGGACGCGCCTCCCGGCGTCGCGTAGGGGCCCGACGTCTCCTGTCCCGGCAACGGGTACGGGCCGGACGTGTCGTGTCCGGGCAGCGGGTACGGGCCGGACGTGCTGCCCGGTGACGGGTAGCCGCCCGGGGCCGGGTCCGACAGCGACCTCGGGGCCGCCGAGCCGCCGAGCCCCGGAAGGGAGTGCGGGCCCGAGGAGAACGCGTCGAACCCCGGCTGCCGCACCTGGTCGGTCCGGTGACCGGACGTCGTGTCGTAGGAAATGCCGTACCCGTCGGAAGGGTTGTTCTCCGGGTCGTACGGGACGCGCACCGGGCCCGAGGGGGTCTCCACGATCCGCGAGGGCAGCGGCCCCGACGGCGGCTCCAGCGGCGGCAGCAGCCCGGCGGGCGTCGAGTCGCCCAGCGTGGGCAGCGGCGCGGGCGTCTCCGGGGTGCGCGGCCGTACCGAGCCGTGCGCGAGCAGCACCCGCTCCAGCCGGTCGGCGACCTGGTCGGCGGTGAGCCGCGCGGCCGGGTTCTTCTGCAGCAGCCCCTCGATCACCGGCAGCAGCGCGCCGGCGCGCTGCGGCCTGGACGGCTCCTGCGTGAGCACCGCGCCCAGCACCGCGACCGCGTCAGGACCCTCGTACGGGGGACGGCCCTCGACCGCCGCGTACAGCGTCGCCCCGAACGACCACAGGTCGGCCGCCGCCGAGATCGGCTGCCCCGACAGGCGCTCCGGCGGGATGTACGCGGGCGAGCCCATGAGCAGCCCGGTCTGGGTGATCGTGACGTCGCCCTCGACGGCGGCGATGCCGAAGTCGGTCAGCACCACCCGGTCGGCGGTGAGCAGCACGTTGCCCGGCTTGACGTCGCGGTGCAGGATGCCGGAGGCGTGCGCGTGCCGGAGCGCGTCGAGCACCCGGATGGCGATCTCGGCGGCCTGGATCACCGGCAGCGGGCCGCTCTGCCGCACCGCCTGCTCCAGCGACCAGGCGCGGACCAGCTCCATGACGATCCACGGGCGGCCGTCCTCCTCCACCACGTCGTGCACGGTGACGATGCCCGGGTGCTGCAGCCGCGCGGCCGACCTGGCCTCGCGCAGCACCCGCCGGTGCGCCGCCTGCTTGCCCGCGTGGTCCAGGCCGAACGGCAGGATGAGCTCCTTGACCGCCACGTCCCTGTCGAGCAGCACGTCGTGGGCGTGCCACACCATGCCCATGCCGCCCCGGCCGACGGGCGACATCAGCCGGTAACGCCTGCCGACGAGCTTGCCCTGGCTCTGTGGAGTGCCGCCTTCAGCGCCGGGGCCGCTGAGCACGCGGTCGGCTGCCATGTCCCGCCCCCATCTCCAGCCTCAAAGGTCACACAAGTCACGCCGTGGTTTCACATCATGGGATTCGTCACCATATAGGCACGTGAACCGGGGCGAAACCATAGTGTCGCTTTTCGGGGGTTGACGTGCGGTTTCGCTATACCTCGAAAGGATCAGCCACCGCGTCCGACAGCGCCCGCAGAGCCGCCGTGAACGCCTCCGCGGGAGGGCTGACGAGCCCCGCGCCGACCTGCCCGGTGCCCGCGATCCTGCCCGCGATGCCGGTGTTCACCACGGGCAGCAGACCGGTCCTGGCGACGAGCGTGACGTCGATGCCGGTGGGCGTGCCGCGGAAGCCGAGCCCCGGGATCTGGTAGGCGGGATGCTCCGCCAGCGTGATCTCGTACATCGACCGCGTGGCGGCCACCGCGTCCGCGACCTCACCGCCCACGAACCGGACGATGGCCGGGGCCGCCGCCATCGCGAACCCGCCCAGCCCGGACGTCTCGGTGATGGTGGAGTCGCCGATGTCCGGGTTCGCGTCGCCGGGCCCGTACGCGCCCAGGTACAGCCCGTCCGGCACCCCGGCCGGCCCGGTGAACCACCGGCCGCCGAGCCCCGACACCTGCACGCCGAAGTCCGTGCCGTTCCGCGCCATGGCCACGACCAGGGTCGAACCCGGCACGTCCCGGGCCGCGTCGGTGCTCACCTTGGCCGCGGCCATCCCCGCGTTGAGGAAGAAGTGGTCGTTGCCGGCGATGAAGCGCAGCACCTCCGACGCGTGCCCTGGGGCCGCGTCCGAGATCGCCGGGGCCAGCTCGCGCAGCAGCAGCGAGGTCGCCGCCCGGTTGCGGTTGTGCAGCTCGTCGCCCATCTGCAGCGCCTGCGCGATGAGCGACCGCAGGTCCAGCGGCCCGGTCAGCCCGATCGCCGCCGACAGCGCGGGCCCGAGCACGCCGTCCATCCAGCGCAGCCGGTCGAGCACCTCGGGCCCGTACGCGCCGTAGCGCAGCACCTTGCCCAGGCCCTCGTTGAGCGAGCAGTACGCGGTGCCGCCGTGCTCGGTGTCGCGCACCTCGAACAGCCACATGGACGGGCTGACGACGCCCGCCATCGGGCCCACGGCCGCGTGCTGATGGCACGGCTCCAGCCGCACCTCCCCGGCGGCGAGCCTGGCCGTCGCCTCCCGCTCGTCGTCCGCGTACCCCTCGAACAGCATCGCGCCGATCAGCGCGCCGCGCATCGGGCCCGACGCCCGCTCCCAGGTGATCGGCGGGCCCGCGTGCAGGAACGTGCGCTCCGCCGTCCGCAGCACCTCCGACGCCCGCCGTACGCCGGCCAGCTCCGGGCGGGCCGAGACCAGGCGGCGCACCGCCAGGTCGTTGGCCGCCTGCCTGCGCGGGTCGGCGAGCACCCTGGCCAGGGCGTCCGCGGTGCCCGCCAGGGGCGGGCGCCAGGAGACGCCGGTGACGGCGGCGGCCTGCTCGCGCAGCGCGTCCGCGAGCAGGCCGGCGCCGGCCGTGATGACATGGGGCGGGCCGTCGAGCAGTGTCATAGCGAGTCCCTGGCGTGCCGGGCGGCTTGCGCGTTGGAGGTGAACACGACGGCGCCGGCGTCGCGGAAGGCCGCGGCCTGCCGGAGCAGGTCCTGCGGGTCGGCCTCGGTGCCGATCAGCGCGACCACCACGGCGGCGGGCAGGGCGGCGATCGCGGGGGCGAGCCGGGCGGCGGGATCGGGGTCGGCGGCGTGGCCGAGCACCACGTCCATGAGCACCACGCCGCCAGGCGGCACCTTGCCCAGGGCCTCCAGCCGCAGCGTGGGGTCGATCATCGGGTGCGCCCGGCCCCGGGTGTAGACGTCGTCCCCGTAGTCGGTGAACTCCCCGGCCCCGGCGATCAGCGCCGCCTCGGCGCACAGCGTCCCACCGGAGTAGATCCCGATCAGCGGCCCGGGATCTTCGCCTGCCACCGTCACGGTTCTCCGGGCGGAGCCGTCCCAGCAGGGCCAGGCGGGCACTGGGCGGCCGAGGGCGCGCAGGGCGGCCTCGGCGGCGGCGGTGAGGTCGATGCCGGAGCCGAGCAGCGCCTCCACGACCGGCGTGCGCAGCGACTCCACGACCTGCCGCACGGTCCCCGCCACGTCCGGGTCCGGCGGCTTGGAGACCAGCACGATCAGCTCCGTGGCCGGGTCCTCGTCCAGCATGCGCAGCGCCCGCACCGTCGAGAGCCCGCCGACCGCCGCCGACAGGTCCCTGCCGCCGACGCCGAGCACGTGGCTGACCCCCACGCCCGCGAGGTCCAGCAGGCAGCTCACCTGCTGGGCGCCGGTCCCCGACGCGGCCACCAGCCCGACGGGCCCGGGACGCAGCACGTTGGCGAACCCCAGCCCCACCCCGCCGACCACGGCCGTGCCGCAGTCGGGTCCCATGACGAGCACGCCGCGCTCGTCCGCGCGCTCCTTCAGCAGCCGCTCCGACCCGACCGGCACCCCGTCGCTGAAGACCATGACGGGCAGCCCGGCCTCGATCGCGTCCATCGCCTCGGCGAAGGCGTGCTCGCCCGGCACCGACACCAGCGCCAGGTCGGCGCCGCCGCCGCGCGCCGCCGAGCGGGTGGTCAGCGGCGGCTGCTCGGCCTCCCGCGCCGGCCCCGCCGAGGAGAGCTCCGCCAGGTGGCGGTCCAGCTCGTGCGCCGCCGCCGCGGTGTCCGGCCCGCGCAGCGCGACCAGCAGGTCGCCCGGACCGGCCGGAGGCAGCTCGAAGCCCAGGTCGCGGGCCAGCTCCAGGTTGAGCTCCGTGGCCATGGCGACGATCGCCACCGCCGTGCCAGGCAGCTCGGACAGCGCCCTGCTCACCCGCATCAGCGCCACCGAGTCGTGGTAGACGCCCTCGCGTACGAAGACCGTGTCGTTCATCCCCGTCCCCCCAGCGCGCGTACGGTCTCCAGCCCGATCGCGATGCCCTGCGCCAGGTCGGCGCCCGAGGTGTGGCCCAGCCCGCACAGCCGGCGCAGCGCCGGCCCCAGCGGCTGCCGCCCGGTCAGGCCGCGCAGCACCGCGAGCACCTCCGGGCACGCCTCGCCGCGCGCCGCGCAGTGCAGCAGCGTCGCGGAGATCGGCGTGGTACGGGTGCGCGCGTCGAACGTGACGGTCGCCCCCAGCCACCCGGCCAGGTCGACCGCCCGCGCGGTGCCGGTCGCCGCCCCCAGGTGGCGCAGCGTCACCAGCAGCCCCGCCAGCACGTCGTCGCCGCTCGGCGTCAGCCCGGGGCCGAGGCCGACCAGCCGCTCGGCCGCCGTCACCGCGCCCAGCAGCCACCCGGAGGCGCAACTGGCCGCGAGCAGCTCGACCGCGTCGTTGCCGTCCAGGCCCGGCGTGCCCCGCCCGGCCAGGGCCGACGGCGGCGGCAGCGTCGCGGGATCGACCTCGCCCAGCCGCGGAGACGGGTCCCACCAGCGGCGGGCGCGCAGGCTCAGCCCGCCGACGTCCACCGAGCCGTCGCCCACGAAGGCCTCGTCACCCATGGTCACGCGCGGCAGCGCTCCGGCGAGCAGCATCGAGTTCGGCAGCCGGGTGGCCGGTCCCGTCACCACGGCGATCACCGCGGGCTCCAGCTCGGTCCTGACCTCCAGGTAGATCCCGGCGGGGAACGCGGCGAGCACCCGGGCGGGCCGCCTCGAAGCCTCCAGGACCGGGCGCACCGCGGTGCTCGCGGCGCCCGTGACGTGCGCGCGTACCCGCCTCACGTGAGTACCGACCGTCACCGGACCTCCCTACCGACCCTGGACCTGACCGTAGAACGGGCCCGGCAACCGCCCGTACGGAGAAATTTGCCAACAGTCAGCGGGAAGACTGGCTCTTCCTGACAGACGGTATGTGGGGCCACAATCTGTACATGGAGCCCCCAGTTCGTCTCGCCAGCACGGGAACGATCATCCACGGCGTGTCCGTCGGAGAGTTGCTGGGCGTGTCGACCCTCGCGGAGGCCCGGCTGATCGCGGGGGAGAGCGGTCTGGGCCGTATCGTGCAACGCCTCAACGTCATGGAGGTGCCCGACATCCTGGCCTGGGTGAAGCCGCACGAGCTGCTGCTCACCACCGGCTACCCGCTGCGCAACACGCCGCAGTCGCTCGGCCGCCTGGTCGCCGACCTGGACGAGCGCGGGCTGGCGGCGCTGGCCATCAAGCTCGGACGGTACGTCGACGAGCTGCCGTCGGCGATGGCAGAGCAGGCGGACCGGCTCGGCTTCCCGCTCATCCTGCTGCCGAACGACGTCGGTTTCGACGACATCCTCAACCAGGTGCTCACCGACATCCTCAACCGGCAGGCGGCCGTGCTCGTCCGCGCCGAGGAGGCGCACCGGGCGCTGGTGCAGGTGGTACTGGCCGGCGGCGGGCTGGACGAGGTCACCACGGAGGTGGCGGCGCTGCTGGACGTGTCGGTGGCCGCCGTCGACGGCCGCGGCCGGGTGCTGGCGTCGGCGGGCCCGCACGAGGCGGCGCTGCGCGAGTCCATCACCCGCGACTGGCCGCCCGGCGCGGCCGCGTCGCCCGGCGCCCGGACCGCGGTGTCGGTGCCGGTGATCGCGGGCGGGCACCACCACGGCCGGATCGTCGCCTACAGCCCGTCCGGGGACATCCGCGACAGCGACGTCGGCATCCTGGAACGGGCCGCCACCGTGGCCGCGCTCGCCGTCACCCGGCAGGAGGCGGTGAACGCGGTCGAGAGCAAGTACCGCGCCGACTTCCTGCGCGACGTGCTCACCGGCCGGGCCGGCTCCGCCGAGCGGGTGGTGGTCAGGGCGCGGGCGTTCGGCTGGGACCTGGAGCGGCCGGTGACCGTGCTGGTGGCCGAGCTCGACCCCGACGGCGACGAGCGCACCGCCCAGGACCGGCTGGTGACCTGCTGGACGGCCGCGATGCGCCGGCACGACCCGCGCGGCGCGGTGGCCGGCTTCTCCCACGAGGTGGTGGCCGTGGTGGACGCCTCGGTGGACGCCTCCCGCATCGCCAAGGACGCCGCCTCGGCCTTCGCCGACACGCCGCCCGTGACGTTCTCCACCGGCACCTCCCGCCCCAGCCGGGGCCCCGAGACGTTACCGGAGGCGTACTCGCAGGCGCTGAAGGCGGCCCGGGTGGGCCGCCAGCTGCACGGGCCCGGCGCCGTCGCGCACTTCGACCAGCTCGGCGTCTACCGGCTGCTGTCCCTGGTCAACGACACCGACGAACTGCACGCGTTCGTCCGGGAGACGCTCGGCCCGCTGGCCTCCGACGACGACGCCGAGAACGCCGACCTGCGCCGCACCCTGCAGGTCCTGCTGGAGACCAACCTCAATGTGGCCGAGACCGCCCGCCGGCTGCACTTCCACTACAACACGCTCCGCTACCGCATCGGGAAACTGGAGCGGCTGCTGGGCAACTTCACCGACGACCCGCACCTGCGGCTCAACCTGACCCTGGCCCTGCACGTGCTGAGGATGCGCGGCATCTAGGGTTGGCAGGCGTGGACTTCGAACTGCGCTCCGACTACATCCCGCTCTGCGACCTGCTGAAGTACTGCGGGGTCACCGAGACGGGCGGCCTGGCCAAGATGCTCGTCGCCGAAGGCATGGTGGAGGTGGACGGCGAGGTGGAGCTGCGCAAGACGGCCAAGATCCGCTCCGGCCAGGTCGTCACCGGTGAGGGCTTCACCATCCACGTCCACTGACGATCACCGGCCCCGCCGGGCAGAAGTGCGCAACGGGACCACTGGTCAACCGGGCAGATTTGGCAGATCATGCCCGTGTACCAGCGCGCCTGCTGGCCTAATGTGCCCGCAAGCAGCGGCCCGGTGAAAAGGGGTTCACATGGCATTCGGGTGGACCAAGCACGGCGACGGCAAGCATCTGGCACCAGGCGAGGTCGTGAGGCCGGACGAACGGCTGAGCTGGCCCCGCATGGTGGGGTTCGGCGCCCAGCACGTCGTGGCGATGTTCGGCGCCACGTTCGTCTTCCCCCTGGTGATGGGGCTCAGCCCGAACATGGCGATCATGATGTCCGGGGTCGCGACGATCCTGTTCCTGCTGATCGTCAAGGGGAAGGTGCCCAGCTACCTGGGCACGAGCGCCTCCTTCGTGGGCGGCGTGCTGGCGATCAGGGCGCTGTTCGGCGGCGACTCGCCCGAGGCCAGCTCCGTCGTGGTGGGCGCGATCCTGGTGGCCGGGTTCGTGCTGGCGCTGATCGGCCTCGCGGTCCACTTCCTCGGCGTCCAGGTCATCAACAAGATCTTCCCGCCGCCGGTCACCGGCGCGGTGGTCATGCTCATCGGGTTCGGGCTCGCGTTCGTGGTCGCGGACGTCTACTGGCCGCAGGACCAGTGGATGGCCCTGCTCACGATGCTGATCACGTTCGTCGTCGTGGTGGCGTTCAAGGGCTTCGTCGGCCGCGTCGCCATCCTCGTCGGCCTCGTCGCCGGCTACGTGCTCTCCTGGGCCGCCGACCGGGTCTTCGGCATGGTGCCCGCCTACGACGACGGCGCCGTGCAGGTCGCCGCGCACTTCCGGGTCGACCTCAGCGGGGTGGCCGAGGCCGACTGGTTCGGTCTGCCGCCCGTCACCTGGCCCAGCTTCCACACCTCGGCCGTGCTGCTGGTCCTGCCCGCCGTCATCGCGCTCGTCGCGGAGAACATCGGCCACGTCAAGGCCGTCGGCGAGATGACCAAGACGGACCTCGACCCGTACATGGGCCGGGCGATCGCCGCCGACGGCGTCGCCACCGTGGTCGCCAGCTCGGTCGGCGGCTCGCCGACCACCACCTACGCCGAGAACATCGGCGTCATGGCCGCCACCAAGGTCTACTCGACCGCCGCCTACTACATCGCCGGCGTCATCGCGATCCTGTTCGGCCTGATGCCCAAGTTCGGCGCGCTGGTCTCGGCCACCCCGTCCGGCGTGCTGGGCGGCATCACGGTCATCCTGTACGGGATGATCGGCCTGCTCGGCGCCAAGATCTGGATCGAGAACAGGGTGGATTTCGCCGACCCGGTGAACATGGTCCCGATCGGCGCGGGCATCATCCTGGCCATCGGACCGGTGAAGCAGTTGATCAGCAGCGACTTCAGGCTTGAGGGCATCGCGCTCGGCACCATCGTGGTGGTGGGCGGCTGGCACCTGCTCCGGGTCATCGCCCGCCGCACCCCCGAACCCGTCAGGATCGAGGCAGGGTGAAGCCGCCGCCGTTCGAGTACCACGCCCCCCGCGACCTCGGCGAGGCGCTGGAGATCCTGGCCGGGGCGGGGCCGCGTGGCAAGGTGCTCGCCGGCGGCCAGAGCCTCATCCCGATGCTCAACATGCGGATCGCCGCGCCGGACCACCTGGTCGACATCAACAGGCTCGGCGCGCTGAGCTCGATCGACGCGGGCCCCGGCGGGGTCACCGTGGGCGCGCTGGCCCGGCACGCCGAGGTGGAGCGGGCCGGCCCGCACCCGCTCATGGTCCAGGCGCTCCGGCTGGTGGCCCACCCGGTGATCCGCAACCGGGGCACCGTGGTGGGCAGCCTCGTGCACGCCGACCCGGCCGCCGAACTGCCCGCCGTGCTCGCCGTACTCGACGGCTCGGTGCGCCTGGCACGCCGCGCGCCCGGCGAGCCGTCGGCGTCCGGCCTGCCGGACGGGGTGGTGACCAGGGACGTGCCCGCGGGCGCGTTCTTCACCGGCCCCATGGAGTCGGCGGCCGAGCCGGGCGAGCTGGCCGTCTCCGCGCTCTTCCCCGCGCTGCCGCCGCGCACCGGCACCGCGTTCCGCGAGATCGCCAGGCGCCACGGCGACTACGCGCTCGCCGGGGTGTGCGCGGTGGTGACGCTCGACGAGGACCTGCACATCAGCGCCGCCCGGGTCGGCTGCGTCGGCGTCGGCCCCGTCCCGGTCGTGGTCGACGTGACCGAGGCCTGCGAACGCCGGCCCGCCGCGACCGTCCCCTGGCAGCGGGTCGCCGGGGCCGTACGGGAGCGTGCCGAGCCGGACGGCGACGTGCACGCCTCCGCGGCGTACCGGCTCCACCTGATCGGGGTGCTGGCCGAGCAGGCGGTCAAGGACGCGGCCAGGGAGGCGGCTGGATGAGCACCGGGACGGATTCGAGCCACGAGATCACCCTCGGCGTGAACGGCACCGCCCGCCGCGTGCGGGTGCCGGGCAGGCGGCTGCTGTCCGACTGCCTGCGCCACGACCTCGGCCTGACCGGCACCCACGTCGGCTGCGAGCACGGCGTGTGCGGCTGCTGCACGGTGCTGCTCGACGGCCGGCCGGTGCGCTCCTGCCTGATGCTGGCCGTCACCGCCGACGGGCACGAGATCACCACCGTGGAGGGGCTGGCCGGGCCGGACGGGATGTCGCCGGTGCAGCGGGCGTTCGGCGAGAGCCACGCCCTGCAGTGCGGCTTCTGCACGCCCGGCTTCCTCTGCACGGTGACGGCGCTGCTGGAGGAGAACCCCGCGCCGACCGACGAGGAGGTGCTGGAGGGCATCTCGGGAAACCTGTGCCGCTGCACCGGCTACCAGAACATCGTCAAGGCCGTCCACCGCGCCGCCGAGCTGAGGGCGGAGGAGTCATGACCACCAGGCTGTTCGGAGAGCCGGTGCAGCGCCGCGAGGACCCCCGGCTGCTCACCGGGCAGGGCCGCTTCCTCGACGACCTGGGCTCCGGCGCGCTGGCCGCCGCGTTCGTGCGCTCCCCGCACGCGCACGCCCGCATCCGCGACGTCGACGTCACCGCCGCGCTCGACGTCGACGGCCTGATCGCGATCTACACCTGGGAGGATTTGCCCGAGCGGGTCGGCCGGCCGCTGCCGCTGCTCATCCCGCACCCGGCGCTCACCCACGGCCGGACCGCCTACCCGCTGGCCAGGGAGACGGTGCGGCACGTCGGCGAGCCCGTCGTCATGGTCGTGGCCACCGACCGCTACCTCGCCGAGGACGCCTGCGGGCTCATCGAGGTCGACTACGAGCCGCTCAAGCCGGTCGTCGGCCTGGAGGACGCCGTGCAGAGCGGCCACCTCGTGCACGAGGACGTGCCCGGCAACATCGGCGCCCACCTGGTGCAGGAGGTGCCCTCCGCGTCCGGGCTGAGCGCGGGGGAGGCGATCGACGCCGCCCCGCACACCCTGTCGTTCCGGCTCGACATCGAGCGCAGCGCCAGCACCCCGCTCGAAGGCCGCGGCGTGTACGCCCGCTGGGACGGCGCCGACCTGCGCGTCTACTCCAGCACCCAGACCTCCACCAGCGTCCGCATGGCCATCGCGGCCGCGCTCGGCCTGCCGCTGACCAGCGTCGAGGTCATCGCGCCCGACGTGGGCGGCGGGTTCGGGGTGAAGATCGTGCACCCGTGGCCGGAGGAGATCCTGGTGCCGTGGGCCGCCATGCTGCTCGGCCGCGAGATCAAGTGGACCGAGGACCGGCGCGAGCACTTCATCTCCTCCGCCCACGAGCGCGGCCAGGTGCAGCACGTGCGGGTCGGCTTCGACGACGACGGCCGGGTGCTCGGCATGGACGTGCGCATCCTGCACGACCACGGCGCCTACACCCCGTACGGGATCATCGTGCCGATCATCACCTCCACCCAGCTGCTCGGGCCGTACAAGCTCGGCGCCTACCGGGTCGAGTTCTCCTCCGTCTACACCAACACCGTGCAGGTCACCCCGTACCGGGGCGCGGGCCGCCCGCAGGGCGTGTTCTGCATGGAGCGGACGATGGACAAGATCGCCCGCCATCTGGGCAGGGACCGCACCGAGGTGCGCGCCGCCAACTTCATCCAGCCCGACGAGTTCCCGTACGACCAGCGCATGACCTTCCAGGACGGCCGGCCGCTCATCTACGACAGCGGCGACTACCCCGAGATGCTCCGCCTGGTGAAGGAGCTGATCGGCTGGGACGACTTCGAGCCCGCGCCCAACCGGGGCATCGGCATCGGCTGCTACGTCGAGGGCACCGGCGTCGGCCCGTACGAGGGCGGGCACGTGCAGATCACCTCGGACGGGCGGGTGCACGTCTCCACCGGGCTCACCTCCCAGGGGCAGGGACACCAGACGGTGTTCGCCCAGATCGCCGCCACCGAGCTGGGCGTGCCGATCGAGCGGGTGTCCGTGGTCACCGGCGACACCCGCAGGTTCGGGTACGCGGTCGGCACGTTCGCCTCCCGGGCCGCGGTCATGAGCGGCAACGCGATCGCGCTCGCCTGCCGCAAGGTGCGCGAGAAGGCGCTGCGCATCGCCGCCGACGCGCTGGAGGCGAACCCGGCCGACCTGGAGATCACCGAAGGCATCGTGCACGTGGTCGGCGACCCGAAGGCGGCCGTCCCGCTGTCCACGGTCGCGGTGCTGGCCAACCCGCTGCGGTACGCGTTCGACGACGAGGCGGCCAAGGCCACCCAGTTCTCCGGCCAGTCGTCGGGCGGGGCCTCGCCCGACCGGCCGCCGGTCGCCGAGGGGGACGAGCCGGGGCTGGAGGGCCGCGACTACTACTCGCCGATCCGCTCCACCTTCGCAGCCGGCATGCACGCGGCCATCGTGGAGACCGACCCGCTCACGGCCGAGATCAAGGTCCTCAGGTACGCGGTCGTGCACGACTGCGGCAAGCTGATCAACCCGATGATCGTCGAGGGCCAGATCCACGGCGGGGTGGCGCAGGGCATCGGCGGCGCGCTCTACGAGCGGATGGTGTACGACTCGCACGGGCAGCTCGTCAACGCCTCCTTCATGGACTTCCTCATGCCGTACGCGACCGAGATCCCGCACGTCGAGACGGCCCACCTGGAGACCCCGTCGCCGCTCAACCCGCTGGGCATCAAGGGCGCGGGGGAGGCGGGGGTGATCCCGGTGTCGGCGGTCATCGCCTCGGCGATCGAGGACGCGGAGGGCGTCGACATCGACCGCATGCCGATCTCCCCGTCGGAGCTGTTCGACCTGCGCGGCTGATCGTCCGCCCGTGGCAGGATCTGCGGCATGCGAACGGACCGGACCGGCGCCGTCCCTGGGCCCCAGACCACAGCGGCAGAACAGGCGGCAGAACCGGCGACCAGACAGGAGGCAGAACCGGCGGCCGGACACGCGGCCGGACACGCGGCCGGACAGGCGGTAGAACAGGCGGCCGAGCTGCGGGCGCCCGGCG
The DNA here is from genome assembly GCF_055585125.1 of Nonomuraea sp. NPDC054003. Taxonomy (NCBI): domain Bacteria; kingdom Bacillati; phylum Actinomycetota; class Actinomycetes; order Streptosporangiales; family Streptosporangiaceae; genus Nonomuraea; species Nonomuraea sp. NPDC054003. Next base: position 690,425 of record NZ_JBVJKR010000001.1, read on the forward strand.
CCGGGCTGACTCGGTTCCCGGGCGACGCGGCCGGGACGGCCCGTGTCCGGGTGGTCGACCTGGCCTGGAACGAGCTCACCGAGCTGCCCGCCTGGGCCGGGGAGCTGACCGAGCTGGAGGAGCTGCGCCTCGACGGCAACCGCCTGCGCGCGCTGCCCGACCTGTCGCGTCTGGAGGCCCTGCGCGCTCTCCACGCCGACGGCAACCGGCTCACCGAGGTCCCGCCCCTCCCGCCCGCCCTGGAGACCCTCTCCCTGTACGGGAACGCCGTCGAGCGGCTGCCGGACCGTCTCGGCGACCGGCTGCGCCACCTGTCCGTCGGCGGCAACCGGATCACCGGACTGCCCGCGGCGCTGTGGCGGCTGACCCGGCTGGAGACGCTCAACGTCGCCGAGAACGCGCTCACCGAGCTGCCGCCCGCCGTCGCCGGCCTCACGTCGCTGCGCATGCTCGACGTGGGCCACAACCGGCTCACGTCCCTCCCCGCGGAGCTAGGCGACCTGCCGCTCACCGACTACCTGTACGCGAGCGACAACCTGCTCACCGAGGTACCCGCCGCCATCGGCCGCCTGGACCGGCTCGCCTACCTCGGCCTCACCGACAACCGGCTGCGCGCCCTGCCCGAGAGCCTCGGCCGGATGGCCTCCCTGGTCGAGCTCAGGCTCTACGGCAACCGGCTGGAGTCGCTCCCGGCGGGCATCGGCGGCCTGCGCCGGCTCCGCGAGCTCCACCTGAGGGGCAACCGGCTGGGCGCCCTGCCCCCGTCCATCGCCGGGCTGGGCGAGCTGCGCGTGCTCGACCTGCGCGACAACGTCCTGCGCGAGCTGCCCGACCTGTCGCCGCTCACCCGGCTCACCCATCTCGACCTGCGCAACAACCGGCTGCGCCGCCTTCCGGCGCTGCCGCCCGCCCTGGAGAAGCTCGACCTGCGCTGGAACAAGCTCGACGACGAACCGCCCGCCCTGCGCGACCTGGCCGCCCGCGGCTGCGTCATCCTGCGTTGAACGGGTGAACCGTCCTCACGGATGCTGCGTATCTCGGCACATGACGACTTTTCCACGTCTGGCCGCGTTCGGGCTGCTGGCCGGGCTCCTCGTCGCATGCACCCCCGGCGGCGACGGCGACTACGTCGCCGCGGGCCAGAAGCAGGAGCAACTGCCGGCGCTCACCGTGGAGCAGCTCGCCGACAAGGTGGGCTGCGCCCCGCGCATCCAGGTCGACGCCTCCGACATCCGCACCGGCTACTGCAAGACGGACGACGGCGAGTTCTTCGTGAGCACCTTCGCCACGGAGGACGGCAAGGACGCCTGGATGGACCAGGCGCCCGAGTACAAGCCGCACCTCGTCGGCCCCAGGTGGACCGTGCTCGCCGACCTGGAGGTGCTGGAGGCCCTGCAGATCCCGCTCGACGGCGACCTGCATTTGAGCGACCACCGCGTCAGCCAGTCGCCCGCCCCCGGCGACGACGCCGGCTCCGGCTACTGACCTTGCCCCCGGCGCGACCGAACTCGAAGTGTGCCAGCCCCACCCTTGAGGGACAACATCTGGGACGGCCCGCGCCAGGGGAGGGCGAGTGCGCATCGCGATCAGCGGACACCGGGATCTGAGCATTGAAACGGCGGCCCTGGTGCGGTCGGCGATACGGGAGATCCTCCGGCCTTTCGGCGGCGACATGGTCGGCGTGTCGTGCCTTGCACCGGGGAGCGACCAAATCTTCGCCGACGTCGTCCTCGAACTCGGCGGGCGGCTGGAGGCCGTCGTGCCGGCCCGACAGTACGGCCCAGGGCTGCCGGAGGTCGTGCGGTGCGGGTACGACCTCCGGCTGCGCCTCGCCTCCAGAGTGCTCCGGGCGCCGTTCGACCGGCCCTCTCCGGAGGCGTACGCGTCGGCCAACGCGCTGCTGCTGCGAGACGCCGACGTGCTGGTGGCGGTCTGGGACGGCCGGCCGGCGAGGGGCACGGGCGGGACCGCCGACGTGGTCCGCGACGCCCGGCGCCTGAGCATAGAAGTGCGAATAGTCTGGCCCGAGGGTGCCCTGCGCGAGCCTTGACGCCGAAGGCCGGGCAGGATCGGCTCGGGTGCATGGACCTCGCTCACTTCCCTGAGCTGTTCCACCTGGCGGACCGGAGCGCGATCGCCGGTCAGCGAAGGTTTCTCGCTTCCACGCTGGTGCGCCTGGTCTCCCTCGCCATAGCGGCCGTCTTCGGTACCTTCAGCATCGAGAACGGGCTGCTCAACATCGCGGCCCTGATCACCGGCTCGGCGCTCGCGGTCGCCCTCGTGACCGAGGTCTACCTGCTGACGGCCCGGCCCGAGAGACACTGGCACGAGGCCAGGGCGGCGGCTGAATCCGCCAAGTCACTCGTCTGGCGGTACATCGTCGGGGGACAGCCGTTCGGCATGGCGGACGGGCCAGACGATCCGGACGCGCTCCTGCTGAGCAGGATGATGCACATCGCCACCCGTTTCCGGGGCATCCCCACGCGGTCGCCCGCTGAGGAGGGGGAGGCCGTCACGGAGGACATGCGCAGGATCCGCGCGCTCACCCTCAAGGAGCGGCAAGAGTGCTACCGGCACGGGCGCATCAAGGATCAGCGGCGCTGGTACTGGGTGAAGGCGCAGCGGAACGAGCGGTGGGCGGTGGGCTGGTCCGTGGCACTGGCGTCGATCGAGGCGGTCGGGCTGGTCGCGGCGGTGCTCGGCGCCGCCCGGGTGATCGAACTGGACGTGCCGGGGATCGTGGGGGCGCTGGCCGTGGCGGGGATCGCGTGGACGCAAACCCGGCAGTACCGCTGGCTGGCGCAGTCGTACGCGGTGACGGCCCTGGAACTCGGCGTGATCGCCATCGAGGATCGATGGCCGGTGCTGGAGCGGGACTGGGCGCATTTCGTGGACGAGACCGAGGAGACGATCTCCAAGGAGCACATGCTGTGGGCCGCATCTCACAGCATCGAGGCGATGGATCACTAAGCCATGTCCCCGACCTGGGAAGACGCTGACCCACGGTAACGATTGCTTGCCCCTGGCGATAGACCTATGTCGCCAACCGCTGGTGAACCTCCTATTACAATCCGTGAATTAGGAGTCACTGAAAAGCCATGCCTGCACTTCCAAGCTATGAGACGCTGGGTACCGGTCTTTGACTCGTTTCCCCTCAGGTCGAATCGACGTTCCAAACATTCATATCACCTCAACAAGAACCAGGATTCCATGATGGCCGCACAGCTGCCCACGGGGCTCATTTCGGACGTTGCGCTATTCGCGGATTTGCGGCTCGCCGAGATGGAGGCGGTCGGCGAGGAGGAGCTGGCTCTGGCTCTCAGCCGTGTCGTGCCCAAGGTGGAGGAGGTCCGGCGGGTGCCTGTCGCGGCATTCAGTTCGTCCATCTGAGCGGGCAGGACGAGTCAGGTCATGAGCGGCAGAGGCGCCCCTCTCTCGCAATTCATCATCAAGGTGCACAGTCGCTGTGATCTTGCTTGCGATCATTGCTACGTATACACCAAAGCGGATCAATCTTGGAATTCTCGTCCGCGAGTCGTGTCCGAGGAGATCGTTGCTCGAACGGCGGGCCGGATCGCCGAACACGCGCGCTTCCACCGCCTGGACGACGTCCGCATCGTGCTCCATGGCGGGGAGCCGCTACTCGCCGGACGCCCCCTCTTGGGCAGGCTCCTGAGCATCCTGCGCGACGCCCTGTCGTTCGTACCCGAGGTCGACATCCGGATCCACACCAACGGACTCCTGCTCGACGAGGGGTTCTGCGATCTGTTCGCCGAGCATGGCGTCCGCGTCGGCGTCTCGCTCGACGGGGATCGGCGGGCCAACGACCTCCATCGCCGCTACGCAGACGGGCGCAGCTCTTATGACCAGGTCAGCAGAGCCCTACGGCTGCTCCAGAGCAGGCCCGGCATCTACGGCGGCATCTTGTGCACCATCGACCTGGCCAACGACCCCGCCAACGTCTACCGGGCGCTCCTGCGCTTCGAGCCGCCGCACGTGGACTTCCTGCTTCCGCACGCCACCTGGGACGATCCGCCGCCGCGCCCGGCCGGCCGGCCCGCGCCCTACGCCGACTGGCTGCTGTCGGTCTTCCGTCTGTGGGAGGAGGGCGGCAGGCCGGTTGACGTCCGCCTCTTCAACTCGATCATCCGCACCACCCATGGGAGATCCAGCCTGACGGAGGCGATAGGGCTGGAGCCCAGCGCCCTGGTCGTGATCGAGACCGACGGCACCTACGAGCAGGTCGACTCGCTCAAGGTCGCCTATGAGGGCGCAGCAGGCACCGGTATGAACGTCTTCAGTCACGACCTCGACGCGGTCGCCGCGCATCCGGGAGTGGTGGCGCGGCGGACGGGTCTCGCGGGGCTCAGCCGGATCTGCCGGGAGTGCCCAGTGGTGAGCAGTTGCGGAGGCGGCCTCTACCCGCACCGCTACCGGTCGGGCGCCGGGTTCGACGAGCCCAGCGTCTTCTGTCCAGATCTCTACAAGCTCATCACGAACGTCCGGGGGGAAATCAAGATACAGCGGCACGTCCTGCCGGCTCACACGCTCGACGCTCTGGCCCGCGGACTGGGCGGCGAGCAGGACATACGTTGGCTGGCGGCGTCGCAGCGCAGCCTTCAGCAAGCCCTGATGACCACGCTGCGCACCCGGGAGGACGCCCGCGCCGCCTGGGACGTTCTTGTGGACATGGAGTCCCGCGCGCCCGACGAGACGCGCCGCGTGCTCACCCACCCCTACGTCCGTGCCTGGGCCGTACAGTGCGTGAAGGGGACGAGTCCGGCCCGTTACCTGGCCAACATCGCCGCGGCCGCCGTCGTCCGCGCCGGAGCCGAGGCCGAGCTGCTGGTGCAGGCGCACGACGGCCTCGTCCACCTGCCGACCGTAGCCACCTTGGGACCGGTGCGGGGTGAGACCGCCCTGCTGACCGCCGGGCCGGACGGCATCCTGCTCGACGGGCGCGAGACCGCCAGCCGGTCCGTCCGCACGCTCACCTCGGGGACCGGCTACGAGATCCTGCTGGAGGACTCCGACCCTTACCGCGACTGCCACCAGTGGCCGGTCGCACCGCCGCTGTCAGACGAGCAGGCGGACGCCTGGCAGGCGGCGTTCGACGCCGCCTGGCGGCTGGTCGAGCGGGAGCACCCCAGTTACGCCGAAGGCATCCGTGCCGGGCTGAATACGCTGACGGTCCTGGCACCGCCGCCTCCCGGCCGCGAGGCCAGCTCGGCGGCCCGGCAGGCGTTCGGCGCGGTGGCCGCAGCTCTGCCGCGCGATCCGGCCACGCTGGCGCTACTCCTGATGCACGAGTTCCAGCATGTCAAGCTGGGCGCGATGCTCGATCTGTTCGACCTGTACGACGAGAACGACCCCCGGCGCTTCCCGGCTCCCTGGCGCGACGACCCGCGCCCGCTGGAGGGACTGCTCCAAGGCACCTACGCTCATCTGGCGGTCACCGACTTCTGGCGCGTCCACGAGCCGCGCGGCGAGCGCTTCCTGCGCTGGGGACGCCACACCGCAAGCGCCGTCGAGACGCTCGCTGGGTCCGGATCGCTGACACCGCTCGGCGACCTGTTCGTCGCCCGCATGCGCGAGGCTGTGACGCGGATGATCGCCGAGCCGGGCGGCGCCGGATGAACGTCCTCCTTCGCCGGCCGCCCGTGCGGAGCCTTGCCCTGGACGATCGCCGAGCCTGGCGTGGAACGAGCGTCCTGGAGGGCGAGCTGCGCGAGCTGGGAGTACGGGCGGGACGGGTGCTGGTGGTCCACGCGTCCCTGCGAGGACTCGGGCTCGGTTTTGAAGCCGGCGCCGTGGTATCCGCGTTGCGGTCGTTGCTGGGGGCGGAGGGGACCCTCGTGGTCCCGACCCACACGGCCGGGAACTCCGACACCTCCGCGCTCTTCCGCCGGGCAGTCGAGGGTATGACCACGGCCGAGATCGCCGCTCATAAAGCGGGGATGTCCGCATTCGACCGGGCCACCACGCCATCACAGGGCATGGGGCGGCTGGCCGAGACCGTGCGCGTACTGCCGGAGGCCGTGCGCAGCGCCCACCCGCAGACATCGTTCGCCGCAGTCGGCGCGCGTGCCGCGGAGCTCATGGAAGGGCATGATCCGCGCTGCCACCTGGGGGAGTCCTCGCCGCTGGCCAAGCTGTACGAGGCAGACGCCGACATCCTTCTGCTGGGCGTCGGCTATGACCGGTGCACCGCCTTCCATCTGGGGGAGTACCGATACTGTGCGAGCCCGCCCCGGCGGCGTTACCGCTGCGTGGTCGATTTCGGCCAGGGGGCACAGTGGTGGGAGTACGAGGACGTCGAACTGGACGCCAGTGATATGGCTCAGCTCGGGGCGGAATATGAAAGATCCGGAAATGTTGCCATTGGCCGGGTGGGCCAGGCCGAATGCCGGCTGATCTCCATGCCTGGTGCGGTCGATTTCGCCACTCGCTGGTATGCGATGCGGAGAAAGGTGTAGGAAATAGCACAGCGGAGGGAGGCAGATGTCAGGTGGCGGGAGGCCTCGGCCTTACTTCTTCCTCAGCTACGCACGGTTGCCGCAGCAGCGCTTCAACCCCAGAGCCAACCCGAACAAGCCTCTTACCAGGCTCTTTGGCAACCTCTGCAGAAACATCCTCAACATGACGGATTGCTCTGAATCGGAAGCCGGATTCATGGATCAGGGGATGGATTCGGGCGACCGATGGCCTGACCGACTGGCGGACGCCCTGGCGACCTGTAAGGTGTTCGTTCCGGTATATTCTCCCCGCTATTTCACCAGCGAGGAGTGCGGGAAAGAGTGGGCCGCTTTCCTGCACCGCGTGCACGCGCAACGTGACGCCGAGGGCCGCGAACCGCAGGCGATCGTCCCTTTGGTGTGGCATCCGGTGCCCGTCGAGCAGTTGCCCGTCGTGGCCAGGCCGATCCAGTACTCGTTACAGAACGCCGGCGAGCGCTACCTGCGCGACGGATTCCACGGGCTGACCGAATTGCCACGCCTGTGGAGCCATCTCCGGGACGCGACGTACCAGATCGCCAGAAGGATCGTGACCGTCGCCGAGACCACCAACGTTGCCCCCTGCGAGCCGCTTCCCTACGACCAGCTCACCAGCGTCTTCGGCGACTACGGGGTTCGCCGCCCGCTCAAGGTGACGGTGATCGCGGCGATCGCCGATGCACTGCCCGAGGGGCGCAACGCGTTCTACTACGGCCGCGTGCCCGCGCAGTGGAGCCCGTTCCGCGACCAGGACGATGCCAGGCCGCTCGCCGACCTCGCCTGCGAGCTCGCCGAGGAGCATGGATACCAGGCGGAGGTCGTCGGCTTCGAGCAGTACATGGCACAGATGCTCGGCTCCGGGGAGCCGGAAGGACCGGAGCTGATGCTGCTGGACCCCTGGCAGGTCACGCGTCCCGGCGCCCGGGACGAGTTGCTCCGCCTTGATGCGAGCGACCGGCCGTGGATCAGCGTCGTCGTGCCGTGGAACCGGTCCGACCCGCAGACCAAACAGGTCAAGGGTGACCTTGAGAACCGCTTGCACGAGGCCCTGCCGAGGAAGTACGACAGCCCAGAGTCGCGGGACGTGGTGTCGGTCGAGGCGTTCCGCGACGCCTTCCCGGAGATCGTCGCCCGGGCGGCCAGCCACTTCTTCAGATCGGTCAGAACGTTCCCCCCGAGCGGCCAGAAGGGGCGCCGGCCTCGGCTTTTGGAGGATCAATGACGGAGAGCGAGCACGAGGGTCAGGTCGTGACGTTCTACTCCTACAAAGGCGGGGCGGGGAGGACCATGGCGCTGGCGAACACGGCGTGGCTGCTGGCGAGCAACGGTCTGCGCGTGCTGGCGATCGACTGGGATCTGGAATCGCCCGGACTGCACAAGTACTTCCACCCCTTCCTCGACAGCCGGCTCATCGAGTCGAGCCAGGGAGTCATTGACATCGTCAGCAACTACTCCTGGGAGGCCACCCGCGAGCACGAAGGCGCCGACTGGTATCGCGACTACGCGAAGGTCTCGCCGCACGCCGTTCCGGTCGAGTGGGACTTCCCCGCCGCCGGGATGCTCTACTTCCTCTCCGCGGGTCAGCAGAACCGCGACTACTCCTCCCTGGTGACCACTTTCGACTGGGACAACTTCTACGGGCGGATCGGCGGTGGCTCCTTCCTGGACGCGCTACGCGCCGACATGAAGGCCCAGTACGACTACGCGCTCATCGACAGCCGGACCGGCCTCAGCGACATCGCCGACATCTGCACGATGCAGATGCCCGACATCCTCGTCGACTGTTTCACGATGGCGGACCAGAGCATCGAGGGTGCCGCGAAGGTCGCGCGCTACATCCACGAACGCTACGCCGCTCGCAAGATCCGCATCCTCCCCGTGCCGGCCAGGATCGACGACGGCGAGAAGGAGAAGCTCGACGCGGGCCGGGCGCTGGCCCGCAGCAAGTTCGAGAAGTTCCCGGGAGGCATGTCCCCGGAGGAGGCGCAGCAGTACTGGGGACGGGTGGAGATCCCGTACAAGAGGTTCTACGCCTTCGAGGAGACGCTGGCGGTCTTCGGTGATCTGCCGGGGTCGCCCACCTCGCTGTTGGCGGCGTACGAACGGCTCACGGAGTTCATCACCGAGGGCCGGGTCACCTCCTTCCCGGGCATGGAGGAGGCCACGCGCACCAGGTTCCTGGAGGCGTACACGAGGAAGCAGCCGGTGCAGCAGGCCGACCTGCTGCTCAGCTACGTGCCGGAGGACCGCATGTGGGCGGACTGGGCCGTTGCGGTGCTCACCCACGCGGGCTTCCGGGTGGTGCCGCGGATCGCCGGCAAGAGCGCTCCCGAAGGGGAGGGCTGCGTTCTCGTGCTGCTGTCCGGGGCGTACGCGCGTGTCGCCCGCTCTACCCAGGTGCCGCACCCGCTCGGTGCCGACGCTTTCGGTTCCCGCCAGGTCATCCCGCTCATGGTCAGCGAGTACCGCGGAGCCGTGCCCTTCACCGAACGACCGGCGGTCGACCTGGCCTCACTCGGGGCGGAACAGGCGGCCGAGACGCTGTTGCGGGTCGTGGGCAGGCCGGACGACGTGTCGGGTTACGACATACCGGCCGTGTCACCGTCATTCCGGTTCCCCCTCCACTCACCGGACGTCTGGAGCGTGCCGACCAGGAACGCCTCCTTCACCGGGCGAAACAGGATCTTGGAGTCGCTGCGCGACCGGCTCGTGGGCGGCGATGACCTGGGGTCGCGGCCGCAGGCCCTCTTCGGCCTGGGCGGCGTCGGCAAGACCCAGATCGCTCTCGAGTACGCCCACCGGTTCAAGGCCGACTACGGGCTGGTCTGGTGGGTCCCCAGCAACGATGTCGGTGAGATCAACCGATCGCTCGCGGCGCTGGCCGTGCGCCTCGGCATCCGGTTCGGCGACAGCATCGCCGATGGAGCCAAGGCGGCGCTGGAGGCGCTACGGCGCGGGCAGCCGCACGCTCGCTGGCTGCTCACCTTCGACAACGCCGAGGACGCCGAGGCGCTGCGGCCGTTCCTGCCGGGCGGCCCCGGTCACGTCCTGATCACCTCGCGCAGCCAGGCGTGGTCCAGTGTGGCCGTCCCGCTGGAGATCGACGTGTTCAGTCGCGAGGAGGGCGTCGAGCACCTGCTGCGCCGGGTCCCGAGACTGGCAGCCGATGAGGCTCTGCAGATCGCGGACGCTCTGGGTTACCTGCCGCTGGCGATCGAGCAGGCGGCCGCGTGGCTGGAGGAGACCTCCATGTCGGCGGGCATGTACCTCACCGAACTGGAGACGCAGACGCTCAATACGCTCGATCTCAACCAACCCGATGACTATCCCCACTCGGTGGCCGCGACGTGGGAGATCTCTTTCAACCAGCTCAACGTGCGGTCACCGGCCGCCGGACGCCTGCTCCAGCTCTGCGCCTTCTTCGCGCCCGAGTCGATCTCCCAGTCGCTGGTGTACAGCGATCGGATGCTGGAGGTCCTCAGACCGTTCGACGAGACGCTGCGCGACAAACTCGTACTGGGCCGCATCATCAGGGACATCGGCCGTTACGCGCTGGCCCAGGTGGACCAGGGCAACAACACGATCCAGGTGCACCGCCTGGTGCAGAAGGTCATCCGTTCCCGGATGAGGGAGGAGGAAGCGCTCACGGCGGAGCACGAGGTGCACCGGATCCTGGCCGCCGCCCGCCCCCGGCAGGGTGAGGTGGACGATCCCGAGAACTGGCCGCAGTACGAGCTGCTCTGGCCGCACCTGGGCCCGTCCGGCGCCATCACCTGTACCGAGGAGCAGGTGCGCCTCCTGCTCACCGAGTACGTGCGCTATCTGTACAAGCGCGGCGACTTCGAGAACGCCCTCGCCCGCGGACAGGAGCTGGCGCGTACGTGGGAGGCGGAGTTCGGCGCTGGGGACGGGCAGCGGCTGCACCTGCAGTTTCAGATCGCGAACGCGCTGCGCTCGCTTGGCCGGTTCGAGGAGGCCCGCGAGCTGGACGAGGAGGTGCGCGACGCGCAGCGCTCCCTGTACGGGGACAGCCACTACTACACGATGTTGACGTCGGGTTCGCTCGCCGCCGACCTCCGCGCGCTGGGGCGGTTCGACGAGGCCTTGGCGATGGACAGGGAGACGTACGAGCGGTGGAAGGACGCCTATGGCGAGGATTATCCGCGCACGCTCACCTCGGCCAACAATTTGGCGGTCTCTTACCGCCTGGTAGGCGACCCCTACAGCGCCATGGAACTGGACCAGGAGACGCGCCGCAGAATGCAGGCCAGTTCCGTGATGGGGCCGTCCCATCCCGACACCTTGAACACCACCCAGAACCTGGCGCGGGACATGCGCGAGGCGGGTGAGTACCAGGCTTCGATCGAACTGCTCAAGGGAGCGCTCCCCCTCTACCGGGAGGTGCTCGGCGAGAACTACCTGCACACGCTGCGCGCGGGCAAAAGCCTGGCGGTCTCACTGCGCAAGGCCGGGCAGTACCAGGAGGCGCTCGGTCTCGTGCAGGACACCTACCAGCGCTACCAGCGGCTGTACCCCTCCGCGCCGGAGACCAAGGCGGCCGCGCTGGAGGTCGCCACCTGCATGTCGGTCATGGGTCACAAGGAAAGCGCCCGCGACATGACGGCCAAGGTCGTGGAGGACTACACGGAGTTGCTCGGCGTCGACCATCCCTACACGCTCGTGGCGGCCAACAACCTGATGGTCCTCCGGCGTGCCGTGGGGGATATGGAGCCGGCCCACCGGGAAGGCGAGCGGGTGCTGGAGAGTTTCCGCCATCGGCTTGGCGAGAACCACCCCTTCACGCTGGCGTGCACCGTGAACCTCGCCAATTGCGCCGCCGACCTGGGAGACCTGGAACAGGCCCGGACTCTGGAGGTGCGCGCGCTCGACGGGCTGCGCCGGTGCCTGCGGCCGGAGCACCCGGACAGCCTGATCTGCCAGGCCAATCTGGCTATCACCCTGCGGGAGGTGGGTCAGCGGGCGGACGCCGAGCTCCTGCACGCCAAGGCACTCGACAGGCTCGCCGTCACGCTCGGGGGCAGCCATCCCAGTGTGGTCGCCGCACACGAGTGGGAGAGGCTCAACCGGGATCTGGAGCCTCAGCCGACCTGAGCCACAGCAGCACCTCGGGCAGCACGTCGAGGGCACCGAAGTGGGCGGCGTCGGGCTGTATCCGCACCAGCGCCCCGGGGATCCGGCTGCCGAGCCAGCTGGTGTGGCCGGCGGGAGAGAACACGTCGTCCTCGCCATGCCAGAGCAGTGTCGGGACGGTTATGTCGGCCGGATCGAATCCCCACGCGCTGGTGAGCGCGACCACGTCGTCCACCCAGCCATCCGCCGACTCGCGGAGCCCTTCGGCGAAGTTGCGTACGAGCATGCGCCGGATTCCGTCGTCGGCCACCACCTTGCGGTCCGATTCGGGCACCTGCTCGCGGAGCCCGAGAACCTTGCTGAACGGGTCCGCCCGGATCTGCTCGGCTGCCACGGTCAGCCGGGCGGCCACCGCGATGCGTCCGGTCCGGGCCACGCCGTACTCCACGATGTTGGACTCGTGCATCCCGTCGAACCAGTGGAGCCCCTCGGCGCCTGGCGGCGCCAGGCCGACCAGGGCGGCCGCCCTGGTGATCCGGTGGGGAAGCAGCGCCGCGCAGGCCAGCGCGTGCGGTGCGCCGCCTGAGCGGCCGACCACCCCGAACCTGCCCAGGCCCAGCGCCGCCGCGATCGCCTCGACGTCCGAGGCCACATCGGACACCGTACGGTCCGGCCTGCGCTCCGAGTGCCCGTAGCCGGGCCGGTCGAAGCTGATCAACCGGATGCCGAGCCGATACAGCACCCCAGCCCTGGGTGAGGGGCCGAACCTGCTGCCCGGGGTGCCGTGCAGGAGAACGATCGGGTAGCCGTCAGGATTTCCGCTGTCTTCGACTGCGAGTCTTCTTCCGTCGGATGCGACCACCTCGATGGCCAAGAAGCACCTCCACGCGGTGTGCGGCTCACGGTGGATTTTCCCAGAATCGTGACCGCGGTCACCCGGGGCTTGGCGAGTTTCTCAAAGAGCCGGCCGGACCCGCTTCCTGAACACCCAGTACGTCCAGCCCTGGTAACCGAGCACGAACGGCAGCGCGATCAGGCCGATCCAGCTGAGCATCGTCAGCGTGTACGGGCCGGAGGCCGCCTCCGCCAGCGTCAGCCCCGGCAGCGGGGCGTGCCGCAGCTGGGCGAAGACCGCGACCGACACCAGCACGATCGTGGCCGCCATGGCCACGAACGCCCAGCCCTCGCGGCGCCGCCACACCAGCGCCGGCGCGGCGGCCAGCGCGGCCACCGCCGCGAGCGCCGGGATCGTGCCCATGCCCGACAGCGCCACCACGCCGATCGGCAGCGTCACCGCGCTCAGCGCGACCGCCGCCGACCGGGCCCGCTTGCGCACCGGGCCGTCCGTCTTGAGCGCCAGGAAGATCGCGCCGTGCAGCAGGCACACCGTCAGCGAGAACGCGCCGCCCAGCATCGCCGCCACCGCGCTCCCGTACAGCAGGTCGGCGAAGACCGTGCCCCACACGAACGCGGGCAGCGCGCTGCCGACCACGATGCCGAGGTCGCACCAGGCCGGGTTCTCGACCTTGCCGCGCCACTCCAGGCCGACGCCGCGCACGATCAGGCCGACCAGGACCAGCAGCACCGGCAGGTAGAAGCCGCTGAACATGCCCGCGTACCAGGCGGGGAACGCGGCGAACATGGCGCCCACCGCGGTGATCAGCCACACCTCGTTGCCGTCCCACACCGGCCCGATCGTCTGCAGGCTCTGCCGCTGCTCCTCGCCGTCGCCGCTGACGAACGGCGCCAGCAGCCCCACGCCGAAGTCGAACCCTTCCAGGACGAAGTATCCCGTCCACAGGAAGGCGATGATGATGAACCACAGGTCGATCACGTCTGCTCCTCAGTACATCAGCGACGGCTGGCGCTTCTCGGCCGCGGGAGCGGGCTCGATCTCCTCGGGGCCCTTGCGTACGTGCCGGGCCAGCAGCACGATCTCGGCCACGGTGAGCGCGCCGTACAGCAGGGTGAAGATCGTCAGGGAGATCGCGACCTCGGCCAGGCTCACCCCGGGTGAGACGGAGGCGGCCGTGAGCAGCTCGCCCGCGACCGTCCACGGCTGGCGCCCGATCTCGCTCAGCAGCCAGCCGGCCGTCACCGCGAGCAGCGGCAGCGGGAGCGCCAGCAGGAACACCCGCGACAGCCAGGGCGGCATCGGCCTCCGGCGGCGGGTCAGCCAGAGCCCGAGCACGGACAGCCCGACGGTCGCCATGCCGAACCCGATCATCAGCCGGAACGACCAGAACACGATCGTCTGGTCCGGCCGGTAGTCGCCGGGGCCGAACTCCTGCTCGAAGCGTCGCTGCAGGTCCTCGGTGCCCTGGACGACGGCGTCGGGGTCGTTCGTGGACAGGAAGCTGAGCACCTTGGGGATCTCGATGCCGGGCGCGACCGTGAACGGCGCTCCGGCGGTGTCGCGTTCGAGCCCTTCGGCGGCGGCCAGCTTCATCGGCTGCTGCTCGTACATCAGCTTGGCTGACGTGTCGCCGGTGATCGCGACCAGCGCGCCCGCGACCGCCGTCATCACCAGCGCCGCCCTGGCGGCGCTGCGCCACATCTCCGCCCGGGTCCGCAGCAGCCAGTAGCCGCACACCGCCAGCACGAACCCGCCGGCCACCACGAACGCGGCGGCGACCACGTGCGGCACCTGCGCGAGCGCGGTCGAGTTGGTCAGCACCGCCCACAGGTCCGTCATCCTGGCCTTGCCGTCGACCACCTCGTAGCCGACCGGGTGCTTCATCCACGCGTTGGCGGCCAGGATGAAGTACGCCGACAGGTTGGAGGCCAGCGCCGCCGCCCAGATGCAGGCCAGGTGGAGCCGCTTCGGCAGCCGGTCCCACCCGAAGATCCACAACCCGATGAACGTGGACTCCAGGAAGAACGCCAGCAACGCCTCCAAGGCCAGCGGCGCGCCGAACACGTCACCGACGAACGTGGAGTACTCCGACCAGTTCATGCCGAACTGGAACTCCTGCACGATGCCGGTGACCACGCCCATCGCGAAGTTGATCACGAAGAGCTTGCCGAAGAACTTCGTCAGCCGCAGGTAGTGGTCCTTCCCGGTGCGGTGCCACGCGGTCTGCAGCCCGGCCACGAAGATGCCCAGGCCGATCGTCAGCGGCACGAACAGGAAGTGGTACACGGTGGTCACCCCGAACTGCCACCGTGCGAGATCAAGTGCGTCCATGTCCCCTCATCGGGTCAACGAGCTCTACGGCTTGTAGTACATCTACTTGAAGTAGTACTACACGCTGTAGAGCAATGTGGTGCGACCTTGGTCACACCGGCCCCCTTCAGCCCATCCCACGATGCCGTTCGGGCTCGTCCCGCCGCGTCACCCGCCGGGTGGATTCCCGCGTACACCGGGCGGTGGACCCGGCCACAGGGCGACGCGGGGACGTTGGGCAGGTGTTGCCCTTATCCCGGCGGGCGGTGGCTTTCTAGAGTGACGGTGTGAAAGTCGCAGGCAGCGCCGAGATCGGCGTCGAAAGAGACCGCGTGTGGGCAGCCCTGCAGGACCCGGCGGTCCTGGTGCGCACCATCCCCGGATGCGAGCGCCTGGAGGAGTGCGGGCCCGACACGTACCGGATGACCGTCAACGCCGGGGTGGCCTCGCTCAAAGGGGTCTACCAGGGCGAGGTGGCCCTCGCGGAACCGGCGGCCCCGGTGAGCTTCGTGCTGCGGGCGCGCGGCCAGGGCGCCCCAGGGACGGTGGACGCCACCGTCCTGGTACGGCTGAGCGAGATCGACGGCGGGACCCGGGTCGAGTACGACGCCGACGCGGTCATCGGCGGGATGATCGGCGGGGTGGGGCAGCGGATGCTGGGCTCGGTGGCCCGGAAGACGGCCGGCGAGTTCTTCGCCGCCGTCGAACGCCACCTGTGCACCCCTGCGGAAACCCTGCCTCCAGAAGAAGCCCCGGCCCCTGCGGGAACCCTGCCTTCGGAAGGAGCCCTGGCCCCTGCGGGAACCCCGGCCGCGGTACCGGTCCCACGCCCCACCACGGAAGGCCCCGGGCCTCTCCGGGAGCCCTCCGCCCTGACACCTGCGGCGAGCCGCCCCGCCGTCTACGAGCGCCCCCCGGTCGCGGAGAAGCGCCGTACGGAGACTCCGCCGTGGGTGATGCTGGCCGCCTTCGGCATGGGCGCCGGCGTCGCGCTCGGCAGCGCGGCCATCGGCTGGCTCTTCGGCCGAGCCCGCCGCTGACCCGCCCGCCCTCGGACGGACGGCGCGGGACCGCCCACCCCTCGGACGGGCGGTCCCGGAGAGCCGCTGGCCTGGTCCGTTTCTTGGATGGGGGTGCCGGAGAGTTGATGGCCTGGACCCTTCCTCGGCCGGGCGGTCGCGGAGGGAGGCGAGCCCGATGTGGGCGCGCCGCCTTCGAACCCCGTCCTTTCGTATGCGCGCCCTCCTCGGCCATGTGACGCCGTGAAAGGCGGATCGCGCGTCGAGGAGTGGGTGGTGGACGAGAACGCGGCGGCCGTCCGTGTTCGAGGAAGGCGGGCTCGGCAGGGGAGAGGCGCGCCCTCAGGGGATGCGGGAAACGACCAGGTCAGAGCCTCTCGCGGAAAAGGATCTCCGGGCGTAGCGTGGCAATATGCGGCAGGCTCATGCTGAAGACGCGCGAACCGAGGCCCGGCGGGTTGTCCGCAACCTGCTGGGCGAGGACCACCCCACCGCCGACGCGCTGATCGCCGCAGCCCGGCCGGTCATCGGCGACGAGCGTTGCGACCGGTGCGTCGGGCTGGCGCTGGGCGCGTCCCTGACGCGGCGCTCGGCCGAGCTGGCCGCGCTCGCCGCCCTGCTGGTCGGCACCCGCGAGCTGGGCGAGCAGTGGTGGACCCGGCCCAGGGGCGGCAAGCTGCCCGCGCCCGACGAGGTGCTGCACACGGCGGTGGCGATCGAGCCGTGGACGGACCTGACCGCGCTGGAGATGCTGGCCGCCTGGGTGTCCGACGACGCGGCCGACGAGCTGTGGGGCAGGCCCGTCGCCCAGGTCGACCTGAACTCCTGGCAGGCGGAGGACCGGTTCGGCCTGCCGCCGGGGGTGCGGCCGGGGCAGCGGCTGGTGGTGCACTTCGACGCCGGCGGCCGCCTCGACGCGGTGGTGACGCGCAGGCCTGACGACAACCTGGGCTCCAACCTGGACTTCCACTCGCTGCGCTACTCACGCCCCGCCGAGGCGCAGTGGAGCTGGGGGGTGGCCGCCGGTCTCGGGCCGCACCGGCTGCCGGGGGAGAAGCCCGACCCGTACGCGCGCCGCGTGGACGCTTACGCGGCCCGCGTCCTGCGCGCCTGGGCGCTCAGGCACGGCGCCACCGACCAGCAGCTCGGCGAGCGCTGGGAGACCGTCGGCGACGTGGTGGCCGCGATCGAGCGGGTCGACTGGATGTGGCGCAGCGGCGAGTGGTTCGGCTGGTGGCGCGGCGCGTCGGCGCTGGTGGACGACTCCGCGTACCTTCCCTACCGGCTGGAGGAGCTGGCCGCGGGCTGACCCGGCCCTTGCCCGCGGCTGAACCGGCGGACCGGAATGGACCGCTGTGCCAAGTCGTTGTCAAGAAACATGAAGGTTGAGATTTTCTCCGACGTCGTCTGCCCGTGGTGCTACGTCGGCCATGCCCGCTTCGCCCGCGCCGCGCAGGCGTTCCGCGACAAGGGCGGGTCCATCGAGGTCACCATGCGCCCCTTCCAGCTGAACCCGGACGCGTCCACCGAGGGTGAGCCGTTGCTGCCCGCGCTGGAGCGCAAGTTCGGCGCCGGCGTGGCGCAGATGACCTCCAGGGTGACGGCCGTGGCCGCGGAGGAAGGGCTCGACCTCCGTTTCGACCGGGCGATCAGCACCGGCACGCTGGAGGCGCACCGGCTCGTCGAGGTCGCCACCGGCCAGGGTCTGGGCGAGGAGATGGCCGACCGGCTGTTCCGTGCGCACTTCACCGACGGCCTGAACGTCGGCGACGCCGGGGTGCTCGCCAAGCTCGCCGCCGAGGCGGGCGTGCGCGACACCGGAGAGGGCGCCGCCGAGGTGCGCGAGCAGATCGGCCGCGCCAGGCGGCTGGGCATCACGGGTGTGCCGCTGTTCCTGTTCGAAGGGCAGTTCGCGGTGTCCGGCGCGCAGCCGTACGAGACGATGACGGCCGCGATCGACGAGGTGGCCGACCGCATCGGCGAGACCCCGATCCAGCAGCTCGCCGCCCCCGCCGACGGCTGCGACGACGGCTACTGCGCCGTCTGAGGGGCCGTCTGAGCCGTCCCGCCCCCGACGCCGGTGCCCTCGCCGAGCAGCCCCGCCCGGTGATGGCGGCGGCACAGCACCTGGTAACGCACCGGCGAGGCGTCGGTGTCCCCGATCACCACCTGTTCCCCCGTACGCGCCATCTCCCCGCCCACCACGCGCGCGTTGAGCTGCCCCGGCCGCCCGCACCAGCACAGCACCTCGACCTGCAGCCGGCACACCTCGTCGGCCAGCTCGAACAGCCGCCGCGAGGCCGGGAACAGCACCGAGCGGAAGTCGGAGGCCAGCCCGAACGCGTACACGTCGACGCCGTGCCCGTCGACCAGGTCGGCGAGCTGCTCGATCTGCTCCACCGTGTAGAAGCACGCCTCGTCGCAGATCAGGTAGTCGATCCGGTCGTGCCCGCGCACCAGCTCCACCAGGTCCATCGAGTCCACCACCTCGACGGCCTCCAGACCCAGGCCGATCCTGCTGGTGACCCTGGGCTCGCCCGACCGGTCGTGCTTGGTCAGCACCAGCCCTCTCCTGCCCTGACGGCCGTGGTTGTAGTTCATCTGCAGGGCCAGGGTGGACTTCCCGCAGTCCATCGGCCCGAAGTAGAACTTGAGCACGGCATCACGTGGCGCATGGGGTGCAGGAGACAACGCGGACAGTTCGGTCACGGGGTGCCACCTTAGCGCTTGGCTTGTTCCCTGACCTCATGGGAGATTTCTCCTCTGGAGTATCAGGAGGAAAATCTAGTGGTCACAGATAAACCCCCCACGCTCGACGCCATGATGACGCCGGACGACCTCACCGCCGCCCAGGCCGACGCGGCGCGCTGGCGGTACGGCTTCTACGTGGTGCTGACGGGCATCGTGGCGACCCTCGTCGCGTTCGGCGCGGCCGTGTACGCCACCGGGGAGTCGGCCGCCCTGTTCGCCGGTGTGGCGGGCGTGGTCGGCACCATCATCGGGGCGTACTTCGGCGTGCAGGCGGGCCAGTCGGGTAAGGCCAGGGTGGAGGCCGAACTCGGCAGGACCCAGGAGCTCGTGGTCAGGCTGGCGGCCTACGTCGGCACCGACAACGCGCCCCGGGTCATCGACGAAGTGCTCGGCAAGCGCCGAAGCTGAGGAGCCATGCGTAGCGTCCGAATCGGAGTCGACACCGGCGGCACCTTCACCGACGTCGTGGCGGTGGACGAGGAGACCGGTGAGATCGTCACCACCAAGACCCCCTCGACCCCCGCGAACCCCGCCGACGGGTTCATCGCCGGCATCGAGAAGCTCGGCGAGCTGGATGTCGCCGGCATCGTGCACGGCACCACCGTGGCCACCAACCAGCTGCTCGAGGACCGCATCGCCGGCCTCGGGCTGATCACCACCGAGGGCTTCGAGTACATCCTGGAGATCGGCCGGCAGAGCGTGCCCGACGGCTACGGCAACTCCTACTTCTGGGTCAAGCCGTCCCGCATCGTGCCCGTCCACCTGGTCAAGACCGTCGGCGGCCGGCTCGACCACCAGGGCGGCGAAGTGCGCCCCTTCGACGAGGCCCAGGCCGTCGAGGTCGCCCGCTGGTACCGTTCCCGCGGCATCACCACGCTCGGCGTCTGCTTCCTCCACTCCTACGCCAACCCCGAACACGAGCGGCGCATGCGCGAGGTCCTGGCCCGCGAGTTCCCCGAGGCGGTCGTGTCGCTCTCCAGCGACGTGCTGCGCGAGTACCGAGAGTACGAGCGGGCCGTCACCACGCTGGTCGACGCCGCGGTCAAGCCCGGCATGCGGGCCTACATCGCCAACCTGTCCAGCCGCCTGGGCCGCCCGTTCTCGGTGATGAAGTCCAACGGCGGCGTGCTGTCGGCCCGCGAGGTCGTCAACCAGCCCATCACCACCGTCCTGTCCGGCCCCGCCGCGGGCGCGCTCGGCGCGGCGCTGATCGCCGCCACCGCCGGCCACCGGAGCGTGATCACCCTGGACGGCGGCGGCACCTCCACCGACGTGACCGTGGTCGTCGACGGCGACCCGTCCGTCACCACGGAGGGCAGCGTCGGCCGCTTCCCGTGCAAGATCCCGATGATCGACATCGTCACCGTCGGCGCGGGCGGCGGCTCGATCGCGTGGATCTCGCCCGAGGGCACGCTCAAGGTCGGCCCCCGCTCGGCCGGCGCGGACCCCGGCCCGATCTGCTACCGCCGCGGCGGCACCGAGGTGACCGTCACCGACGCCCACGTCTACCTGCGCCGCATCCCTCCGCACCTGCTCGGCGGCGAGATCCCGCTCGACTACGACGCCGCCAGGATGGCCGTCGAGGCACTGGCCGACAAGCTCGACCTCACCCCCGAGCGGACCGCCGCCGGCATCCTGGAGATCAGCGCGTTCAACCAGAGCAACGCCATCCGCCAGCTCACCGTCAAGCGCGGGCTGGACGTGCGCGACTTCCCGCTGGTGACGTTCGGCGGGTCCGGGCCGCTGCTGGCCTGCCGGCTCATCGACATCCTCGACCTGCCCGCGGTGATCGTCCCGCCCGAGCCCGGCAACGTCTCCGCGTTCGGCCTGCTCACCGTCGACGTCAAGAACGACTACGTGCGCACGTACGTCACCCGCGACCTCGCGCTGAACAAGGCCGCGCAGATCTTCGGCGAGCTGGAGAGCCAGGCCGCCGACGAGCTCGAACGCGAGGGCTTCGACGAGCCCGTCTTCGCGCGCAGCGCCGACCTGCGCTACTACGGGCAGGCGTACGAGGTCCGGGTGCCCGCCCCGGCCGGCCCCCTCGACGAGGACTGGCTGCGCGAGGTCACCGGCCGCTTCCACGACGCGCACGAGAAGCTGTACGGCTACGCCTACCGCGACGACCCACGCCACGCCGTCGAATGGGTCAACCTGCGCGTCTCCGGCATCGGGCCGATCAACCGGCCGGTGATCCGGCGCGACCCGTACCCGAAGACCGAGCCCGTCGAGGCGAGCCGGCGCGTGATCTTCGACGAGCCGCACGACACCCCGATCCTCCAGCGCGCCGCGCTGGAGGCCGGCGCCGTCGTCCACGGCCCGGCCGTCATCGAGGAGTACGGCTCCACCATCCCCCTGCACCCCGGGTTCACCGCCACGGTGGACGAATACGGCAACGTGGAGATCCGTCGTGACTGACCCGATCCTCATCGAGATCGTCGAGGGCACCCTCGCCTCCGTGGAGAAGGAGGTCGAGACCGCCATCGCGCGCACCGCCCGGTCGCCCATGATCCGCGACGCGCACGACTTCCGCGCCGGCATCCACGACAGGAAGATGCGCAAGCTGACCGGCCGCTCCTACAGCGCGCTCGTCCAGCCGGTCGTCCGCGACTTCCCGATCGAGACGATGAAGCCCGGCGACGTCTACTTCCACAACGACGTCTACCTGTCCGAAGGCGGCATCGGCCACCTGCCCGACCTGTGCGTCACCGTGCCCGTCTTCCACCGCGACGAGGTGGTGGCGTTCGTGCAGGCGTTCGGTCACCACGACGACATCGGCGGCGCGGTGCCGGGCTCGATGCCGTCGCACGCCCGGTCGGCGTTCGAGGAAGGGCTGATGGTCCCGCCGATCAAGCTGTGGGACCAGGGCGTGCCCAACGAGGCCGCGCTGCGCATCATGACCCGCAACTCCCGCATGCCCGACTCTCTCGCCGGCGACCTGGACGCGGAGTGCTCCGCCTGCCTCATGGGCGCGCGGCGGCTGGGCGAGCTGTTCGACCGGTACGGGCGCGACGAGGTGGAGGCGTGCTTCGACGCCATCATCGGCAAGACCACCGAGACGTTCCGGCGCGAGCTGCTGTCCAAGATCCCCGAGGGCACCTACGTCTGGGAGGACTACGCCGAGCACGACGGCGTCGACGAGCCCCGCCTGCACACCCAGCGCATCACCCTCACGGTCGACCACGCCGCGGACGCGCCGCTCACCATCGACTTCACCGGCACCTCCCCGCAGGCCAAGGGGCCGATCAACCACGCGGGCGACTACGCCGACGGCGTCTTCCTCAAGAAGTGGCTCGCGCCCATCCTGCGCAACCTGGCCGACACGCCCGAGCGGATGGCCGAGCTCGACGTCAACGAGGGCGTCGTGCCGCTCATCAAGATGGTCTTCCCGGAGAAGGGCACCCTGCTCACCCCGGTCTTCCCCGCGCCCACCAACGCCCGCACGTTCGTCATCCTGCGCCTGCTCGGCGTGCTGGCGGGCGTGCTGGCCAAGGCCACCGGCGGGCGGATGCCGGCCGACCAGGAGACGATCCGCTACACGGGCGTGTACGGCACGGACGCCGGCGGGCAGCCCTACCTGATGCGGGAGGTGCTCGGCGGCGGCTCCGGCGGGCGCTGGTACGCCGACGGCGAGGACACCATCCACGTCGTCCCGGACTCGCGCAACATCCCGGTCGAGTTCGCCGAAGCCCGCTGGCCCTTCAGGGTCGAACGCCTCGGCCTGGCCTGCGACTCGGGCGGGCCCGGCATGTTCCGCGGCGGCCTCGGCTACGACAAGCACATCCGGATGCTGCGCGACGCCTCCTACATGTCGATCGCCGACCGTTCCATCCTGTCCTGCTGGGGCGTCAACGGCGGCCTCGCCGGGCGGCCGTTCCGCGTGGAGATCGCGGGCAAGGAGATGGAAGGCCTGGTCGACGACCACCCGGTCCAGGCGGGCGAGACCATCCGCATCCGCACCACGGGCGGCGGCGGCTGGGGCTCCCCGTACGACCGCGACCCCCGCGCGGTGGCGGCCGACGTCCGCGACGGCAAGGTCTCGATCGCCGGCGCGCTCGGCGACTACGGCGTCGTCCTCGACGGCGACCGCATCGACGAGCAGGGCACCGCCGAACTCCGCGCCCGCCTCCGCCCTCCGGCCGACCGCTTCTTCGACCGCGGCCCCGGCTACCCGAAACTGTCCGGCGGCCGCACCTTCGCGGAGGTAGACGAACTGTAAGAAGGCAATCACCGTACGTGATCGCCGGGGATAACATGACCCCTCATGAACCCCCCGTTCTCCGCCTATGTCGATGAGTCGATGCGGTTGTCCCACGGCCTCTACCTGATGGCCGCGGTGCTCGTCCCGCCGGCGCAGGCGGACTTCCACCGAGCCGCGCTGCGCGGGCTGCTCCTGCGTCGCCAGCGGCGGCTGCACTGGCGCGACGAGAACGCCAAGCGGCGGACTCTCATCATCGAGACGGTCGCCGGCCTGCGGCCGTCCGCGCTCGTCGTCGTGGGGACGGGCCTCGACGCCAGGCGGCAGGAGCGGGGCCGCCGCAAGTGCATGGAACACCTGCTCTGGGAGCTCGGCCGGCGGCCGGTGACGGAGATCTTCTTCGAGTCACGCGGCCCCTGGCTGGACGCGGCCGACCGCAAGCTGATCGACATCCTGCGTACCCGTCATGCCATCAGCCCGAGGTTGCGCGCCTTGTGGGTGCCGGCCGTGGAGGAGCCTCTGACGTGGCTGCCCGACGTGGTGGCGGGAGCGGCGTCGCTGGCCGCCTCGGGGGAGGCCGAGCTCTGGGAAGGGCTCGGCGCGGGGGCGGAGATGGTCTTCGTGGCGGCCGGCTGAGCCCGGACAGCGCAAAGCCCGGGCTCCTGTCGTCCGGCAGTCCACCCGGGCTCACTTCCGGCCCATCAGCGATGGGCGGCAGTCGTAAGCGTACCCGTCTGCGTACCCAGTGTCACCTGAATGCGGTGGCTGCCATGATGGGCGCGTTTCGTGAAGTGCGACATCGGAGGACATCGTGCGCATCGCTCTCGCCGGGCTCGCCACCAGCCACCCGTACACCGACGCCAGGACCCTGGCCAGGCATGCCGAGCTTGTGGTGTGGGAGCCGGACGGGGAACGGCTGCGGAGGTTCACCGAGGAGCACCCGGAGGCACGGGTGGTCGGAAGCCTGGGGGAGGCGCTGGACGGCGGGCCGGACGGGGTGGTGCTGACCGTGCCGAACCCGCGGGTGCCGGAGGCGCTGGCGGCGGTGCTGGAGACGGGGGCGGCGTGTTTCGTCAACAAGCCGGCGGCCGCCACCAGGGAGCAGCTCGACCGGCTGGACCGGCTGCCGATCCACGACCGGGTGATGTCGGGGTCCGTGCTGCGGTTCGCGCCGGCCTTCGCCGGGTGGGCGGCGGATCCGGCCGGGGTGCTGTCGGTGCGCGCGACCGTACGGCATGACGTGGGGCTCTGGGCGACCGGCTACAACGCCTGGCAGGACAACCCGTCCGAGGGCGGCGGGACGCTGGTGACCATGGGGGTGCACGGGGTGGAGCTGCTGGTGGCGCTGCTCGGCCCAGACGTGCGGCTGGCGGGCGCGGCGGGCGCCGTCCGGCACTACGGGACGCTCCGGTCGGAGGACACCGGGGTCATGGCGCTGCGGTGGGGGAGCGGCGTGACGGGCGTGGTGGAGGTCGTCGGCGTGAGCGACGAGGAGTCGTACGCCGTCACCGTCCACCGGCGCGGCGGGGACGAGCACGTGGTGATCGAGGCCGGTGACGACCCGGTGCTGGGCCTCGGTTACGCGGGGACGATCGAGGCGTTCCTGGAGATGGCGGGCGGCGGGCCCAGCCCGGTGCCGTGGGCGGAGACCCGGGCCATCCTCGACGTCCTCGTCTCGGCCCGCGAGAGCGTGCCCGTCCGTTGACAGCGGCAGTCCCTCCCGGTTACGGTCTGGACCGTAAATAAGGACAAAGGGGGACCCCGCGTGCGGACCACAGCGGAACTCGAGGAGCGGCTGGCGCGGCCGAGCGCCGGGCTCGTGGCGGACCTCGCCGCGCTGGACGGCGACATCATGATCCTCGGCGCCGGGGGCAAGCTCGGCCCCAGCCTGGTGCGGCTGGCGCTGAACGCCACCGGGGGCGACCGGCGGATCATCGCCGTCTCCCGCTTCTCCGAGCCCGGACTCGCCGACGCGCTCGCCGGCGCGGGCGCCACCGTGGTGAGCGCCGACGTGGCCGACGACCGCGCGCTGCGCGAGCTGCCCGAAGCGCCGAACGTGGTGTTCCTGGTCGGCGCCAAGTTCGGCACCCAGGGGCGCGAGCACGCCACCTGGTTCACCAACACCTACCTGCCCGGCCGGGTCGCCGACCGGTTCCGCGGCAGCCGGATCGCCGCCCTGTCCACCGGGAACGTCTACCCGCTCGTCCCGGTCGCCGGCGGGGGCAGCGTCGAGGACGACCCCGCCGGGCCCGTCGGCGAGTACGCGATGAGCTGCCTCGGGCGGGAGCGCACGCTGGCGCACTTCGCCGAGACGCACGGCACCCCGATGGCGCTGATCCGGCTCAACTACGCGGTCGAGCTCCGCTACGGGGTGCTGGTCGACCTGGCGCAGAAGGTCCTGGCCGGCGAGCCCGTCGACCTGACGACCGGTCAGGTCAACGTGGTGTGGCAGGGGTACGCGAACGAGGTGACGCTCCGCTCCCTGCGGCTCGCCGCGACCCCGCCGTACGTGCTCAACGTGACGGGCCCCGAGCGGATCTCGGTACGGTGGGCCGCGCTGGAGCTGGGCGCGCGGCTCGGGGTGGAGCCGGTGTTCACCGGCGAGGAGGCGCCGACGGCGCTGCTGTCGGACGCGTCGCGGTGCCACCGGCTGTTCGGGTATCCCGGGATCACGCCGCTGGAGCTGATCGACCACATCGCCGGCTGGGTGGCCGGCGGCGGGCCGCTGCTGGGCAAGCCCACCAAGTTCGAACGCCGTGACGGCCGTTTCTGAGACCGGCGACATCACATGACGAGGGGGACCCACGTGCTCAGCACGGCTCCAGAGGCCAAGACGTCCGCGCGCGACCTGTTCAGGCGCGGCCTGGTCATCCCGGCGCACCCGCTGGCGCTGACCGCGGACCGGACGTTCGACGAGCGCCGCCAGCGCGCCCTGACCCGCTACTACGTGGAGGCGGGCGCCGGCGGCCTCGCGGTGGGCGTGCACACCACGCAGTTCGCCATCCACGGCACGGACCTGCTGCCGCCGGTGCTGGAGCTGGCCGCGGACACCGCCCGCGAGTCGGAGCGCGAGGTGCTGCTGATAGCGGGCGCCACCGGGCCGACCGCCCAGGCCGTGGCCGAGGCCGAGCTGGCCCGGTCGCTCGGCTACCACATGGTGCTGCTGAGCCCGTACGCGGAGCTCGGCGAGGACGCGCTGGTGGAGCGGGCGCGGGCGGTCGGCGAGGTGCTGCCGGTGATCGGCTTCTACCTGCAGCCCGCGGTCGGCGGGCGGCCGCTGTCGCGGGACTTCTGGACCAGGCTGGCGGCGGTCGAGTCGGTGGCCGGCATCAAGGTCGCGCCGTTCGACCGCTACCGCACGCTCGACGTGCTGCACGGCGTCGTGCGCGCGGGGCGGGCCGAGGAGGTCGCGCTCTACACCGGCAACGACGACCACATCCTGGCCGACCTCATCACCCCGCACCGGGTGGTCGTGGACGGGCGGGAGGTGGAAGTCGAGTTCGTCGGCGGCCTGCTCGGCCAGTGGGCGGTCTGGGTGCGGCGGGCGGTCGAGCTGCTGGAGGAGGCCAGGCGGGCCAGGGCGGGCGACGACGCGGCCGTCCGGCGGCTGCTGACGCTCGACGGGCACCTCACCGACGCCAACGCGGCCATCTTCGACAGCGTCAACGGCTTCCACGGGTGCATCCCCGGGATCCACGAGGTGCTGCGCCGCCAGGGTCTGCTGGAGGGGCGCTGGTGCCTCGACCCGGCGGAGGAGCTGTCGCCGGGGCAGCTCGCGGAGATCGACCGGGTCTGGGCGGCCTACCCGTGGCTCAGGGACGACGACTTCGTGGCCGAGGGCCTGGCCCGCTGGCTGTCCTGACGGCTTCCGTCCACGAGCGGGAGGAGGCCGCGGGGTGTCACAGTGTCAGCCGGTACAGCGTGAGCGGCCGCCCGCTGGACCCGCTGGTCAGATTCCCGGTGCGTTCGGCGAGGCCGGCGAGCTCCAGGCGGTGGAGCATGCGGCGGGCGGTGCGCTGCTGGACGGCGAGCCGGTCGGCGATCTCCCGGGTCGTCAGCGGCTCGTCGCCGGCGGCCCTGCGCGCCTCCAGGAGCTTCTCCAGCGTGGGCACCGACAGGCCGACGCGGCGGGCGATGACGGAGAGGTTCTGCTCGCCGGCCTGCCCGGTGGGAACCGACTCCAGCACGATGTCGGTGTCGGCGCGCAGCGACAGGACCGCCGCGACGTCGCCGATGCGGCGGGCGCGGGCGAGCGCGCGGCGGGCCAGGCTCTCCGCCTCGGCGGCGCTGCGGCCCAGGCCGAAGCCGACGCGCACCACGCTGTTCTGGACGGCCAGGCGGGCCAGCAGCGGCAGACCGGTGAAGCCGCCGGTGGCGTCGTGCAGCGGGCCCCGGGTGGTCACCAGCAGGTGGGTGCCGCCCCGGAAGGCGGCCACGGTGCCGCCCAGCGCGGTGGCCTCGCGCAGCAGGCCCTCGTCGTTCACCACCTCGACGAGGCCGAGCGCGATCTGCGCGTCCTCCTGGGCCTGGCCCTGCGCGGTCAGCAGGAGCTGGCGCAGCGCCACCCGCACCGAGTGCGTCGACGGGGCCAGCCGCAGCACGCGCATGTCGTCGCGGAGGGCCTCGTGGACGCTGCTCAGACAGGTGATCACCGGGTGGGCGGGGCCGCGCCGGTGGAAGGCGACGGCCTTCTCCGACGTCATCTCCGGCCGGTAGGGGAGCGTGCGCAGCTCGCCCGTGGGCAGCCCGGCCTCGGCGAACGTGGCGACGACGTCGGCGGCCGGCAGCGTGTCGATGGACAGCCGGGTCACGTCCACGCCCTGGTGCTGGAGTCGTACCAGGGCGCTGAGCAGTGTCGCGCCCGTGTAGTCGACGAACGCGGCGGGGCGGGTCAGCGCCTCGGCGTCGCGGGAGAGCATGTACGGCACGATGCCGGTGAACAGCCATCCCTCGACGGCCGCGGTGTGCGCCTCCACGATCGCGGGCGCCTGCGACTCGTGGTCGTAGTCCAGCCGCAGGGCGCTGACGCCCGGCTGCTCCTCGCAGGTGGCCGCGACCTGGTCTACCAGGTCATGCGGGCCGACGACGCCGATGACGATCGCCACCCATGCTCCCCTCTCGCTTATTACGGTCAAGGCCGCAATCTTATCCTGTGAGGTGCTCTGTGAAGTTCCCGTCCATGGCCGAGCCGGAAGGCCGCACGCTCGGCGACGAGGAGGTGGCCGCCCTGGAGCGGGTGATCCGCTCGGGCATGCTCAACTCCGTCTGGGGCGCCGAGGCGCGGGCGCTCGAACGCGAGATCGCCGAGCTGCACGGCGTGCGCCACGCGATCGCGTGCAGCTCGGGCACCGCAGCCCTCCATCTCGCCGTCGTGGCCGCCGCGCCGGACCCCGGCGACGAGATCATCACGACACCGATCACGGACTTCGGCACTGTGGCCCCCATCTTGGCGCAGAACGCCGTCCCTGTCTTCGCCGACGTCGATCCGTCCGACGGCAATCTCGACCCGGCCGCCGTCGCGGCGCTCATCGGGCCGCGCACGCGGGCCATCATGGCGGTGCACCTGTTCGGCGCACCGGCGCGGGTGGACGAGCTGCGCGCCCTGGCGGACGCGCACGGCCTGGCCCTGATCGAGGACTGCGCCCAGGCCTGGCTCACCGAACTGCCGGACCCGGCGGGCGGAGGCGGCAGGGACGTGCGGCTCGCCGGGACGGTCGGCGACGTCGCCTGCCTGAGCCTGCAGCAGTGGAAGCACATCACCTGCGGCGACGGCGGCCTCACGCTGACCGGCGACGACGAGCTGGCCCGCCGGATGCGGCTGTTCTCCGACAAGGGCTGGGACCGCTCGGCGGGCCGTTCGCACGCCGCCTTCGGGCTGAACTACCGCATGACCGAGCTCCAGGCCGCCGTCGCGCGGGCCCAGCTCGCCAAGCTGCCCGGGGTGGTCGCCGCCCGCCGCCGTACGGCCGTACAGCTCCTGGAGGCCTTGCAGGGGCTTCCAGGCGTACGGTTGCCGCGCCCGGAGGGGCACGCCTGGTGGCTCTTCCCTGTCGTGCTCCCCGGCGGCGGCGCGGCGGAGCTGGCCGGGAAGCTGCGGGTGGCCGGGATACCGGCGCGGGCCGGATACCTGGACGAGCCGCTGAACCACGCCCCCGTATGGCAAGGGCCGATATACGGGGCCTCTCGCTACCCTTTGCAGGGGTACGCCCCCCGGCCCTGCCCGGAGGCCGAGCGGATGGTCGCGGAGACCTTGATGGTCATCGACTGGAACGAGAACTACACACCCGATCACGTCCACCTCATCGCGCGGGAGATGACCAGATTTCTGGCCCCGTCCTCGTCACGGTCGGATATCGGGGATTGACCCGAGGAGGATCGCGTTACTAGGTTTCGGTCAGGACCGGTATTAAGGAAAGGTTGCCGCCGATGAGAAAGACAGCGACCCTGGGCGTCGCGATCGCGCTGAGCATCGCCGCCGCCGGGTGCGGATCGTCCAGCGGTTCGGACAAGAGCACGGTGACCCTGTGGATGTATCCGGTCATCGGCGACCAGGCCAAGAGCCAGGCGTTCTGGCAGAAGGTCGAGAAGGACTTCGAAGCGAAGAACCCGGACGTCGACGTCACCGTCGACCAGCAGCCGTGGGAGGGCCGTCAGGAGAAGGTCACCACCGCCCTGGTCTCGAAGAAGGGCTTCGACCTGGTCGTCCTCGGCCCCGACCAGATCCCGCAGTACGCCCAGCAGGGCACGATCGAGCCGGTCGACGACGTGGTGGCCGAGGCGAAGGACGCCTACCTGCCCAGCTCGCTCACCGCGCTGACCGTCGACGGCAAGCTCTACGGCGTGCCGATCTACCAGACGATCACCGCGCCCATCTACAACAAGAAGCTGTTCGCCGAGGCGGGCGTCGAGAAGATCCCCGAGACGCTGGACGAGCTCAAGGCGGCCGCCCCCAAGCTCGCCGCGAACAAGGTCGCCGTGCTGGACTACCCGGGCAAGCCCGAGGTCAGCCTGAACCAGAGCTTCTACCCCTTCCTGTGGGCCAACGGCGGCACCGTGTTCGCCCCCGACGGCAAGAGCGTGGCGTTCAACGGCCCGGAGGGCGTGGCGAGCCTGCAGCTCCTGCTCGACCTCAAGGCCGCGGGCGGGCTCCCGGAGAACACCGCCAGCAAGGGCAACGACATCGAGGGCGGCGCGCTGGCGGCGGGCAAGACCGCCATGTACCACGCGGCCACCGCCGGGCAGGCCGTCCAGCTCGGCGCCGTCATCGGCGAGGAGAACGTCGGCATCGGCCTGCCTCTCGAAGGTGCCAAGCGGGTCGCGTTCGGCATCCCCGGCGGGGTCGTGCTGGCCAAGCACTCCGAGCACAAGGACGCCGCCAGGAAGCTGGCCGGCTACCTGGCCTCGCCCGAGGTCACGGGAGAGCTGGCCAAGGAGTCCGGCTTCTTCCCGGCCCGCACCGACGTCACCGTGCCGGACCAGTCGGAGTCGGCCAAGGAGTTCGCCAAGTCCCTGGAGTACGCCTTCCCCGGCGACACCCACCCCCAGGCCCGCCAGGTCATGGGCCTCATCGCGCCGCACATCCAGGCGGCCCTGCTCGGCCAGGAGGACGCCAAGCAGGCCCTCGACGCGGCGGCCGAGGAGGCCAACGCGCTGCTGGCCAACGGCGGCTGAACGAGAAAGGAACGCCGTGCGTCATCGCTTGCGTGACCCGGTCACCGGGCTGCTGTTCGTGCTGCCCGTGTTCGTGCTCTTCCTGATCTTCCGGATCTTCCCCTCACTGGGGGCGGCGGGCATGAGCCTGACGAACTGGAACATCGGCGGCGAGTGGAGCTTCGTCGGCGCGGACAACTACGCCAGGCTGCTCGGCGACGTCAACTTCTGGCTCAGCCTGCGGGTCTCGCTGGTGTACGCGGCGATCTACGTGCCGCTCACCGTCCTGGTGGCGCTCGGCACCGCGCTGCTGCTCAACCAGGTGGTGTTCATGCGCGGCCTGTTCCGCGGCATGCTCTTCCTGCCGTACGTGACCAGCTTCGTGCTGGCGGGCATCGTCTGGCGCTGGATCTACGAGTTCGACGGGCTGATCAACGGCCTGATCGGCAAGCTGGGGCTCGGCCCGGTGGCGTTCCTGGAGCAGGCGTCGCTGGTGCTGCCCGCGCTGGCCGTGGTGTCGGTGTGGAAGGGGTTCGGCTACTCGATGCTCATCCTGCTGGCCGGTCTCAAGTCGATCCCGGCCAGCTACCTGGAGGCCGCCACGGTCGACGGGGCCGGCGCCTGGCAGAAGTTCCGCCGGATCACGCTGCCGCTGCTCAAACCGACGCTCTTCTTCGTCCTGGTGATCGAGACCATCAGCGCCTTCCAGGTGTTCGACACCATCTACGTGATGACCGGCGGCGGCCCGGCGCGGGCCACGTACACGCTCATCTACGGCATCTACGACCACGGCTTCCGCTCCTTCGACTTCGGCTACGCCGCGACCTGGGGCGTGGTGCTGTTCGCGATCGTGCTGGCCGTGTCGCTGATCCAGCGCCGCTTCCTGGACCGGGGGAACACGTGACGCTCACCGCATCCAGGCCGCTCGCCCGCGACCGCGCCGCCGGACGGGCGCCGCGCCGACGGGCCAGGTGGCCGCTCGCCGTCCTGCTGGCCGTG
Organism: Nonomuraea sp. NPDC054003; assembly: GCF_055585125.1. Lineage (NCBI taxonomy): Bacteria > Bacillati > Actinomycetota > Actinomycetes > Streptosporangiales > Streptosporangiaceae > Nonomuraea > Nonomuraea sp. NPDC054003. Next base: position 721,793 of record NZ_JBVJKR010000001.1, read on the forward strand.
CTGTCGGTGCTGACCGTCGCGCCGTTCCTGGCCATGCTGATCGTGGCGCTGTCGCCGGCGGGTCAGCCGACGCTGCCCGCCCAGTGGCCCGAGACGCTCACGCTGGACAACCTGACCAGGGTGCTGTCGGCGTCCGGGTTCGTGGAGTGGACGGTCAACTCGCTCGTCTACTCCGTCGTGTCCGTGGTGGTCATCCTGCTCACCGCGTCGATGGCCGGCTACGCGTTCGCCAAGAAGCGCTTCCCCGGCCGCGACACGATGTTCTGGACGTTCCTGGCGACCATGATGGTGCCGTTCCAGGCCACGCTCATCCCCACGTTCGTGCTGGTCAACAGCTTGGACGGGGTGGACACGTTCTGGGGCCTGATCGTGCCGACGCTGGCCAACTCGCAGGCGGTCTTCCTGATGCGGCAGTTCATCATGGGGCTGCCGGACGAGCTGTTCGACGCGGCCAAGGTGGACGGGGCGTCGGAGCTGCGGGTCTATCTGACGATCGTGGTGCCGCTGACCCGGCCGATCATGGCCACGCTGGGCGTGTTCGTGTTCCTGTGGCACTGGAACGACTTCCTCTGGCCGCTGGTCGTCGGCCAGAGCGACGCCACCCGGACGCTGACCGTGGGACTGACCACGCTGCGCACCGAGGAGATGCAGCTGTCGATGCTCATGGCGTCGGCGACGATCTCGGTGATCCCGTGCCTGCTGGTGTTCTTCCTGCTGCAGCGGTATCTGGTGAACAGCATCGCGATGACCGGGTTCAAATAAGCTCATTTATGTGGATATTGCTGCACGTGAGCTCCGGGATCGCCTCCGCGGCGCGCTGATCGCCGCCGCGGCCACGCCCATGACCGCCGCGGGCGAGGTGGACCCGGCCGTCGTGACCCGCTACCTGGCCTCCCTCGTCGCGGACGGCGCCGGCGCCCTGGCGGTCCTCGCCCACACGGGCCGCGGCCCCTTCCTGACGCCGGACACGCGCGCCGCCGTGATCGGGCGCGCGGTCGCCCTCGGCGTCCCGGTCCTGGTCGGCGTGGGCGGCACGCCCGAACAGGGCACCATCCGGAGGGACGGCGGCGGGCCTGCCGGCGTCGCGGAGCAGGCGAGGCTCGCAGCGGAGCTGGGGGCCACCGGGGTGCTGGTGTTCCCGTCGCCCGGTGACCGGCTCGCGCACCATGACGCCGTCTGGCGGGCGGCCCGGCTCCCCATGATCGCCTTCGATCTCTACACCCGGCCCTGCCCGCCCGAGGTGATGCGCGGCCTCCTCGCCCATCCCGGTGTGGCGGGCCTCAAGACGGCCCTGCTCTCGGACGCGATGGGCTGCCAGCGCGCCATCGCCCTCACCAGGGACGCGGGCAGGCTCGCGATCACCGGCGAGGACCGCATGTTCGCCCCGTCCCTGCTGTGGGGTGCCGAAGCGGCCCTGGTGGGCATCGCCGCCGCGCAGGTCGGGCTGACCGCCGCCGTGATGCGCGCCTTCCGGGGGCCGGACCTGCCCGCCTTCCACGAGGCGTCGTCCCGCCTGGACCGCATGGCGGCGGCCACGTTCACCGACCCCATGGAGGGCTACGTCCAGCGCATGCTCTGGCTCGCCGCCGCCGAAGGCCGCATCCCTCCCGATCACGCCCATGACCCGTACGGCCCCGCCCTGCCGGTCGGAGAGCGCGAGACCGTACTCCGATCTGTCACACCACCAGCGGACAAACCAGACAGCTAGCATCGGATCATGCGCGATGCGGAAGCCGGAACGATCAGGCAGCTCTCGACCAAGGTGGTCTACGCCAACGCGTGGATGAAGGTCCGGGAGGACGAGATCGAACGTCCCGACGGATCACGCGGCACCTACGGCTACGTCGACAAGCCCGACTTCGCCCTGGTCATCCCGATGGAGCGGGACGGCTTCCACCTGGTGGAGGAGTACCGCTACCCGGTGCGCCGCCGGTCGTGGAGCTTCCCGCAGGGTTCGGCCGCCGAGCCCACCCCCGAGGACGTCGCGCGGACGGAGCTGGCGGAGGAGACCGGCCTGCGCGCGCGGACCTGGACCCCGCTGGGCGCGCTCGACAACGCCCACGGCCTGGCCACCCAGCGGCTGCACGTCTACCTCGCCACCGGCCTGGAGGCGGGGGCCGCCGAGCGCGAGCACACCGAGCAGGACATGCGCCGGCGGTGGGTGAGCCGGGCCGAGTTCGAGGACATGCTCCGCGCCGGCGAGGTGGGCGACTCGGGGTCGGTCGCGGCCTACACCCTGTGACCCTGCACGAGCGCGTCACGCCAGCGTCTGGGTGATCTCGCCCTGCCCTCCGGCGTACGAGACGCGCGCGCGGGCGCCGTTGACCAGCGGCAGGTACGGCGGGACATGACCGCACTCGACGTCGGCGATGATCGGCACGCCGAGCCCGCCGAGGGCGTCGAGCACCGCCTCGTGCTGGGTCAGCGTGAGCAGGCCGGGGGCGCGGGTGCGCCCGGCGAGGATCGCGGTGGCGCCGTCGAAGAACCCGGCCAGGCGCATCCCGTGCAGGTGGCGGCAGATGGTGCCGGCGTCGTGCTGGTCCGCCTCGACGTACACGATGAGCCCGTCGGCGGACAGAGAGGAGGTGTCGGCGTACCGCGTCCCGGCGACGTTGCACAGCGTCTCGACACAGCCGCCGATCAGCCGGCCCTCGGCCGTCACCGGGCCGTCGCCGTCCAGCCGGGTCCAGCCGCCGGGCGTGTCGAGGGTGAACTCGTCCGCCTCGGGAGAGATCTGCCACTCGTCGAAGCCCTGCGCCCGGTAGCGGCCCGGCGGCGTCTGGGTGAACGTGGCGCCGGACGGCAGCGCCACGATGTCGAGCCAGCCGAGCAGCCCGTCCGGCACCCGGTACGGCGTGTCCATGAGGTTGTTGCCGTGGATCGTCGCCACGCCGGTCAGCAGGGTCAGCGGGGTGATGATCGTCGACAGGTCGGAGTAGCCCACCACCCAGGTCGGCTCCGCCGCGCGCAGCGCCTCCCAGTCGAGCAGGGGGAGCAGGTCGATCGCGGTCTCCCCGCCCCACGGCGGCACCACGGCCTTGATCGCGGGGTCGGTGAGCATGTCCGTCAGCTCGCGCGCCCGCTCGGCCGCGGGCGCGCTGACGTGGCCGGCGCCGTCCATGCACGACCCGGTCACGACCTCGTAGCCGCGCGCCTCGACGGTGCGGATCGCGACCTGCAGCCGGTCGTGCAGGGTCTTGTCCACGCCGCTGGACGGGGAGGTGACGCCGATCCGGTCACCGGGGCGCAGAGGGGATGGATATCGCATCCCCTCGTCCTATCACCCGTGGATCATCCGAAACCACAGGATTCACGCCGCCTCATCGGCGGCCGGTGATGGCGATGCGGACCAGGTCGCGGCCCTTCACCCCGAACAACGCCTTGCGCGAGGGATCCAGCGCCAGCTTCGGCTCACCGCCGAACCACTGCCCGGCCAGGCCCTCGGCGATCGGCTTGACGGTGAACGTGACCAGGTTGATCTTGTACACCTTGTCGCCGTCCGTGCAGTAGGCCACCCGGCCGACGACGTGCAGGTCGCTGCCGCGGTTGCTGACCTTGAGCGTCCTGGTGACCTTCTTGCGCAGCAGGTCGAACTCGAACACCTCGCCCGTGCTGGAGATGCCGTACAGATTCAGGACGCCGAGCGAGAGCGAGATGATCGAGCGGGCGCCGGGCAGGGGTTCGAGCTCCCACAGCAGCTTGCGCCGGACGAGGTCGTAGGCGGCCAGGCGGGCGGTGGTGGTGACCGGAGGCAGCCCGAGGCCCTCCTGGATCAGGGTGCCGAGGTAGGCGGTGCCGTGCCTGGTGGCGACCGAGTAGACGGTCTGGCGTTCGACGACGGGCCGCTGGACGGTGTACTCGCCGGTGCGGCGGGAGTAGAGGGTCAGCGCGCCGTTCATGTGGCCGGGCTCCGGCTGGGAGGGCATCACGATCAGGCCCGTCCTGGCGTCGTAGGCCAGGTCGCGCGGGCGGTCCTGCTGGTTGCCGGCCCGGGCGAGCAACTCCGCCTCGGCCTGGCCTGAGCGGTGCGCGTAGAGCGCGGCCTGGGTGTAGACGCCGAGATAGGTGGTGTGGCCGAGCGTGAGCATGGTCTTCGGCTCGCCGGGGATGGCGAGCCTGGTGACCTCGCCCGTCGCCAGGTCGTGGATGTCGGCACCGCTCTTGCCGCCCACGTAGACGCGCCGGCCGTCGCTGTGCACGGACATCGGCTCCTCGGGCGCGGCCCTGAACCCGCGCTGCACCAGGTTGCGGTAGTCGATGGCGCCGGTCTCGGGGTCGTAGACGAACACCGCGTTGTCCTGCACACCGTAGATCCGGCCCTCGTGGGCGAGGATGCGGTGGGTGGCGGCCTCGAAGTACGGCACGCCGAGCACCTCCAGTTCGCCGGAGTCCAGGCGGCAGCGGTAGAAGGTGCCGGAGGGGCGGCCCGCGAAGTACACGTAGCCGTCGTGGATGAGCACCGAGACGATGTACTTCTCGCCCGGAGCCGTGGCCTTGACGACCTTGTGGTCGGAAGGGTCGGATTTGCTGAGGATCAGCAGCTCGGCCAGGGAGTTCATGCCGCCGGCGATGTGCGTGCCGGAGACGCTCATGCTCGACACCCAGTCGCGGTCGGCCAGCTCGGGCGGCAGCAGGTCGCGCCGCTCGCCGGTGACCCGGTCGATGGCGATGAGGTGGGCGTTGGCGCCGACGCCGGCGTAGACGTAGCGGTCGTCGGCCTGGACGGCGCGCACGTACGCCTCGCCGGGCGCGGCCTCACCCAGGTCGCGCACGACGCCCGTGGCCGGGTCGTACTCCTTGACCCTGCCCGGCTCGGAGGTGCCCAGATAGACCTTGCCGTCGGGGGAGGCGGCCAGGCTCCAGATGAAGTGGTCGGGCACCGAGGCGACCTTGGTCAGCGTGCCCGCCACCGTGTCGAGCTTGTAGAGGTCGGACTTGGAGTGGGTGCCGACGTAGACGTCGGTTCCGGTCTTGCACATCGCCCACACGCCGATGCCCGTCGGGATGTCGAAATGGGCGGTGACCGAATCCTCAGTGAGATCGTACGCGCCGACCACGTTGGGCGACAGCCCGCGCGAGCCGGCGTAGAGCACGCCGCCGACGAACTCGGCGTTGCCGAGCGGGCTGGCGACGCTGGCGGGACCCAGGTCGGTGAGGGTCCCCTCGGGGACCGGCGCAGCGTGCGCGGATGCGGCGGGCAGCGCGGCGGGCAGGGCGGCGGCCACCGTGGACGCGGCGGCCGCCTGCAGGAATCGACGGCGGGGGATCATGTGCGGCTCCCAGGTGAAGTTTCGCCGCACGCTATAACGGACTGGGCCGTAATGTCTATATCTTGAACAGCTCGGCGGCGTTGCGCCAGGCGACCCGCTCCGCCGTCACGCCGGTCAGCCCGGCCGCGGCCACCGCGCCGAACGCCGACGACGGGTCGATCAGCGTCGAGTCGGTGCCGAACAGCAGCTGCCGGTCGGGCACGGCCGCCACCACCTCGGCGATCCGGCCCGCCGGCGCGTGCGACCAGCAGGGCTCCAGGTAGAGGCGGTCGCAGGCGTTGGCGGCCTCGATCGCGTGGCGGTGACCGTCGGCGCCCATGTGACCCGCGATCACCCGCAGCTCCGGGATGTCCAGGCACACCTGGGCCAGGTCCAGCACCGAGGCGCCCCAGGTGTGCACCAGCGCCGGAAGGCCCGCCTCGGCGGCCAGCTCCAGGGCGGCCCGCATCCGCGGCGAGGTCACCGGGGAGCCCGTGTAGTCCGTGTGGATCTTGACCCCCACCCACGGGCCGGTCAGCTCCCGCAGGTCCCCGGCCGCCTCGCCGAGCCGCCGCGGGTTGACCGTGACGTACCCGTACAGCCGGTCCTGCCCGTCGAGCACCCTGGCCAGCGCCCGGTTGCCCGCCGGGGCGTCGTAGATCACCGCCTCGGTGGCCGACACGATCGCCTTGCCGATGCCGTAGCGGTCCATGGTGGCCAGGCTCGCCCCGGCCACGTCCATGGTGAAGAACCACGGCCCCCAGTGCGCGTGCACGTCGATGATCATGAAAGCAGCCTCCTCGCGTTGCCCCCGGCCACGGCGGCCACCTCGTCAGGTCCCAGCCCGCTCGTCGCCAGCCGGAGCAGCGGCACGATCGGCTCGTAGTGCGGCGCGCGGGTGCCGTGCAGCAGCCGCTCCGCGCCGACCTCGGCGGCCACCGTCTCCAGCGCGTCGGGGGAGTTGAGCAGCCGGGTCGAGGTGTGGAACCCCGGCTCGTCCAGCGCCGCCACCAGGAAGTCGCCCAGATGGTAGAAGTGCGTGTCGAGGAAGACGACCCGGGCGCCGAGCCCCGCGAACGGCTGCCAGAAGCGGCGCACGTCCCCGCCGGTCAGCACCACCAGCCCGAGTTCCGCGGCCCGCCGGGCGACATGCCGGACCGACGGGAACGACGCCTCCACGCCCTGCTCGTCAGGGAACAACCGCACCGCCCGCACCCCCGCGCCCGCCAGCCGGTCGAGCTCGCGGCCCGCGCCGATCGGGTCGCGCAGGTCCACCGTGCCGACGGGCAGCCAGCGCGGGTCGCCGCCCAGGGCCAGCACCTCGTCGTTGCCCGATCGCATGTCGAACAGGGCCGCCCGCAGGCTCGCCACCGCCCCGGCCGCGGTGCGGTGCTCCGCCAGCAGGCCGCCCACCGACTCCGCGGCGCCGGGCGGCCCGTCGCGGTCGGGATAGGCCCCGACCAGCACGTCCACGTCCAGCGCCACCTCCAGGTCGCCTATGAGACTCCACGCGTCGAAAGCCATGGCGGCCCCCTCCTCCATCGACATGCGGGCCATCATGCCATTGACGTATCCCGTTCATAAAGTTACGGTCTGGCCCAAAATCAAGCACGAATGAACGAGGTATGGGCATGATCCGATCCCTGCTCGCCGTGGCGGCGGTCCTGTTACCCGCGCTCGTCTTCCCGGCGCCCGCCTCCGCCGCGCCGTCGCGCTGCGGCGACCCGGCGGTGACCACGTACGGGCCCGCCTCGGTGACGGCCGCCATCGTCGGCGCCGCCGTCCACGAGGGCCGCGCCTACCTCGTCAGCCGCGGCCCCAAGCCGCCGGTGCTGGCCGAGCTCGACCTGGCCACGCGCAAGGTGATCAGAAGCGTCACGCTGCCCGACGGACCGGCCACGGGCGAGCCCGAGGGCGGCTGGGCGGTCGCCGTGTCCGGCGGCAAGGTGTACGTCGGCACGTATCCGGTGCCCGACCTCTACAGCTTCGACATCGCCACCGGCGAGGTGGCGCACCTGCACTCCTTCGGCGCCGTCGGCGGCTTCGTGTGGAGCCTGGCCGCGGCCCCCGACGGCACGCTCTACGCCGGCACCTCCTCCGACGGCCGTGTCTGGGAGTACGTCCCGGGCAGCGGCGCGGTCCGCAGGTTCGGCGTGCTGGCCCCGGGCGAGCACTACGTCCGCGCGGTGGCGGCCGACGACACCCACGTGTACGCCGGCCTGCTGGAGAAGCGGCTCCTCATGCGGATCGACCGCGCGAGCGGCGAGATCAGGCAGCTCGCCGACGCGGGCGCGGCGTTCGGGGTGGTCACGCTCAACGGCGACCGGGTGCTCGCGGCCGCCGGCGGCGAGCTCATCGACGTCCGCAAGGACGGCACGGACCTGCGGCGCGTCACCGTCGAGTCCGGCCTGCTCGACGCCCTGACCGTGACCGCCGACGGCACCGTCTACGCCGCCTCGCGCCCCGACGGCACCGTCTACCGCTACCGGACCGGCGACACCGCGCTGACCCGCGTGGTGGACCCGCCGTCCTACGGGGACGAGACCCGCCTGCTCCACGTGACCGGCGAGGACACCCTGCTGTCGTTCGCGGGCAGCGGCGGACTGTGGTCGCTGGACGCCCGCACCGGCGCCGCCGAGTTCACCGACCTGATCGACGCGGGGATGCCGGCCGGCGCCGAACGGCCGCAGAGCATGGTGCTCGTCCCCAACCGGGCCCTGTACGTCGGCGGCCACTTCGCCATGGACGTCCGCGCGCTCCGCACCGGCGAGCAGCGCAGGATCCGCGTCCCCGGCGAGCCCAAGGCCATGGTCAGGCACGGGAACAAGATCTACGCCGCCATGTACCCCACCGGCGAGATCGTCTCCGTCGACATCCGCACCGACGAGGTGCGCAGCCTCGGCTACCTGGGCCACGAGCAGAAGCGGCCCTGGGACATCGAGTACGACCCGCGCACCGGCAAGCTCCTGGTCGCCACCTCGTCGCTGTCGGCGTCCATCCCCGGCGCGCTGTCCGTCGTGGACCCCCGCACCGGCGAGGCTGACGTCTACCAGGACGTCATCCCCGGCCAGAACCTCATGAGCCTGTCACTCGACGCGGACGAGGGCGTGGTCTACCTGGCCGGCGACGTGTTCGGCACGAGCACGCCGACCGCGTCCATCGCCGCCTTCGACCTGCGCACCCGCACCGTCCTGTGGCAGGCCGACCCGGTGCCGGGCCACCGCACCTTCCAGGACGTCCTGGTGCACGACGGACTCCTGTACGCGTCGTACAAGCGGGACTCCGGCGCCTGGATCGCCCTGGACCCGGCCACCCGGCAGATCGTCAAGCAGGGCAGACTGTCCGGGTACGGCGAGCTGACCGTGCACCGCGGGCGGGTCTTCGCCTCGGTGTTCCGGGAGGGAGGCAACGCCTACGAGCTCGACGCGGAGCGCGGCGCCACGCTGCTCGCCACCGGTCTCGGCGACGAGTGGCACACCAACCCGCAGCTCCACTTCGAGCCCGGCTCCTGGCACGCCTGGGCGATAGCGGGCCGCGACCTGGCGCGGATCCGGCTGGACCCGCGCTGCCCCGCCTTGACGGTTCCCACTCCCGGGTCTTAGATTTCGGTCTGTGCCGAAATTGATCGTGGACGCCCACCGGCTGGCCGGCCCCGTGCCGTTCGACGACCTGCCGGTGGACCCGCGGCCCGACCTGGACCGTCTGGGCATCGCCAGGGCGCTGGTGACGCACACCCTCAGCCTCTACTCCGACGCGGAGGCGGGCAACGACGCCCTCTTCGCGCTCGGCGACCCCCGGCTCGTCCCGGTGCCCGTCGTGGTGCCCGGCGTGCCGGGGGCGTGCGCGCCCGCCACGCCGGACGCCGTGCGGGCGTGGGGGGTGGGCATGGTGCGGCTCTGCCCGGAGCGCCACCGGTTCGACCTGACCGGCCCGGTCGCGCTCCGCTGGCTCGCCGCCCTGGGCGCGGGGGCGGCGCCCGGCCCGGCCGTCGCCGTCGACCTCGACGAGACCTCGACGGCGCAGCTCCGCACCCTCGCCGAGCGGCTGCCCGGCCTGCGGATCCTCGTGCTCAACCCCGGCTACCGCCGCCTGCGCGCGCTGGCCGAGCTGATGGCCGAGGCGCCGGGCGTCTGGGTGGAGACCGGCACGGTGAACACCCAGGGCGGCGTGGAGTGGCTGGCCGAGCGGTTCGGCGCGGAGCGCCTGGTGTTCGGCACCGGCGCCCCCGTGGCCGACGACTGCGGCCCGCGCTTCCTCCTCGACCACCTCGGCCTGACCCCGCGCGAGACCGGCCTGATCGCGGCGGGCTCCCTGGAAAGGCTGCTCGGAGGCCGCCCATGATCCTCGACGCGCACGGCCACGTCGGCACCTGGCCCGACTTCCTCATCCCCGACCCCACCGCCGGCGGCCTGGTCGCCGCCATGGACCGGATCGGCGTCACCGCCATGGGCATCAGCCACCTGCTCGCCGTCGGCCCCGACGCCGGGCGCGGCAACCGGCTGGCCCGCGAGATCGCCGAACGGCACCCCGGCCGGTTCGGCGTCTGGCAGGTCTACAACCCGCACCACCGCACCCCGCTGTCGCTCGACGGCGTGTGGGGCGTCAAGCTGCACCCGGACGTCCACCAGTGCCGCCTCGACGACCCTCGGTACGACCCGGTCTGGGAGCTCGGCCTGCCGGTGCTCTCCCACGGGCAGACGGACTCTCCGTGGAGCGACCCTGAACAGTTCGCCACTGTCGCCGCCCGGCATCCGGACGTGCCGATCCTCATGGGCCACACCGGCCTGTGGCCGTCCGGGTTCGCCCGCGCCGCCCGCCTCGTGGCCGGCCATCCGAACGTGTTCCTGGAGGTGTGCGGCTCCAAGTCGACCGGCCGCTGGATCGCCCGCCTGGCCTCGCTGGCGGGGGCGGAACGGGTGGTCTTCGGCTCGGACGCCTGCTTCCTCGACCTCAGGATCGGCTACGGCCGCGTCGCCCTGGCTCCCCTCGCCCCCGCCGACCGCGCCCTCATCCAGGGCGGCAACCTGGCCCGCATCCTGGGCCCGCGCCTCCCCTGACCCCCGCCGCACCCCGAGAGCGCGGAGGACCGGCGGGAGACGCCAGGCCGCCCCGCGCTCGCCCACGCCGGAACCCCCGCCCGTACCGAAACCCGCGCCGAAGAAGGGACCTCCCGTGACGCTCGCGATCCACGGCGGCTCGCCGGTCCGCACCGACCCCTGGCCCGCGTGGCCGCCGCCGCTCGACCCCCGTCAGCGCGAGCTCGTCATGGACGTGCTGGAGAGCGGGCGGTGGGGCGCCACCCAGGGCGGCTCCGCGGTCACGGACCTGGTCGCCGCGTTCGCCCGCGCCGCCCGCGTCCCGTACGGGGTCGCCGCGGGCAACGCCACGCTGGGCCTGTTCGCCGCGCTCAAGGGCCTGGGCGTGGGCCGCGGCGACGAGGTGATCGTGCCCGCCTACACCTTCGTCGCCTCGGCCACGGCCGTGCTGCTCACGGGCGCGGTCCCGGTGATCGCGGACGTGGACCCGGCCCACCTCCACCTGTCACCGGATGCCGTACGAGAGGCGCTCACCCCCAGGACGGCCGCCGTCATGCCCGTCCACCTGGCCGGCAGCCCTGCCGACATGGACCCGATCACCGACCTCGCCGCCCGGCACGGCCTCACGGTGGTCGAGGACGCCGCCCAGGCACACGGCGCCGCCTACAAGGACCGGCCGGTGGGCGGGCTGGGCGACGCGGGCGTGTTCAGCTTCCAGTCCAGCAAGGCCATGACGGCGGGGGAGGGCGGGCTCGTCGTCTGCCGGGACGAGTCCGCGTACGAGGCGATCTGGTCGGTGTGCAACGTCGGCCGCCGCCCCGGCGGCCAGTGGTACGGCCACCCCTCGGTCGGCTGGAACCTGCGCCTCACGGAGATCCAGGCCGCGCTCCTGCTGCCGTGGCTGGACCGGCTGGACGACGAGCTCGCCCGCCGCGCCGCCTTCTGCGCCGCGCTCGAACGCGAGCTGGCCGGCCTGCCGGTGACGATGCTGGGGCCGCCGCCGGGCACGACGCGGGACTCGCGGCACCTGGCCATGCTGCGGATCGGCGTGCCCGTCGAGCGCGGTTTCCTGCTGTCCGCCATGGCCGCCGAAGGGGTGCCGCTGGACGCGGGATACCCGCCGCTCGGCACCATGGCCGCGCTCGTCGCGGAGGGCGCCAGGACCGGGCCGTGCCCCGCCGCCGACGAGGCGGCCGCCGGCGTGGTGTGGGTGCGGCAGGCGATGCTCATGGACGACCCGGCCCGCGCCGCCGACATCGCGGAGGCCCTGGCCAAGGTGCTGAAATCCTGAGCGCCGCGCCGCGTCCCGGGCGCGAATCTACTTTGTAAAGGCGTCGGCAGGCGATGCGTCGCCTATAGGACCGTCGTCAACCCGGCGCGTCACCCATGGGGCCACCGCCGGGAGGCGCCGTGGAGACGATCAGGTCGGCGCGGGCGCGCGTGCCGTCGGCGGCGAACCAGGCGCGTTCGGCCTCGAACCACACCCGCCACCGCTCTTCCAGCCCCGGCCCGTCGCGCTCCAGCACCCGCCGGAGCCGGATGTCGTCGGGCGCCTCCAGCCAGATGCCGTAGGCGAGCAGATCGGCGGCGGACTTCCTGGCCGTGCCCACGCCTTCGATGATCAGCACCGGCGCGACGGGAACTGCCACCGGCTCGGCGTAGGCGCCGCGAACCCAGTCATAGCGTCGGAAACCGCCGGGCCGTCCCTGCCGGAGCGGTTCGAGAACCTGGTCGAAGAGGGCGGCGAACCAGGTGGCGGGGCCTTCGTGCCAGGGTACGGGGAAGTCGTCGGCGTGCACGGCCTGGCAGCCGAGCGTGGCCGCGAGCGCGTTGGCGTACGTGGTCTTGCCGGACCCCGCGGGGCCGTCGACGGCGACCAGCCGAACCGTGCCGCATGACGGGGGGAGCGCCCGGATGCGGCGGGCCAGGGATTCCACGGGCCCAGGGTAGATGACTGGGGTGGTGGGGCTGAGACAATGTGCTCCCGCTCCGACCCGCACGCAGGAGGTTGACGTTGCCCGGACCCCTCGGTGACATCGTGGTGCTCGATCTGTCGCGGGCTCTGGCGGGCCCTCATGCCGCGCAGATGCTGGGTGATCTGGGCGCGCGGGTGATCAAGGTGGAGCATCCGGAGGGCGGGGACGAGTCGCGCGGCTGGGGCCCGCCCTTCGTAGGTCCGGGTCACGAAATATCGACATACTTCCTGGCGGCGAACCGCAACAAGCAGTCCATCGCCGTCGACCTGAAGACCCCGGAGGGCAAGGACCTGGTCGAGCGCCTGGTCCGGCAGTGCGACGTGCTGGTGGAGAACTTCCGCACCGGCGTGCTCGACCGCCTGGGCTTCACGGCCGACCGGCTGCACGAGCTGAACCCGCGCCTGGTGATCCTGTCGATCACCGGGTTCGGCCACGACGGGCCGGAGGGCGGCCGCCCCGGCTACGACCAGATCGCCCAGGGCGAGGCCGGGCTGATGTCGCTGACCGGCCCGTCGCCTGACGAGCCCTACCGCGTCGGCGCCTCGATCGCCGACCTGCTGGCGGGCATCCACGGCGCGTACGGGGTGGTGGCCGCGCTGTACGAGCGGGAGCGTACGGGCGAGGGGAGAGTGGTGCGCACGTCGCTGCTGGCGGCGGTCACCGGCGTGCACTCCTACCACGGCACGGCCTGGACCGTCGGCGGGAAGGTGCCGGGGGCCAACGGCAACCACCACGCCTCGATCGCCCCCTACGGCGCCTTCCGGTGCGCCGACGGGATGCTGCAGATCGCGGCGGCGAACGACGGCCAGTGGAGAAAGGTGGCCGAGCTACTCGACATCGATCCTGATATGGCGAAATATGCCAGCAATAGGGACAGATTCGCGCACCGGGATGAGCTGATCGCCGACATGGAGAAGGTCCTGGGCGCCCACGACCGCGCCCACTGGCTGGCCAGGCTGGGCGAGGCCGGGGTGCCGGCGGGGGCCATCCGCTCGATCGACGAGGTCTACGCGTGGGACCAGACCCGCTCCCAGGGCCTGCTGGTCGAGGTGGACCACCCGGTGCTGGGCAGGATCGAGCTGCCGGGGCCGCCGCTGCGCTTCGACGGGCTGACGGGGATGCGCCACACCGCGCCGCCGATGCTCGGCCAGGACGAGGAGGCCGTGCTGAACTGGCTCCAAGAGCGTGAGCGATGATCAGGTTCCGCCCGCGGGCCGACACGAAGGAGCGATGGTGAGCCGTCCGGACGCGCGCACGATGATCGAGACGGTCCTCGACAGAGGGTCGTGGCGGTCATGGGACGCGCCGCCCGCCGAGCCGGCCGAGCCGGGCTCCTCCTACGCCGAGGAACTGGCCGCGGCGCGGGCCAAGTCCGGCTACGACGAGGCTGTGGTGACGGGGGAGGGGCTGCTGGGCGGCCGCCGGGTGGCGGTGGTGGCGTGCGAGTTCTCGTTCATGGCCGGGTCGATCGGGGTGGCGGCGGCCGAGCGGCTGGTCACGGCGGTCGAGCGGGCCACCAGGGAGCGGCTGCCGCTGCTGGCCGCCCCGGCGTCGGGCGGCACCCGGATGCAGGAGGGCGCGCTGGCCTTCGCGCAGATGATCAAGATTACGGTGGCCGTGCAGGAGCACCGGGCGGCCTGCCTGCCGTTCGTGGTCTACCTGCGGCATCCGACGACCGGCGGGGTGTTCGCCTCGTGGGGCTCGCTCGGTCACGTCACGGCGGCGGAGCCGGGCGCGCTCATCGGGTTCCTCGGGCCGCGCGTGTTCGAGTCCCTGTACGGCTACTCGTTCCCGTCGGGCGTGCAGGTGGCGGAGAACCTGTACGAGAACGGCCTGATCGACGCGGTGGTGCCGGCCGAGGACGTGCGCGAGGTGGCGATCCGGGCGCTCGGCGTGCTGACGGCCGGCGGCGAGCGGGTCCCGGCCGGCGAGGAGCCGGAGGAGGACCTGCGGCCGGTCGAGGCGTGGGAGGCGATCACCCGGTCGCGCCGCGACGACCGGCCGGGCGTGCGCGAGCTGCTGAAGCTGGCCGCCACCGAGGTGACCCCGCTCAGCGGCAGCGGCGCGGGCGAGAACGAACCGGGGCTGGTGCTGGCGCTGGCGAGGTTCGGCGCGGCCCCGGCCGTGGTGCTGGGGCAGGACCGGCGGGGCCAGCGGGCCCGCTCGCCGCTCGGCCCCGGCGGGCTCCGGGTGGCCAGGCGCGGCATGCGGCTGGCCGAGGAGCTGCGGCTGCCGCTGGTGACGGTGATCGACACCGCCGGCGCGGCGCTGTCGAAGGCGGCCGAGGAGGGCGGCCTGTCCGGCGAGATCGCACGCTGTCTCGCCGAGCTGGTCATGCTGGACGCGCCGACGGTCTGCCTGCTGCTGGGCGAGGGCGCGGGCGGCGCGGCGCTGGCGCTGCTGCCGGCCGACCGGGTGCTGAGCGCCCAGCACGCGTGGCTGTCGCCGCTGCCGCCCGAGGGCGCCTCGACGATCCTCTACCGCAGCGTCGACTTCGCCCCCGAGATCGCCCAGGCCCAGCGCGTGCGCGCCACCGACCTGCGCCGCGACGGCATCGTGGACCGGGTGATCCCGGAACGCCCGGACGCCGCGTACGAGCACCACGCCTTCAGCGAGCGGGTGGGGCGGGCTCTGGAGTACGAGATCGCCATGCTGCTGCGGCGGAGCCCGGCGGACCGCAAGGCCGTCCGGCTGGAGCGCTACCGCAACCTGGGCGGCTAGTTGGCAGACATTGCCAGTGAAAGACCGTTTCCTGCGTCATTAGTGTGAACCCCGGGTATGCCGTTCGACGCGGTTGCACTGGTGAGAAGGGGCGCGGGATGCCGGATCCGATTGACGTGCGCAAGGTGCCGATCGAGAGCGTCACGGACGCCTCGGGGCTGGAGCGGCTCATCGACGACGGGGTGATCGAGGCGCGGCGGGTGCTCGCGGTGATCGGGAAGACCGAGGGCAACGGCGGCGTGAACGACTACACCCGCATCCTGGCCGATCGGGCGTTCCGCGACGTGCTGTCCGCCAAGGGTCATCCGGCGCCGGAGAGCGTGCCGCTGGTCTGGTCGGGCGGCACCGACGGGGTGCTCAGCCCGCACGCGACGATCTTCGCGAGCGTGGACCCGGCGTCGGCGCCGCCGTCGGACGAGCCGCGGCTGTCGGTCGGCGTGGCGATGAGCGAGGTGATCCTGCCGGAGGACATCGGCAGGCCGGCCATGGTGGAGAAGGTCGCGGCGGGCGTGCGCGAGGCCATGAAGATCGCCGGCATCGACGACCCGCGCGACGTCCACTACGTGCAGACCAAGACGCCGCTGCTGACGCTGGCCACGATCACCGACGCCAAGAGCCGCGGCGAGGACACCGCGATCGAGGAGACGGGCCCGTCGATGGACCTGTCGAACTCGACCACCGCGCTGGGCATCGCGGTCGCGCTCGGCGAGATCGACATGCCGCGCGCCGACCAGATCCACAAGGACCTCTCGCTGTATTCGTCGGTGGCGTCCTGCTCGTCCGGCGTCGAGCTGGACCGGGCGCAGATCGTGCTGGTGGGCAACGTGCGCGGCATCGGCGGCCGCTACCGCATCGGCCACAGCGTCATGCGCGACGCGCTCGACGCCGACGGCATCTGGGAGGCGATCCGCGACGCGGGCCTGCCGCTGCCGGACCGTCCCCACCACTCCGACCTCGGCGGGCGGCTGGTCAACGTGTTCATGAAGTGTGAGGCCGACCCGTCGGGCCGGGTGCGCGGGCGGCGCAACATCATGCTCGACGACTCCGACGTGCACTGGCACCGCCAGATCAAGGCGACGGTCGGCGGCGTGGCCGCGGCGGTCACCGGCGACCCGGCGGTGTTCGTGTCGGTGGCCGCCGTGCACCAGGGCCCGTCGGGCGGCGGCCCGGTCGCGGCCATCGCCGACCTGGGCGCCGACCTGGGCGCCGACCTGGGCGCCGACCTGGGCGCCGACCTGGGCGCCGACCTGGGCGCCGACTAGCCCGAGAGCCGCTTGAGCCGGGTCACCGCCTCGTCGATGACCTCGTCCTTCTTGCAGAAGGCGAACCTGACGAAGGGGCGGCCCCGCTCGGCGTGCTCGTAGAACACCTGGGTGGGGATGGCGACGACGCCGGCCAGCTCGGGCAGCCGGCGGGTGAGCGCGACCCCGTCGTCGAACCCGAGCGGCCGGATGTCGGTCTGCACGAAGTAGGTGCCGGCCGGGCGGAACACCTCGAACCCGGCCGCCGCCAGCCCCTCCATGAGGCGGTCGCGCTTGTCCTGCAGCGAGGCGCGCAGCGCCGCCACCCACTCGCGCTCGTGCCGCAGCCCGTAGGCCACCGCGGCCTGCCAGGGCGCGCTCGCGGTGAAGGTGAGGAACTGCTTGACCGTCTGCACGGCGCCCACGAGCGGGGCCGGGGCGCAGATCCAGCCGGTCTTCCAGCCGGTGACGGAGAACGTCTTGCCCGCCGAGGAGATCATCACGGTGCGCTCGCGCATGCCCGGCAGCGTGGCCAGCGGGACGTGCTCCACGCCGTCGAACGTCAGGTGCTCGTACACCTCGTCGGTGACGGCGATCAGGTCGTGCTCGCGGCACAGCTCCGCGACGAGCGTCAGCTCCTCGCGGGTGAAGACGGTGCCGGTCGGGTTGTGCGGCGAGTTGACCAGGATCACCCGGGTGCGCGGGGTGATCGCCGCGCGCAGCTCGCCGGGGTCGAACGCGAACCGCCCGCCGTCCGGGCGGAGCGTCACGCCGACCAGCCGCGCCTGGGCGAGCGCGATCGAGGCCGCGTACGAGTCGTAGTAGGGCTCGAAGGCGATCACCTCGTCGCCCGGCTCGCACAGCGCCAGGATCGCGGCCGCGATGGCCTCGGTGGCGCCGACGGTGACCAGGATCTCGCCGTCGGGGTCGTAGGAGAGGCCGTAGTGCTCCTCGCGGTGCTCGGAGACCGCCTGCCGGAGCTCCGTGACGCCGGGGCCCGGAGGATACTGGTTGGCGCCGGAGCGGATCGCGTGCACGGCGTGGTCGAGCATGGCGGCAGGGCCGTCGGTGTCGGGGAAGCCCTGGCCCAGGTTGATCGCTCCGGTCCGCACGGCTAGCGCGCTCATCTCGGCGAAGATGGTGGTGCCGAAGGAGCGCATCCTGGAGACAAGTGGTTCCGTCACATGTTCACAGTAAGGTGTCGGCCGGGCGGGCCGACGCGCGCGGGCCGGGTCACGGAGTTCCCTCAGTAGGGTGGTTCACCTGAGTTCCCCATCGCGTATTCGTGAGCTGGACGCTCTCCGCGGTTTCGCGGTGGGCGGCATCATGCTGGTCAACACGTGGCAGCACGCCGCCAAGGAGACCTACACCGGGATCGACTGGACGGTCGAGTCCTTCTTCCAGAGCCGGTTCTACCCGATCTTCTCGCTGCTGTTCGGCATCAGCTTCGTGCTCTACCTGCAGCGGGCCGGGCGGTGGTCGCTGCTGTCGCGCCTGCTCTGGCTGATGGTCTTCGGGCTGGTCCAGCACATCTGGTACCCGGGCGAGGTGCTCACCGACTACGCCTTCTACGGGCTGATCGTGCTGCTGCCCGCCTCGTTCCTGTGGCGCGGGGTGCCGGTGCTGCTGCTCGGGCTGGGCGTGACCGCGTGGGGGGTGATGGCGGGCGGCGGGGTGCTGCTCATCCCGGGGATGTTCCTCGTCGGCATGGCGCTGATGCAGCTGCGGCCGCCGCGGGAGCTGCTGCTGCCCGCCTTCGGGGTGAGCGCGGTGTGCGGCGTGCTGCTCTCCGCGGCGGCGTCGTTGTCCGGCGACTGGACGCTCTACACCCTCGGCGCGCTGGCCGGCGCGGCCGCCTACTCGACCGGGCTGGTCCTGGTGCTGCGGCCGTGGCTGTCGGCGGTGCTGGAACCGCTGGGCAGGATGGCGCTGACCAACTACGTGACGGGCACGCTCGTCATCTTCTTCGCCGGCGGGCTGGTGGACGCCGATCCCACCCGCTGGTCCGTGCTCGCCGTGGCGGGCGTCACCGTGGCCGTGCAGGCGGTGTTCAGCCGGTGGTGGCTGCGCCGGTTCCGTTACGGGCCGCTGGAATGGATCTGGCGCATGCTCACCCGGTTCCGCCGCGTGCCCAACCGGCTAGAGTCGGGCCGTGACGAGAATCGCCCTCTGCCAGGTCCCGGTGTCACCTGACCCTTCGGTCAACCTCACACGGGTGCGTGAGGCGCTCGCCCGGGCCGAGGGCGCCGACCTCGCGATCTTCCCGGAGGCGACGCTCACGCGTTACGGCAAACGCATCACCGACCTGGCCGAGCCGCTCGACGGGCCGTTCGTCACCGGCGTGGCCGAGGCCGCCAGGCGGCACGGCGTGGCGGTGATCGCGGGCGTCTTCGAGCCCGGCCAGGGCCTGGTCCACAACACCGCCGTCGCGCTGGACGCCTCCGGCGAGCTCAGGGGCGCCTACCGCAAGATCCACCTGTTCGACTCGTTCGGCGCCAAGGAGTCGGGGCTGGTCGCGCCCGGCGCCGAGCCGGTCGTGGTCGAGCTGGCGGGTCTGCGGGTGGGGCTGGTCACCTGCTACGACATCCGCTTCCCCGAGCTGACCAGGGCGCTGGTCGACCAGGGCGCCGACATGTTCGCGGTGATCGCCGCCTGGGGCTCGGGGCCGCTGAAGGAGGACCACTGGGTGACGCTGGTGCGCGCCCGCGCCCTGGAGAACACCATGTGGACCGCCGCCGTCGGCCAGGCGCCCAACCCGGCCGAGTCGTCCGACGGTTACGGGGTGGGGCGGAGCATGCTGGTCGACCCGCTGGGCGTGGTCAGGGCCGACCTCGGCTCCTCCGCCGGGGTGCAGGTGGTGGAGCTCGACCCGGAGGTCACCGTCCGGGCCAGGTCCGCCCTGCCCTGCCTCGAACATCGCGTTCTCGGGGTCAACAGATCGTAAAGTGGTCATCGTGAGCGGAACGCAGATGCAGAAGGTGGTCCCGCCGCGTCTGCTCGTCCCCTACCTGTCGGGCAAGCGCACGGTCATCTCCGGTTACGTCTACCGCGTGCAGGACTGCGCGCGACTGACCACCCCACGCGACTTCTACCATGGCCTCGACCTGTCGTTCGACGGTTCGGAGCTGACCTCCGACGTGCCGGAGCTCTACGTGTTGCGCTGGCACGCCCGCGACGTCGACACCTACTCCGTCCCGTACGGCCCGCACATGGGCGGCGACTGGAGCGACGCGCCGCCGTTCGCCGGCAACGGGTTCACCACCTCGCGCGAGCACGTGGTGCCGCAGTTCCACACCGTCCCGATGCCGATCCCGGCCGGCGCGCGGATCATGCATGTCACCGGCTCGGGCGAGCGGCCGTTCGCCGAGTACGACGGGCTGACGTGGCGGCCTTCGGCATGAGCGAGGAGATCACGCCGGTCGCGTCCGGCTTCGTCGCCCGGTTCGGAGAGCTGACGCTGCCCGCGGCGCTCGGGCCCGACGACCGGGTCGTGCTGCTGAGCGAGGAGGAGCTCGACGGGTTCGAGTCCGCCTCCGGCTACTGGCGGCGCACAGTCGCCCGTTCCGAGCTGGAGTGGCTGGTGCTCATCCGCACGGTCGGCACGTTCGGCGGGGAGCCCTGCATCGTGCTCGACGAGGACGACGACGGCCTCCACATCGCCTACACCGGCCACAGCGGGATGAAGGCCGAGGCGCTCGGCTACTGGATGGTCGATCATGGCGCCTACGAGGTCGTGGTGCCGCGCGAGGAGGTCTTCTCCATCCGCGTCGAGCGCATCCCGGTGCCGTAGGGTCCCTGATGTGATACGTGAAGCCCACGTCAACGGGATCCGGCTGGTCTACCGGGAAGAGGGCGATCCGGCGGCGCCCGCGCTGGTGCTGCTGCACGGCCGGACCGCCGACCACAACGACTGGAACGGCTTCACCCGCCACTTCGCCGGCCGCTACCACGTGCTCGTCCCCGACCTGCGCGGCCACGGCGCCAGCGACTTCCCCGGCACCTACCCCATCCCGGAGATGGCCGAGGACGTCGCCGCCCTGCTCGACCTGCACGACGCCGCGACCGCCACGGTGATCGGCCACTCGCTCGGCGGCATGGTCGCCTACCACCTGGCCATGCGCCACCCCGAGCGGGTGACGCGGCTGGTGGTGGAGGACTCGGCGCTGCCCGTGCCGATGCGCGACCGGCCGGTCCTGGTCGAGGACGACTCCACCGGCTTCGACTGGCGCATGATGCACGACACCGAGCGGCAGTTCCTGCACCCCGACCCGGCCTGGCTCGACGGGCTGGCCCGGATCACCGCGCCGACCCTGGTGATCTCGGGCGGGCAGGCCAGCCCGTTCCGCGCCGACCTGCTGGCGGCGCGCATCCCCGGCGCCCGCCTGGTCACCATCGAGGCCGGTCACCTGGTGCACACCACCGAGCGCGTGGCCTTCCGGCAGGTGGTCGACGACTTCCTGGACGGTTAGTCCAGGCACGCACGGAACACGGCGGTCAGCCGCGTCACCAGCTCGTCGCGCCGCACCGGCGTGACCGGGCCCATGAGCTGACGGAACTGCCCGATGCCCATGATGAGCGCGGTGGCGATGGCGGCGCGCAGCTCGGCCTGCCCGCCGTCCAGCCGGGCGGTCAGCGGCTCCAGCAGGGCGGTGCGCACCCGGTCGGCGGCGAGCGTGCCGATCTCGGCGCTGGAGGCCGATCGGGTCAGCGTCGCCAGCACCGGGTTGTCGGAGTCGGAGCCGAGCCGGTCGGCGACGTACTCGGCCAGCCGCACCGCCAGGTCGCCGCCGCCGTCGCCGAGGACGCCGGGGAAGCGCCCCTGCTCGGCCAGCACCTCCGCGAACAGCTTCCGCTTGGAGCCGAAGTAGCGGTTGATCAGCGCCACGTTCGCGTGTGCCTCGGCGGCGAGCATGCGCATCGTCACCTGGTCGTAGCCGTTCTCGGCGAACAGGTGGCGGGCCGCGTCGAGGATGCGCCGCCGGGTCCCCTCCCGGCTCCTCGGTCTCATGCTCACGACAATAGCCATGCGCATCCTGGGCCGATATCGGCCACTATGGCCGAGGTGACCGGAATGTCATTATGATCGGCAAGGATGACAAGGGTGGGAACGAAGCTCGGCGATCACATGCGGGGCCGGGTGGGGACGTTCGGGCTGATGGCCCCCGCCATCGCGCAGAGCTCCGTGGGCGCGGGCGTGGCGTGGCTCGTCGCCACCCAGTTGCTCGGCCACGTCCGGCCGTTCTTCGCGCCCATCGCGGTGCTCATCAGCGTCGGCATCGGGCTCGGCCAGCGGCTGCGCCGGGTGGCCGAGCTGGTGGTGGGCGTCAGCCTCGGCGTCGGCGTGGGGGACCTGCTGGTGGCCTGGATCGGGTCCGGGCCGTGGCAGATCGCGCTCGTGGTGGCGCTGGCCATGACGACCGCGGTGCTGCTCGACAGCGGGGCGCTGTTCGTGGCGCAGGTCGCCTCCTCCGCCGTGCTCGTCGCGGCCGTGCTGCCCGGCGACGACATGGGCGGCCTGGACCGGATGGTGGACGCGCTCGTCGGCGGCGCCGTGGGCCTGGCCGCGGTCGCGCTGATGCCGGCCAGCCCGCTCGCCCTCGCGGCCAAGCACGCCTCCGGGGTGCTGGACGCGCTGTCCACCGCGCTGGAGCAGGCGGCCGAGGCGATCGAGAAACGCGACGCCGACCTGGCCGCCGAGGCGCTGGAGGAAGCGCGCGGCACGCAGGCGGTGGTGGCGGAGTTCGAGCAGGCGCTGGAGACCAGCAAGGAGATCATCCTGATCTCGCCGATGCACTGGCACCGGCGGGCCATCCTGGCGCGGTACGAGACCGCCGCCGAGCCGGTCGACCACGCGCTCAGGAACGCCAGGGTGCTGGCCCGGCGCACGATCGCCGCCCTCGGCGAGCCGCAGCCGCCGCCGGCGTCGCTGGCCGAGTCCATGCGCGAGGTGTCGGAGGCGGCGCTGCTCCTCCAGCTGGAGCTGGGGGCGGGCCGCGAGCCCGTGCTCGCCCGGCAGGCCCTGCTGGCGGTGGCCACCCGGCAGCGGCCCGACGACGGCGTCGGCTTCTCCTCCGCGGTGATCGTGGCGCAGCTGCGGTCGATCGTCGTCGACCTGCTGCGGGCGACCGGATCCGACCAGGAGGAGAGCTCCGCGGCACTGCCGCCGGTGGCCGGCTGACGGCCGCGTGCGGGTTCCCTCGTCCCCCGACGGGTAGAAGAGCGCAGTCAACGGCTCTGACCAGGGAGGACGACCGATGAGCACGCCCGACGAGAACGCCCCGAAGACCGACGCCGAGCCGCTGCTGGAGCCGGCGGAGGACGACCGCGAGCCGGTGGAGGAGCCCGGCAGGGAGCCCAGGACCCAGGGCAGGGCGGCGATGGAGCGGGCCATGCGCGAGTCGGGCAAGGGCCTCGACGACCTGACATGAGCCTTGTGCCGCCGAGCGGCTGCTGGATCTCAAGGACGGGATGCGGGAGAAGGTGGCGGCGCACGACCCGCTCATCCCGTGGGCCGGGCGGCCGCCCGCGCGCTCCAGTCTTCCGGCGAGGAACGCCGCACGCTCCGGGGACGAGGGCGGGGCAGCGTCCGGATAGGGTCGGAGGCGTGCTGACCATTCCCGATCCCCTCGACGCCGGCGACGACGGCAGCACGCCGCCGCTGGTGAGCGCCGCGCTGGCCGCCTACCAGGCCGGCGCCGCGGGGCCCGAGCGGGTGCTCAACGCGCTCGGCGAGAGCCGGCTGCTGGTGCCCGTCGTCGCCCTGCTGACCTCGTCCGAGATCGGGGCGCACGGCGTGCGGCAGGAGAAGGAGAGCGAGATGGCGCTCCCCAAGCTGGTCGGCAAGGACGGGCGCGAGGCGGTGCTGGCCTTCACCGGCACCGAGCCGCTGCGCCTGTGGCGGCCCGACGCCCGGCCCATCCAGGCCACGACGCTTCAGGTCTGCCGCGCCGCCGCCGCCGAGGGCGCCGCCGCCGTGGTCGTCGACGTGGCCGGGCCGGTCCAGTTCGTGATCGAGGGCGAGGTGCTCCGCGCCCTGGCCGCGATCGAGTCCGGCACCCTCGACGGCCTCACCGTGGCCAGACCCGAGCCGGCCAGGAAGCGCGGCTGGTTCGCCAGAAAGGTCGCCCGCGGGCGCTAGCGACCAGCACGCGGTCCCAGGTTCCCGACCGGCGGTCCCGGCGCCTGGAAGGCGACAGCTGACAGCAGCCGGTCTCGACTGCACTGTGGCCGGTGGTGGTCAGGTGCCCGATCCCGGCCCCTGGAAAGCGAGAGCTGGCAGCGGGCGGTCTCGGCTTCGCCGCGGCCGGTGGTGGCCAGGTGTCCGGTCCCGGCTTTTCCGGCGGGGCGGGCCGTCGCGCATTAGAGTGCGGCGCGTGCTCGTACACCCGGTGGTGGAGGCCCTCTCGCCGGACGCCCTCGTGCTCGCCGGACCGTCCTGGCTCGCGCTCGCCGCCCTCGTACTGCTGGGGGTCGTGGCGGGGCGTTATGTGCGGACGCTCGCCGGGGCGTTCGAGCAGGAACCGGCCGACGCGCGCGCCGAGGGGCGCGGGGCGCTCCTGGCCACTCTGCGCACGGTGCCCGTCCCCGCCTGGCCGCCCACGTACGAGCTGATCACCGCCGTCGTGCTGACGCTGGTGGTGTGGCGGGCCGGATGGCCGTACGCGTACGCGGCCGTCGCCGGGACGGCGCTGGCCGCGGTCGACTGGCGCACCACCCGGCTGCCCGACGTGATCACGCTGCCCTCGTACCCGATCCTCGCGCTCACCCTGCTGCCCACCGGCGAGCCGGCCAGGGCGCTGCTCGGCGGGCTCGCGCTGGCCGCCTGCTACGGGCTGCTCTGGCTGATCAGGCCCGCCGACCTGGGCCTCGGCGACGTCAAGCTGGCCGGGCTGATCGGCATGGCGTGCGCCGCGGCCGGTTGGCAGGCGTGGGTCGTCGCCGCCGTCGGCGGGCAGCTGCTCGGCGCGCTCTACGCGATCCTGCTGCTGGTCACCCGGCGCGGCGACCGGCGCACCGAGTTCCCGTTCGGTCCTTTCATGCTGCTCGGGGCGTTCGCCGCGCTCTGTCTCCAGCCCTGAACGTCTCCGTCGATGAAAGTCTCGATCCCGGAACGTCTCGGCAGGTGAACGCGCGGACGTCGCACCCGGCCGCGCATGGAAGACTTGGACTCATGTTGCGCTGGTTGACCGCCGGAGAGTCCCACGGCCCTGAGCTCGTCGCCATCCTGGAGGGCCTGCCCGCAGGCGTCGAGGTGACCACGGCCGCCATCGACGAGGCCCTGCGCCGCCGCCGTCTCGGCTACGGCCGCGGCGCCCGGATGAAGTTCGAGCAGGACGAGGTGACGATCGTCGGCGGAGTCCGCCACGGCCGCACCATCGGCAGCCCCGTGGCCATCCGCATCGGCAACACCGAGTGGCCCAAGTGGGAGAAGGTCATGGCCGCCGACCCGGTCGATCCGGCCGAGCTGGAGGGCCTGGCCCGCAACGCGCCGCGCTCCCGGCCCCGCCCCGGCCACGCCGACCTGGCCGGCATGCAGAAGTACGGCTTCGACGACGCCCGCCCCGTCCTCGACCGGGCCAGCGCCCGCGAGACCGCCGCCCGCGTCGCGCTCGGCGAGGTCGCCAGGCGCTTCCTGAAGCAGGCGCTCGGCGTCGACCTCCTCAGCCACGTGACCTCCATCGGCGGCGTCCAGAGCCCCGCCACCACTCTGCCCGGCCCCGGCGAACTGGCCCGCATCGACGCCGACCCGGTCCGCTGCGCCGACCCGGACGGGAGCGCCGCCATCGTCGAGCGCATCGACCGGGCCCACAAGGACGGCGACACCCTCGGCGGCGTCGTCGAGGTCCTCGCCTACAACCTGCCGCCCGGCCTCGGCAGCTACACCCACTGGGACCGCCGGCTCGACTCCCGCCTCGCCG
Organism: Nonomuraea sp. NPDC054003; assembly: GCF_055585125.1. Lineage (NCBI taxonomy): Bacteria > Bacillati > Actinomycetota > Actinomycetes > Streptosporangiales > Streptosporangiaceae > Nonomuraea > Nonomuraea sp. NPDC054003. The sequence goes on from NZ_JBVJKR010000001.1 coordinate 746,934, forward strand.
CCGCCCTCATGGGCATCCAGGCGATCAAGGGCGTGGCGGTCGGCGACGGCTTCGAGACCGCGCGCAGGCCCGGCTCCGAGGCCCACGACGAGATCGAATACACCTCCGAAGACGGCGTGCGGCGCCTCACCAACCGCGCCGGCGGCGTCGAGGGCGGCATGACCAACGGCGAGATCCTGCGCGTCAGCGCCGCCATGAAGCCCATCTCCACCGTCCCCAGGGCGCTGGCCACCATCGACGTCAAGACCGGCGAGGCGGCCAAGGCCCACCACGAGCGCTCCGACGTGTGCGCCGTGCCGGCCGCCGGCGTCGTGGCCGAGGCGATGGTCGCGCTGGTGCTGGCCGACGCGGCGGTGGAGAAGTTCGGCGGCGACTCCGTCGAGGAAGTCGCCCGCAACCTGTCCGGCTACCTCTCATCCATGGTGATCAAATGATCAAGGCCGTGCTGATCGGCCCGCCCGGGTCCGGCAAGACGACCGTGGGCCGCCTGCTCGCCGAGCGCCTCGGCGTCACCTTCCGCGACACCGACGCCGACGTGGAGGCCGTCGCGGGCAAGCCCGTCAGCGACATCTTCATCGAGGACGGCGAGGAACACTTCCGCGAGCTGGAGCTGGAGGCGGTGCGCAGGGCGCTGGCCGAGCACGACGGCGTCCTGTCCCTCGGCGGCGGCGCAGTGCTGCGCGAGGAGACCCAGGCCATGCTCGACGGCCGCCCCGTCGTCTACCTCCAGGTCGGCCTGGCCGACGCGGTCCAGCGCGTCGGCCTCGGCTCGGCCAGGCCGCTGCTCGTGCTCAACCCGCGCAGCCGGCTGAAGAAGCTCATGGAGGAGCGGCGGCCCGTCTACGAGCGGCTCGCCGTGCTCACCGTGGCGACCGACAAGCGCGAGCCCGCCGAGCTCGCCGACGAGATCGTGGAAGGGCTGGGCCGATGACCGCGGCTACCCGCATCACCGTGAAGGGCGAGAGCCCGTACGACGTCGTGGTCGGCACCGGGGTCCACGGCGAGCTGCCCGGCCTGCTCAGGCCCGGCGTCTCCACCGTCGCGGTGATCCACCCCGAGAGCCTGCCGGAGCTGGCCCGCCCCGTCACCGCCGTCCTGGCCGGCGCCGGTTACGACGTGGTGGCGCTGCCGGTGCCCGACGGCGAGGCGTGCAAGACCGCGGAGGTGGCCGCCGGCCTCTGGTCGGCGTTCGGCCGCCACGGCATGACCCGGTCCGACGCGGTCGTCGGCGTCGGCGGCGGGGCGACCACCGACCTGGCCGGGTTCGTGGCCGCCACCTGGCTGCGCGGCGTCCAGGTGGTGCTGGTGCCCACGACGCTGCTCGCCATGGTCGACGCCGCGGTCGGCGGCAAGAACGGCATCGACACCCCCGAGGGCAAGAACCTCGTCGGCACCTTCCTGCCGCCTGCCGGGGTGCTGTGCGAGCTGTCGGTGCTCGACGGCATGCCCCGCGCCGATTACGTGGCCGGCCTGGCCGAGATCATCAAGGGCGGGTTCATCGCCGACCCCGTCATCCTCGACCTGGTCGAGGCCGACCCCGAGGCCGCCGCCCGGTCCGGCGGGCCCCACACCCGCGAGCTGATCGAGCGCAAGATCCGGGTCAAGGCCGAGGTCGTCGGCGCCGACCTGCGTGAGTCGGGCCTGCGCGAGATCCTCAACTACGGCCACACGCTCGCCCACGCCATCGAGCGGGCCGAGCACTACCGGATGCGCCACGGCGAGGCCGTCGCCATCGGCATGATGTACGCGGCCGAGCTGTCCAGGCTCGACGGCCGCGCCGACCTCGTCGAGCGCACCCGGGCCATCCTCACCTCGGTCGGCCTGCCCACCGGCTACCACGCCGACGCCTGGCCCCGGCTGCGCGACCACATGCGCCTCGACAAGAAGAACCGCGGGGCCAAGCAGCGCTTCGTCGTCCTCGACGAGCTGGCCATGCCCGCCCGGCTGGAAGGCCCGCCCGAGGAGCTCCTGGAGGACGCGTACAAGGTCATCGGGCGGTCATGAAACGGGCGCGCGCCGGGGTGGCGGCGCGCGCGGGCGCGGCCGAGCCACTACAGTCGTGGGGCCCACGCCGCAGCACGAGAAACGCGGAGATGAACATCAGGTCATGAGGCATTACGGCTCCTTCGTCGCTCTCGGTGACAGCTTCACCGAAGGCCTGAACGACCCCGGCAGCAACGGCCACTTCCGCGGCTGGGCCGATCGCGTCGCCGAACGGCTCGCCCTGGACGATTCGTCCTTCCGCTACGCCAACCTGGCGGTGCGCGGCAGGCTGCTCGACCAGATCGTCGCCGACCAGGTGCCGCAGGCGGTCGAGATGTCGCCCGACCTGGTCAGCCTCTGCGCCGGCGGCAACGACCTCCTGCGTCCCGGCAGCGACCCGGACGTGATGGCCAAGAAGCTCTCCGGCGCGGTCCGCGCGCTGCGCGCCACCGGCGCGGACGTGCTGCTGTTCACCGGGGTCGACCCGCGTGACACGCCGCTGATGCGCCGCCTGCGCGGCCGCTTCGCCATCTTCTACCTGCACATCCGCTCGATCGCCGACCTCTACGGGTGCCGGCTGGTCGACCAGTGGTCGATGCAGGGGCTGCGCGACTGGCGGGCGTGGAGCCCGGACCGCCTCCACATGAACGCCGACGGTCACCGCCTGGTGGCGGCCCGCGTCCTCGACGTCCTCGGCGTGCCGTTCGACGAGTGGCACAAGGTGTGGCCGGAGCGCGTCGTCGACCCCCGCGCCCGCCGCCGCGAGGACGCCCAGTGGATCCGCGAGTATCTCGTCCCGTGGGTGTCGCGCCGCGTCCGCGGCGTCTCCTCCGGCGACGGGGTGTCTCCCAAGCGTCCGGAGCTGTCTCACTGGACGGTGTAGAACCCCGCTCACATCCCGGAGGATTTCTGCCCGGCGGCCCGCTCAGCTGTTGAGTCTGGCCGCCTGCATGGCGCTCAGCCGCCGCACGAACCGAGCGGTGACGATCGCCGTCGGCACGACCGCCATGTGCAGGGCCAGGCTGGCCCAGCCGGCCGGCGTGAACTCGTATATCCGGTAGAGGTCGTTGTCCTCCCTGCGTTCGTACTGGGTGGCGAGGAGTGTCGTCCAGTCGATCCAGAAGAGGGGCCAGGTCAGGAACGTGACCAGCCACATGGCCCACCACGTGTGCAGGAGACCGGCCGGGGCTGTCGTGCGGCCGCGTCCGGGCGGGCTGGAGGCGTGCCAGACGTCGTCGGCGATCTGCTTGGGAAGCCACAGGCCGGCGATGGGGATGAACCAGGCGTATACCGCCATGGAGGGGCGGTAGCGCAGCCGGCCAGGCGCGAACTGTTCGGCGACGACTCGTACCCGGAAGAACCAGAGCACCCAGCACGCCGTCAGCGCCAGGCCGGAGACGATCTGGGCCACCCACGTGATCGTGCTGATCAGCTCGTCGGACTCGTGAAGGTCGCCGTAGGTCTCCACCGAGCGCCACCGCCCCGCGTCGTCGGCGATGTCGAACTGGTGAACCACCGTGCTCACGGAGACCACGGCGAAGAGGGTAAGGAGCACATAGACGGCGATCTGGTAGGCGGCGGCATGGGACCCCGGGTCGCGGCCGCGCATGAGGCGGCGTTCGTGGACCAGCAAGGGCTGGGGTGCCCGCGGCTGATCCGCGTGCACGGGTGGTGGTGGCGCCGTCGTCCGGGGGTGGCCACCGCCGGTCCCGGTGGCCGGGTCATGGAGGGCGGTCAGTGCCAGGGTCCGCCGCTCGGCGATGACCTGGGTGAGCGCCTCAGGCAGCCACCGGCCCTGGCCGGGCGAGGCGAGCGCGGTGAGCCGGGCCAGCACGTGCTCCAGGCCGGGCCGGGCGGCGGGGTCCTTGGCCAGGCAGGCCGCCACCAGAGCGGCGAGCGGGGCGGGCACGCCGCGCAGGTCGGGGTCGCCGTGCACGACCCGGAAGACGACCGCGTGGACGGGCCCCGTCCCGAAAGGGCTGCGGCCGGTCGCGGCGAAGGCGAGCACGCAGCCGAGCGAGAACACGTCCGAGGGCGGCCCGACCTTCTGGGCCATGGCCTGTTCGGGGGACATGAACGCGGCGGTGCCCAGCACGGTGGAGGTCTGGGTGTGGCTCGTGGCGTCCAGGGCGCGGGCGATGCCGAAGTCGATCAGGCGGGGCCCGTCCTCGGCGAGGATGACGTTGGCGGGTTTGAGGTCGCGGTGCACCATCTCGCAGGCGTGCACGGCGGCGAGTCCTTCGGCCAGCCCGGCTCCCAGCACCGCGGCCGACTCCAGGGGGAGCGGCCCGTGCTCTTCGACGGCCTGGTGCAGGGAAGGACCCGGGATGTAGGCGGTGGCCAGCCACGGCCGGGCGGCCTCGGTGTCGGCGTCCACGACCTGGGCGGTGTAGAACCCGCCGACCTTGCGGGCGGCCTCCACCTCGGAAGCGAAGCGGCGCCGGAAGTCCGCGTTGTCGGCCAGTTCGGGGCGCACCACCTTGACGGCCACCAGGCGCCCGCCCGGGGAACGGCCTAGGAACACCTGCCCCATCCCGCCCCCGCCGAGCCGTGCGTGCAGCCGATACGGGCCGATCTGGGTCGGGTCGCCGTCGCGTAGGGGGTTGGCCATGGCACCGCTTTCCGCGTTGAGATCTTGACAGTCGGTGTTGATGATCCCAAAAAGGCGCGTGTCCTGGAGGGGACTTTGACCCCCGGCGTCCCCGAAGACCGCCTCTACACCGACCGCGGCCGGCTACGACGGGAGGTTCGACGCTCTTCGCCGGAGTGACGGCGGGGAAGGCGGGCCGAAGGCTCGCTATCGGCGCTCAGCCCGAGGGGGTTCCCGAAAAGATCTTGACTGTAAACCTGAGGTTCAGTCGCCGGACGAGAGCCGGCGCAGGGCGGCGCGGGGAACCCCCGGGTCGGTGGTGCGCCAGAACGGCGGCAGCGAGCCCAGCAGGAAGCCGCTGTAGCGCGCCGTGGCGAGGCGCGGGTCCAGCACGGCGATCACGCCCCTGTCGTCCTGGGAGCGCAGCAGGCGCCCCGTGCCCTGGGCGAGGAGGAGCGCCGCGTGGGTGGCCGCGACCGTCATGAAGCCGTTGCCGCCCTTGGCGGCGACGTGTCGCTGCCTGGCCGAGGTGAGCGGGTCGTCGGGGCGCGGGAACGGGACGCGGTCGATGATGACCAGGCGCAGCGACGGCCCCGGCACGTCGACGCCCTGCCACAGCGACAGCGTGCCGAACAGGCAGGTCGGCTCGTCTTCCGCGAACTGCTTGACGAGCAGCATCGTCGAGTCGTCGCCCTGGCACAGCAGCGGCACGTCGAGGCGGTCGCGGAGGGCCTCGGTGGCGGCCTTGGCGGCGCGCATCGAGGAGAACAGGCCGAGCGTGCGCCCGCCGGCCGCCTCGATCAGCTCGGCGATCTCGTCGAGGTAGGCCTGCGGCAGGCCGTCGCGGCCCGGCTGCGGCAGGTGCTTGGCGACGTAGAGGATGCCCGCGCGGGGGTGGTCGAACGGGGAGCCGACGTCGATGCCCTGCCAGTCGTCGTCGGCGAGCCCCCACTGCCGGGCCATGCCGTCGAAGCTGCCGCCGAGCGCCAGCGTGGCGGAGGTGAGCACGACGGTGCGGTCGCCGAAGAGCTTGTCGCGGAGCATGCCGCCGACGTTGAGCGGGGCGACGCGGAGGGTCGGCGGGCGGCGGTCGGTGCCGCCGTCGAGCCACACCACCTCGGCGCGGTCGGACTCCGAGGCGTGCCCGTAGGCCTCCAGCATGCGCACGGCCGTGTCGTGCACCTCGTCCAGCGCGGTGAACGCGGCCTTGCGCTGGCCCGCCCTGTCGGGGTCGTCCTTGTCGCCGCCGCGCGGCCCGAGCGCGGTGAGGCAGCGGGCCGCGCTGTCGCGGACGAGCGCGAGCGTCAGCCCGAGCACCTCGGGCAGCTCGTCGACGCGGCCCGGCGGTGCGGCGGCCAGCAGTGCCTTGAGGTCTTCGCTCGCCTCCATCAGCTGGTCGGCGACCGGCTGGTCGATCAGGCGGCCCACCCGGCGCACCGCGAGGGCGACGGTGGTCTCCGACAGCTCGCCGGTGACCACCGAGGTGACCCGGTCGACCAGCTCGTGGGCCTCGTCGACGACGACCAGCCGATGCTCGGGCAGCACCGGCAGGTCGCCCATCGCGTCGATGGCGAGCAGCGCGTGGTTGGTGACGACCACGTCGACCTCGCCCGCGCGCGCCTTGGCCAGCTCGGCGAAGCACTCGGCGCCGCTGGGGCACCGGCTGGCGCCCAGGCACTCCTGGGCGCTGACGGAGAACTGCCGCCAGGCCTGCTCGCTGACCCCGGGCACCAGCTCGTCGCGGTCGCCGGTCTCGGTCTCCTCGGCCCACTCCTGGATGCGCTGCACCATCCGGCCGGTCGCGCTCACGTCGCGGGCGTCGAACAGCTGGTCCTGCTCGTCCTCTTCGGGCCAGGCGGCGGTCAGCTTGTAGCGGCACAGGTAGTTGCGGCGGCCCTTGAGTATGGCGAACGTCGGCTCGTGCGGCAGCTCCTTGCCGAGCGCCTCGGCGAGCCGGGGCAGGTCGCGGTCGACGAGCTGGCGCTGCAGCGCGATCGTGGCCGTGGAGACCACCACGGGTTTGTCGGCGTCCATCGCGTGGCGGATCGACGGCACCAGGTAGGCCAGCGACTTGCCGGTGCCGGTGCCGGCCTGGACGGCCAGGTGGTCGCCGTCGTCGATGGCCTGCTGCACGGCCTTCACCATCGTGATCTGGCCTTGCCGCTCGGTCCCCCCGAGCGCGTCGACCGCGACGCTGAGCAGGGAGTCGGCTGACGGGAGATGGGAGTCCGGCACGGCAGTAAACGCTACCCGCATTCCGGCGCCCGTAGCGCCGGACGTGAGGTGATCGGCCATGCGCATCCCGGAATTCGCGGACCTCTCCGCCGCGTCCCGTGGCACACTGGCGGTGGAACTCCACCTGGGGACCATGGGAAAAAGTGGGTTCAAGGTGGGGATGGGAAGTCCGTTTTGGTAGGGTTTTCCGGGGTTGAGTGGACGGATAAAGGCTGGTACTAGCAGTATGTCTGCCATGTCGGAAGTTGTCCCGTTGCCGTCGTTCGGCGAAGTCTTCTTCGATGCCCGAGGCCAGGAGCGGTGCCTCAGGGTCACCTGGCACGAAGGCACCCTGGTGCTCAGCCTGTGGCGGGGAGAGATGTGCACCGCGAGCTTCCGCATGCCGCTCGACGACGTCGGCAGGCTGCTCGACACCCTTGACGAGGGATACGCCGAGGCCACCGGCGAGCACGAGCCCGACGGTCACGCGGCCGACGTGCCCGCCGCCGACCCCGCCGCCGAGGTCATCCCCGGCACGGGCACCTACCACCGGCCCGCCCCGCCGCCCCTCCACGACGAGCGGCCCGCCGCGCCGCTCGGCCCCAACGACGTGCTCGTCGCCCGCGGCAACCCCAACCACCAGGACAAGCTGGTCGCCTCGCGCGCCGAGACCACGCCGCCGCACGCCCAGCCCTTCGCCGGCCCGCAGTACGCCGAGCAGGCGAACGACCCGTTCACCGGCCCCCAGTACGTCGTCGACGCCGGCTACCGCGACCCCTACTCGGGCCCGCAGTACGTGCAGCACGACGCGCAGCCGTTCGCCGGCCCGCAGTACGCCGACGAGCCGGCCTACCAGCTGCCCGGCGGCCAGCCCCCGCACACCGACCCGCTCGGCTTCCCGTCGCAGGCCCGCCCCGCCGAGCCCGCCTACGAGCAGCGCGGCGACTCCTACGGCGGCGGCCAGTACCAGCAGCAGGCCGCACCACCCGCGCAGCCGCGCACCTCGCCCAGCGGCGGCGCCGGCCTGGGCACGCCCATGCACGGCATCCCGGGCGCCGGCCGCCGCCAGGACCCGTTCCGCGCCCAGGAGCCCACGTACGGCCAGGAGCCCGGCTACGGCCAGGACCCCTCCTACGGGCAGGACCCGGGCTACGGCCACGGCCAGGACCCCGGTTACGCCAAGGACCAGGGCTACGCCAAGGACCCGGGTTACGGCCAGGATCCCCATTACCGGCAGGATCCCTCGTACGGCCAGGACCCGGGCTACGGGCACGACTCCTCGTACGGGCAGGACCCCGGCTACGGCCAGAACGCCGCCTACGGGCAGGAGCGCTACGGCGGCGGCGTCCCCAACCCGGTAGACCCGCTGCTGTCGATGGGCCAGCAGGAGCCCGACAGGACTCGCCCGTACCTGGGCGAGCCGCTGTTCTCGACCGGCGAGCGCCTGCGCCCGGACCAGCAGTACGACGACCCGCGCGACCGCCGCGAGTGGTGACCGCCCGGCGTCAGCCCATCTGGCTGTCGGCGTAGCACCAGCGCCAGGTCTCACCCCGCTCGAACGACTGCACCACCGGGTGACCGGTGCCGTGGAAGTGGGCGGTGGCGTGCTTGGCCGGGGACGAGTCGCAGCAGCCGATGTGGCCGCAGTCGAGGCAGCGGCGCAGGTGCACCCACCGGCCGCCCTCGGCCAGACATTCCTCGCATCCCTCGGGCGTGCGCGCCTCGGGATCGTCCGCCTGAATCAGATGTTCGCACATAGCCATGTCTGCGATCCTAAACACAGGTTGGCAGCGATTTCGGCCGCGCCTCTTGCTGCGTGTCGGGTGAACGTGGACCCTGTGCTCATCGGGGAGTGATCTGGACCACAATCCCGGGAGCCGCGGTGCTCGAAATCCGCAATCTCGAGGTCGTCTACGACGACGTCATGCTGGTGCTGCGCGGCGTGAGCCTCGCCGTCCCGCCCGGCTCCATCGTGGCGCTCCTCGGCGCGAACGGCGCGGGCAAGACCACGCTGCTGCGCGCCCTGTCGGGGCTGCTCGACGTGCACGACGGCGAGGTCACCAAGGGGGCGATCACCCTTGAGGGCGAGCCGATCCACCACCTGAGGCCCGCCCAGATCGTCCGGCGCGGCATCAGCCAGGTCATGGAGGGCCGGCGCATCCTGGCCGAGCTGACCGTCGAGGAGAACCTCAGGGTCGGCGGCCACACCGCGGGGCGGTCGCACCTGGACCGGGTCTACGGCCTGTTCCCGGTGCTGCGCGAGCGGCGCGGCAGCGTGGCCGGCTACCTGTCCGGCGGCGAGCAGCAGATGCTGGCCGTCGGCCGCGCCCTCATGGCCGGCCCCCGCTACCTGCTGCTGGACGAGCCCAGCCTGGGCCTGGCCCCGTCGCTGGTCGCCCAGGTGCGCGACCTCGTGGTGGAGATCAACAGGCAGGGCACCACGGTGCTGCTCGTCGAGCAGAACGCCGCCATGGCCCTGTCCATCGCCAGCCACGGCTACGTGATGGAGACCGGGAAGATCGTCATGGACAAGCCGTCCGCCGAGCTGCTCGCCGACGAGGACATCAAGGAGTTCTACCTCGGCGCGGTCCGCTCCTTCCGCGAGGTCAAGCACTACAAGCGCAGGAAGCGGTGGCTGTCGTGAGCATCCTGCGGGTCGAGGACGTGCACCTCGGCTTCGCCGGGGTCAAGGCCATCGACGGCGTCTCGTTCGAGGTCAGGCCGGCCGAGCTGCTGGCCGTCATCGGGCCCAACGGCGCCGGCAAGACCTCGGTGTTCAACGTGCTGTCCGGCGTCTACCGGCCGCAGTCCGGGCGGGTCACCTTCCTCGGCGAGGACCTGCTGGCCCGCCGCCCGCACGAGATCGCCGCCATGGGGCTGGCCAGGACGTTCCAGAACGTCGAGCTCTTCCACAACCTGACCGTGCTGGACAACCTCATGCTCGGCCGCCACCACCACTTCCGCTACGGCGCGCTGTCCGCCCTGTGGTGGCTCGGCCGGGCCCGCCGGGCGGAGCTGGCCGCCCGCGCCCAGATCGAGGACATCATCGACTTCCTGGAGCTGGAGGCGTGGCGCCGCCATCCCGTGCGGCTGCTCCCGTACGGCGTGCAGAAGCGGGTCGAGCTGGGCCGGGCGCTGGCCATGGAGCCGAAGCTGCTGCTGCTCGACGAGCCGGTCGCCGGGATGAACCTGGAGGAGACCGAGGACATGGCCAGGTTCGTCCTCGACATCCGCGACGAGCTCGGCATCCCGATCGTGCTCGTCGACCACGACATGGGGCTCGTGATGGACCTGGCCGACCGGGTGCTGGTGCTGGACTTCGGCCGCCCGGTCGCGCTCGGCTCCCCGGCCGAGGTGCAGCAGGACCCGCGGGTCATCGAGGCCTACCTGGGAGGGACCGCATGACCGCCACCCCCGTCGCCGCCACGCTCACCAGCCTCGTCACCAGGGTCCGCGACCGGGCCGCCGCGACGCCGGACGCGGTCGCCATGCGGCACAAGGACTTCGGCATCTGGAAGGAGGTGACCTGGGCCGATTACTGGTCGCGGGTGGAGCTGGTCGGGCACGCGCTGCTCGCGCTCGGCGTCGAGCCCGGCGACCGGGTCGCCATCCACGCCGAGAACCGTCCCGAATGGCTCTACGGCGATCTCGGCACGGTCGCGGCCCGCGGCGTCACCGTCGGCCTCTACCCGACGAACCCGCCCGCCGAGGTCGCGTACCTGCTGGCCGACTCCGGCGCGAAGATCCTCATCGCGGAGGACCAGGAGCAGGTCGACAAGGCGCTGGCGGTCATCGGCGAGTGCCCCGAGCTGCGGCACGTCGTCTACATCGAGCCGCGCGGCATCCGCGGCCGCTACACCGACCCGCGGCTGATGCCGTGGGAGGAGCTGCTCGCGCTCGGCGCCCGGCACCGCGAGGCGCACCCCGGCGCGCTCGACGGCCGGACGGCCGGCGCGCGCCCCGACGACGTGGCCACCCTCATCTACACCTCGGGCACCACCGGCCCGCCCAAGGGCGTCATGCTCACCGTCGGCAACATCGAGTTCGGCGTCGAGACGCTCGTGCTGGGCGGCGGCTTCGCCGACCCGCCGCCCTCGCCGCGCGACCTGACGCTGTCGTACCTGCCGCTGTGCCACGTCGCCGAGCGGGCCTTCACCGTCTGGTTCAACGCCGGCGCCGGCATCCAGGTGAACTTCGCCGAGTCCATCGACACCGTCCAGGCCAACCTGCGCGAGGTGCAGCCGACGATCCTGTTCGGGGTGCCGCGCATCTGGGAGAAGGTGCTCGCCCAGGTCGACATCCGGCTCGGCTCCGCCTCGCCGGTCAAGCGGGCGACCGGCCGGTTCTGGCTGCGGGTCGCCGACCGCATCGGCGACACGCTGGTGCGGACCGGGGGCACGCACACCGCCGCCACCCGGCTGCTGTACGCGGTCGGGTGGGTGTTCTGCTACCGGGCGCTGCGCGAGCGGCTGGGCATGCGCCGCGTCCGCTACGCCGCCTCCGGCGCCGCCCCGATCGCGCCGGACGTGCTCAAGTTCTACATGGGCATCGGCATCCCGATGCACGAGGTGTACGGGATGAGCGAGAACACCGCCGTCGCCACCGCCAACCGGCCCGGCCGGGTCCGCCTCGGCACCGTCGGCGAGCCGCACCCCGGCGTCGAGCTGAGGATCGACGAGGCCACCGGCGAGATCATGACCAGGCACCGGGGCACGTTCGCCGGATACTGGGGCAAGCCGGGCGCCACCGCCGACGTGCTCGACCCGGACGGCTGGCTGCACACCGGTGACGTCGGCGAATGGGTCGACGGCACCCACGTGCGGATCACCGACCGGATGAAGGACATCATCATCACCGCCGGCGGCAAGAACGTCGCCCCCAGCGAGATCGAGAACGCGCTCAAGGCGTCCCCGTACGTCAAGGAGGCCGTCGTCATCGGCGACCAGCGCCCCCACCTCGTCGCGCTCATCGGCATCGAGCTGGACACGGTGGGGGAGTGGGCCAGGCGGCGGCGCATCCCGTACACCACCTACCGCGACCTGTCCGGGAAGCCCGAGACGCGGGCGCTGGTGCAGGGCGTCGTCGACGAGGTCAACGCCCGGTTCGCGCGGGCCGAGCAGGTCAAGCGCTTCGCGTTCCTGCCCAAGGAGCTCGACCACGAGGACGGCGAGCTGACCGCCACCCAGAAGGTCAAGCGGAGCGCCGTCGCCAAGCTCTTCGAGGACCTGGTCGAAGGGATGTACGCGCGGTGACCGGCACGCTGGAGACGATCATCAGAGGGCTGGGCAACGGGTCGGTGTACGCGCTGCTCGCCCTCGGCTTCGTGATCATCTACAAGGCCACCCGGGTGATCAGCTTCGCCCAGCCCGCGCTCATGCTGGCCGGTGCGGTCGCGGTCAGCTACCTCGCCCCCGTCACCGGGTTCTACCTCGGGGCGCTGCTGGGGGCGCTGCTCATCGCCGCCGTCGCGCTCGGCATCGAGCGGGCGGCGATCCGGCCGATGGTGGGCCGGCCGGTGTTCGTGGTGGCGATCATCACGCTGGGCGTCGACGTGGTGGTGCGGGTGGTGGTCAACGGCCTCATCGGCAGGGACGTGCGCCAGGTGGGCGACCCGTGGGGGTTCGACCTGGTCTCGCTCGGGCCGCTCGTGGTGCAGCAGCGCTGGCTGGCCATGATGGCCGCCGCCGCGGTGCTGGTCACGCTGCTGTTCGCGTTCTTCCGGTACAGCAGGTACGGGCTCGCCATGCGGGCCGCCGCCTACGACCAGGAGACCGCGCTGGCCCAGGGCGTCTCCGTCGGGGCGGTGTTCGCGCTGTCGTGGGCGCTGGCCGGGTTCCTGGCCGCGGTCGCCGGCATGTTCGTCGGCACCGGGCAGGGCATCGAGCAGACCACCTGGATCGTCGCGCTCAAGGCGCTGCCCGCGATCATCGTGGGCGGGCTCGACTCGCTCGGCGGCGCCGTGGCGGGCGGGCTGGTGATCGGGGTGGTCGAGTCGCTGTTCCAGTCCTACCAGGGCGCCTACCTGCCGTGGCTGGGGCAGAACTTCGCGGTCGTCTCCCCGTACGTGGTCATGCTCGTCGTCCTGCTGGTCAGGCCGTACGGGCTGTTCGGCACACGGGAGGTCGAGCGGGTATGACCGGAACGCGAACCGGAGACCCGGCCCTACCGACCGGCCGGTCCCGGAGGGTGCGCGGTCGGCCGCTGCTCTACACCTCCTACGCCCAGGACATGGCGCTGCTCGACTCCCGGGCCAAGCGGGTCTCGGCGGGCGCGCTCGTCCTGCTGGCGCTCGCGCTGTCGGCGGTGCTCGCCGACCCGGCGCTGGAGGTGCTCGCCGTCGCGTACGTGCTCGCCATCGGGGCGATCGGGCTCAACATCGTCACCGGGTACGCGGGCCAGGTCTCGCTCGGGCACGCGTTCTTCGTCGCCATCGGCGCCTACACCGCCGCCGCCCTGTCCGGGCCGCCCGGCGGCGACACCATCGGGTACGGGATCTCGGAGATCTGGATCTGGCTGCCCGCGGCCGGGCTCGTCGCCGCCGCGGCCGGGGTGCTCGTCGCGCCGCTGGCCACCCGGCTGCGCGGGCTCTACCTGGCCATCGTCACGCTCGGGCTGGTCTTCCTCGGCGAGCACGTCTTCAAGGAGTGGCAGGAGCTGACCGGAGGGGTCGGCGTCGGCAGGGAGGCGGCCGTGCCCGCGTTCCTCGGCGTCAGGCTCGACCAGGACGGCGCGCTCGGCACCCGGGAGCAGCAGCTCTACCTGCTCATGCTCGTCCTGCTCGTGGTCTTCGCGGTCGCCGCGCGCAACCTGGCCCGCTCCCGCGTCGGCCGGGCCTTCGCGGCCATCCGCGACCGCGACATCGCCGCCGCCGTCATCGGGGTGCCGCTCACCCGCTACAAGGTCCTCGCGTTCGGCGTCTCGTCCTTCTACGCGGGCTGCGCGGGCGGGCTGCTCTTCACCGTGTCCGGGTACGTCGAGCCGGGCTCGTTCAGCCTGCTGCTGTCGGTGCAGTTCATCGCGATGGTCCTGATCGGCGGCGTGGCCACCGTGTCGGGGGCGATCGCGGGCGCCCTGTTCATCTCGCTGCTGCAGCCGCTGACCCGTACGCTGCCCGCCCTGGTGCCGGTGATCAGCGGCGACACCACGCAGACGCCCAACGTGTTCCAGGTCGAGACCGTGCTCTACGGCCTGCTGATCGTGCTGTTCCTCATCTTCGAACCGCGGGGCCTGTTCGGCCTCTGGATCCGCGTACGGAATTACTGGAAAGCCTGGCCTTTCTCCTACTAGAAAGGGTCATTTCATGAAGAGTCGCTATGTGGTGGCCATCACTGCAGCAGTGGCCCTTCTGTCCGCGTGCGGCGTCTTCCGGGGGGACGACGAGGGCGGACAGAGCGCCCAGACGACAGGAGTCACCAGTGAGCCCTGTCCCTCCGCTGTCGACAGCGCCAAGGGATGCATCTACCTCGGCTCCATCTCCGACCTGACGGCCGGGCCGTTCGCGGCGCTGGCCGTGCCGATCACCGAGGCGCAGAAGGCGTTCTGGGCCCGGGTCAACAAGGCCGGCGGCATCGGCGGCAAGTACGAGGTCGACGTCACCCGCTACGTCCGCGACAACAAGTACAACCCGGAGGTCCACCGGCAGGTCTACAACGAGATCAAGGACCAGGTGCTCGGCCTCGCCCAGACGCTCGGCTCGCCCACCACCGCCGCCATCATCGGCGACCTCAAGGCCAGCAGCGTCGTCTCCGCCCCGGCATCCTGGACCTCCGCCTGGGAGTTCGAGGACGTGGTGATCGAGACCGGCGCCAACTACTGCGTCGAGGCGATGAACTCCGTCGACTACGCCATGGAGGCGTACCAGCCCAAGTCCGTGATGGCCGTCCACCTGGCCGGCGACTACGGCGCGGACGCCGCGGCCGGCGCCAAGATCGCGGCCGAGGCGCACGGGCTGGAGTTCACCGGCGTCGAGACCCCGCCGGGCGCCACCGAGCAGGGCCGCGCCATCACCGAGATCACCCGCGTCAAGCCGGACCTGGTGATCCTCACCACCGGCCCGGCCGACGCCGCCACCATCGTCGGCCAGAGCGCCGCGGCCGGATTCAAGGGCCGCTTCATCGGCACCGGCCCGACCTGGAACCCCGCCCTGCTCCAGTCGCCCGCCGCCGAGGCGCTCAAGGCCCTGTACGAGCAGTCGGCCCCCGGCAAGCCGTGGAACGCCGACACGCCCGGCCACCAGGCCATGCGGGAGGCGCTGCCCGGCGTCACCCCCAACGACGGCTACACCTCCGGCTGGGCGTGGGCGTACCCGATGAAGGCGGCGCTGGAGAAGATGGTCGCCGGCGGCGACGTGAGCCGCGCCGGCCTGCTCGCGGCCGTCAAGTCGCTCAAGACGGTCGACTACGAGGGCATGCTGCCTCCCGAGGCCGGCAACTACGCCGACGACCCCAACACCGCCACCTTCCGCCAGACGCTCATCAACAAACTCGACGAGAAGGCGCCGACCGGCGTCACCGAGGTGCGGGACTTCTTCACCGGCCCCACCGCCGAGTCCTACACCTTCGACGGTCCCTGTTTCGCCAAGCTGTGATCACGCGGGGGACGCGGTCGGTTGGGTAGGGTCGGGACATGTCTCGCCGCTACCGCCGGTTCGCGTCCCTCGCCGTCATCCCCGCGTTCGCGTTCGCCGCGGCCGGCTGCGCCGAGGTCAACACCACGATCGACAGAGCCCAGGCCTGCCTGGAGGCCCCAAAGATCGTCGGTGAGCTGACGTCGCAGCTGACCCAGCTGGCCAACGACCCGCAGGCCATGGAGAAGGCGCTCGACGACACGGCCGCCAAGCTCAACGACCTCGCCGACTCGGCCGCCAACACCACCATCAAGGAAGCGTCCGACAAGCTCGCCGGCACCCTGTCCGGCCTCAACGTGCAAACCGTCAACGACGCCGTCGACGCCGCCCAGAAGGTCGGCAGCGACACGGCCGCCTATGTCAAGCAGGTCGCCGAGGCCTGCTCCGGAGGCTGAACCCCGCTTTCTCTAGGGAGAATGGTCGCGAAATAGCGTGGGGCTCATGGAGCCTGACCCGCGTTTCACCCTGGCCAACGAGCGAACCTTTCTCACCTGGCTGAGCACCGCCCTGGCGCTCAGCGCCGCCGGGGTGGCCATGGCGGCGGTGCCCTCCACGGACTTCGTCCCATGGCTGCGCACCACCCTGGCCGTCATCCTGGTCACGCTGTCGGCGCTGGCCGCCGGCATGGCCTATCCGCGCTGGCGCAACATCCAGCGCGCGCTGCGTGCCCAGGCGCCGCTCCCGCCGCCCGCGCTGGCGTCCGTGTTCGGGTACGGGGTCGCGACCGTGGCGGTGCTGGCCCTGGTGATGATCCTGCTGGCGGCCTGACCGGTGGGCGATCCGCACGAGATCTGGGACCAGGGGCTGCAGAGCGAGCGCACCCGCCTGGCCTGGGTCCGCACCGCCGTCATGCTGGCCACCGGCGGCCTCGGCGCGGCCGGGCTGTCGGCGCGCGCCGGGCTGCCGCTCGCGGCGGCGGCCGCGTTCGCGCTGGCGGCGCTCTGCGGCGCCGTCCTGCTCATCCGCACCGGCACCCGCTTCCTCCGGGTGCAGGAGGCGCTGCACGGCGGCCGGCCGCTGGACCACCGGGCCGACGCGGTCTTCGCCTGGCTCGGCACGCTCGCCCTGGTCGCCGGGGCAGTGGTGTTCGTGCTGTCCATGCGCTGAGGGCGGGTTGCGGGGCCGCGGGAGGAAGGCGGACACTCGAAGAGAGGGAGGTGACCTCATGAGAGAAGAACTGCGGAAGGTCCCCTTCGAATGCCGCGCCTGCTGGCACGTGTGGGAAGAGGAATACACCATCAGGTTCGGCGACCGGGGTGAGGTCTGGCTGCGCGGAAACGTCCCTGTGCCGCCCCCGACGCCGGCCGAGAAGTGCCCGAGGTGCGGCTGCTACCAGGCGGTCCAGTTCCCCGAGGGCTACCTGGCCCACCACCCGGAGCTGATCAGGGCCACGCGGCCCGCCGGCTCCGACGCCACCCCGCTCATCAGCCCGGTGCGGAAACGCCCGCGTTGGCTTGAGACGTAACAGATGGTCATATTTGACTAACAGAGAGTGTTATAAGGGCCATCTTGCCGTGTCAATAGGCAGGGCGGACACTCGGTGCGGATGACGGTCCCTGACCCGGGGGGTGGTCCTGGTGCACGAAGGAACCGGTGGGCGCCGGTTGTGGCCGCTGGAGTGCCTGCGCTGCTGGCACGTCTGGGAGGAGGCCTACACCGTCAGGCTCGGTGACCGGGGCGAGATCTGGCTGATGGGCGGCGTGGTGGTGCAGCCGCCCTGGTCGGGCGCCTGCTGCCCGGCCTGCGGCGGGTTCGCGGTGACGTCGTTCCCCGACGGCTACCTCGCCCGCCACCCCGAGCTGCTGTCCTCGCCCGAGCCCGAGCCGGAGCGGCCGCGGGTGCCCGACCCCGATCCCGTACCGGTGGCGGCGGGCCGGACGCCGCGCCACCACCGGCTGCTGGTCGTGCTCGGGGTGCCGGCGGTGCTGGTGGCCGCGTACGAGGTGTACCGCGTCATGGCGGCCGCCGGGCCGCACTAGTCAGGGCGGCCTGGCGGGCCGCACTAGGAGAGGCTCTCCAGCCAGGCGCGGTGCAGGCCCGCGAAGCGGCCGTCGGCGGCCACCAGCCGGTCCGGCGGCCCGTCCTCGACGATCTCGCCGCGCTCCATGACGAGCACCCGGTCGGCGATCTCCACCGTCGACAGCCGGTGGGCGATGATCAGCGCCGTGCGGTCGGCCAGGATCGTGCGCAGCGCGCGCTGCACCAGCCGCTCGCTCGGCACGTCCAGGCTGGAGGTCGCCTCGTCCAGGATGAGCACCGCCGGGTCGGCCAGGAACGCCCGCGCGAACGCCACCAGCTGCCGCTGGCCGGCCGACATGCGCCCGCCCTGCTTGCCCACGTCCGTGTGGTAGCCGTCGGGCAGCGACGCGATGAAGTCGTGCGCGCCGATCGCCTGCGCCGCCTCGCGCACCTGCCGCTCGGTCGCGCCCGGCCGGCCGAACATGATGTTGTCCAGGACGGTCCCGTTGAACAGGAAGTTCTCCTGCGTCACCATGACCACCGCCCGGCGCAGCGTGGGCTCGTCCAGCTCCCGCAGGTCGGCCCCGTCCAGCAGCACCCGCCCGGCCGTCGGGTCGTAGAAGCGGGAGATCAGCTTGGCCAGCGTGGTCTTGCCCGCCCCCGTCGAGCCGACCAGCGCCACGCTCTGCCCCGCCGGGATCGCCAGGTCCAGGCCGGGCAGGATCGGCATCGACTCCACGTACGCGAACCGTACGTCCTCGAAGCGCACCTCGCCGCGCGCCTGCGGCAGCGGGCGCGGCGCGCGCGGCTCCGGCACCGCCGGCTCCTCCTCCAGTACGCCCGACAGCTTCTCCAGCGCCGCACTGGCCGACTGCAGCGTGTTGTAGAACTGGCTGATCTCCTGCATCGGCTCGTAGAAGCCGCGCAGGTAGAGCAGGAACGCGGTGAGCACGCCCACCGTGACCTCCCCGTGGAAGGCCAGCCAGCCGCCGTAGAACAGCACGGCCGCCACCGTCAGGTTGCCGATCAGCTTGATGCCCGGCATGAACACCGCGATCAGCCTCATGCTGCGCGCGTTGGCCTGGCGGTAGTCGTCGTTCAGCCGCTCGAAGATCTCCTGGTTGCGCGGCTCGCGGCGGAACGCCTGCACCGCCCGCATGCCGGTCATCGACTCGACGAAGTGCACGATGACCAGCGCCACCGTCTCCCTGGTGCGCCGGTAGACGATCGCGGACTGCCGGCGGAACCACCGGGTGAACAGCAGCAGGATCGGCAGCGGCACCAGCGCCACCAGCCCCAGCTCCACGTCCAGCACGAGCAGCAGCACGGCGGTGCCGGCCATCGTCAGCACCGCCGTGACCAGCCCGTCGAAACCGGCCTGCAGCAGCTCGGCGATCGCCTCGATGTCCGAGGTGAGCCGCGAGATGACCCGGCCGGAGGTGTACTTCTCGTGGAAGCTCAGCGACAGCCGCTGGAAGTGGTCGAACACCCGCCTGCGCAGCTCCAGCAGGATCTGGTGACCGATCCGGCCGGACATCTTGAGGAACGCCTGCCGGGTGAGCGCCTGCGCGGCGGCCGCCGCCAGGATCACGCCCACCACCGTCAGCAGCGTGCCCGTGCCCTCGCCGCGCAGCATCGGCGGGATGCCCGCGTCGATGCCCACCTTCACCAGGTAGGGGATGGCCAGCCCGGCCCCGCTGGAGGCGATGATGACCGCGGTGAGCACCATGATGCCCTTGCGGTGCGGGGCCAGCAGGTCGCCCAGCAGCCTGCGCGAACGGGCCCGCAGCAGGCCGCTCACCTTGTCCGGCAGCTCGTCCTGGTCCTCGGAGGCGACCCCGCGCCAGCCGGTCGTGGCGGATGTCAACGCAAGGCTCCTTCCGACGGGTCCAGATCGGCGTCCTGGGCCAGGAGCTGCCGGTATTCGGGCACCTCGGCCAGCAGGTCGTGGTGGCGGCCGACGTGCGTGATCGTGCCGCCCGCGAGCAGCGCCACCTTGTCCGCCAGCAGCACGGTGGAGGCCCGGTGTGCCACCACGATGCCGGTCGCCTCGCGCAGCACCTCCCGCAGCGCCGCCTCCACCAGCGCCTCGGTCTCCACGTCCAGCGCCGAGAGGGTGTCGTCGAGCACCAGGATCCTCGGTCTGCTTAGCACCGCCCTGGCCAGGGCCAGCCGCTGCCGCTGGCCGCCGGACAACGACATGCCCTGCTCGCCGATCCGGGTGTCCAGACCCCACGGCAGGTCGTACACGAACATCGCCTGCGCGGTGCGGATCGCGTCGTCGACCTCCTCCTCGGTCGCGTCCAGGCGGCCCATCGTCAGGTTCTCGCGCACGCTCATGGAGAACAGCGTCGGCTCCTCGAACGCGGTCGCCACGATGGAGCGCAACTCGGGTAGCTCCAGGTCGCGCACGTCGTGACCGTCGATCGTGACCCGGCCCCCGGTGACGTCGAGGAGCCGCGGGACCAGCGCGGTCAGCGTGGTCTTGCCCGAGCCGGTGGCGCCCACCACCGCGACCGTCTCACCCGGCCGCACCTCCAGCCACAGGTCGTGCAGGACCGGCCGGTCGGCGCCGGGGAAGCGGAACTCCACCCCCTCGAACCGCAGGTGACCGCGGGGCCGCTCGATCCGCTCCCGGCCGCCGGTGATCTCCGGGACCGTGTCCAGGACCTCCAGGACCCGGTCGGCGGCGGTCATCGCCTCCTGCGCCATGGCCAGGATGTAGCCGAGGCTGGCGATCGGCCACACCAGCTGCAGCACCAGCGTGGTGAACGCGAACAACGCGCCCAGCGTCAGCGAGCCCTGCCCCACGGCCAGCGCGCCGAGCAGCAGCACCATCGCCAGCGTCACGTTCGGGATCACCTCCAGGAAGGTGAAGAACCGCGCCGACAGCCGCACCTTCTCCATCGACGTCCCGTACAGCCTGCGCGCCGCCTCGTCGTAGCGCTCGAAGACGTGGTGACGGCGGCCGAACGCCTTGATCGTACGGATGCCGATGGCCGACTCCTCGACCAGCGTCGCCAGGTCGCCCTGCTCGTCCTGAACCTGCCGGGAGATGCGGATGTAGCGCTTCTCGAACCGCATCGACAGCAGGACGATCGGCACCGCAGAGACGGCCACCAGCACGCCCAGCGGCCAGTACATGTTGAGCAGCAGCACGGTCACCGTGATCAGCTGCAGGATGTTCATGACCAGGAAGAGCATGCCGAAGCCGAGGAACCTGCGGATCGTCGACAGGTCCGTGGTGGCCCGCGACAGCAGCTGGCCCGACTGCCACTCGCCGTGGAACCTCATCGGCAGCCGCTGCAGCTGTGCGTACAGGTCGTCGCGGATGCGCGTCTCCAGCCCCAGCACCGGGCCGATCTGCGCCCACCGGCGCAGGAAGATGAGAAGCGCTTCGAGGACGCCGAGACCGAGCGCCAGCGACCCGAGCAGCAGCAGCGCCCGGCTGTCGCCGTCGCGCACCGGCCCGTCGACGACCCGCTCGCCGACCAGGGGCAACGCGATGCTGGCACTGATGCCGACGATCGCGGCCAGCCAGATGAAGATGAGCTTTCCGACATACGGGCGGAGATAGCGCCGTAACCGCCATAGAGAGATGTTTTCGAGCAGGGGACGACGAGGAGCGCGCGTATCAGGAGGCATCCTTCTAAGGCTAGTACCGCCCCTCAACCCATTTTCGGACGTGGCATGGTGGATCTCATGAACGAGACAGACCTTCGTCACCTGCGCAGATGCGTCGAACTCGCCGCCGAGGCCCTCGCCTCCGGCGACGAGCCCTTCGGATCCGTGCTGGTGAGCGCGGACGGCACGGTCCTGGGCGAGGACCACAACCACGTGGTCGCGACCGGCGACCACACCCGCCACCCGGAGTTCGAACTCGCCCGCTGGGCCGCCGCCAACCTGAGCCCGGAGGAGCGGGCGGCGGCCACCATGTACACCTCGGGGGAGCACTGCCCGATGTGCGCGGCCGCCCACGGGTGGGTGGGGCTGGGCCGGATCGTGTACGCGGCGTCGTCGGAGCAGCTGTCGGGGTGGCTGGGGGAGCTGGGGGTGGCTCCGCCGCCGGTGCGGACGCTGGCGATCCGGGAGGTGGTGCCGGAAGCGGTGGTGGAGGGGCCGGCGCCCGAGCTCGCGGAAGAGGTCAGGGAGCTGCACCGCCGCTTTCACGAACGCCGTTAATACATTAATGGTGATTAAGTCCTGACATTTATGACCCGCCGACCAGCTCCTCCCAATAGCTCGATTTCTCGGTTAATATCTTGAATCACTCCGATATTTCCGGCGGGTGCGGGGTGTTCCAGGGTGACCTACCAGGTGGAAGACCCGAGGAGGGAGTGGCCCGGCACCCTCGACGTCGCCGAAATGCTGAGAAACGGGTGGCGTGCCCACCCCTTCCGGCAATTCCTGCTCAAGGCGCACAGCCGTTGCAACCTCGCCTGCGACTACTGCTACGTCTACACGCTCGCCGACCAGAGCTGGCGGTCCCGGCCGATGATCATGGCGCCGGAACTGGTGAGCGCCGT
Organism: Nonomuraea sp. NPDC054003; assembly: GCF_055585125.1. Lineage (NCBI taxonomy): Bacteria > Bacillati > Actinomycetota > Actinomycetes > Streptosporangiales > Streptosporangiaceae > Nonomuraea > Nonomuraea sp. NPDC054003. The sequence continues at coordinate 768,832 of NZ_JBVJKR010000001.1, forward strand.
CGCCGGCCGGATCGCCGAGCACGCGGCGGCCCACCGGCTCGACTCCGTCCGGCTGATCCTGCACGGCGGCGAACCTCTGCTCGCGGGCGCCGACTACCTCGTACGGGCCGTCCGCCTCGTCCGTGACAGGGCCGGCCCGGACGTGCGCGTCGAGGCGGTCGTCCAGACCAACGGCGTGCTCCTGGACAAGGACGTGCTGCGCGCCTTCGCCGACGAGGGCGTGGACGTGGGGGTGAGCCTGGACGGCACGCCGCGCGGCAACGACAGGAACCGCCGCTACGCGGACGGGCGCAGCAGCTATCCGGCCGTCGCCGAAGCGCTCTCCCTCCTCATGGAGCCGGAGTTCCGGCACGTCTACAACGGCCTCCTGTGCACGGTGGATCTGGCGAACGACCCCGTCGAGACGTACGAGGCGCTGCTGCACTTCCAGCCGCCGGTGATCGACTTCCTCCTCCCGCACGGCACCTGGGACGCGCCGCCCCCGGGCCGAGTGCCGGATCCGGCCGCGACGCCGTACGCGGACTGGCTCGTGGCCGTCTTCGACCGCTGGTACGGCGCCAGCGGGGAGACCGTCGTCCGGCTCTTCCAGGAGATCATCCACCTGCTCCTCGGCCGCGCCTCCGCCAGTGAAGCGGTCGGGCTCACGCCGTCCACCCTGGTCGTGATCGAAACCGACGGGACGATGGAGCAGACGGACTCGCTGAAAGCGGTGCGGCACGGCGCGCCGGCGACCGGGCTGAACGTCGTCGACCATCCGTTCGACGACGCGCTCCTGCACCCCGGCGTGGTGGCCAGGCAACTGGCCTTCGAAGGGCTGAGCGACACGTGCAAGGCGTGCCCGTACAGCAGGGTCTGCGGGGCCGGCCTCTACACCCACCGCTACCGCCGCGGCACCGGCTTCCTGAACCCGTCCGTCTACTGCCCCGACCTCTACCGGCTGATCGGTCACATCCGCGACCGGCTCCTGGCCGATCTCCGCAGAGCCCGACTCCCGAAGGGACGCCCATGAGACCGCGGCCCCACCGGTTGCCCGATGAGATCCTCGCCCGGCTGGCGGCCGGTGGCGGCGGCGCGGAGGCCGCGCGCCATCTGGTGGCCGCCGAGCGCAGCAAGCATCGGCTCCTCGTGCTGGGCGTCGTCCGGCTCGCGGGCTCCCACCCGGCCGTGGGCCATGCCTACGACCTGCTCGCCTGGATCGAGAAGAAGGCGCCGGAGGCCGTGGAGACCGTGCTGGGCCATCCGGCGGTGGGCGCCTGGGCGGCGCACGTCATCCGGTCGCGGGGGACCGCCACCCAACTCGGCGCGCTGGCCGCGGCGGCGGCGATCCTGGCCCGGCTTCCGGCCCGGGTCGAGGCGCCCGCTCCGGACGGCCGGATCATGCTGCCCTCGCTCGGCCAGATCGTGACCGCCGACCCGGCCGACCTGGTGGACCTCCGCGTCCACCCCGACGGGACCCTGGAGGCGGGCGGACGCCGCGTACGCGCGGCGGAGCGGACGGCCGGACGGCGGGCGGAAGAGCGGGAGGAACCGGGCTGGCTTCCGCTGCGACGCATCACGGCGGACGGCTTCAGCCTGTGCGTGGACGACCTGGACCCGTTCCGCTGGTCTCCCGACGAGGCGCCGGACGGGCGGCTGCCCCCGGCCGAGCTGGACGTCTGGCGCGAGCACCTCCGGATTTCCTGGCAGGTCATGAAGGCCCGGCACTGGACGCTCGCCGGCGAGACCGCCTCGATCGTCTCCGTGCTCACGCCCATCACCGGCCCGGCCTACCGCATGAACAGCGCCACGGCCAGGGACAGGTTCGGCGCCATCGGGATCTCCACGCCGCGGGACTGGCGCTGGATGGCGTCCACGTTCGCGCACGAGGTCCAGCACGCCAAGCTCGGCGCGGTGCTGGACACGGTCGAACTGCTGGAGCCCGACGACGGCAGGTACTACGCGCCCTGGCGGCCCGACCCCCGCCCGCTGGCGGGGCTGCTGCAGGGCACGTACGCGCATCTCGGGGTCGCGGGCTTCTGGCGGCGTCAGCGTGCGGACGAGACCGGCCCGCAGCCGCACGTCGAGTTCGCGCACTGGCGGCAGGCCGCGTTCGAGGCGACGGGGACGCTCCTGGACAGCGGGCGGCTCACCTCGCCCGGCGAGCGGTTCGTGACGGCGATGCGGGGCACGCTGGCGGACTGGATGGCGGAGAGCGTCCCTCCCGCCGCGCTGGACGCCGCCGGGAGGGAGGCGGCCGCGCACCGGGAGGCGTGGCTCGCCCGTAACGGATGATCGGTCGTCAGAGGCTGATGGGGTCGAAGTCCCAGTTGAAGCGCTTCTTGCTCTCGGCGTGGATTCTCTCGGGGTGGCCCAGGTCGTACCTCGCGTAGCGTCGCATCGTGTCCGTATACAGGGTCTCCGCCTGTTCCGGTTTCCCCTCGGCCTGAAGGTCGAGCGCGAGGTTGACGGCGGCGGCCAGCGTGAGCAAGTTGTCGGGGCCGTAGAACGCGCGCATCTGGGCCAAGAGGTCCTCGCCCAGCTCGCGTGCGCCGGCGACGTCGTCCAGGGCGGCCAGATCACTGGCGAGGTTGAGGGTGGCGCCGAACACGTAGCCGTGATTGGGCCCCAGCCTGTCGAGCAAGCTCTCGTACGCCTGCCGGTCCATCTCCTTCGCCTGGATGACATCCCCGCGGAGCTGGTAGAGCAGCGCGAGATTCATCAGGCAGCCGTTGGTGAAGGGGTGCTGGTCGCCGTAGATCCTGCGATAGCGGGGGAGGGCCTGCCGGGCGAGCGCCATCGCCTCTTCGGAGCGTCCGGCCTGATGCAAGGCCCTGCTGAACGCGACCTGTGTGGCCATGGTTTCCGGGCTGTCCGGGCCGAAGAGCTTATCCATCCTGGTGAAGGTCTCCTCGACGAGCTCCAGAGCGCCTTCGACATCACCCATCCGGCGGCGGGCGATGGACAGGTCACGGGCGGTCATGAGAGTGAGTGGATGCTCGATGCCCAACTGGCTGATCCCATGGGCGTACGCTTCTTCTCCGACGTCGCAGGCCTGCGCATGGTCGCCGAGCAACCTGACCGTGCGCGCCAGTCCGTTCCAGGAACTCTGCAGTTCCCATATGCGGATCCCGTCCCTGGCGCTGCTCTGCTCGATGAAGACCAGTTGCGCGAGATCCAGGGCGGTGTCGAACCGGCTCAGCAGGACGTTGTCGAGTGCCAGGTTGTTCAGCACCCGCAAGGTGGCGGGGGCGACAGCGCCGAAGACCCGGGTGTGCAGGTCCAGCGATTCGGTGTCCTGTTCGAACGCCTCCCTGAACATCCCCTTGGCCCGGAGGTCCGCGGCCACGGTGAGCCGGATGCGCAGCGTCTCCTCGTTCTCCTCGCCGAAAACCTCGCGCATGCAGGGGAACGTTTCCTCGTTCAGCGCTCGCGACTCGGAGAACGCTCCCATCTGCCACAGGACATTGCCCAGATGCCGGCAGAGCCGCAGGACGTTCTCGTCCTTCTTCCCGTGGGCGGCCGTCCAGTGCGCGCGGAACTCCTCGGCGAAGTTCTTCGCCGAGGAGTAGTTCGCCACCCGGTGCAGGTAACGAATGACGTCGATAGCGAATCGCTGCACCTGGCGATCGGCGCATCGAGCAACGCCCGCCGGGCGTACATGAGGAACCAGATCGGCGAAGTCGGGCCAGTTGACGGTGTCCTCGGGGTCGGCAGGGGCGCCCCCCGCGAGCAGCAGATGAACCTCGTGCCGAATCTCCTCACGTTCCGGCTCCACCAGCGAGTCCCGCAGGAGGGCCTGGACGAGGCGGTGCACCTGAACGGTCCCCGCTTCTTGCTCGATCTTCACCAGGGCGAACCGGTTGAGCTCGCCGAACGCTTTCGCGGCCAGGACGGGATTCGCCAGTATGGGCGCCATGCGCTTGACGCCGCTCTTGCTTCCCCGGCGGAAGACGGCGCGCGGGATCGGATCCGGCCCGAAGAAGGCCAGGCAGCGCAGCACCATGGCTGCTTCGGGCAGCCGGTTCTCGATCTCGTTGACTGAGAGCTGCCAGGCGGCCGTCATCGACAGCGGGTATTCGGTCGACTTGCCGAGGTTCAGTAGTTCCCTCGTCTGCAGGGCGAGCTGCTCGATGTACTCCTCGGTGGACAACCCGGTCATTATTTGAAGGGCCGCGGCCTGCTCCAGGGCCAGAGGAAGGTCACCGAGCTCACTCGCCAGGTGCTCCGCCTCCTTCTGCGGAACGTCCTTCTGCAGCCGCTTGCGGAGGAACTCCACGCTCTCCTCGGTGGAGAAGACGTCCACGGGGACGGTTTCTGCCACACCGCTCCACCGGCTGTTCCGCGACGTGATCAGCACATGCCCGGGCCCGCCTTCGGGGATGAAGTCGCGGATCTCCTCCGGCTCGTCCGCGTTGTCGAATATGAGCAGCCACCGGTCGATCGGGTCGCCGCGCTGCAGCGCGTCACGGACGGACGCGGCGGCCTCTTCGATGCCGACGCTGTTGGCCGGGCGCAATCGGAGGTGGTCGGCGAGGGCCGCGATCGTGCTGGGGACGAGCATCGGCTGGTCCGCCGGCACCCACCAGACCAGGTCGTAGAAACTGCGGTAACGCCACACGTATTCGATCGCCAGTTGTGTCTTCCCGACGCCGCCCAGTCCTTGCAACGCCTGAGGCACGACTGCCGCCTTGGCGGTGGAGATGATGCTCGTGCGTAACTGGTCGAGGAGATTCTCCCGGCCGGTGAAGTGTTTGTTCCGGCCCGGAATCTTCTTCCCCCAGATCGCCGGTACCTGGTGTGACGCCTCTGGAGCCGTCTTCTGATCCATGAACCGACACCTCCTGTCAGCCCGATTTTCTCTCGGATGATTGCTTTTGGCGATGGGCGGTCACACACTCTAAGTGAGGTGCCATAGCCGGGACGACGGTTTTGGAAGTTAAGGGCAGCCGTAATCGGGCAAGAGGGGGCGGCATGGCTGACACGCACGGGACGGGCTTGATCGATGTCAGTGATATTGATCTGGAGGCGTTGAAAGGGCTCGACATACCGGCTCTGAACAGGGTTTTGGAGCGACTGGCCGATGAGGGTGTCATCGTGGCCAGCTTCCAATCATCGGTCTGATTCCTGCCGTCATCACCGAACTTTCCGTCCGGCGAGGTCGGCTGTTGCCTGCGATAACCAGTGCCGTGGGTGCCTGGATCATTTAAGAGGTCGTGCGAGAATGCGAGAACAAAAAGGTATGTAGTGTATCTCCCGCCGTTCGTCCGGCCCATTGCCTCTTTATCTGTAGATTTGGTTCGATCGATGCGGGGAGGGGCGGGCGCAGGTGGATGTGGCGGCGATGGCAAGTGCGGTGGCTCTGGTCGCGGGGACCGGGGCGGTCCAAGGGCTGGGAGAAAGCGCGGCACTGAGCCTGGTGGCGAAGATCCGGGAACGCATTCGCATCGTTTTCGGCGGGGACCCGCGGTCGGCGGACGCGCTGGAGCGCGCCGTGGCGACACCTGAGGACGAAAGCGCGCTTCATGAACTGGCCGAGGCATTGCGCTGGTATGCCGAGCGCGATCGGGCGTTCGCCGATGAAATGGCCGAATGGGCTCGGCAGACTGCTTCCTCCGGGAAGGTCGTGCAGAACGTGCGCGCCGGCCGGGACGCGTATACGGCAGGTCGGGACATGACCGTGCAGCAGCGTCCTGACGCGAAGCCGTCGCCAGATGACTGACGAGCCTTTCCCAGCAGATGAAACCAGAGTGCGGCAAGGTATCGCCGCACTGCGGGATGCGCTGAGTGCCGGCCGTGACCTGCACATCACGTACCGCTCCGCCGACGAGGGCACGCCGGTGGTCCCGGGTGGGCACGGAGTGCTGTGGCCTCCGCTGGGGCGCCTGCCGAAGCGTGTACGGGGTCGCGAACCTCTGCTGGAGCAGCTGAGGACGTTACTGGGGGCGCCGGACGGCCGGGTGCACGTGCTGGCGGGGCTGGGCGGCACGGGTAAATCCACTGTGGCCCTGCAATTGGCCGATATAGCGGTACAGGCCCGCCGGCCGGTCTGGTGGGCCTCGGCGGTGGACGCGGCGGCCCTGTCCGACTCGCTGCTGGTGCTGGCGCAGGCGCTGGGAGCCGACGACGCGCAGGTGGACGCGGCGCGTACCGGCCGCTTGGCCGCATGCGACGTGCTGTGGCAGGCGTTGGAACGCCATCGCGACTGGCTGCTCGTGATCGACGACGCCGACGACGTCGCGGAGCTGGAGACAGCCGGTCGCACGGTGCGCGACGGCAACGGGTGGGTGCGCGGGTCGAGGTCCGGGCTGGTGGTGGTCAGCACGCGCGACGGCGATCCGCGGCACTGGGGCCGTGGGGCCGAGCTCCATCCCGTGGGTTGGCTGAGCAAAGAGCAGGGCGGCCAGGTGCTGGTGGACCTGGTTCCCTGGGCCGGCGACATCACCGAGGCCGAAGCACTGGCAGAGCGGCTGGGCGGTCTCGCACTCGCGTTGCATCACGCCGGATCGCAGCTGGCGTCCCCGTTCGCCCAGCGGCAATCCTTCTCCGGCTACCAACAGGTCCTGGAGTCCAAGGGAACAGCCGTGCTGGGCGGCACGGCAGGCGACGTGGACGATCGTGCCGTGGTGGGCCGGACATGGGAACTGTCGCTGGCTCAGCTGGACGCCGCGGGCGTGGGGCAGGCACGAGGGCTGTTGCGGGTGCTGGCCTGGTTCGCGCCCGCCGTTCCCATCCCGGTCAGCGGTTTGGATCACGAGATACTCGGCCGGGCCTGTGACAGTCCTGATCCGGCCGGCGTGGTGGCAGGGCTGGAAGCCCTGCTCTCGGTGGGGCTGATCCAGACCTCGCTGCCCGCGGCAGAAGGCGCGACGGCGGAGGCGATCGCCGGGGTGATGGTGCATCCGCTGGTCGCCGAGACGGTCCGTGAGGATCTCGACCACGTGGAAACCGACCGTGCCGTATCCGCCGCCACCGAACTGCTGATACACGCGACCGCGGATTTACAGGTGGACAAGCCCGCGCATTGGCCGGCCTGGCAGAAATGGTGGGCCCATCTTGAAGAAATGCTGAACGCCGCCGGCCCACTGGTTCGTGAACCCGTCTTGGCGAACCTGGTCTGCACCGCATGCGTCACCGCGACGATGCTGCTGTGGGCCGGTTCGTACAACGCCTCTGTGAAGATTTCGGAGGCCGCGCTGAAACGCCTGACCCGTCTCGGTTCTGATCACCCTGTCACGCGGCCGTTGCGGCGCGTACAGGCAGGCGCGTACCAGTTCGTCAACAGATTGGCCGAGGCCGATCGCATCTATCGTGAGTTGTTGTCCACGGCGTCGGACGGCAACAGCATGGAATCACTGGAGATACGGGCTGATCTCGCGGTGGTGGTGGCGGAGCAGAAGAGGTTCGCCGAGGCCGAGAATCTTCTCCAGGAGCTGCTGCGGGACCAGGAGTCGGCGTTGGGCGCCGATGACGAGCGTACGCTGGCCACGCGGTACGAGATCGCACGGACCTTGGCGGGCCGGGGGGATTTCGCCGAGGCCGGGAATCGCTTCCGAGATCTGCTCCGGGACCAAGAGGCATGGCTGGAACCCCAGCATCCGGCGACATTGGCCACGCGTTATGAGATCGCCAGGGTGTTGGTGCAGCAGGGAGACCGGGCCGAAGCCGAACGCCTTTTCCGCCAACTGCTGAAGCAGCAACAGCAAGTCCTGGGCAGCGACCATCCCCACACCCGGCTCACGCTTCGGGCACTGTCCGGTTTGAATGAAGGCAACATTCCGTGATCACCTGTAAGGGGACTCCGAGGCCGCCGCGGGCCGGCGATCGAATGCGGCCTGAGTGCTCTTTCTGGTTGCGCGTTTCGCAACTCGCGTGCTCCGGCCAAGTATGGTTGAGTCACCGCAACTCCCTGCAACTCGGATGCGGGATCTTCGTCATGAGCGGTGATGACGAACGACGTACTGGTGCGATTACATCTGCGGGCGGGTGTGGCAATGCCTTCCAGCGGCAGCGGCTTCGAGCCGTACGTCGGCCTGAGTGCCTATCGCCGGGAGGACGCGACGAGATTCTTCGGCCGCGAGGCCGAGGCCGCCGCTCTCGCGCACCTGTGGCGGAATCACCGGGTGACGATCCTGCACGGCCCCTCGGGCGTGGGCAAGACGTCGCTGGTGACGGCCGGTGTGCTGCCTCTTCTCGCAGGTTCCGACGTACTGCCCTTGGGAAGTGTGCGGCGGCCCTCCGTCTTACCCGCTGCCGCCATCCTCGACGACAGCGACCCACACGCCTTCGCGCTGATGTCGTCATGGTCGCCGCACGAGCACCCTCTCCGGCTCTCCGGCCTCACGATCAGCACCTACCTGCGCTGGCATCACTGGAACCCGGACGGCGGAACGGTCATGGCCGTCTTCGACCACGCCGAGGAACTCTTCACCGCCCACCGCCGGCATCCTGACGGCCACATCCATCTCCTCGACCAGTTGAGCGACGCGCTCAGCGGCGATCCCCCGCTCCACCTCCTCATCGTCATCGCCGATGAGCACCTCGAGCCGCTGCAGCGCCATGAGGGGATGCGCACGCACATGACCTCTGAGTCGTTCATCCGGCTGGAGCCCTTCGCCGTGGACGCGGCGCTGGAGGCATGCCGACGACCACTTGTGAGCTGCGGCCGGGAACTCGCTCCAGGGGTGGCCGAGAAGCTCGTCGACGAGTTGCGGGCCGACCGCTCCACCACGGTGGAACCGGCTCACCTGCAACTGGTCTGCGAGGCACTCTGGAAGTCCACGAACGAGAAGGACACCCCCATCGGCGACGCCGACCTGGTGGACGTGGACAAGGTGCTGGCCGACCACTGCGACCGGACCATCCAGGAGGTGGCGCGGGACCTGCTGGACGGGGATGTGGACCAGCTGGTCGCCTTGCTGCGCCCGATCGTGACGAACGGGACGGATGGCGAGGACCTTCCTCCCCGGGTCGCGCAGGCGCTGACACGAGGCCGAATCCTGCGCCGCGGGGAGAAAGGGCGCTACGAGATGCCCGCACGCCTCGTAGGACCTTTCTTGAGCACCTCGTTCGGGCGGCAGCAGCCGGAACCGCCCAACCACGTTTCGACCATCGAAGCCGCGTTGCAGCGCGGCTGGTTCGAGTTCGCCGCGAAGCAGGCGGAGAGGGCTCTCCGGAACTCCGCCGATGGCAGATCACGGGCTCGTGCCGAGTCCTTGGCCGGAGATGCCGCCTACCTGCTGGATGACTTCGACGGGGCTATCGCGCACTATCGCGAGGCGGCGATGATGTACGCCACGATGCGCGGCACCGACCGTATCGTCGCCACCTTTCTGGCCGCCATCGGCCGGATCCTGGTCGATCAAGGCGCCTACCAGGAAGCGATCAGGGAACTGCGGGCGGCGGTGAAGCGGAGTCCGGAACCCGTGATCCTGACGGAGCTGGCTTGGGCGTTGTGGTACATCGGGCACGAAAGCGGCGCGGTCGACATGCTGGACGCGGCGCTCCGCTCCGGGAACAACCCGGCCGAGGCGCTGCGGGTCCGGGGGGAGATCCTCTCGGACATCGCGCCTCAGTCCGCGCTGCGCGATCTCGATCGGGTCCGGCCTCATGAGCTGGCCTCGACACGCGCCGCCTACGCGCTCGCCCTGGCGCTGAGCGGGGACGTGGTCGCGGCGGTCCGGGCGCTGCCACGACTGGACGCGGACAGCGACGCCACAACCCTGCTGCGGACCGCACGCGTCATGAAGAAAGCCGGGCAGGACTTGGAAGCGGCTCGTCTGGCCCGGCGCGCCCAGCAGAGTGCGAGCCGCAAGCCGCTCCCACCACGGTTGACCGCCCAGGCCGAACTCCTCATCGCTACCTGACTCCGGACAGGACCGACGCGGAGAGCACCTGGAGGGGTCAGCCGTCGGAGCCCATGGCGATGGTCTCCGTCACCTCGGCGTGCCGTTCGGCCTCCTCCTCGGCGAAACGGGCTTCGTCCAGTTTGTCGGCGATCTCCTCGTCCTGCTTCATCAGCGCCTCCAGTGACTGGCCGGCCATCTCCAGCACGCCCATGTCCGCGTACGCCTGCTGCAGCCGCGGGCTCCACAGCCCGATGTCCTTGACGCACGGCACGATGCGGCTGAACAGCAGGGACCGGAACAGCCGGAGGTACTCCGACTGGTCCACCGCGACCATGGCCTCGTCCACCTCGGCCCTGGTCAGGCCGAGGTTCTCCCAGGTCTCCCGGCCGCGCAGGCGGTCGCGCATGAGGTAGCAGCCCTCGATGACGAAGTCCTCGCGCTCGCGCAGCTCGGCCTCCGACAGCTGCCGGTAGTAGTCGCGCAGCGCCATCCGGCCGAAGGCGACGTGCCGGGCCTCGTCCTGCATGACGTAGGCGAGGATCTGCTTGGGCAGCGGCTTGGTGGTGATGTCGCGCATCACGCCGAAGGCCGCGAGGGCGAGACCTTCGATCAGCACCTGCATCCCCAGGTAGGGCATGTCCCAGCGGGAGTCGCTCAGCGTGGACTCCAGCAGGGACTTCAGGTACGGGTTGATCGGGTAGGCGAGGCCGACCTTCTCCTGGAGGAAGCGGGCGTAGGTCTCGGCGTGGCGGGCCTCGTCCATCGTCTGGGTGGCCGCGTAGAACTTGGAGTCGAGGTCCGGGACCGATTCCACGATCTTGGCCGAGCAGATCATCGCGCCCTGCTCACCGTGCAGGAACTGGGAGAACTGCCAGGACGCGTTGTGCAGCCGCACGTCCTTGCGCTGCTTGTCGTCCATCCGCTCCCACAGCGGGGTGCCGTAGATGGCGATGGTCTGGTCGGGGATGCCGAGGATGTCGTACGGATCGACTTCGAGGTCCCAGTCGATCCGCTTGGTGGAGTCCCACTGCTTGTCCTTGCCCTTCTGGTACAAGGCCAGCATGCGGTCCCTGCCGTCGTCGTACTCCCAGGTGAACTTCGTGGTTCCGGCCATTTCCACGTTCCACGTGGCCAGGCCTGCGGGGATGGTGTAGAGCTCGTGGGTCGACATCGGACCTCCGGAGGGGGGTGACGTACACCGTACGTTCCTTGGAGGCTTGCACGTACGCTGTACGCGCGTCAATAGAATGCAGTGTGACCACCCAGCCGCTGTCCAGGGCCCGGATCGTCGCCGCCGCGGTCGAGCTGATCGAGCGCGAGGGCGCCGACGCCGTCTCCATGCGGCGCATCGCCTCCGAGCTGGGGGTCGGCGTGATGTCGCTCTACAACCACGTGCCCAACAAGGGCGCCCTGCTCGACGGCGTGGCCGAGAGCGTGCTCAGCGAGATCGAGTTCACCGACGACCCGGAGGCCCACTGGGCCGACCGGGTGCGCATGCAGGCGCGCGCCTTCCGCCAGATCGCCCACCACTACCCGCGCTGCACCATGCTCGTCGTCAGCCGCCAGCTCCACAGCCACGCCGGGCTGCTGCCCGTCGAGCGGGCCCTGGCCACGCTGCGCAGCGCCGGGTTCGACGGCGCCGACGCGGTGCGGGTGCTGCGGCTGTTCATCGCGTTCATCGTCGGCTCGCTGCTGCGCGAGGTCGGCGTGACGCCCGCCTTCGCCCCCGGCCGCAGCTCGACGATCGACCCCGAGGAGGTGGATCCCGAGCTGTTCCCCGAGGTGAGCGCGCTGTCCGAGCTGCTGGGCTCCTGCGACCACGAGGCGGAGTTCGCGTTCGGGGTGGAGCTGTTCGTCCAGGCGATCGCGGTGCACCCGGCGAGGAGGGAGGGCACCCGGTGACCCGCGGATGCCCTCCGGCGTCCGGCTAGTACCAGTTGTGCGACCTGAAGTGCCCCCAGGCGCCGCACGGCTTGCCGTACCTCCCCTTGATGTAGGACAGCCCCCAGCGGATCTGGGTCCTCGGGTTGTGCCGCCAGTCCTTGCCCGCTCCCCGCATCTTGCCGCCGGGCAGCGCCTGCGGGATGCCGTAGGCGCCCGACGAACGGTTCACGGCGCGGTGGTTCCAGCCGCTCTCCCTGGTCCACAGGTTGTCCAGGCAGTGGAACTCGCGCAGGCCCCATGACCTGCGCACCACCTGGTCGAGGGCGAAACGCTTGCTGGTGCTTCTCGGACGGTGGGCAGGGACGCGCGGTTCCGCGCTGGTCCGCCACGTACGGACCACCATGGGCGCGTCGTCGGCGCCCTCCGTCTCGGCCGTGGCCGCGACCTCCATCCCGCCGAGTGCGGCGGTGAGCGCGGCCAGGGTCACGATCGTGCTGTGTAGCGTGCGCTTGCTGTTCAAGTCGATCCTCGCGGTCGGGTCGCGTGCGGACGGGCGCTCTCGCTTCCCCGGCGCCCCTGCCGGTCCGCGTCCGTGGCTCGGACGAGAAGGGTCCGCGCGGCCCTCCGGGATCCTTGATCCGCCCGGCTTCTCGCCGGACGGCCCGGAGGGCTCCACGACATGTCCTCTGAGCCGGTTTCTAGTACGCGCGACCGCGCAGGGTCAGAACCCGGGACACGCCAAGGACAGGTGTTTGCGGGATCGATGCGGATAAAGGGCGCTCTCGTTGGGCCCGGATTGATCGGCCCGGCGCCTCGATGGCCGGCGCTTTCCGCGAAACTCGCGCAAGCCTGAGGTTTGGATCAGTACCAGTGGTGGGATTGGAAGTGGCCCCAGGCGCGACACGGCGTGCCGTACCTCTTCTTGATGTAGCTCAGCCCCCAGGCGATCTGCGTCCTGGGGTTGGTGCGCCAGTCGCTCCCGTGCGAGGCCATCTTGCCGGCGGGCAGCGCCTGGGGGATGCCGTAGGCGCCGGAGTAGCGGTTGCCGGCCCGGTGGTTCCAGCCGCTCTCGCGTTCCCAGAGCTTGACCAGGCATCTGAACTGGGTGGCGGCCCAGCCGCGCTTGTTCACCATCTTCTTGGCCATGGACTTGTTCTTGCTGCTCGTGCTGGTCGCACTCGTCTGGGAGCTCTGCGCCTGTGCGGCCGTGGCGCCGCCCGCAACCATGAGCGAGGCGCTCATGAGCAGGACGCTGGTACGGCGGAGCATGGGCATTCGGGTTCCCTTTCGCAGGAATCGGGGACCGCGCCACCCTGCCGGACTTGTCACCTTTACTGCGAATTGACCATGGAAATGTAGATCGTCAGTAAAGATTTCGATATATGCCTGTTGCTGGGCCTTCGGGGGATAAATGTGGATTAGGTCACGTTTTGGGGCTGACAGGCATCTCGTAAGGTCGGACCATGAACGTTCGAGAGATCCCGGTCCGCACCCTGACGGACGAACCCACCACCCTCGCCGGCGTGGCCGGCGACAAGGCCCTGCTCATCGTCAACGTGGCCTCCAAGTGCGGGCTCACCCCGCAGTACACCGACCTCGTCAAGCTCCACCAGGAGTACGGCCCGCGCGGGTTCAGCGTGGTCGGCATGCCCTGCAACCAGTTCATGGGGCAGGAGCCGGGGAGCGCCGAGGAGATCCAGGAGTTCTGCTCCACCACCTACGGGGTCGACTTCCCGCTGCTGGCCAAGGCCGACGTGAACGGCCCCGACCGGCACGCCCTGTACGAGCGCCTCGTGCAGGCGCCGGACGCCGAGGGCGAGAGCGGCGACGTGCAGTGGAACTTCGAGAAGTTCCTCGTCGACCGCGACGGCCGGGTGGTGGCCCGCTTCCGCCCCCGCACCGTGCCGACGGACCCGGCGGTCCTGGCCGCCATCGAGAAGGTCCTCTGACCGCTCGGGAGCAGGCGCCCTAGGGAAATCCCTGGGGCGCCTCCTGACGCGGCCGCCGCCGTGCTCTGAGAGCTTGTCCCCTGTCGGGCAGGCGCGCGGACCGGGAGGCGGCATGGGGATCAGCGAGGGCGCGACCGGGCAGGCCAAGCGGCTGGCCGACGCCGTGGACCTGCGGGACTTCCTGGACACGGCGGGCACGCTCACGCTCGCCGACCGGCGCACGCTCGTGGAGCAGGCGCTGGTGCTGATCGAGCAGAACTACGCGCACCTCCCGCTGAAGATCGCGATGTACGCGGTCAACCCGGTGCAGCGGCTCCGGCTGCTGGCCCTGAGGCTCAGCCGCCAGACCGCCGCGACCGCCGACCCCGAGCCGAGCTTCCACGCGGAGCTGTCGGAGATCTTCCACTCGGTACGCGACCTGCACACGAACTACCTGCTTCCGCAGCCGTACGCGAGCAAGGTCGCCTACCTCCCGTTCCTGATCGAGGAGTGCCACGAGGACGGCAGACCCCGCTACCTGGTGACCAGGCTCGTGGAGGGGTTCTCGGCGCCGGGGCTGGAGCCGGGCGCCGAGGTCACCCACTGGAACGGGACCCCGATCGGCGCCGCGGTGGACGCCAACGCCGCACGGTACGCCGGCGGCAACCCCGCGGCGCGGCACTCGCGCGGGCTGCAGTCGCTGACCATCCGGCCGCTGGTGATCCACCTGCCGCCCGACGAGTCCTGGGTGACGCTCGGCTACCTGGACCGGGACGGGATAGCCCGCGAGCTGCAGGAGCCGTGGCGGGTGACGGACAACCCGCCGCCGTTCGTCGACGCCGGGGCGCTCACCGAGGCCGCCGTGTCGCAGGGGCTGGACCTGGGCACGGACGCGATCTCCCGCGCGCTCAGGATGCTGTACGTCCCCCGGACGCTCACGGCGGAGATCGTCGACGCCACCGGGACCGACGCCCCGGGAGCGGACCTCCCGACGTCCATGCCGGCGTTCTTCAAGGCGCGGGCCGTGGACACGCCGTCGGGGACCTTCGGCCACATCCGCGTGTTCACCTTCAACACCAACGACCCCGGCGCGTTCGTCGGCGAGTTCGTCCGGCTCGCCGGCCTGCTGCCGCGGAACGGGCTCGTGGTCGACGTGCGGGGCAACGGCGGCGGGCACATCCACGCCGCCGAGTTCCTGCTGCAGACGCTGACGCCGCACCGGATCACGCCCGAGCCGACCCAGTTCGTCACCACGCCGCTGAACGTGCGGATCTGCGCGCAGCACGAGGAGAACCCGACCGGGCAGATCGACCTCGGGCCGTGGTGCCCGTCCATGAACCAGGCCCTGGAGATCGGCGCCGTGCACTCGGCCGGCTTCGCCATCACCCCCGAGGCCGGGGCCAACGCCATCGGCCAGTGCTATCACGGCCCGGTCGTGCTGATCACCGACGCCCGCTGCTACTCGGCGACGGACATCTTCGCCGCCGGCTTCCAGGACCACGGGATCGGCCCCGTCCTCGGCGTGGACGACAACACCGGCGCGGGCGGCGCCAACGTCTGGACGCACGAGCTGCTCAAGCTCCTGCTCGAACTGCCCAGCCCGGCGCCCGGCTCGCCGTACCGGCCGCTGCCCGGCGGAGCGGGCATGCGCGTGTCGGTCCGCCGCACGCTGCGCGTCCACGAGCTGGCCGGTACGCCCGTCGAGGACCTCGGCGTACGGCCAGGCCACCGCCACCGCCTGACCCGCCGGGACATCCTGGCCGGCAACCAGGACCTGCTCGACCGCGCGGGCGAGCTCCTCGCGGCCCTTCCGGCCCGCCGCCTCGACGTGCGCGTCGCGGGGGCGGCGGACGAGCTGACCCTGCGGACCGGCCTCCTGGACCGGGCGGACGTCTACCTGGACGGCAGGCCGCGGCTCACCGTGGACCTGACCCAGGAGACGGTCACCGTGACCGTCCCCGGCCTCGCCGCCGCGCAGGTCGTCCGCGTGGAGGGCTTCCAGTCCGGGCGGCTCGTCGCCGCCCGCACCCTCAGGCCCTGACCCCGGCGCCGGGCCGGCCGGGGTACGGGCCGCAGCTGCCCCGGACGATCAGCTCCGTGGGCAGCACCACCGTGCGCGGGCGGCGGGCGCCCGTGCGCAGGACGAGCTCGGCCGCCCGGTAGCCGATGTCGCGCCCCGGCTGGGCGATCACCGTCAAGGGAGGCGAGCAGAGCTCCGCCCAGGGGACGTCGTCGTACATCACGAGCGACACGTCCCTCGGCACCCGCAGATCGAGCTCGCGGGCGGCGAGGACGGCGGCCTCGCCGAGCACGTTGCCCCCGGCCACCACCGCCGACAGGTCCGGACGGCTCTGGAACAGGCCGGAGGCGGCCGCGTAGGCGGAGTCGCGGCTCCCGGTGGCGAACACGATCAGCTCCTCGTCCGCCGACGCCCCCACCGCCTCGCGGAACGCCTCCGCCCGCCGGTCGTGCCCAGGACCGCCGAGATAGGCGATGCGCCGGTGGCCGAGCCCTCTCAGGTAGCGCACCGCCGTACGGATGCCCGACCGGTCGTCGGCGAGGACCGCGGGCACGTCCAGCGGGCGCGACGGCCGGGCCGGCGGCAGTCCGTCGAGGAGCATGAGGTCGCGGTCGGGGCCCTCGCCGGCCGGATCGGCGCCCTCGACCGGCAGGCGGTCGGCGAAGACCACCGTCATGCCCGCCCTGAGGGCCGGCTGCCAGGTCTCGGCGTCGCCGGACGGCACCGCGACCACCCGGTCCACGCTCTGCTCCAGCAGCATGCCGATCATCTCCGACTCCTGCTCCGGGTCGTCGCCGGTGGAGCCCAGCACGACCGGCTCGCCGGCCGAGCGCGCGTACGCGAGCGCCCCCTCGGCGAGCTGGCCGAAGAACGTGTCGGTCAGGTCGGGGACCAGCAGCCCGAGCCCGCCCGTGCGGCGCTGGCGCAGGTTGCGGCCGACGGCGCTGGGGCGGTAGTCGAGCTGGGCCGCGACCGCCAGCACCCGCTCCCTGGTCTGAGGGCTGGCCGAGCCGCCTGACAGCACCCGGGACACGGTGGCGATGCCCACTCCCGCGGCCTCGGCCACGTCCTTGATCGTCGCCCGCTTATCCATGGAAACGATTCCATCATGCTTTCCCGATTTCCGGAAGACCGCCGGTCCCGGGATGGCTGTTCATAGGGGGACCCTTGACAGGGATATCCGTTTCACGATGAGATGCTTGAAAACGTATCCACATACGCAACATCTATCGGGGCCATCGCCCTGCGCGAAGGACTGTCATGGCATCCATCGTTTTGACCAACGTCGACAAGATCTACGCCGGTGGCGTCAAGGCTGTGAACGGGCTCAACCTTGAGATCAAGGATGGCGAGTTCATGGTGCTGGTCGGCCCCTCCGGTTGCGGCAAGTCGACCGCCCTCCGGATGATCGCCGGCCTCGAGGACATCAGCGGCGGCGAGATCGCCATCGGCGACAAGGTGGTCAACCACCTGCCGCCGAAGGACCGCGACATCGCGATGGTCTTCCAGAACTACGCGCTCTACCCGCACATGACGGTCGAGGAGAACCTCGCCTTCGGCCTCAAGCTGCGCAAGATGCCCAAGGCCGAGATCCAGCAGCGGGTCCAGGACGCGGCCAAGATGCTCGGCCTCGAGACCTACCTCAAGCGCAAGCCGGCCGCCCTGTCCGGTGGTCAGCGCCAGCGTGTCGCCATGGGCCGCGCCATCGTCCGCGAGCCGCAGGCCTTCCTCATGGACGAGCCGCTGTCCAACCTCGACGCCAAGCTCCGCGTCTCCATGCGCGCCTCGCTCAACCAGATGCACGAGCGCCTCGGCGTCACCACCGTCTACGTCACCCACGACCAGGTCGAGGCCATGACCCTCGGCGACCGCGTCTGCGTGCTCCGCGACGGTCTGCTCCAGCAGGTCGACACCCCGCAGAACCTCTTCGACAAGCCGGTCAACCTGTTCGTCGCCGGATTCATGGGCTCGCCGTCGATGAACTTCGTCAACGCCGAGCTGGTCCGCGACGGCGGCGCCGCCGTGGCCTTCGCCGGCTACAAGCTGCCGATCCCCGAGTCCACGTTCACCGAGAAGCCCGGCCTCGACCAGTACATCGGCAAGAAGCTCATCCTCGGCATCCGCCCGTCCGACTTCGAGGACGCCGCCTCCGCCGGCGCCCACGCCGACAACGGCTGGGCGACGCTGTCCGCCAAGGCGGAGGTCACCGAGGAGCTCGGCTCCGAGATCAACGTGCTGTTCCTGATCGACGCCCCGCCGGTGGAGCACAAGGACACCGTGGCCGCGGCCGACACCGGCGACGACGAGGAGGCCACGCTGCCGCTGGCCGGCGACAAGTCGCTGTGGACCGCCCGGGTCAACGCCCGCAGCCACGTGCGTCACGGCCAGACCATCGACCTGGTCGTCGACACGCACAACCTGCACTTCTTCGACCCGGCCTCCGGCCTGGCCGTCGGCCACCCGGCCAACGTCGGCCGCTGACCGCAGCCGTACTCCGGCTACCGATTCCCGGCCGCGGGCCCGCCCGCGGCCGTCCGGGCCCTCATCGCGACCCCCTCCCGCGAAGAGGGCCCGACCCGTTTCCCGGGTCCGTCAACGGCGGCCGATGCGGGCGGAGACCTCCGCGACCAGGCGGCGCGGCACGAACCTGCCGACCGCGACGACCGCCTTGTAGCGCAGGGAAGGCACCGAGACCCACTTGCCCAGCGCCAGATCGCGCAGCGCCTCGGCGACGAGCTTGTCGGCGTCCAGCCACATGAACCCCGGCATGCCGGACATGTCGATCGAGGCGCGCTGGTGGAACTCCGTCCGCACGAAACCCGGGCAGAGCGCCATGACCTTGACGCCGGGCTCGCTGATCTCGGCCGCGGCGGACTCGCTGAAGTTGGCCACCCAGGCCTTGGACGCGCTGTAGGTGCCGCGGGTGAAGAAGCCCGCCACCGAACCGACGTTGACCACCGCGCCCTTGCCGCGCTTGCGCATCCCCGGCAGCGCCGCCAGGGTCAGCCGCAGCACCGCCTCGCAGTGGACCTTGAGCATCCGCAGCTCGTCCTCCACCGGCGTGTCGAGGAAGTCGTGCCGCTGCGCGAACCCGGCGTTGTTGACCAGCAGATCGACCCCGGCACGGCAGCGCGCCTCCACCAGGGCCAGGCCGTCGTCGGTCGCCAGGTCGGCGGGCAGGACCTCGACCGCGACCCCGTACCTCAGCTCCAGCTGAGCGGCGGCCTCGCCGAGCCGCCGCTCGTCGCGCGCCACCAGGACCAGGGTGAAACCGTCGGCTGCCAGCCGGCGGGCGAAGGCGGCGCCGATGCCGGCCGTGGCGCCGGTGATCAATGCGGTAGGCATGCCAAGAACCCTAACGCGGCGGGGGTGCGCGATCGCTGGAGCCGATCGTTCCGGTTCGTTCGCGGCGGACCGGCGGCGACCGGAGAATCAACATCGACAACCTTTTTCGGGAACCCCCTCGGGCTGGGCGCCGTCATGCGTGCCTTACGGCCCGCTCAGCCCGCCGTAGCTCCGGAAAACGGAGTGGGGAGGGGGTGCAAGTCCGGGTCGCGGAGCCTGACCGGGTTCGGGCTGCTCGCGATGGAGAAGCGGGAGGCCACGTACCCTCCGCATCACGTGGGTAGTGGCGCCGGGTCGCGAAGAGCGCGCGGGGACGGCGCGGCGGTGGCGAAGAGCGCGGTTGGGGCGGGGTGGTGGCGTCGGGCGGTGGTGAGGGCGGTTGGGGCGTGCGAGGATGGGCGGCGTGCGCCTCGCTGTGGCCGTGCTCGCCGTCGTCCTGACCGGCTGCTCCGCCGCGCCGCCGGAAGGAACCCCCGTCCCGCCGTCCGCGTCCGTTCCGGCCGACGCGGAGGCGGTGAGTCCGTCCGCGTCCGTTCCGGCCGACGCGGAGGCGGCGAGTCGGTCCGGTTCGCCCGCGGCGAGTACGCCCGCGCAGGGCGGGCTGCGGTTCACGCGGATCGCCGAGCTGGAGCGGCCGGTGGCGTTCGCCGTCCGGAGCGGGGATCGGCGGCTGTACGTGGCCGAGCAGGGCGGCAGGTTGCGCACCACCGACGGCGACACCATCGTAGACCTGTCCGGAGAGGTGAGCGGCGGCAACGAGCAGGGCCTGCTCGGCGTCGCCTTCCACCCGTCCGGCCGCTGGCTCTACCTCGACTGGACCGACAAGGCCGGCACCACCCACGTCACCGAATGGGCCTACGACGGCGCCCGCGCCACCCGCAGGCGTGACGTGCTGACGCAGGAGCAGCCGTTCGCCAACCACAACGGCGGCCAGCTCGCCTTCGGCCCCGACGGCTACCTCTACATCGCGCTCGGCGACGGCGGCGGCGGTGGCGACCCGGAGGGCAACGGCCAGGACCTGGGCACGCTGCTGGGCAAGATCCTGCGCATCGACCCGCGCGGCGGGAAACCCTACGCGGTGCCGGAGGACAACCCGTTCGTCGGCAAGGAGGGCGCGCGGACCGAGATCTGGGCCTACGGGCTGCGCAACCCGTGGCGGTTCGGCTTCGACCGGGCCAACGGCGACCTGTGGATCGGCGACGTCGGCCAGAACGCGTGGGAGGAGGTCGACTACCAGCCGGCCGGCTCCGAAGGCGGCGAGAACTACGGCTGGAACCTGCGTGAGGGCAGGGAACGCTTCCGCCAGGGCCCGGCCGGGAAGCTGACCGACCCGGTGATCGTCTACCCGCTGAACGAGGGCGGCAACTGCTCGGTGATCGCCGGATTCGTCTACCACGGCGCGAAGATCCCGTGGCTGCGCGGCCAGTTCCTCTACGGCGACTTCTGCGCGGGGTGGATCAGGGCGGCGCCCGTCGACGAGCCGGCACGCGACCGGCGCGTGGGCGAGGTGGAGCAGCTGTCCTCGTTCGGCGAGGACCACGACGGCGAGCTGTACGCGCTCAGCCTGGCCGGCCCCGTCTACCGGATCGATCCCGCCTGACCAGCTCGATCAGGTCCTCGACCTGCTTGCCGAGCCGGGTCCCCCGCGTCCAGCCCGCGTAGTGGGTGAGGAAGACGACGAGCTCCCGCAGCTCGGCCTCGTCCAGGTCGCCCGTGCGCAGCGCCGCGTCGAGCTGCAGCTCCACCTGGTCGTCGATGCCCTGCCCGACGAGCAGGCCGAGCAGGAGCAGGCGGCGTTCTCTGAGGGTGAGCGTCTCCCGCGACCAGAGGTCGGCGAAGGCGCGCTCCGCCGTCATCCCGTACGAGTCGACGATCTCCGTGGCCGGTCCGGCCGGTTCTGTCATCGTGCGCTCCGGTCGCGTGAGGGGGGTGGCTTCATCTTCGGCCACCCACCGCGCGATGACCAAGAGGCCCGGCCGGAAGTCAGACCTGGACGACAGGAAGACCTGTTGATCTGTAACAAGTGAGACCAACGCACGGCCAAGTTTTGGTCAAGATTTCTCATGCCGCGCACGGCTCAGTCGGGAGAAAACGGGCACAACAACTGCGGTGCCTCGTCATGCGGAGGTAATCCCTGGTGAAGACGACGCGGGCGTGGATCGCGCTCATCGCCGCGGCGGCGACCATGTCCGCTTGCGGGCAACCCGAGTTCCACTACGTGCGCGACCGGGACGGCACCACCTACTTCAAGGTGCCGTCCTCCTTCTCCCGGCTCGACGCGTCCCCGCTCGAACGGCTGCTGTCGGACGACCACCCGAGCTCGGCGGCGGCGCGGTTGCGCAGGCAACAGGTCTGGTCGACGGCCTACGACCAGGCGGCCCGGCCCGCCGTGGAGCACCTGTTCGGCTCGCGGTACCCGTTCGTGTACGTGACCGTGCGCAAGCTGACCGACGGGCAGCGCAACGAGATCTCGCTCAACCGGATGCGCGACTTCCTCCTGCCGGTGACCGAGCAGACGCGCACGGCGTACCTGATGTCCGTGCTGCGGGCGGGGCGAGCGCCGGCGTTCAGCCACTTCGAGCCGCTCATGGACAGGGAGCTCACCCTCGGCGACGGGGCCAGGGGGGTCCGGGTCCGCTACAACTACCGGATCGGCGGCGAGATCCAGACGTTCGACCAGACGGTCATCCTCGACGGCCAGGGAACGAGCCTGTCGGTGATGTTCCTCGCGTGCGAGGCGACCTGCTTCACCCGGCGCGCCGCCGAGTTCGACCAGATCGCGGGTTCCTTCAACCTGCTCAGGCTGCCCGGATGAGGGAGCACCCCGTGAAGACCACGCCCCACGCAGGGCTGCGCGCCCCCGGGAGCGGGCCCGCCGACCAGGACGCCGCCACGGCTGAGAGGCGGCGGCTCTGGGACCGGAGCAGGGTCCTGGCCGGCCTGACGGCCGTCTATCTGGTGCTCGCCCTGAAGGTGATGGCGGATCACCCGGGCATCGTGCCGTTCGCCGACGCGGTCCGGGTGGTGGCCAGGGACCATCAGTGGATCTTCTGGCTGCTCGGTGCGGAGGCGGCACGGCAGCTCCACCTCCTGGCCGCCGAGCGCCTGCCGGGCTACCGGCGGTTCTGGCGCCGGCGGGTCTTCGGCGGGTGGGAGCGCTGGTCGCACCGGCGTCTCGACGACTGGACCAGGTTCCGCCTGGCCCGCCTGGCGAAGATCGCTGTCTGGGTGGCGCTGCTGGCCCTGGTGCTCGCGGCGGTGCTCGGCACCGGCCCGGCGGTCGCGCTGTTCGAGGCTCCGGCGCTGCTGTCCCGGGCGCTGCCGCTCGTGTTCCAGATCGCCGTTCCGCTCGTCGTGATCATCGTCGTGTTCGCCGGTCTGCTCTGGTTCCTGTCCAGGGGCGGGGTCGAGACGTACCTCCCCGGCGAGGTCACGACCCGCTTCGCCGACGTGTGGGGGCAGGACCACGTGGTCGAGCGGATCAGGCAGAGCCTCGTCCTCCTGGAGAGACCCGGGGAGATCGAGCGGCGCGGGGGGTACGTGCCGGGCGGCCTGCTGCTGTGGGGGCCGCCGGGCACCGGCAAGACGCTGATCGCCGAGGCCGTCGCGGGAGAGACCGGCAAGCCGTACGTGGTCGTGGACTCGGGCGCGTTCGCCGGCGCGTTCGCGGGCGTCGGCGCCCTGAAGGTCAGGACGCTCTTCAGGAAGCTGCGCAGGCTCGCGCTCCGCTACGGAGGCGTGGTCGTCCTCTTCGACGACGCCGACGCGCTGGGCGGGCGCGGCCGGCCGGGACCGCCCGCCGAGGGCGGCGGCCTCTCCGGCTGCCACGGACCGGACTACCTGTCGGAGGAGAGCCGCTCGGTGCTCGCCTTCCCCGGCGAGCCCCTCGGCGGAGGCGGCGGCGACGCCTGCACGCAGCGGGCGCTCCTCACCGAGCTGTCCGGGCTGAAGGAGCCGCGCGGGCTCTTCAACCGGACGGTCAGGCGGCTGCTCGGGATGCGGCCCAAGCCGCCGCCCCCGTACCGCGTCCTCGTCATCCTGGCCACCGAGCGGCCGGACGCGCTGGACCGGGCGCTGCTGAGGCCCGGGCGCGTCGACCGCGTCCACCGGGTCGGCCACCCGTCCAGGGCCGGGCGGCTCCGCACCTACCAGGGCTACTTCGCCGAGGTGGCGCACGAGCTGACCGCGGAACAGATCGGCAGGCTCGCCGCCATCACCCCGTACGCGACCGGCGCCACCATCAAGGACCTGGTCAACGAGTCGCTGATCAGCGCCGTGCGCGACGGGCGGGAGACCATCACCTGGCCGGACGTGCTGCGCGCCAGGCGGCAGCGGCTCGGCCCGGACGAGCACGTCGAGCGCGAGCGCCACGCCGTGGCCGTGCACGAGGCCTGTCACGCGGTGGTCGCGTACGTGACGCGCTCCCACCAGGAGATCGGCCTCGCCACCATCGAGAAGGGCGCCGGCGACCTCGGCCCGTCGAACGGGTCCACCCGCTGGAAGTCGGAGTACGAGGCGGACATCATGGTCTCGCTCGCCTCCCTGGCGGGGGAGCGGATGTTCTTCGGCGAGGACAGCTCGTCGGGCGTCCGCGACGACCTGCACGCGGCGACCTGCCTGAGCGCGCTCATGGAGTCGTCCTGGGGGATGGGCTCGGGCGTCACCTCGCTGCCCGCCCTCCGGGAGCTGGGGATCAGCGGCGGGCGACCCGGCGTGCTGGGGGAGCGGGTCGAGGACAACCTGGCGCGGCTGCTGGCCAAGACCGGGGACCTGCTCGCGGAGCACCGCCGGGACGTGCTGTGCCTGGCGCACGCCCTGGAGACGCACCGGACGCTGGACGGCGACGACGTGGTGGCGATCCTCCGGCGGCGGCGGGGGCCGGTCGTCGACGGCACGATGTACGCCTCCGACGAGTTCTACCGGGACCTGGAGGAGTACCACGCGGAGGCCGCCCTGGCGCACCGCGAACACCGCCCGGTGGCGCGCGACCTGCCCGGCGCGGCGGAGACCGTCACCCCCGTCCCACCAGGCGACGGCTCCACGGTGCCGGCCCCGGAAACGGCGACCCCCCTCGCCTTCGCGGTCCCCGGCACGGATCCCGACTGGATCGGCGCCCCCGGCACGGCCCCGGCCTGGCCGGGAGCCCCCGGCACGGCCCCGGCCTGGCCGGGAGCCCCCGGCACGGCCCCCGCCTGGCCCGGCGCCTCCGGCGGCGACACCCCCGGGTCGGATCCCGCCTGGCCCGCGGCGCACGCCGGGGTCGGTGCGTCGCCTCCGGATGCTGGCTGGTCCGGCGCGTCTCCTGTGGTGAGAAGTCCGGCGCCCCTTTCCCTCGCCGCAGGTGAGGGTGATGAAGGGCGGCCCGAGATCGTGCCGTGGGGGTCGGAGCAGCAGCCGCCACCGCCGAGGGCAGTGCCGCTGATCGTGGACGACACGGTCGAGCAGCCGCCGCCGCGGAGTCGTACCGGACGGTTGTGGGTGGTCGCGGCCAGCCTGTTCATGCTCGTCGGGCTGGCGATCATCCTCGCGCTCGCGCTGACCGGCGTGCTGACCGCAGGCCCAGCCTCGGGGACGGAGACCGGCGCGGCCGCCGCCCCCGGCCCCGCGCCGGGCATCGCCTCGCCGTGGCTGCTGATCTCGCTCTTCGTGGTGGTGGTCGCGGTGGTCGTCGGCGTCGGGCTCACCACCGTGGCCGTCAAAGGCGTCCGGGTGGCCCAGGCCAAGGCGGAACGGGACCGGGACGAGGCGCACGCCCGCGCCCAGCTCCTGGCGGCGGCGCTGGACCCGGACACCGCGATGCGGCTGCTCGGCTACGACGGGAACGGACGGCGCGAGCTCGGCCCGGAATACCGCCTCACGCCGGGTGACAAGAAGCGACGGCCTTAACACGGCGTTCACATAAGGGCAAAAACCGGGAAACGGCGGTCCATAAGACTCGGCGTGGCTGATGAACATGGGAAAGGGACCCGCTGTGAGCTACAAGGCTGAGTACATCTGGATCGACGGCACCGAGCCCACCGCTCTGCTGCGCTCGAAGACCAAGATCCTCGCCGACGGGGCCGAGCCTCCGGTCTGGGGCTTCGACGGCTCCAGCACCAACCAGGCGAAGGGCTTCAAGTCGGACCTCGTGCTCCGCCCCGTGCTCACCTGCCCCGACCCGATCCGCGGCGGCGACCACGTGCTCGTGTTGTGCGAGGTCGAGGAGGTCAGCGGCGACCCGCACAAGAGCAACACCCGCGCCCAGCTCCGCCCGGTGGCCGAGCAGTTCGCCGAGCAGGACTCGTGGTTCGGCATCGAGCAGGAGTACACGTTCTTCAAGGGCAGCCGCCCGCTCGGCTTCCCCGAGGGCGGCTTCCCCGCCCCGCAGGGCCACTACTACTGCGGCGTCGGCGCCGAGGCCGTGTTCGGCCGTGAGATCGTCGAACTCCACCTCGACCGCTGCCTCGCCGCCGGGCTGAAGGTGTCCGGCATCAACGCCGAGGTCATGCCCGGCCAGTGGGAGTTCCAGATCGGCCCCGCCGGTCCGCTGGAGGTCGGCGACCACCTGTGGATCGCCCGCTGGCTGCTCTACCGCACCGCCGAGGAGTTCGGCGTGGAGGCCACGCTCGACGCCAAGCCCGCCCGCGGCGACTGGAACGGCGCCGGCGCGCACACCAACTTCTCCACCAAGGCCATGCGCGAGGGCTACGACGCGATCATCACCGCCTGCGAGGCCCTCGGCGACGGCGACAAGCCGATGGAGCACGTCAGGCACTACGGCGCCGACATCGAGAGCCGCCTGACCGGCGCGCACGAGACCGCCCCGTGGAACAGGTACACCTACGGCGTCTCCGACCGCGGCGCGTCCGTCCGCATCCCGTGGCAGGTCGAGGTCGACAAGAAGGGCTACATCGAGGACCGCCGCCCGAACGCCAACGTCGACCCGTACGTGGTCGCCCGCCTCCTGGTCGACACCTGCTGCACCGCCCTGGAGAAGGCCGGCCAGGTCTGACCCGGGTTCGAGGAGGGGAGAGAACGCGGGCACCCCTGAGGCCCGCGTTCTCCTCTTCAGCGCAGCCGGGACTGGTAGACGCGCCGCGCCTCCTCCAGCACCTCCAGGCCGTCCTCGTCGACCCGGTCCCTGATCTGCTTCTCCAGCAGGTCGAGCCAGCGCAGGCAGAACGTCACGTCCTCCTCCCTGGCCACCCGCCGGTGGCACACGTCCAGGTGGACCGGGCTGGTGTGGGCGAGCACCCGCCCGCGGCCCTCGGCGACCGCGACCACGTACGTCGGCCACACCACGGACAGGCGCGCGGCCAGCTCGCCGGGCGGCCCCGACGCCAGCTCGCCGTCGGCCGTCAGCAGCCGCACCCGCTCCGCCCCGTCGCCTAGCACCCGCGCCGACACCCGGACCGTCTCGCCCGGCGCGAGGTCCAGCGTGTCGCCCGGGCCCCGGCCGTCCACCTCCAGCTCCAGGAACGGGCCGGTGGTGACGAACGTGCGGCCCCGCCGCACCGCCTCCGCGTACGCGCCGGCGGTCAGCCGTCCCTCGACGCGCGCGTACGTGCGTTCGCGCCCGATCGGGCCCAGCCGGTGCGTGCGGCCGCCCGTCGCCGCGACCCGGTTGCCCGCGCCGATCAGCCGGCGGTACGCGCAGGGCGAGCCGATCACCGACGGGAAGCCGTCGACCAGCCCCAGCGCCGCGTCCACCACGGCCAGCCGCGCGTCGAACCCCGGATCGCCGCCGCTCATCAGCTGGTCGGCCGTCTCCGCCGGCCCGCAGCAGGAGTTCGCGTAACACACCAGCGTGCCCCGGCGGTGCAGCTCGCACAGCGCGACGGTGGACAGCGGCCACGAGTCCAGGCCCAGCACCTGGTGGACCAGGTCCACCCGGGCCAGGTGCGCGCCGTCCGACCACGGCAGGTCGCGGCCCGACCACCGCGCCAGCGTGTCGCCGTCGCCGGGCGGCACGTTGACGACGTGCAGGTCCTCGCCGTGCTGGGCGGAGGCCACCCACCGGGGCGGCCGGTTCAGCGGCACGTGCAGGTCGGCGCCGTACCAGCCGCGCGCCGCCGCGTCGTACAGGCGGGGCGGGGCCAGCTCCACCAGCGTCTCTCCTTCGCCCGGCAGCAGCGTGGTCTCCGCGCACCCGTGCTCCACGCCTCGCGCCGCCCGGACCTGGACCGGCTCGCGGGGCACCGGCAGGACGAGATCGTCGCCGTGGAAGTACGGCAGGCCGTCGAGATCGCGCGCCGGGGGCGTGCCGGGCGGGCACCAGCCGCGCCCGTCGAGGGTGCGGACGCTCCAGCGGCATGGGACGCCGGCCCGCAGGCGGAGGACCGGCTGACCAGGTAATGGTCTCGGATAGTCACGCATCGGCTTCTCCCCGTGATCGAAGGCGCCGTCATCGTGACACGGCCATCACCCGCCGGGAAGGGCCCCCTTCTCGGCGGGGTGGCTTCTTTTACACCCGGTATGAAGGAACTAGAGCCGGAACCCGTGATCGGGAGTAATCTCCGCCACGTCCATCTGCGCCTTCTGCAGGCGGCCGGAGTGATCCCAGTTCATCGACTGCCAGCGGGTGAACTGGTCGAGCACCCACATCCCCGACTGGCGGCTGCCGTTGCCCGACTTGCCGTTGCCGCCGAACGGCAGGTGCGCCTCGGCCCCGGACGTGGAGTTGTTGATGCTGACCATGCCCGCCGAGACACCCTCGCGGAAGGCGAACGCGTGCTTCGGATTCGTCGTGTAGATCGAGCTGGACAGGCCGTATCCCGGCCGGTTGGCCAGCTCGACCGCCTCGGCCATGGTCGAGAACGTGGTGACGCCGACGATCGGGCCGAACGTCTCCTCGAGGAAGATCCGGTCGTCCGGCCGGACCCCGTCGACCACCACCGGGTGGTAGTAGAGCCCGCCCTCGCCGGTGAAGCCCTCGCGCGGGTTGTCCTCGGTGATCCGCCCCGTCGGGCCCGAGACGACCCGGTGGTGGGGCTGGATCCAGGTCAGGTACTCCTCGTACCGGTCGGCGAACTTCCGGTCGAGCAACGGGCCCGCCAGCACGTCCTCGCGCGGGTCGCCGACGCGGGCCGCCTTCAGCGCCCGTACGAAACGGTCGGTGAAGTCCTGGTGGACGCTCTCGTGCACGATGGCCGTGCCCAGGCTCGTGCAGCGCTGGCCGGCCGTGCCGAACCCGGCGAACAGCGCGCCCTCCACCGCCAGGTCCAGGTCGGCGTCCGGCATGATCACCATCGGGTTCTTGCCGCCCAGCTCCAGGCAGGGCGACTGCAGGTGACGCCCCGCCAGCTCGCCGATCTTCCTGCCGACCTCGCTCGAACCGGTGAACCCGATCTTGTCGACCGTGCCCTCGGTGAGCGCCCGCTCCAGGCCCTCGAAGGTCTGCGCGCCGTCGGCGAAGACCACGTTCAGCACGCCGTCGGGCAGCCCGGCGGCCGCGAACAGCCGGTACATCGCGTGCGCCGACGCGGCGGCGTACTCGGCCGGCTTCCACACCACCGCGTTGCCGCACAGCAGGGCCGGCACCAGGTACCACGACGGGACCGCCACCGGGAAGTTGCCCGCCGTGATCACCGTGGCCACGCCGACCGGGTTGCGGAAGGTGAACAGGTTCTTGTCCGGCATCTCCGACGGGACCGTCTGGCCGTACAGCCTGCGCCCCTCGCCCAGGAAGAAGTCGCACGTGTCGACGATCTCCCGCACCTCGCCGAGCGCCTCCGCGTACGGCTTGCCGATCTCCTCGGTCACCAGCGCGGCCAGGCTCTCCGCGTTGGCCTCCACCAGCCGGCCGATCGACGCGATCACCCGGCCGCGCACCGGAGCCGGCACCTTCGCCCACTCCCGCTGGGCGTCCTTGGCGGTACGGCAGGCGGCGGCGAACGTGCCGGCGTCGGCCAGCCCCACCCGGGCCACCGCCTCGTCGAGCCGCGCGGGGTTGGCAGACGTGTACGTGTCCGAGCCGGCGGCATCTTTGCCACCCACGACGGAAACAATCTGACGGGTCACCGGTGCCCTCCTCGTAGCTTCTCCGGACAGACAATCATCTCCCCGGAAAATCCCCAACCCACGAGGGACAACCTCCCAAGCGCGGTGTCACCGGTGTGCCGGTTCTGCGCCGCCGCGACGGGCGCGATCGCCTGAGCTTCGGCGAACTGCGCGGCGTCAACGTCGCTGACGCCCAGGTGCCGGATCAGCCCTTCCGCGCGGAGCTCGGCCACCACCGCGAACCGTTCGGCGATCGACTCGCCCATCCCGCCGACCCGCAGATATGCCAGGTCGAGCCGGTCCAGGCCGAGAGAGCGCAGATCCGCCTCGACCAGGCCGCGCAACTGATCAGGCGTCGCCTGCTCGCTCGGTACACCGTTGGGTCCGCGCAGCGGCTCGGCCGTAGAAGCCCGCCGTGTCGATGTGGTTCACGCCCAGCTCCACGGCGCGACGCAGTGAACAGCCTGCCCGGGCATCTGAGGCAATCGGCTGTTGCGCGAACAGCAGCAGCCGACCGACAAGGCTCGCCGAGCCCGGTGTCTCGTCCTCGGCTGCCGTGAGAGTGCTCTCGCGCGAGCTTGAGGAAGAGCAGAGCATTGGAGGTGGCTCAAGGGGAGAACCTGGAACTGCGCCGCCGCCTTGAGCTTCCTGCGCCGTCGCTGCCGGGATCCGTTGTTCAAATACTCCGGTCGAGCCAGTTCAGTACGTTGGCGTAGGCAGCAGGAGCGCGACGGTGCAGGTTGATCGCGTGGCCGACGTCGTCCAGCACCACGGCATCCACTCGGGGCGCGGCCGGGTAGAGCGGCCGTTCGTCCGCCGCGAGAGCAGCCGGCGAGGTGCAGTCGTTGGCGTCGGCGGCGCAGACCAGCCGGTCCCGGTTGCCGACGACGAACAGCACCGGCACGCGAATCGCCTCTGTCACGCCGGGTGCGCCGGCATCGCCGAGCGAGAAGATCTCGCTCATCGTATTCGTTTCTTTCCTGGCGCTGTCGCGCGCGATGACCTGAGGGTCGGCGCCCGGCACGTAGTACATGACCGCGGGCCGCTGCTCGTCCTTGACCGTCACGTAGCCGTCGTCACCCGGAGGAACCTGCGCGGCCAACCGTGGAACCTCGCTCACCGGCTGGCCGTACCGTCCGGCAAGCTGCGCACCGCTCGGCGACACACGGTGCGCGTTGCCCGTCAGGATCAGCGCGTCCGCGGCCTGGAAGCGCGAGGCGGCGAACTTCGCCACTTCAGAGCCGAAAGAGTGCCCGACGAGCACCACATCGGCGAACGCCCGAGGGCCCACCTTGCCCGTCCGCAGCGCCGCCACCACCTGTGCGATGGTCAGCGCGTTGGACTGCAACGTCACCTCCTTGCTCGCCGGGTGTGAACTGCGTCCGACTCCGATGCGGTCCAGGTTGAACGTCGCGTAACCGGTCTGGTTCGCCCGCTTGACGTAGGAGTACCGGTGGGCGCGGAAGGGGAAATCCCAGTAGACATGGCTGTAGTTCAGGCCATGGATCAGGACCTGGACCGTTGAGGCGGCACGGCCCGCAGGCGTGCACAGTCGCCCCCAGATGTGATAGCTCCGTGGCTGGCCAGCGGCGATCGACACGGGTACGGTGACGTCCCGGCAGCGCGCGGTGGGCGTGGACGTGTCGGCGCCGGCTGGGGCAGCGGTCACCAGACCAGCCAGCAGGCCGGCCGCGGTGGCCGCGAGAAGGATGCGGTGGAGCACAAGGGTCCCTTTCGCGGGAAGAGGGGTCACGGTCGCAGGACCGTCTTTCCGGTGGTGGCGCGCGATTGCAGAGCGAGGTGCGCGGCGGCGGCGTCCGCCAGGGCGAACCGCCGGCCGATCACGGGGATGAGTCGCTTGCTGATCAGCGCTTCCATGGCGCTGAGCTCCAACGCCCGGGTGCCTCCTGGGCGCTGAAGGATTCGGGCCCCGACGGCGGAGGCGGCGCTGATCCCCCGGGCGAACAGGTCGTGGGCCGACAACTCGGTCAGGGATCCCGAAGCGGAACCGAACATCACCAGGCGTCCGGCCACCTCGAGCAGTTCCAGCGCGTCCCGGCCGATCTGGCTCCCGACTCCGTCGAGGACCAGCGTCACCGGCCTGCCCGCCAACGCCTCGCGCACAGCGTCGGGCCAGCCGGGCCGGTTGTAGTCGATGGCGTGGTCGGCGCCCAGCCCGCGGATGAGCGCCACCTTGTCGGGGCCGCCCGCGACGCCGACGACCGTCGCGCCGACGGCCAACGCTGCCTGGAGCAGCAGGGTTCCGATTCCTCCGGCGGCTGCGGTGACCAGGACGACATCGCCGGCGACCGGGCTCGCGAGTTCGAGGATCGCCATGGTCGTCCGGCCGGTGCCGATCATGGCCACGGCGGAGTCGGCGTCGACGTCGTCAGGCAGGACGTGGAGGGCCGCCGACGGGGCCAGCGCGAGCTCGGCGTACCCGCCACTGGCCAAGCCGAGGTCGGCGACGACGCGTCGGCCGATGAGGTGCGCGTCCGCGCCGGTGCCTATCTCGTCGACGAGTCCGGCGACCTCCCGGCCCGGAGTCATGGGCAGGCGGGGTGCGACCCGCGGCCCGCCTCCTCCTTGGCGGATGACCGTGTCCAGGAGATGAACACCGGCCGACTCGACCCGGATCCGCACCTCACCGTCGGCGGGATGGGGATCGGGCACCTCCTCCAACCGGAGTTCCCCGGGGCCGCCGAACGCGTGCTGCCTGATCGCTCGCATCGTGCTCAGCCCTCGCCGCGCAGGTTGTGCTTGACCAGCCAGGCGAGCAGCGAGGCGGCGATGGCCTCGGGCTGATCCTCGGGGGTGTGATGGCCGGCGGGCCCGTGCGTCACGATCTCCAGGGCGGACACGTGGGCGGCGCACCAGTCGATGGTCTCCTTGCCCATCATCGTGCCCGGTCCGGGCTCGAAGGTGAGCAGGAGCTTGGGCACCTCCGCGCTGTCGGCCAGCCACTCGTCGTAGGCGGCGACCCTGGCCACGACGTCGGCCGGCTCCCCCTCCAGGGGCATCGCCCGCGGCCACTGCAGCAGCGGCAGCCGGCTCTGCCTGGTCGGGTAGGGGCGGCGGTAGACCTCGTGGTCCTCCTCGCTCAGCCCGCCGGCGATGGTGGCAGGAAGCGCCTTTTCGATGAACGCGTTCTGGTCCAGGACCATGGCCTCGCCCACACCGGGCGTGCGCATGGACTCGAACAGCGGGCGGGCACCGGTGGGGAAGTCTGCCCAGGACATCGGCCTGACGATCGTCTCAGTGAACGCGATGCCCCGGACCCGTCCGGGATTGCGGGCGGCCCAGTCGAAGGCCAGGGCGCCGCCCCAGTCGTGACCGACCAGCACGACCTGATCGAGACCGAGCGCGTCGAACCACGCGTCGAGGTAGCGGGCGTGATCGTGGAAGGTGTAGGCGATGTCGGGCTTGCCCGACTCGCCCATGCCGATGAGGTCGGGTGCCAGGCACCGGCCGTACTGGCTGACGGTGGGCAAGATGTGCCGCCACAGGTAGGACGAGGTGGGGTTGCCGTGCAGGAAGACCATCGGCGTCCCCGCGCCGGCCTCCCGGTAGAAGATCGTGGAATCAAGAACATGGGCAGCGGGCATGGCAGGTCTCTCTGCGAAGATGGCATACTAGACAGGTACCTGACCATACTAGAACTAGACAGGTGGCTGTCAATATGAGCCGAGATCCGTCCGCCAAGCGCCTGCGGCTCGCCCTCCTCCTGCGCCTCCTCCACCGCGAATACGCCCATGACATCGAGGCGTCCCTCGCGGAGGCGGGCTTCGGCGACATTCGCTCGGGGGATGCCAAGGTCTTCCCGTTCGTCCCGCCCGAGGGAATAGCGATACGCGAGCTCGCCGTCCAGGCCGGCGTGCGCAAGCAGACCATGGCACAGTCGGTCGACCAGCTCGAACGTGCCGGTTATCTGGAACGCCGCACGAATCCCCGCGATGGCCGGTCACGGTTGATCGTCCTCACGGAACGGGGAAGGGCGGTACGGCCGCTGGCGGCGGGCATGGGAGACAGGATCGAACAGCGGTGGGCCGAACTGACCAGTCCCGAGGAGTTCGAGACCCTCCGCGGCCTCCTGCACCGCCTGCTGGACCGCATCGGCCAGGCGGACCCCGACGCGGCCGCCCGCTTGACGTCGCTCGACCACAGTCATCTCGACTGACCCCCAACCGTGCACGGTACGGCGGGTGTCGTGCGGGCGCAGGGTGCGCGCTGATGTCTGCCCTTGTCAGTGGGGCGGTCCTGTTCGCGCACGCCATGGTCTGGCCGGACCGGCTCCGAACCGCCTCTGTGAGCTCCGGCGGCTGAGCCGGTACGGGCTCGGGTGCTTCAGGTGCAGGTGATGGCGATCGGCGTGGTGGCGACGCGCTGGGAGAAGTCGGGCGCCCCGCCGTCCAGGTTGGCGAAGCCGTAACCCATGACGTGGTAGTTCCCCGGCACGCAGGACACCATGTTGAGCTTGTAGACGTAGGCGAGGTTGTACTGGTAGATCTCGGCGTAGTTCAGGAAGGTGCCGTCCCGGTACAGGGAGAGGTAGCCGCCGATGAACGAGACCTTCTGGTTGCACGAGACCTCGACGTAGGCGTACACGTTCGTCGTGTACAACTGGGTCGGGTTGGTGATGGTGATGGTGCAGCTCAGGGCCGAGGCGCCGGCCGCGTTCGCCGCCTGGGCGGGTGACACGCCGAGCGCCAGGGCGGCTGCCGCGCCGAGTGCGAGGGCGCGCCTTGCACGGTGAGGTTTCAAGAAGTCATCTCTCCCTACTGCCTCTGGGGTGGGGGGTTCTTGGGCGAGAGTCACACGACGACCGCGGGTCCGGACAGGCCCATTTCGGGTGGTGACCGGCGCCCTGGTGGTCGTATCGCGGCTTCCGGGCGGCCCGTATCCGCCGGACGACGTCGCCCGGCGGATCAACCGGCCGGTCGCGGGCCTCGTGACGGGGAGCGACGGTGTCGTCGCGGTCGCGTCCGCGCGGCGGTGCGGGTGAAACTTTCACCACCGGCTCGTTCGCCACGGGCGCGCGCCGGTCGCGCTAGCGTGCTGCTTATGATCATCCGTACCTGGAGAGGCTGGACGCGGGCGGCCGACGCGGCCGACTACGAGGCATACCTGATGCGCACCGGATACGCCGAGTACACCGCCACCCCCGGCAACAAGGGCGCCTACTTCACCCGCCGCGACGCCGGGGACCGCACCGAGTTCTTCCTGATCACCATGTGGGACTCGTGGGAGGCGGTGAAGGCGTTCGCCGGTGAGGACCCGTCCGTGGCCGTCTTCTACCCCGAGGACGAGCGCTTCCTGGGTCGACAAGGAGCTGACCGTGGACCACTACGACATGTTCGCCGGCACGTAGGACGGACGCATGATCACCAAGACCCGGCGTTCACCGCTCCTTCCGCAGCCAGCGGGTGATGCCCAGCGTCTCCAGGAACGGCAGGTCGTGGCTGACCACGATCAGCGCCCCCCGGTAGGCCGACAGGGCCTGGGAGAGCTGGCGGACGCTGGACATGTCGAGGTTGTTCGTGGGCTCGTCCAGGAGGAGCAGGTGCGGCGGGGGCTCGGCCGACAGCAGCGCCGCGAGCACCGCGCGGAACCGTTCGCCGCCCGACAGCGTGCCCGCCGCCCGCTCCGCCCGCTCGCCCCTGAACAGGAAGCGCGCCAGCCGCGCCCGCACCTCGTTCACCGGCGCTGACGGCGCGAAGCGGCGGACGTTGCCGAGCACGCTCAGCGAGTCGTCCAGCAGGTCGAGCCGCTGCGGCAGATAGCCGGTCGGGACCGGGTGGTCGCCGTCCGCGACGCTCCGCAGCAGGGTCGTCTTGCCGGACCCGTTCGGGCCGACCAGGGCGATCCGCTCGGGGCCGCGGACGACCAGCTCCGCGATCGGCTCGCCGTCCTCCTCAGGCCCGCCGCGCAGCTCGTACAGGCCCGTCAGGTCCGGCAGGGTGAGCACCGTGCGGCCGGCCGGGACCGCCGTCTCCGGCAGGGTGACCCTGATCTCGTCGTCCTCGCGCAGCGCCTGCTCGGCCTCGGTGAGGCGGTCGCGGGCCTGGTCCAGCTTCTCGGCGTGCATGGTGCGGTGCTTGCCCGCCGAGACCTGCGCCGCCCGCTTGCGGCCGCCCATGACGATCTTGGGCTCGCGTTTGGTCGCGTTCATCTTGTTGCCGTACCGGACCCTCCTGTCCAGCTTGGTCTGCGCCTCCTCCAGCTCGCGTCTCTGCCGCCGGACGTCGCCCTCGGCCGCGCGGACCGTGCGCTCGGCGGCCTCCTGCTCGGTCTCCAGCGCCTCCTCGTACGCGGTGAGGTTGCCGCCGAACATCCGTACGGCGCCGTCCCGCAGGTCGGCCACCTGGTCCACGAGGTCGAGCAGGGCGCGGTCGTGACTGACGACCACCAGCACCCCGGACCAGGAGCGGACGGCGGCGTAGAGTCGGCGGCGCGCGTCCAGGTCCAGGTTGTTGGTGGGCTCGTCGAGCAGCAGCACGTCGGGGCGGCGTACGAGGAGCGCGGCCAGCCCGGTCATGACCACCTCGCCTCCGGACAGCGTGGCGGCGGTGCGGTCCAGGTCCAGGTGGCCGAGGCCGAGCCGGTCGAGTTCGGCGCGGGCGCGCTCCTCGACGTCCCAGTCGTCGCCGATCACGGTGAAGTGCTCGGCGGCGACGTCCCCGTTCTCGATGGCGTGCAGGGCGGCCCGCCGCGCGGTGATGCCGAGCAGGTCGGCGACCGTGCTACCGGTGGCCAGCGGGAGGTTCTGCGGGAGGTAACCGATCTCGCCGGCCACGCTGATCGTGCCCGAGGACGGGCGCAGTTCGCCGGCGATCAGCCGGAGGAGGGTCGACTTGCCCGACCCGTTGACGCCCATCAGGCCGGTGCGGCCGGGGCCGAAGGCGACGTCGAGGTCCGACAGGACGGGCGTGCCGTCGGTCCACTCGAACGAGATGGCGTCACAGACGATGGAAAAAGACATAAGGGCGGCTCCCTGACGTGTCTAGAAATTTCGGGACACGTGGAGACACCGCGCGCGCAGGCCGGGAAGACCGGAAAAGAGATGGCCGAAAGAGAGGCGATCGTCTGAGGTCGGGCATGCGCACAGCGAAATGGCGCGGCGTCTCGGCCTCAGATCTCCAACAGGATCACCTCAGGGGTCGGCGACAAGGACGCCGAAACCATACCCGCTCGACCCTCCGAGATCAAGGGGTGGAGCCAACTCCACCCCCGTCGTGCACCTGAATCCATTCACCGGGCGGGCCGCGATCCCTAGCGTCGTCATCGAGAACTCCGACGGGACGGGGGATCGGTCATGAGCGAGATCACGCGGCGGTCCGCAGGACCAACCTGCGCTTCCGGCACGAGCCCGAGTACTTCCACCTGGCCGGCTCCACCGAGCAGGTCGTCAAGGCGGTGCAGGAGGCGGTCCGGGCCGGCCGCCGGATCGCCGTGCGCAGCGGCGGCCACTGCTACCTGGGTCGTCCGCAGTGCCTGGCCTTCAGGCCGGGGGTGAAGCGGACTCTCCCGCGCAGCGGGGCAGGGAAAGCCGGATCGCCCCAGGCGATCCGGCGTCTACGCGGCTCGGACCGGGCGGTTCTGTTGCTCGATGTACTGCCGCAGGACGCTGACCGGAGCGCCGCCCACGCTCCCTGCCAAGGAGGAGCCCGACCACAGCTTGTTCGCCCGGTAGTAGTGGCGGGCCAGTTCGCCGAACTCGGTGCGCAGCCGCCTGGAGGACACCCCTTTCGACGAGTTGACCAGGCAGGACAGTGCGACCTTCGGCGAGAAATTCACCATGTCTACCTGTTCTGATGTCTCCACGCTCAGCCATGAACAATGGCATGATCATGGCGTGCAGCTGCGGTACAACTTCCGGCTCCACCCGTCTGCGGGTCAGCGTCAAGCGCTGGCTCGGGCGTTCGGGTGCGCACGGACGGTGTTCAACGACGGGCTGCGCGCCAGGCAGGAAGCCCACGCCGGCGGTATGCCGTACCTCTCGGATGCAGACCTGTCCCAGCAGGTCATCACCCAGGCGAAGAAGACGCCGGAACGCGCCTGGCTGGGCGAGGTCTCCGCCGTGGTACTCCAGCAGGCACTGGCCGACCTGAACACGGCCTACCGCAACTTCTTCGCCTCCCTGTCGGGCAAGCGGAAAGGACCGAAGGTCGCGCCGCCCCGATACCGCTCCCGCAAGGACAACCGGCAGGCGGTCCGGTTCACCAAGAACGCCCGCTTCACGGTCACGGCGGGCGGGAAGCTGCGCCTGCCGAAGATCGGCGACGTGCCGGTGCGATGGTCTCGTGATCTGCCCGCCGAGCCGTCGAGCGTGACGGTCATCAAGGACGCGGCGGGGCGGTACTTCGCCTCGTTCGTGGTCGAGACCGGCGCAGATCCGTTGCCGCAGACGCCGCACGAGGTCGGTATCGACCTGGGGCTCACCCACTTCGCGGTGCTCTCAGACGGCCGGAAGATCGACAACCCGAGATTTCTGCGCCGCGCCGAACGACGGTTGAAGAACGCTCAGCAGGCCCTGTCCCGCAAGGCCAAGGGGTCGGCGAACCGGAAGAAAGCCGCGGCCCGGGTCGCCCGTGCTCACGCCAGGGTGGCCGACGCGCGCCGGGACTTCGCCCACAAGCTCTCCACGCAGATCATCCGCGACAACCAAGCGGTGCACGTGGAGGACCTGTGCGTGAAGGGCCTGGCCCGCACCCGGCTGGCCAAGAGCGTTCACGATGCGGGCTGGTCGCAGTTCGTGACCATGCTGGAGTACAAAGCCGGACGGTACGGCCGGGGCTTCGCCAAGGTCGGCCGGTTCTTCCCATCGAGCAAGTCATGCTCGGCGTGCGGCGCCGTCGCGGGCACGATGCCGCTGACCATCCGGTCGTGGACCTGCCCATGCGGAGCGGTCCACGACCGGGACGTCAACGCCGCGATCAACATCCTCGCCGCCGGACGGGCGGAGAGGCTAAACGCCTGCGGAGGGACCGTAAGACCCGCCGCCTAGCGGAGGGCAGGACCCAGCGAAACAGGAAGCCACAGAGGTGCCGCACGTGCGGCACGGGCTGAATCTCCGGCCTTAAGGCCGGGGAGCGCGTCAAGAGAACTTCGTCGGCGACGGGCATTACCTGGGCTCTACTACGACGGGAACTACGCCCGCCTCCGGCGGGTCAAGCGCCGCTACGACCCGCGTGACGTCTTCCGCCACGCGCTGTCGGTGCGGCCGTAGGGCCTGGTCAGGAGGCGCGCCGGCGCTTCTGTTGCGTGCCGCAGTTGCCGTAGCCGTCGGAGCCGCCGGAGGCCCGGTTGTCGAAGAACACGTACCGGCTGGACTCGCTGGTCCGCGTCGTCCCCTGGAAGGCGACGCACTTGTCCTTGGCGTAGGCCTTCACCGGTCCCGCGTAATACTTGTAGTCACTCTTGTCCTGGTAGGTCCGTTCGGGGCTCTGGACCCAGAGGGTCGCGGTGGTCCAGGTGGGCACTCCCACGTACCTCGACTTGATGGTGACGACGCAGTTCTCTCCCGTACGCGCGCTGTAGAGCAGGTGGACGTGGGCCCAGACGACGCCCTCGCGGTCGGTCACCGGCCGGGTGCCGTTCGCCACCTTCCCGAAGCCGGGACCGCACACCTGCTCGGGGGTGTGCCCGCCGTGCGCGGCGGCCGGTGAGGCGGTCAGAGCGGTGGCGAGCAGGGCCGCCGAGACGAGTCCTGCCGTGGTTCTGCTCATCATGAGATGTCCTCCCGAGTCGTGGAC
Organism: Nonomuraea sp. NPDC054003; assembly: GCF_055585125.1. Classification (NCBI taxonomy): domain Bacteria; kingdom Bacillati; phylum Actinomycetota; class Actinomycetes; order Streptosporangiales; family Streptosporangiaceae; genus Nonomuraea; species Nonomuraea sp. NPDC054003. The sequence goes on from NZ_JBVJKR010000001.1 coordinate 807,563, forward strand.
GGTGATCACGAGAGTGCGGGGCGGGGCGATTGTCCGGAACCGTCCGGCGTGAAGTGCGGACAACGAGTTGTCCGTGGACAAACCGGTTCTCGTCAGATGATCATCGGAGAGGGGGCGGGAAGGGGGCGGTCGCGATGGAACGCAGGGCGGGCAGACCCCAGGGCCGGCCGAGAGGGAGCACGGAACAGGCCAACGCGCTGGCGGAGTTCCTGCTCGGGCTCACCGGCGGGACGACTCTCCGCGAGCTGGCCGGGCGTTACCACGTGAGCAAGACGCTCTGGGGCGAGTACCGTTCCGGCGAGAAGATCATCCCGCTGGAGTTGCTCCGGCGGCTGGTACGCGACCGTACGCCTGACGAGCGCACCCGCCGGACGCGCCTGGAGACCGCCGAGCGCCTGCACGCGGCAGCCCTCGCCACAACCCCCCAGCCCTCCACCGCCCTCACGGAACCGTCCCCCGCCTCTCCCGCGTCCGTCGAGGCGGCCCCGCCCGCCGGCCATCCCACGTCCGCCGAACCGGCCCCGCCCGCCGACTCTCCCGCGTCCGTCGAACCGATCGGTCCCGCGGCGGGTGGGGTGCCGGTGGGACGGCGTAGGCGGCGTCCTCTGCTGTTCATCGGCGTCGCCGGGATCGTGGTGCTCGCCGTGCTCGTCGCCCTGGCCGGGTGGGAGCCGCCGAGCGCGCCCGGCGTCCCCGCGAGCGGCGTCGTGACGGCCCCGCCTGCCTCGGGCGCCGGGGTGTTCTCCGTCGGGCCGGGCGGCCGGGGCGTCTTCCGGTGGGACGGCGGGGAGGAGTGGACGAAGATCGGGGACGCCGCGAAACGCCTCTGGGCCGGTCCCGCGGGCCTGTTCGCGACGGGCATGGACGACCGGCTCTACGTGTACGGCGGGAGTCCCGGCGTCTGGTCACCCATCAGCGAGCCGGGCGCCGACTTCGCCGTAGCCGGTCCACGGTTGCACCGGCTGGCCGCGGACCGCCAGTCCGTCCACGTCTGGGACGGGCAGGGCACCTCCTGGACCTGGATCGGCGCGCCGGCGACACGCCTGTACGGCGGCACGCGAGGCCTGTTCGCCGTCGCCCCCGGCACCGGCTGGATCTGGTTCTACCGGGACAGACCCGGCCACTGGGACTTCGCCGGCACCGAGGGCGCCTCGTTCGCGGTCACCGGCCAGGGCCTGTACGGCCTCACCCCGGATCGCGGCGCGGTGAACCGCTGGACCGAGGGGGAGCCGCCGGCGTCACGGCGGCGATGGGTCCACGCGGCGGGCCCCGCGGGCGAGCTGTACGGAGGCGCCGCGGGCCTGTTCTCCACCGACCCGCCGGGCGCGAGGCTGCGCGTCCTGCCGGAGCCGGGACCGGGGGCCTGGCAGGACATCGGCCCGGCGGGCGCGGAGACGCGGGTGGGCGGCCGGGCGGTGTACGTCCTGGCCCGGGATCGTTCGCGGATCCTCCGCTGGACCCGCGGCACCGGCGCCTGGCAGCGCATAGGCGGACCCGCCCAGACCCTGGCGGTCTGGGAGGACCCGGAAGGTCAGGCCGAACCTCACAGGGCGGGTTAACCGGGGGTTCACCGGTCACCCGTACGTTGACGGGCCATGAGCTGGAAGTACAGGGCCAACGCGACGCTAGAAGGACTGACCGGTTACACGATCACCCGCGCCGGGAGGCGGCGGGCGGCCAAGGCGCCCGAGCCGAGGCCCGCGCCCAGGCCGGCGCCGGAGACGCAGCGGCTGCCCGACGACGTGGTGCGCGAGCCGGTGGACCCGGCGCACGACCGGCTGCTCCGCGAGCCCGTCTTCCTGCTGTCGTCGGTGCGGTCCGGCTCGACCCTGCTGCGGGTGATCCTGAACTCCCACAGCCGGATCCACTCGCCCATCGAGACGCACTTCCGCCGCATGACCGTGGCGTTCGGCACCGACCCCGTACGGCAGGCGATGCGCCTGCTCGGCCACACGCACGCGGACGTCGAGCACCTCGTCTGGGACCGGCTGCTGCACCGGGAGCTGTCGCGCAGCGGCAAGCCGATCCTGGTGGAGAAGACGCCGAGCAACGTGTTCGTGTGGAAGCGCCTCAGGACGTGCTGGCCCGACGCCAGGTTCATCTTCCTGCTGCGGCACCCGATGTCGATCGTGCAGTCCTGGCACGAGGCCGACCCCGTCAAGCGCCCCATGGCGGAGGCCGTGCCGCGGACCCTCGCGTACATGAACTACCTCCAGGAGGCCCGCACCCACCTGGAGGGCCACACCCTGCGCTACGAGGACCTGGTCGCCGAGCCGGAAGGGGCGCTGAAGGACCTCTGCGCCTTCCTCGGCGTGTCCTGGGAGCCCGGAATGCTCAACTATGGAGACAAGGATCACGGGACGTTCCAGAAAGGGGTGGGCGACTGGCGCGACAAGATCAAGAGCGGTACGGTCGTCGCTGGCCGCCCGTTGCCCCCAAACGACGAGCTGCCTCCCGAGCTCGAGGAGATCTGCAGGCTCTGGGACTACTGCTGACGAGCGCGGCCATTTCGTTATCCGGCTCCGGCAGAGTTCGCTTGCCGTTCTCCCGTGGTTCGCACCCCGATCTCACACTGCGCCAAAGGTGTCCTGCATGATCCCCGCTCCCTCACGTCGCACCCTCCTGGCGGGTGCGCTGGCCGGCCTGTCCGTCCCCGCCGCCGCGTCGCCGGCGCAGGCCGCGCTCGTCTCCCGGCCCAACTTCCTGGTCATCCTCGCCGACGACCTGGGGTGGGGTGAGATCGGCATCAACGGGCAGAAGAAGATCGTCACGCCGAACATCGACCGGCTGGCGGCCGACGGGGTGCGGTTCGAGGCCGCCTACTCGGGGGCGCCGCTGTGCGCGCCGTCGCGCTGCTCGCTGCTCACCGGCCTGCACGCCGGCCACTCCACCGTACGGGAGAACCCGGAGGGCGGCCCCCAGCGCGCGCTGCGGGAGGGCGACCTGACCTTCGCCGAGCTGCTCCAGCTGGCCGGCTACCGCACGGCGTGCATCGGCAAGTGGGGGTTCGGCCCCGAGCTGCCCGGCCAGCCGTCCCATCCGAACGAGCGCGGCTTCGACGAGTTCTTCGGCTACATCAGCCACCGCCACGCCCACCAGTACTTCCCCAGCTACCTGTGGCGCAACGGCGGCAAGGTGGCGATCACCGGGAAGAAGTACGCGCCCGACCTGTTCCTGCGGCAGGCCGTCGACTTCATCAAGAAGCCGTCCGACCGGCCGTTCCTGCTCTTCTTCCCGACGAACCTGCCGCACTCGCCGAGCGAGGTCCCCGGCAACGCCGGCCGCTACAAGGACAAGCCGTGGAGCCGCGCCAACCGGCGCCACGCCGCCCAGGTCACGCTGCTCGACTCGTACGTGGGCGAGCTCGTGGGCGCGCTGCGCGAGGCCGGGGTCGCCGACGACACGATCGTGCTGTTCATGAGCGACAACGGCCCGCACCGTGAGAAGGGCGTGACGCCCCGGCTGTTCGACTCCAACGGCCCGTTCCGCGCCGACAAGCGCGATCTGTACGAGGGCGGCATCCGGGTGCCGCTGATCGCCTGGTCGCCGAAGATGCGCTCCCGGGTGGAGACGCGGCCGGTGGCCTACTGGGACCTGATGCCGACGCTGGCCGACCTGGCAGAGGTGCCGGTGCCCGACGGGATCGACGGCCGCTCGTTCCGCGGCATGCTCAGCGGCGGTGCCGGGCCCGACCACGACCACCTGATCTGGAACCGGCCGCGCAAGGCGCAGGCGATCCGCCGCGGCCGCTGGAAGGCGATCAGGTTCGCACCCGGCGTCGAGGGCGCGGGCCCCGACGGCAGGATCGAGCTGTACGACCTCGACGAAGACCTCGGCGAGCGGAAGGACCTGGCCGCCATCAGGCCGGACGTGGTCTCCGAGCTGATGGACCTGCTCGACCGGTCGATCGGCCCCGACCCGCGCCGCCCGTACGGGCTCAGGGTGACGGCCTCGGGCGACCGCGTCACCGTGACGCTCGTCAACGGCTCGGCCGTCACGTGGCGCAAGGTGCGGCTCGGGCTGACCCTGCCGCGCGGGGGCAAGGTGACGGCCCGCAGGGAGGTGGCCGAGCTGCTGCCGGGCGAGGAGACCAGCGCGACCTTCCGGGTTCCCGGGCGCGGCCTGGTCACCGGGTCGGCGGCCTTCCGCTCGGGGAAGAAGCGGCACACGTTCCGCAGGACCTACCGCCACCAGCGCAGCCTTGTGTGAAATATCGCATCATTCGGCAGCCCGTGATGTGAAGCGTGTACAAAGAGGGCTATGCCAGAGCGGGCGGATGATCTCTCCGCGGTGATCTCGGCGGTGCTGACGGGCACCCGCCTGCTCGTCGGCATCGCCGCCCGCTCGCTCGGCGCGGTGGCGGACCGGGTCACGCTGTCGCAGTTCAGGATGCTGGTGGTGCTGGCCACCCAGGGGGAGACCAAGCTCGTCACGATGGCCGACCTGCTGAACGTCAACCCCTCCACGGCCATGCGGATGGCCGACCGGCTGGCCGCCGCCGACCTGATCGTGCGCGAGGTCAACCCGCTCAACCGCAGGGAGAGCCTGATGCGGCTCACCCCGGAAGGCCTGCACGTCGTGGACGAGGTGACCGCCCGCCGCCGCGCCGAGATCGGCACGATCGTGGCGCGCATGTCGCCGGAGCAGTGCCGCGCGCTGGTCGCGGCCATGAACGCCTTCAACACGGCGGCCGGTGAGCCTCCCGGGGAGGGCCCGCACCCGCTGGGCTGGCCCGAGGGCTAGGACGTGATCGGTTTGGGCAGGGCGGCGATCGCCTCCTGGACCGTGCCGTACGACCTGAACCGCTTGGTCAGGCCCGTGACGTCGAGCACCCGCTGGACCCGGGGATGGAGCTCGCAGAGGACCAGGACGCCGCCGGACGCCTCGGCCCCGCTCGCCGCCGCGATCAGGACGCTGAGCCCCGACGAGTCGCAGAACTCGACGCCTTTCATGTCGACGACGACCTTCGCGGGCTCGGTGCTCGCGATGGCCTCGGCCATGCAGCGGCCGCACTCGGCGGCCGTAGCGATGTCGAGCTCACCCGACAGGCTGAGGACGGCGGCGCCGCCGTTGGGGGTGATGATCCAGGAGAAGCCGGGCTGCATGTCTCCGCCCTCCTAAAGTGTGACATTTCACCCTTGAGCTCACCATTGCACAATGCAATGAATCCAGGCAGTACCCAAGAAACAACGCCAACATGCGCCGAGTCCCGTTAATCTCGCCGCTGCGCGTCAACGATGTGACTCAGCGCTACTGGAGCGTACGTCCTGCAAGCCACGATTGCCAGCCCCGGCATCGTACGGGCACATTGAGCGCATGGATCCGGTCAACCTGCGCGAGTACGAGCAAGCGGCCAAGGACAGATTAGACCCCGATCTCTACGACTATTTCGCCGGCGGAGCCCAGGACGAGGTGACGCTGCGTGCCAACGAGGCGGCGTTCCGGCGGCTGATGCTGGTGCCCCGGGTGCTGACCGGCGCCGGCGAGCCCGCGCTGGACGTCACGATCCTGGGACGGACGGCGTCGATGCCGGTGCTGGTGGCGCCCACCGCCTTCCACCGGCTGGCGCACCCGGAAGGGGAGCTGGCCACCGGGCGGGCGGTCGCCGCGGCCGGGGGCATCATGATCACCGCGATGTTGTCGACGGTGGCGATGGAGGAGGTGGCGGCCACCGGCGCCGAGCTCTGGTTCCAGTTCTACCTGCAGCCGGACCCCGGCTACACCGAGCACCTGGTGCGGCGGGCGGAGGCGGCGGGATGCCGGGCGCTGGTGATCACCGTCGACTCACCCGCGCTGCGGACAGGGGAGCGGGCCAGGAGCGCGCTGCTGGAACTGCCGGCGGGACTGTCGTGCCCCAACCTGGGCGGCGACGGTGACATCCGGCAGGTGACGCTCTCTCCGGAGATCTCGTGGGAGCACGTGGACCGGCTGCGCCGGACCACCTCGTTGCCGATCGTCCTGAAAGGCATCCTGCACCCGGCCGACGCCGCCCTGGCGGTCGCGCACGGCGCCGACGCGATCATCGTGTCCAACCACGGCGGACGCCAGCTCGACTCCGCCGCCGCCACCATCGACCGCCTCCCGGCGGTCGCCGACGCGGTGGACGGCCGCGTGCCCGTCCTGCTGGACGGCGGCGTACGGCGCGGCACCGACGTCGTCAAGGCGCTCGCCCTGGGCGCCCGCGCCGTCGCGATCGGCCGGCCCGTGGTGTGGGGGCTGTCGGTGGCGGGCGCCGACGGCGTCGCTCACGTGCTGGCGCTGCTCCGCGCCGAACTGGCCAACGCGCTCACCCTGTGCGGCCTCGGCTCGGCCGGCCAGGTGCCGCGCGACCTGGTGGTCACCGACGGCCCGGCGGCAGCGCCGTGAAGTCGGCGAAGTCGAACCCCGGCGACACCACGCAACTGACCAGGACCTCCTGGCCTTCCGCGGGCCTGGCCGACTGCCACACGCCGCCGGGCACCACGGCCTGCGGCACCTGCCCGCGCTCGACGTCCGGCCCCAGGATCACGCTCTCGTCGCCGATCGTCAGCCGCAGCGGACCTCCCCGGTGCCACAGCCACACCTCGTCGGAGCGCACCATGTGCGGCACCGACTCCTCGCCCGGCCGCAACAGGAAGTAGATCCCGGTCGCGGAGGCCCGGGCGCCCTCGTACCCGTCGGGCCGGAACGTCACCCCGGCCCGCCACGTCTCCCTGAACCACCCGCCCTCAGGATGCGGCAGCAGGTCGAGCGCCCGCGCGACCGGCGGCCGCGGCTCGAACCCCACCGGCGCCCCGGTCACGTCCCGCCGCAGGAACCGCGTCCCGTCGAGCACGAGCTGCCCCTCCAGCCCTCGCGCCAGCGCGTCCTCCTCGCCGGCCACCTCGAACACCGGCCCGTCCGGATAGATCATCAGCTCCATCCGGCAGATTTTACGGGGGCGTGGGCGATCGTCTTCGCACGGTCGCGGAATGTCGGTCGGCGTGGCTAATGTGCGGCGAGTGATCGAACGGTGGAGCCGTGATCAGGTCCTCTCCCTCGCCCCCGACGCGTCCTCACGGAAGGCCGCCCAGGGGGTCGCCGCGCCGGGCAGGTGGCCGGTGCGCGGTCTGACGGGCGAGGTGCTGTTCGGCGAGTGCGAGGGCAGCGGCGCCACGCCCTACCAGGCCTGCGTCGACCTGGGCGAGCCCGCCTACCGGTGCAGCTGCCCGAGCCGCAAGTTCCCCTGCAAGCACGCCTTGGGGCTGCTGCTCCTGTGGTCCTCTGACGGCGTCCCGCATGCGGACGGGCTGCCCGCGTGGGCGGGGGAGTGGCTGGCCCAGCGCGAGGCCCGCGCCGCCCGCTCGGCCGCCCGCCTCGAAGCCGCGCCGTCCCCGCCGCCCCGCAACGGCGAGTCGTTGCGGCACGGGCGGGTCGCGGCCGGGCTGGCGGAGCTGGAGCGGTGGCTGGCCGACCAGATCCGCCAGGGCCTGGCCACGGCCGCGCCGCACGACTGGGAAGGCCTGGCCAAACGGCTCATCGACGCCCAGGCGCCGGGGGCGGCCGGCATGGTGACCAGGCTCGCCCGGGTCAGGGACGAGGACGAGTGGCCGGGCCGGCTGCTGGAGGAGCACGCCCTGCTCCACCTCCTCGCCGTCGCCTACCGCAGGCGTGCCGAACTGCCCCCGGAGCTGGCCGAGACGGTGCTGATGCGGGTCGGGTTCCCGGTGACCCGGGAGGAGGTGCTGGCCCGTCCGGTGGTGCGCGACCGGTGGGACGTCCTCGGCCGGCGCGACGAGGAGCAGGACCGGCTCACGGCCCGCCGCGTCTGGCTGCGCGGCCGCTCGACCGGCCGCGCCGCGCTCATCCTGTCCTTCGCCCCCTCTGGCCAGCCCCTCGACGCCTCCCTGGTGACGGGCACCGCCATCGACGCCGACCTCGCCTTCTACCCCGGCGCCGCCCCCCTCCGCGCCCTCGTCGCCCACCGCCACCCACCCGCCCTTCGGGAAGCCGCCGCAGAACACGCGCCGCAGCCCTCGGCTCCTTCGGGAACGCTCGCGGGGCATGCGTCGCCGTCCCTTTCGGGAGCCGGCTCTCCTCGTACGGGCGTGCGCGCCGACGCCCCAGAGGCGCCTCTGACGGGCGGATCGGGCGCTGAGACGGGGTCGTCTACGGGGGATGCGCACGGGGCTTCTTCGGAAGCGGGCGGGGTCGTGCCGGGGATGAGTGCCGACGACGCGATGGGGGAGGTCGCCGCGGCGCTGGCCGCCGACCCGTGGACCGAGTCGTGGCCGCTGGTGCTGACCGGTGTGGTGCCGGGGGAGGCCACGCTGGCCGGGTTCCCGCTGCTGGCCTCGTGGCGCGGGGTGTGGCGGCTGCTCGCCGTGTCCGGCGGGCGGCCGGTGACGGTGGCCGCCGAGTGGACGCCGCGCGGCCTGCGCCCCCTGACGACCTGGGACGAGGACGGGACGGTGGTGATCCTGTGAAGACCGGCGACCCTTCGGCGGCACTCCGGGCGACGGCGAACGACTGGGAGGAGCTGGCCTCGACGGCCCTCGTCGGGACCGACCGCAGACCGTACCCCGGAGACCTGCTCGGCGCCGCCGCCGTCGAGACGGTGCGGCGGCGCGCCGGGCGGCGGCCCGTGGAGCCCGAGGGCGAGGAGGCCGCGCCCGGGGAGGAGCAGGAGCCGGTCGGCCGGCGCGCCGCCGAGCGGCTGGCGCGCATCGTGGGCGGCGAGCACGAGAGGCTGCTGCCCGAATGGCTGGCCGTCGCCGCCGCGACGGGCCGCAGGGTGCCGCCTTACGTGCTGCCCGAGTTGCTCGAACGCGGCCGGTGGGACCGATCCGTGCGCGCCCACCTCGGGGTGATCGCCGGACGGCGCGGCCGGTGGCTCGCCGCGCGCAACCCCGCGTGGGCCTACCTCCTGGACGAGCCGACCGGCGAGACGTGGGAGCTGGGCAGCGCCGCGGACCGGCGCGCCCACCTGCGGCGGCTCAGGAAGCAGGACCCCGCCGGGGCGCGGCGGCTGCTGGAGACCACGTGGGAGCGCGAGACGCCCGACGACCGGGCCGCGTTCACGGAGATGCTGGCCGACGGGCTGTCCATGGACGACGAGCCGTTCCTGGAGTCGGCGCTCGACGACCGGCGGCGCGAGGTGCGCCAGGAGGCCGCCAACCTGCTCACCCGCCTGCCGGGGTCCCGGCTGTCGCGGCGGATGGCCGAACGGGCCCGCGCCTGCCTGACCGTCACGCCCGCCGCGATCCTCGTCGAGCCGCCCGCGGGCTGCGACGGCGTGATGGAGCGCGACGGCATCAGGGCCAAGCCGCCGCGCGGGTTCGGCGAGCGGGCCTGGTGGCTGCAGCAGGTGATCGCCCGCGCGCCGCTGACGATGTGGGGCGAGCCGCCGGAGAGCCTGCTCGCCCGCCGCATCCCCGAGTGGGACGGCGAGGTGAAGGCCGGCTGGGTGCGCGCCGCGGTGCTGCAGCGCGACCCGGCCTGGGCGCGGGCGATGTTCGCCTGGGATCCGATCGCCGACCTGCTGGAGGCGCTCGGCCCTGACGAGCAGCAGGAGCTCGCCGCCGGGTTCACCCTGGGCCACGACCTCGACAGCCAGCTGATCATGGTGCTCGGCGGGGTGTCGCCCTACTGGCGGGAGCCGCTCGCCTCGGCCGTCCTGCACAAGATCGTCAAGGTGGCCGCCAGCCAGCCGTGGAACCTCGACGAGCTGGTCCGGCTGGCCGGCGAACGCCTCGACCCCGGCCTGGCCCCGCTGGCCGAGAGCTACTCGCCCGCGCCGGCCGTCCAGCGGGTGGCCGCCTCGCTGCGCTTCCGCGCCGACATGTTCAAGGAGTTGTCATGACCGTTCTGCGTCCCCACGCGGAAGACCAGTACGCCGACGAGCTGGCCCTGCTCGCCAAGGAGGACGACCGGGCGCGCCCGCCCGGCTGGAAGCTCTCGCCGTGGGCGGTCACCACCTACATCCTCGGCGACGGCGACCGCGTCACCCCCAAGTACGTCGGCGCCCGCCGCATCGTCGAGGTCGCCGTCGCCACCCTGGCGACCGACCGGGCGCTGCTGCTGCTCGGCGTGCCCGGTACGGCCAAGACCTGGCTGTCGGAGCACCTCGCCGCCGCCGTCAGCGGCGACTCGACGCTGCTCGTCCAGGGCACCGCCGGCACCGCAGAGGAGGCCATCCGGTACGGGTGGAACTACGCGCGGCTGCTGGCCGAGGGCCCGTCCCTGGACGCGCTGACGCCGTCCCCGGTGATGCGGGCGATGGCCGAGGGGCGGGTGGCCAGGGTCGAGGAGCTCACCCGCATGCCGTCCGACGTGCAGGACGCGCTGATCACCGTGCTGTCGGAGAAGACGCTGCCGATCCCGGAGCTCAACCGCGAGGTGCAGGCCGAACGCGGCTTCAACGTCATCGCCACCGCCAACGACCGCGACCGCGGCGTCAACGAGCTGTCCAGCGCGCTGCGCCGCCGCTTCAACACGGTCGTGCTGCCGGTGCCCGCCACGGCCGAGGAGGAGGTCGACATCGTCGCCCGCCGCGTCGCCCAGCTCGGCCGCTCGCTGGAGCTGCCCGAGACGGCGACCGCGCTGTCGGAGATCCGCCGCGTCGTGACCGTCTTCCGCGAGCTGCGCGCCGGCCTGACCGAGGACGGCCGCACCAAGGTCAAGTCGCCCAGCGCCACGCTGTCCACCGCCGAGGCGATCTCGGTGCTGACCAGCGGCATCGCCCTGGCCGCCCACTTCGGCGACGGCGTGCTGCGGCCCGCCGACGTGGCCGCCGGCATCGTCGGCGCGGTGGTGCAGGAGCCGGTGTCCGACCGGGTGGTGTGGCGCGAGTACCTGGAGACGGTCGTGCGCGAGCGGTCCGACTGGCGCGACTTCTACCGCGCCTGCCGCGAGGTCTCATGAGCGGCGTCTCCGTCCTGGGCGTCCGCCACCACGGCCCCGGCTCGGCCCGCGCCGTCCGGGCCGAGCTCGAACGCCTGCGCCCCGACATCATCCTCGTCGAGGGCCCGCCGGAGGCCGACTCCCTCGTCCGCCTCGCCCCTGACCTGGAGCCGCCGGTCGCGCTGCTGGCCCACGTCCCCGGCAGCGCGTCCAGCGCCGCCTTCTGGCCGTTCGCCCGCTTCTCCCCGGAATGGCAGGCGATCCTGTACGGGGTCGGGGCGGGCGTCCCGGTCCGCTTCTGCGACCTTCCCGCCGCCCACACCCTCGCGGAGCCCCGGGAACCCGCCGAGCCCCTTCCGGAGTCCGCGGAGGAGACGACGCGGCTCGACCCCATCGGGGCGCTGGCCCACGCCGCCGGATACGACGACCCGGAGCGGTGGTGGGAGGACGTGGTCGAGCACCGGGGCGACACGCCGTTCGAGGTGATCGCCGAGGCCGTGGCCGCCGTCCGGGAAGGGTACGTGCCGGCCGGGCGGGAGGCCAGGCGCGAGGCGTACCTGCGCAAGACCCTGCGTGCGGCGATCAAGGAAGGGCACGGGCGGATCGCCGTGATCTGCGGGGCCTGGCACGTCCCCGCGCTGTCCGGGCCGCTGCCGCCGGTCAAGGACGACAACGCGGTGCTGCGCGGGATGCCCAGGGTGAAGGCGGAGCTGACCTGGGTGCCGTGGACGTACGGGCGGCTGGCCTGGTGGAGCGGCTACGGGGCGGGCATCACCTCGCCCGGCTGGTACGACCACCTGTTCACGGCCCCCGACCGGCCGATCGAGCGGTGGCTGACCGGGGCGGCGGGGGTGCTGCGCGACGAAGGGCTGGCGGTGTCGCCGGCGCACGTGATCGAGGCGTCGCGGCTCGCCCACGGGCTGGCGGCGCTGCGCGGCCGGCCGCTGGCCGGGCTGGGCGAGGTGACCGAGGCGGCCCGGGCGGTGCTGTGCGAGGGTGACGACCTGGCGGTCGAGCTGATCCACCGGCGGCTGGTCGTCGGCGACCGGCTGGGGCTGGTCACCGACGGCACGCCGATGGTGCCGCTCCAGCGTGACCTGCGCGACCAGCAGCGCAAGGTGCGGCTCAAGCCCGAGGCGCTCGACCGTGAGCTCGATCTCGACCTGCGCAAGCCGCTCGACCTGGCGCGCAGCCATCTGCTGCACCGGCTGCGGCTGCTCGGGGTCGGCTGGGGGGAGCCGAGGGAGGCGCGGGGCAAGGGCACGTTCAGGGAGACGTGGCGGCTGCGGTGGGAGCCGGAGTTCGACCTGGCGCTGATCGAGCGGGCGGCTCTCGGCACCACGGTCGCGACCGCCGCGACCCGCCACGCCCGCGACCGCGCCACCGGCACGCCAGTTCCCGGACCGATGCCCGAGGGCTCGCCGGGGCCCAGTGGGACGGCAGGGGGTTCTCCCGGGTCCGGTGGTGGGCCGAGCGGGGCGTCGCAGGGCGGTGGGTCCGGCGGGGTGTCGCTGGCGGAGCTGACCGGGCTGGTGGAGCAGTGCCTGCTGGCCGACCTGCCCGAGGCGCTGCCCGGCGTGCTGGCCGCGCTGTCCGCCAAGGCGGCGCTCGACACCGACGTCACCCGGCTGATGGCGGCGCTGCCGGCGATGGTGCGCGCGCACCGGTACGGCGACGTACGCGGGACCTCGGCCGAAGGGCTGACGGTGATCGTGCGGTCGATGCTCGACCGGATCTGCGTGGGCCTGCCCGTCGCGGTGACCCGGCTGGACGACGAGGCGGCGGCCGGGCTGCTCGGCCACGTCGACGCCGTGCACACGGCCATGGGCCTGCTGGACGAGGGGCCGGGCGGGCCGGATCACGCGGGGGAGCCCGAGCAGCCCGGCGGCGGCGCGGCGTCGCCGCGTGAGCGGTGGCTCGCCACGTTGCTCGGGCTGTGCGGGCGTCAGGATCTGCACGGCCTGGTCGAGGGGAGGCTGACCCGGATCCTGCTCGACGCCGGGGAGATCGACGACGCCGGCGACCGGATGGCCAGAGCCGCGTCACGGGGCGAGGCGCCCGCCAGGACGGCCGCCTGGGTCGAGGGGTTCCTGTCCGGCGGCGGCCTGCTGCTGGTGCACGATCCGCGCCTGTTCGGGCTGGTCGACGAGTGGCTCACGGGGCTCGGCGCGGAGCAGTTCGTCGAGGTGCTGCCCCTGCTGCGGCGTACCTTCGGCAGCTTCGCCGTACCCGAGAGGAGAGCGGTGGGGGAGCGCGTGCGGCAGGGCGGGCGCGCGGCGGAGGCCGCGGAGCCGGAGCTGGACGAGCGGCGCGCGGGAGCGGCCGCGCGCACCGTGCTGGAGATCTTGGGGAGTGCGCATGGCTGACCAGGACGAGCGGCTGCGCCGGTGGCGACTGGTGCTCGGCGGCGGCGACGCCGACGGCACCGGCCACGGCCTGCGGGGCGCCGACGCGGGGATGGACGCGGCGCTGGCCGCCCTCTACGGGCAGGGCGGCGGGGGCGGCAAGGCGGGCGGGCGCGAAGGCGGGCTGGGCGCGTCGGCGCCGCGGGTGGCCCGCTGGCTGGGCGACATCAGGACCTACTTCCCCGCCACGGTCGTCCAGGTGATGCAGAAGGACGCGATCGAGCGGCTCGACCTCACCCGCCTGCTCCTGGAGCCGGAGATGCTGGACGCCGTCGAGCCCGACGTCCACCTGGTGGGCACGCTGCTGTCGCTCAACCGGGTGATGCCCGACCAGGCCCGTGAGTCCGCCAGGGCGGTGGTCCGCGCGGTGGTGGCCGAGCTGGAGAGACGGCTCGCCCAGAAGACCAGGGCGGCCGTCACCGGCGCGCTCGACCGCAGCGCCAGGAACCACCGCCCCAGGCGCGCGGCCGACATCGACTGGGACCGCACGATCCGCGCCAACCTGAAGAACTACCTGCCGGAGCGCGAGACCGTCGTCCCGTCGCGGCTCGTCGGCTACGCGCGCAGACAGCGGGCGGTCCAGCGCGAGGTGGTGCTGGCCATCGACCAGAGCGGGTCGATGGCGGCCTCGGTGGTCTACTCCAGCGTGTTCGGCGCCGTCCTGGCCTCGATGCGCTCGCTCAAGACGTCGCTGGTGGTCTTCGACACGTCCGTGGCCGACCTGACCGACCAGCTGCACGACCCGGTGGAGCTGCTGTTCGGCACGCAGCTCGGCGGCGGCACCGACATCAACAGGGCCATCGCCTACTGCCAGGGCCTCATCACCCGGCCGGCCGACTCGATCTTCGTCCTGATCAGCGACCTGTACGAGGGCGGCATCCGGCGGGAGATGCTGCGCCGGGTGGCCGCGATGACCCAGGCCGGCGTCCAGGTGATCGTGCTGCTGGCCCTGTCCGACGAGGGCGCGCCGTTCTACGACCACGAGAACGCGGCGGCGCTGGCGGCGATGGGCGTGCCCGCGTTCGCCTGCACTCCCGACGCCTTCCCCGATCTGATGGCCGCGGCGATCGAGCGCCGCGACATCGGCCGGTGGGCCGAACGCAACCTTGGCGGCCCCGGCCAGGCAGGTCCCTAGGGCGGACGGCCTACGCCCTGCGCCCGATGTGCCGGCCCGCCGGTTCGCGTAGCTTGACGGATCATGACGATGACTGCGGAGCGCGCCCCCGGCGTGCTCTCCTCCCGATACCGCGGGCTCAGCGTGGGGCTGGTCGCGCTGATCATGCTGGTGGCCTTCGAGGCGATGGCGGTGACCACCGCGATGCCGGTCGTGGCCCGCGAGCTCGGCGGCCTGCACCTGTACAACCTGGCCTTCAGCGCCACGCTGGCGGCGAGCGTGATCGCCACCGTGCTCGGCGGGCGGTGGAGCGACAGGAGCGGGCCGATGCCGCCCATCGCCGCGGGGGTGGCCGCCTTCGTCGCGGGCCTGCTGCTCGCGGGCGCGGCGCCGACCATGGAGGTCCTCGTCGCGGGCCGGTTCGTGCAGGGGCTCGGGGCCGGGCTGATCCAGGTGGCGCTGTATGTGTTCGTGGCCCGGGTCTACCCGCCGGAGCTGCACCCGAAGGTGTTCGCCCTGTTCTCGGCCGCGTGGGTGGTGCCCTCGATGGTGGGGCCGACGATCGCCGGGCTGGTGGCCGAGCATGCCGGCTGGCGGTGGATCTTCTACGGCGTGTCCCTGATCGTGGTGCCCGCGGCGCTGCTGCTCTGGCGGGGCGGCGGCGACCGGGCCACGGGCGGGGCCGGCGCGGCGGACGCCCCGGCGATCGGCGGCAAGCTCGCCTGGGCCGCGCTCACCGCCGTCGCCGCCGCGCTCATCCAGTACGGCAGCGCGCTCGGGCTGGGCGGCGTGCCGCTGCTGGCCGCGGGCGGCGCGCTGCTGGCCGTCGCGCTGCCCCGGCTGCTGCCCGCCGGTTCGCTCCGGGCCGCCCGCGGCCTGCCGAGCGGGCCCGTGCTGCGCGGTCTCGCCTACGGCTCGCTGATGGCCGCCCAGGTCCTGATCCCGCTCATGCTCACCCAGGAGCGCGGCCTGTCGCTGGCCGCCGCGGGCGTGGTGCTGACGGTCGGCGCGCTCGGCTGGTCCGCCGGTTCCTGGATCAAGGGCCGCGGCACGATCGGCAACATGACCGCCCTGCGCGGCGGCGCCCTCATGATCGCGGCCGGCATCTCGCTGGTCTCGCTCGTCCTCGTCGACGCGGTCCCGATCGGGCTCGCGCACGTCGCGATGGCGATCTCCGGGCTGGGCATCGGCATGCTCCACCCCACGGTGTCGGTGCTGGTCCTGGAGATGTCGGCGAAGGGCGAGGAGGGCGGCAACGCGGCGGCGCTCGGGGTCGGCGAGTCGGTGTTCACCGTGGTCGCCGTCGCCGTGAGCGGCGCCCTGTTCACCGCCACCGGGCAGGGCTACCTCGTGGGACTCGCCTTCACCGTCGTGCTCGCTCTCGGCGCCGCGTGGGTTGCCCCCCGTTTCGTCCACCCCGCCGGGGCAGGCACACTGGAGGAGGCCGCGTCATAAGAGGGGGGCTCATGCCGCGAGTGCGGGAGCTGGAGGTGCTTCGTGTCGTGCTGCCCTACGGCAGGCGCACGGAGTGCCTGCTGGTGAAGCTGACCGACTACGGCGGCATGACCGGCTGGGGCGAGGCCGTCAGCCCCGCGCCCAAGTCCTGGTCCAGGCTGGAGGAGACGCTCGGGGCGGTGCTCATCGGCGTCGACTGGGAACACCCCGACAGCGTGCCCAGCGGTGACCCGGCCGTCGACATGGCCTGCTGGGACCTGTGGACCCGGATGCGCGGCGTGCCGCTCGCCGACGCGATCGGCGGCACCCGCACCTCGCTGATGGCGACCGTGCGGCTCACCCCCGACCTGTCGATAGAGAGCCTGGTGACGCGGGTCAACCAGCAGGTGTGCGCCGGCTACGGCCACGTGACGCTCGACGTGCGGCCCGGCTGGGACGTGGAGCCGGTCCGGGCCGTGCGCGCCGCCTACCCCGCGCTCACGCTCGCCGTCGACTGCGGCAACGCCTACACCGACGGCGGCCAGCTCGTCGCGCTCGACGCCTACGGGCTGGAGGTGATCGAGCGCCCCTTCCCGGCCGGCGACGTGTACGCGCACGCCGACCTGCAGGACCAGGTGAGCGCCTCGGTCGCGGTCGAGGTCCACCGCACGGCCGACCTCGACGACTACCTGACGCTGCGCGCGGCCAGGGTGCTGCTGCTGCGGCCGTCCGCCTTCCCGTCGATCAGCGAGACCCGCCGCGCCCATGACCGCGCGGTCGCGGCCGGGTGGGACATCCAGTGCGCGGGCGGTCAGGGCGCCGGGCTGGCCAGGGCGGCCACCGTCGCCGTCGGCAGCCTGCCGGGCTGCACGCTGCCGTGCGACGTGACGCAGCCGCCGCGCAACAACCAGATCGTCACCCCGATCGTGGGCGCGAACGCGGGCGTCATCGCCGTCCCGTTCACCCAGCCCGGCCTCGGCCACACCGTCGACGAGACCCGGCTGCGCCGCCTGGCGAAGGACTACTTCACCTTCACCGGCTGAGCCGGATTCGGCCGAGCGGGCGCTAGGCCTTGCCGCAGCCCGCCGAGAGGTCCGTGGCGGAGCTCTCGTCAGGGTCCGCGGTCTTCTTCGGCGTCTTCGAGGGCGACGGCGTGGCGGTGGCCGCGAGGGTGGCCGCAGAGGTGGCCTCGGGGGTGGCGTCCGGGGTGGCCTCGGGGGTGGCCTCGGGGGTGGCCTCGGAACTGGCCTCGGGGGTGGCCGAGGCCGCGACCGGCGCGGCGCCGGTGGATTCGCGGAGCGCCTTGCGGACGAGCTTGCGGATCTCCCGCCAGTCGGGGTCGTACGTCTTGATCAGCGGCGGCACGAACTGGACGCTGGTCGCCTTCGCGTCCTGTGCCTTCAGCGCGAGCGGCACCAGATGGGTCAGCATGTCGCGGGGGATGTCGGTCTCGACCAGATCCTCGGTCGCCCCGGCGATCGCGGTGAACCTGGACAGCACCGTCGCCGGGTCCGCCTGGTGGAGCAGCGCGCTGATCACGCATCGCTGGCGGCCCATCCGGGTGTAGTCGTCGCTGTTGGTGCGGGAGCGGGCGTACCACATGGCGTCCGCGCCCTTCAGCCTGCGCGTGCCGGCCTTCACCAGGCCCTCGTTGTACTTGCCGAAGACCACGTCCTGCTCGACGGTGATGGTGACGCCGCCGATCGCGTCGATCAGCCGGGCGAACCCCCACATGTTGACCAGCGCGTACCAGTCGACCTCCAGCCCCAGCGTGTGGCCGATGGTCTCCATCAGCACCCCGGGGCCCTGGTCACGCTTGCCGCCGAAGATCTCCGGGTGCGCGTCGGAGTACTCCCAGACGCTGTTGAGCAGGTCGCTGCGGCCGCCGGCGGCGTCGGCCGGCAGGCGGAAGCCGTCGGGGAAGCGCTCGGCCATCGGCGTGCCCGGCTTGAACCGCACGTTCTCCAGGTTGCGCGGCAGGCTGAACAGGACCGTGTTGCCCGTCTTCACGTCCACGCTGGCCAGGTGCATGCTGTCGGTGCGCACGCCCGGCCGGTGGTCGTCGGCGTCGCCGCCCAGCAGCAGGATGTTCACCCGCTCCCGGCCGGCCCACGGGTCCTCGGCCGGCACCGGCCGGTCGCCGTCGGCCTGCGGGTCCGTCCCCGGGTTCTTGAAGATGTGGTTGATCGTCTCCCGGCCCGTCCACGCGTACTGCGTGACCAGCGCGAACGGCGTGAGCACCGCGACGGCGAGCAGCCCGGCGAGCGCGCCGGTGACGATCTGCTCGGCCTGGCGCAGCAGGCCGGGCCGCAGCACCGTGAACGAGTGCACGATCAGGGTGAACCACGCGATGCCCAGCAGGCCCGCGGCGAAGGTGCCCAGCACCAGCGAGGTGTCGTCGACGAGCACCCCGGCCAGGGAGCCCAGGTCGGTGGTCAGCCAGAGGGCGAGGAGCCCGAGCAGGGCGGCGGCGTACACGCTGAGCAGCGTCAGGCCCGTCCTGCGCCACCCCGCCTTCAGGTGGGCGGCGCCGGGCGCCAGCGCAGCGAGCACCAGCCAGCCGACGAGCCGTAGCGCACCCACCCGAATCCTCCCCTGGAACACCAGATCACCGCTTCCCCGAAGTTCATCACATAGGCCCGAATCGAGGCGGCAGCCTACGGACAAAATACGAAATCTATGTTTATGAATGGATGAACATCTGTCACCGAATAAGATTCGGTCCATGGCGTTCACCGAGATCCAGTACGGCGTGGCCGACCAGGTCGCGACCATCACCCTGTATCGCCCCGACCGGCTCAACGCGTTCACGCTGACCATGCGCGCCGAGCTGATCGAGGCCTTCGACCTGGCCGACGCCGACGACGAGGTGCGCGCGGTGGTCGTCACCGGCGCGGGCCGGGCCTTCTGCGCGGGCGCCGACCTGAGCGGCGGCGGCGGCACGTTCGGCCGGTCCGGACGCGAGGCCGAGCTGGTGAACGGCTATCCGCGTGACGGCGGCGGCACTGTCGCGCTGCGCGTCGCCCGATCGCTCAAGCCCGTCATCGCCGCGATCAACGGCGCCGCCGTCGGCGTCGGCCTCACGATGACGCTGCCGATGGACATCCGGCTGGCCGCCGACACCGCCAAGCTCGGGTTCGTCTTCGCCCGCCGCGGCATCGTGCCCGAGGCCGCCTCCAGCTGGTTCCTGCCCAGGATCGTCGGCATCGCGCAGGCCATGGAGTGGGCCGCCACCGGCAGGGTCTTCGGCGCCGCCGAAGCGCTGGAAGGCCGGCTGGTGTCACGCGTCTACCCGGGAGAGGAACTGCTGCCCGCCGCGTACGCGCTCGCCCGCGAGATCGCCGAGAACACCTCCGCGGTGTCGGTGGCCGCCGTGCGCAGGCTGATGTGGTCGGGGCTGTCGGCGTCCTCGCCGTGGGAGGCGCACGCGGCCGACTCCCGGCTCATGACCGAGCTGGGCCCCGCCGCCGACGCGGCCGAGGGCGTCACCGCGTTCCTGGAGAAGCGGCCGCCCGCCTTCCCGATGTCCGTCGGCGAGGACCTCCCCCCGGGAGTGCCGTCGTGGCCCGATGATCCGTATGGTGGCTGACATGTACGAGACGACCGTGCTCGCCATGCCGCCCGACTACGAAGGCGAGGTCGTGGCGACCCTGATCTCCAAGCGGACCGGATCGCGCCGGGCGGTGCTCTACATCCACGGCTTCACCGACTACTTCTTCCAGGACCACCTGGCCGACCACTACGTCGGGCACGGCATCGACTTCTACGCGCTCGACCTGCGCAAGTACGGCCGCTCGCTGCTGCCGCACCAGACCCGCGGCCTGGTGCGCAGCGTCACCGAGTACTTCCCGGAGATCGACGAGGCCGTCCGCCTGATCCGGCGCGACCACGACGAGCTGACCATCAACGCCCACTCCACCGGCGGGCTCATCGCCCCGCTCTGGGCCGACCGGGTCCGCGGCCGCGGCCTGGTGCAGGGGCTCGTGCTCAACAGCCCCTTCTTCGACCTCAACGTCTCCCGCCCGCTCCGCCTGGCCGCCGACCTGCTCAAGACCCCGCTCTCGTACGTGCTCAGGCCGCTCCCGCTCGGCTCCAGCCACGCCTACGGCCACAGCCTCCACCGCGACCACGGCGGCGAGTGGCACTACGACCTGGAGCTGAAGCCGCTCGGCGGGTTCCCGGTGCACGCCACCTGGCTGGCCGCCATCCGGCGCGCCCAGCGCCGCCTGCAATGCGGGCTGAAGGTGGACGTGCCCGTGCTCGTCCTCGCCGCGGGCAAGGGCCTGCGGGTACGGGACTTCGTACCGGAAGCACGCTCGGCCGACATCGTGCTCGACCCGGAACACATGGCCCGCTGGGCGACCTCGCTCGGCCCGCACGTCACGTGCGTGCGCGTCGACGGCGGCGTGCACGACCTGGTGCTGTCGGCCGAGCCGGTGCGCAAGCAGGTGTTCGCCGAGCTCGACCGCTGGATGGCCACCTATGTCGGGTCGCGTCCAGCGGCCGGGCTGACGTAGTCCGCGCCGATGCGGCCCCTACCAGGGGAACGAGAACAGCCCGTAGTAGGCCGCAGCGACCAGCAGCAGGCCGGTGCCGCCCAGCACGCCCGCGATCGCCACGTGCTGCCAGCGGCTCGGCCGCATGCCCTCGCGCAGGCCCGACACCACCGCGGCCACCGCGGTGACCTCCTGGATGAGCATCAGCACCGCGAGCACCCGCACCACGAGCCAGCCCGCCAGCACCGCCGGCCAGGCCCCCGCCTGGTTGATGCTGAACAGCACCAGCAGCATGATGAACGCCACCACCGACAGCAGCAGGCCGAGACCGGTCCACACCATCTTGGCCAGCCTGCGCCTGATCGGCGGCCACAGCCTGGCGTTCAGCTCCGGGATGTGATGCCGGCCGCGCAGCCGTACCACCATCGCCGCGACCGGGCCCGCCACGTAGCCGACGGCGGCCAGGCAGATCGTCAGGCCCAGCATCGTGCCGCCCGCGTACCACGGCGCGGCCGGCACGTCGGCCGCCTGGAACCGCTGCACCGGCGTCGCCCCCGCGACGTGCGCCGTGGGCTTGGCGGTGGCCGGCAGGCCGAGGATCCAGTTGGCGAGCGTGTCGAGGTAACCGGCGGTGAAGTCGCCGCCGCGCACCCGCATCGCGTGGTCGCCCTCGGCCATGAAGCGGATCGTGTAGCGGTCGTTCCCGGCCGCCTTCATGCCGCGCAGCAGGGCGTCCGTCGACTCCACGAACGGGATCGACGGGTCGGTGGTGCCGTAGAAGGCCAGCACCGGCTGCTCGATCCGGTCCAGCGCGGGCTGCGCGTCATAGCGCAGGAAGTCGAAGCCGACCGCGCCCATCGCCCTGGTCAGCAGGTCGCGCACACCCACCGGGGCGCGCAGCCGCAGCAGCTGCTCGTTCAGCGCCCAGGCGACCTGCCGCAGCGGCGAGACGTTCGGCGACGAGACCAGCACCACGAACCCGACGCTCGCGCTCTTGGCCGCGGCGATCGGCACCACCCAGCCGCCCTCGCTCACGCCCCAGACGCCGACGCGGACCGGGTCGACGTCGGAGCGGGTGCGCAGATACTCGACCATGCGCAGCGCGTCGTCCGCGAGCAGCGAGAAGTCGCGGTCGCGGAAGTTGTAGCCGACCGTCCGCTTGTCGAACGCCAGCGTCACCACACCCGACCGGGACAGGAACTCCGCCTGCGGCGTGAACTCCGTCCGCGACCCGTTGCCGGAGCCCGACACGAACACCATCGCCGGGTAGCGGCCCGGCTTCACCGGAAATCGGACCGTTCCGTGAAGCGTCTGCCCTTCGGCCCGGACCGAGATCTCCTCTTCCCGGAAGTCGGAGACCCTCGCCACCGGGCGCAGCTCCGCGGGGGGCTGGGGAGGCAGCGATTGTAATGCGACATCGGCCTTGAGCGGCGGCGGGTCGAACGCGGGCGGCAGGATGTACCCGACGGACGCCAGAGCCACCAGCAACAGACCGGCGGCAACGCTCAGAATGCCACGGCCAGTCCGCATCGGCCTCCCCATGTGCGTTGGTTTGCCCGTCGATCTTTCAGCTTACTCCCAGCTCATGTGGCGCAGGGGGCCGCATTTGTCAGCGGGACCTGTTAGCTTCCTGCGAATGCGGATCCTGCACACCTCCGACTGGCACCTGGGCCGCTCGTTCCACCGCGAGAGCCTGCTCGACGGGCAGGCGGCGTTCGTCGACCACCTGGTGGAGACCGTGCGGGCCGAGCGGGTCGACGTCGTGCTCGTCGCCGGCGACGTCTACGACCGGGCGCTGCCGCCGGTCGACGCCGTCGCGCTGTGCAACGAGGCGCTGCGCCGCCTGCGGGAGGCAGGCGCGCGCACGATCCTGATCAGCGGCAACCACGACTCGGCGCGCCGGCTCGGCTTCGGCGCCGCCCTGATCGAGGCGTCGGGCGTCCACCTCCGCACCGACCCCGCCCAGGCGTGGGAGCCCGTGGTGATCGACGACGTCGCCTTCTACGGCATCCCCTACCTGGAGCCCGAGCTGGTCCGCCGCCCTTGGGAGCTGACCGAGCGCAGCCACACCGCCGCGCTCACCCACGCCATGGACCGCGTCCGCGCCGACGCCGCCCGCCACCCCCGCTCGGTGGTGCTCGCGCACGCGTTCGTGACCGGGGGAGCGGCCAGCGACAGCGAGCGCGACATCAGCGTCGGCGGGGTCGCGCACGTCCCGCTGGCGGCCTTCGCCGGGGTCGACTACGTCGCGCTCGGCCACCTCCACGGCCGCCAGCGCATGTCCGAGACGGTCCGCTACTCCGGCTCCCCGCTGGCCTACTCGTTCTCCGAGGCGGGGCAGCTCAAGGGGTCCTGGCTGGTGACGCTCGGCCCGGGGAAGGAGGCCGCGGCGGAGTTCGTGCCCGCGCCGGTGCCGCGCCCCGTCGGCCGCCTCTCGGGCCGGCTCGACGACCTGCTCACCTCGCCCCGGTACGAGTACGTCGAGGATCACTGGCTGCAGGTCGTCCTCACCGACCCCGTACGGCCGCGCGCCGCCATGGACCGGTTACGCGCCCGCTTCCCTCACACACTGGCCCTGTCCTTCGAGCCGGAAGGCGAGCGGGCCGCGCCCGCGCCGGCCAGGCTGCAGGGGCGGCCGGAGGCGGAGGTCGCGCTCGACTTCGTCCGCGAGGTGCGCGGCGAGCCTGCCACACGCGAAGAGCAAGAGCTGCTAAGACGGGCCATCGAGGAGTCGAGGGTGAAGGAGACGATGGCGTAGATGCGGCCGCACCGGCTCTCGCTGACGGCGTTCGGGTCCTTTCCCCGGCCCGAGACGGTCGACTTCGACGCCTTGACCGAATCGGGGCTGTTCCTCGTGCACGGGCCGACGGGGGCGGGCAAGACCACCGTCCTCGACGCCCTCTGCTTCGCCCTCTACGGGCAGGTGCCCGGCCAGCGCAACAGCGCCCGCAGCCTGCGCTGCGACCACGCCCCGCCCGGGGCGGGGCCGTCCGTGACGCTCGAAGTGAGCATCCGGGGCCGCTTATTCCGCATCCACCGCTCCCCGGCCTGGCAGCGGCCCAAGCTCCGCGGCACCGGCTACACCGAGGAGAAGGCCAAGGTCATCGTCGAGGAGCGGCGCGGCTCCGGCTGGGTCGGGCTGACCACCCGCGCCGACGAGGCGGGCGACCTGGTGGGCGGGCTGCTGGGGATGAACGCCGACCAGTTCTGCCAGGTGGCGATGCTGCCGCAGGGCGACTTCGCGCGCTTCCTGCGCGCCGACGGGCTGGAGCGCCGCAAGCTGCTGGAACGGCTGTTCACCGTCAAGATCTTCACCCAGGCCGAGGCGTGGCTGGCCGAGCACCGCAAGCAGGCGTTCCGGTCGCAGCAGGAGCTGCGCCAGCAGGTGGAGTACGCCGTCCACCGAGTCGCCGAAGCCGCCGGCCCCGCCCTCCTCCACCCCACCCCTCCTGAGCCCACCCCCGCCCCTGCCGGCCTTCACCCCGCCTCGACAGGGACCACTTCCACTCCGAACCCCGTCGGCCTCCCGTCCGTCCCGACGGAGACCACTCCTGTCGCTGACTCCGCCGACTTTCACTCCATCCCGACGGAGACCGACCCCGCTGGGTTCCACCTCACCTCGGCGGAGAACGCGACCGGTTCCACTCCGCCGGGCGTCAGGTCCGTTCCGACGGAGAGGGCCGCTTCGCTGGAGGCCGGTGTCGCTCCTGAGCCGCCTGCTCCGGAGGAGGACCCCGTGTCCTGGGCGGGTCTCCTTCTGAAGGCCGCCGAGGCCGCCGTCTCCCGCGGCGCCGACGACCAGGCCGAGGCCGAGGAGGCGTGGCGCGCCGCGACCGGGCGGTTCGACCGGGCGTCCGCTCTCGCCGAACGGCAGCGCCGCCACGCCGAGGCCCTGACCCTGCGCCGCACCCTCGACGAGCGGGCCGAGGAACGCGCCGAGCTTCAGGCCATCCTCGACGACGCCCATCGCGCAGGCTCCGTCGTCCCGCTCATCGCCGCCGTCCGCCAGCGCACGGAAGCCGCGGCCAAGGCCCGCGCCCTCGCCGCCGACGCCCTGGCCCGCGCGCGGCCGATCCTCCTCCGTACCCCCGGAGGCCTCGACGAGCCGTCGGAAGTGGCCGGGTGGGTGGCTCCCGAGCGGCTCGCCGTCCTCGAAAGGGAACGCCGGAGCGAGATCGCCCGCCTGTCCGAGCTGCTCACCGAGGAAGCACGGCTGCTCGTCGTACGGCGGGACCTCGCCCGGCTGGAGGAGGAGCTGACCGCTCTCGGACGCGAGGACGAGCAGGTGAGTGAGCGGCTGGCCGCCCTGCCGGCGCTCATCGAGGAGGGCGAGCGGAGGCTGGCCGGGGCGCGCGCCGCCGCCGCCCGGATCCCGGCGGTCGAGGCCGTACGAGAGGTCGCGGCCCGCCTGATCGAGACCGATCGGGAGCTCGCCCGGCTGGCCACCGAGCTGGAGGCGCTGGGGGAGCAGGAGGCGGAGGTCGCGGCCGCCGAGGCGGAGCTGCCCGAGCGGGTCGCCGAGGCCGCCGCCCGGCTGGCGGAGGTACGCGCCGAGGCGGCGGGCATCCCGGCGGCGGCCGCCGTCCTGGACTCGGCCCGCACGACGCTCGACCAGGCCCGCCGCCGCGACGCGCTCGCCGCCGAGCTGGAGGACGCCCGGGCCGTGCACCAGGAGGTCGTCGACCGGGCACAGAACCTGCGCGAGCGCTGGCTCGACATCCGTCAGGCCCGCATCGACGGGATGGCCGCCGAGCTGGCCCGCGACCTCGCCGACGGGCGGCCGTGCACGGTCTGCGGCTCCGACCACCACCCGCACCCGGCGTCCCCTGCGCCCAGCGCGCCCTCACCGGACGACGAGCTCGACGCCGAGCGCGAGCACGAGGCGGCGGTCGCCGAGCGCGAGTCCGCCGAGCGGGTGCTCGCCTCCCTGGACTCCCGCCACGCCGACGCGCTGGCCGCCACGGCGGGGCTGGCCGTCGAGGACGCCGAGGCCGGGGTGGAGGAAGCCGAACGGGAGCTGACCCGCCTCCGCGAGGTCGCCGACCGCGAGCCGCGCCTGGCGGCCGAGCTGGAGCGGGCGGAGGCGGAGCGCGAACAGGTCCGCGACCGCGCCCGCGAACTGGGCGAGACCCTCGCCGCCCACCGCACCCACACCGCCCACCTGCGAGCCGAACGCGCCCGCCTCCACACCCGCCTCACCCTGCGCGACGTCATCGAGAACGCCGCCCCACGTCACCTTGAGAACGCCACACAGCACCCGGACACCTCCGACGAGGCAAGAGGCCTCGATCAGGAGGACGTACGTGGGTTGGCGGATGGCGAGGATGTCCGGCGGGAGAGCGTGCGTGAGTCGGGTCTGCTGGACGGTGAGAGCGCCCAGCGGGAGAAGGTCCGGCGGGAAAGCGTGCGCGAGTCGTCGCATCTGCTGGACGGTGAGGAGGTCCGGCAGGAGGACGTGCGTGGGTCGGCGGACGGTGAGGAGGTCCGGCAGGAGGACGTGCGTGGGTCGGCGGACGGTGAGGAGGTCCGGCAGGAGGACGTGCGTGAGGCGTTGCGCCTGCTGGATCGGGAGGTCGCCCGGCTGCGGGAGGTCGCAGGGGAGGAAGGCGCGCTGGTCGCGGAGGTGACGCGGCGCGGGCGTGAGAGGGAGGCGCTCCAGGAGGAGGCGCGGCGGGTGGCCACGAGGCTGGCCGCCGGCCGGACCCGCCAGGAGGAGCTGAGCGCCGATGCCGCCCGGCTGGGCGCCAGGCTGGACGAGGCGCGCGGCGACGACCCCACGATCACGGCCCGGCTGACCAGGCTCACCGACGAGGCCGAACTCCTGGGGGAGGCGCTGGAGGCGACCAGGGCGGCCGTGGCTGCGGAAGGCGAGCGGGTCACGGCCCACGACGCCGCTCAGGAGGCGGCGCGTGAGGCCGGGTTCGCCGACACCGCCGACGCCTCGGCCGCCGCCAGGAGCGCCGCCGAGCTGGAGAGCAAGGCCGAGACGCTGCGCAGGCTCGACGACCAGCTCGCCGCCGTCACCGCCGTACTCGAGGACCCGGAGCTGACCGCGGCGGCCGCGGAGCCGGCGCCTGACCTGGCGCGGCTGTCCGCAGAGAGGGACGAGGCCGAGCGGGCCCGCACCGCCCTGGCCTCCGCCCGCGACCGGGCCGAAGCCAGGGCCGACCGGCTGGCCGAGCTGCGCGAGGAGCTGGCCGGATGCGTGGCCCGGTGGCGGCCCGCCGCCGAGCGCCACAAGCTGGCCGAGCAACTGGCCGCGCTGGCCGCCGGCACGTCCGGCGACAACCAGTGGAGCATGAGCCTGTCCTCCTACGTGCTCGGCGAACGCCTCCGCCAGGTCGTGGACGCCGCCAACGACCGCCTCGACCACATGTCCGGCGGGCGCTACCTGCTCCGCCACGACCTGGCCAAGACCGCCGGGTCCCGGTCGCGCTCCGGCGGCGGCCTGGGTCTCCGGGTGTTCGACGGGTGGACCGGGGTCGAGCGTGATCCGGCCACGCTGTCCGGCGGGGAGAGCTTCATCACCTCTCTGGCGCTGGCTCTCGGCCTGGCCGACGTGGTGACGGCCGAGGCGGGCGGCGCCGAGATCGGCACGCTCTTCGTCGACGAGGGGTTCGGCACCTTGGACGAGGACACCCTCGACGGCGTGCTCGACATCCTCGACGGCCTGCGTGACGGCGGCCGCGCGGTGGGCATCGTCAGCCACGTGGCCGAGTTGCGCTCGCGCATCCCCGCCCAGCTCAAGGTGACCAAGACCCGCACCGGCTCCACCTTGGCGGCGACCACCGGTTAGGCCCCGTTTCCGCGGATCACCGTAATCGCTGATCTGCGACGATGTGGCACGTGCGGAAACGCGGCAGGCCAGGTGAGGCGGCCTGGACCCCGCGAATACCGCCGAATGCGACGTAACGGCCCAGGCGGCTCCGTATACTCCCGCACGTCGTCGATCGGGAGGTCTGATCGTATGCGTGGCGCCGGGTTGACAGCCGTGCTCCTGGTCACCGCGGTCGCGGGATGCGGCGGTGCCCCCGAGCGGGCCGGCCCGTCGTCGCCCTCTCCCACCGCCGCGTCGCCCACTGCGGCGTCGCCCTCCGCCGCGCCTTCGGCCTCCGTTTCCGGAGCCGGTTACGTGCGCGAGGGCCTGGTCGGGTTCCACGCGTCCAACCCGTTCCGGGTCGAGGTCCGTACGGTCGAACGGCACGAGGAGCTGACCGTGCTGAGGATGGAGATCTCGACCACGGAGGACACCAAGACGCCAGGCGGGTTCGGGTACGACGGGCTCCCCGGACAGAGCGTCACCTTCGGCAGGTTCAGGCTGCTCGACCCCGTGGGCGGGAAGATGTACCTCACACTGCGGGAGAAGTCCGGGGAGCGGGCGTTCGGCACCCGCCACGGCGACGGGTATCCCGAGGATTTCGAGCCGGGCGTGCGCTATCCGGTCGAGGTGTACTTCCCGCCGCTGCCCGGCGGCGTGAAGAGCGTCTCGCTCGTACCCGATCTGGCGATGGCCCCCACCACCGGCATCCCCGTCACCGACGGAGCCCCGCCGCCCGTCGCCAGGAAGCGCGGTGAGGGCGGGGAACACCAGTGGCCGGTGGTGCTCCCCGAGGGCGACCACTGGTCCGGGGTGTCCGGGCTGAACGAGCTGGTCGAGACCCCGGAGAAGACCACGTTCCAGGAAGGCGGCCAGGAGACCGTGGCGCTCCGCACCGACGTGCTCTTCGCCTTCGACAAGGCGACGCTGTCGGACAAGGCCGCGGCCATCCTGGACGAGGCCGTCGAGGAGACCCGCGAGCGCGCCGACCCGGACAAGCCGCCCATCCTCATCGAAGGGCACACCGACAGCAAGGGCGGCGGCACCTACAACCAGCGGCTGTCGGTCGAGCGTGCCGAGGCCGTCCGCGACTACCTGGTGGCCAAGCTCGGCGGTGACTACACGTACAAGGCCGAAGGCAAGGGTGAGAACGAGCCGATCGCCAGGAACGAGAAGCGGGACGGCGGCGACGACCCCGAGGGCCGGGCCCGCAACCGGCGGGTCGAGATCTCGTACACGATCAAGCGGGATCGGCCCGACGTCACGGTCACCACGGGGACGGCGACGGACGTCAGGGGCTCCACCCGCGAGCCCGCCCCTTACCGGGCCGAGGCGGGGCCGGTCGTCGGTTCGCTGGAGTGGCCGCGCTCCGAGGGCCGGCTGCGGGTGGACTTCCACCCCTTCTACCGTGACGGGGCCTATCTGGTGGCGGTGTTCGACGTGGTGTCGGTTAAGGACCACTACATCCCGATACCCGACCCGTTCAAGGGGTTCGCCCACCACTTCTCGTCCGCGTCCGACTACGGGGCGTTCATCCTGGTGGATCCGGAGACCCAGGCGCGCTACCACCCGCTCAAGATGCACACCGAGTTCGTCGAGAACTCCGTGCTCGCCCTGGAGAAGGGTGAGGTCAACCGCTCGTACGTGTACTATCCGGCGCCCGCCGACGACGTCACGTCCATCACCCTGGAGGCGGCCGACCTGGGCGAGGTGAAGGACATCCCCGTGTCGTGACCGTCACAACTGGCCGGGGAAGAGCAGGGACAGCTCGCGGGGGTAGGCCGCGATCAGGCGCAGCTCGTCGTCCGTGAGCGGCCTGCCCGTCATCGCGTTGCAGAGCTGCACCAGCTTGAAGCTCAGGTCCTCGTCCGCCACCTCCGCCCCGAGCCCGTCCATCACGTGCCGGAACCCGGCCTTCCCGCCGTACTCGCCCGTCAGCACCACCCGGCCGTCGCGCGCGTGCCAGTCCTCCGGGAACGGGCCCAGCGTCGCCTCGTCGTACAGCTCGTAGTTGCCGTGGTCCTTCAGCGCCCCGTCGGCGTGGATGCCGCTCTCGTGCGCGAAGGCGTTCCGCCCCACCCCGACCTGGTGGTACGGGAGAGGCTGGCCGAAGGCGTGGGCCGCCCACAGCCCGAACCTCCTGGCCCACGTCAGGTCCAGCGCGTCGCCGATCTCCGCGGCCAGCCCGAAGCCGTGCCGGAACGCCAGGATTGTCGACAGCAGGTCGGCGTTGCCGGAGCGCTCGCCGATGCCGTTG
This sequence comes from Nonomuraea sp. NPDC054003, assembly GCF_055585125.1. NCBI lineage: Bacteria > Bacillati > Actinomycetota > Actinomycetes > Streptosporangiales > Streptosporangiaceae > Nonomuraea > Nonomuraea sp. NPDC054003. Next base: position 836,946 of record NZ_JBVJKR010000001.1, read on the forward strand.
ACGCAGGTGTTGATCCACGCGTCCTGGCCCGCGTCGAGGTCGCCGAGCGCGCCCGACACCGAGTTGGCCACCGCCATGCCGAGGTCGTTGTGGCAGTGCGTCTCCACCGGCAGCGCCACCGCCGAGGCCAGCTTGGCGAACCGCTCCCTGATCCGGTCGGGCGTGTCGCCGCCGATCGTGTCGCAGTAGCGGATCCGGTCCGCGCCCGCCTCCTTCGCCGCCAGCGCGAACTCCAGCAGGAACCCGTCGTCGGTCCGTGACCCGTCCTCGGCGTTTCACCCCCACGGTCCGCGCGCCCGCCGCCTTGGCGGCGCGCACCGCGGCGGTCATCTCCCGGATGATCGCGCCCCGGTCGAGCCGGCCGCGGAACTTGTTCTGGATCATGTAGTCGCTGGTGGAGATCGACAGGTTGTAGTGCCTGAGACCGAGCGGCGCCGCCTTCTCCACGTCCGCCGCCACGCCCCGGCACCACCCGGACAGCCGCAGCTCGCCGAACGCCCCCGCCTCGGCCAGCGCCACCTGCGCCCGCACGTACGGGACCTCGTGGAACAGGAAGGGGAACCCGATCTCGGACTGCGCCACGCCGAGCCTGGCCAGATAGAAGTTGACCATGGTCTTGCCGAACTTCGACAGGCCGGTGCGCGCGGTCTGCACGCCGTCCCGGTTCGTCACGTCAAGGAAGTGAACTTTGGGCATGCAGCAACGTTGACATGTTCCTTCAATGTGTATCAATATTGATTTTCATCAACATGTGGAGATGGGTGTGGAGTGGATCGACGCGGCCACGGCCGCCGACCGGCTGGGCGTCAAACCGGCCACCCTGTACGCGTACGTGAGCCGGGGGGTGCTCAAGCGGCGCCACGAGGGCCGCCGCAGCCTCTTCGACGCCGCCGAGATCGAGACCCTGGCCCGGCGGGGCAGGCCCCGGGGCCAGCCGCCCGAGCTGGTCATCGAGTCCGCCGTCACCGCTCTGGGGGCCGACCGGCCCTACTACCGTGGCCACGACGCCCTCACCCTCGCCCGCACCGCCGGCTTCGAGGCGACGGCCGAATGGCTCTGGACCGAGCACGCCTCCCCGGCCGGCCCAGAAAGCCACCCCGGCCCCTCGGCCGACAGCCCCGGCACGGTCACGAAGGATCGTTCCGGGGTCGGAAGGGACGACCACCCCGACCGGGGGCCCGGGACGGCGTATACCTGGCAGGCCGACGCGGCTGCCGTCCAGGCCGCCGTCGCCGCGCAACGCGACCTCCCCGAGTCACTCCTCCCGCTCGACCGCCTCCAGGTCATCACCACCGTCCTCGGCGCCACCGACCTGCTCCGCTTCCAGCTCGACCCGGCTTCGGTCGCCGCCACCGCCCGCCGCCTCATCACCGGCCTCGTCGACGCCCTCCCGGTACTGGGCCCACCAGACGCCCATGACCCATCCAGGCCAGAGCCCGACGATGAGTTCAGCCGGCCCGCACCGGGATGGGCAGATGAGCCGGGACGGCCCGCACCGAGGTCGGGAGACGCGCCGGGACGGCTCAGACCCGGGTCGGGCGATGAGTCCGGCGGGTTCGGACCGGGACGCCGTGACGAGGGCGGGCGGCTCAGACCCGAGGTCGAGTGGCTCGGTGACGACGCTGGGCAGGCCGTGCCGGAACGCGGGCGGGGGGCCGGGCAGCGAGAGCCGGAAGCAGGCACTGCCGCGGAGAGCAGCAGTCCCGTGCCTCGCTCGATCGCCGAGCGGCTGTGGCCCCGCCTGACGCCGCACCCTCCGAGCCCGTCCCTGCTCCGGGCCCTGGAAGCCGCGCTGGTGCTGCTCGCAGACCATGAGCTGGCCGCCTCCACGCTGGCCGCGCGGGTCGCCGCCTCCGCCAAGGCCGACCCGTACGCCGTCGTCATCACCGGTCTGGGCGTGCTGGGCGGCCCCCTGCACGGTGGCGCCTCCTACGCCGCAGAACGCCTCCTCGCCGAGGTCACCCGCCCCTCCGACGCGCCCCGCGTGATCGCCGACCGGATCCGCCGCGGCGAGCGCATCCCCGGCTTCGGCCACACCGTCTACAAGAACGGCGACGCCCGCGCCACCACGCTCCTCGACCTGGTGACGGAGGCCGCCCCCGGCCATGACCGGCTCGCCGCCGCCCGAGCCGTCCTGGCCGAGGCGCGCCGGCGACGGCTCCCCGAGCCCAACGTCGACTTCGGCCTCGCCACCCTCGCCGCCGTCGCCGGCATGACCCCCGGCGCGGGCGAGGCGATCTTCGCCGTCGCCAGGACCGCCGGCTGGCTCGCCCACGCCATGGAGGAGTACGCCCGAGGTTCCCTCCTGCGGCTGCGCGCCTCCTACACCGGCCCGCCGATCCCCAGACCCTGAATCCGGCGCTCAGCCGGGCTGTTCGCCGGACCTGTCGACGTAGGCCGCCAGGGCCTTGACCCGGTCAGCGTGCTGGTCGTGGCCGACGATCACCGGGGGCTCGTTGTAGGGCATCGCGTCGGAGGAACGGCGCAGCTTGACGTACTGGCCGCAGGCGTCGATGGCGTACGGCTCCATGTCGTCCTGCAGCGCCCCGATCACCGTGATGCCGTAGGTCTCGCCGATCCGCCGGAACAGCGCCACCGCCTCCCGCCGGTGCTCCTTGCCCAGGTTGCGGCCCAGCTCGTCGAGCACCAGGCACAGGTGGCCGCCCCCGGACGAGGCGATGGCCGCCGCGCACACCAGCTTGACCGCCTTCTCGTCCATCAGGGCGGTGTTGGCCCGCCGGTTGTAGGGCACGAAGCCCTGGCCCTCGCCGCGGCGCCACTTCGGCGTCACCCGCCACTGCCAGCGCTGCTCCGGGTCCGCGGGCGCGGGCGGCACCGGGAACTCCAGCGTCGCCCCGTAGCCGCCGTACGAGACGTCGAGCTTCTCGAACTCCTCGGCCACCCGCTCCAGCCTGGCCTTGATCGCGGCCGAGAGCGCCGCCCGGTGCACGGCCGTCGACTGCGCCGCCTCCTCCGCGCCCTTGTCGGCCGCCGCGAGGTCGCGCTGCCGCGACACCAGCTGCGCCTCGATCTGCCTGCGCTGGTGCTTCTCGTACTCCTCCTGGCCGCGCAGGTAGGAGGCGAGCGCGCCGCACACGCCCGCGAACGTCGCCTGCTCCCGCGCCGCGCTGCCGCCCCGCTCGGCCAACAGGAACCGCAGCTCCTCCGGCACCTCCGCGTCCTCCTCGGGGAACGTGTCGCGCAGCGCCTGGTCGAGCCGGCGCTCGGCGACCCGCCACCACTCGTCGGCGGTGCGCGGGCGCTCCTCCTCGGGCAGCTCGCCCAGCCACTCGACGGCCGACTCGGCGGTGCCGCCCCATTCGGCGGCCAGCGCGCCGAGCTTCAGCGCCTCCCGCTCGGCCGTGACTCGCGTCTCCTGCTCGCGGGCGCGCGCCCGCTCGCCGTCGAGCTGCCGGCGGCGGCTCTCCAGCCGCTCGATCTCCAGGTCTCTGGTGCGGGCGCGGAAGTCGAGCGCGGCGGTCTCCCGCTCGGCCTCCGCGACCCTCGGGGTCAGCTCCTCCAGGGCGGCGGCCAGCTCGGCGAGCCTGGCGCGCTGCCCGGTCAGCCGCCGCTCCAGCTCCTCCAGCCGCACGCCCGCCTTGGCCCCGTCGAGCCTGCGCTGGGCCAGCGTCACCGTCTCCTCGGCGTCGCGCACGGCCTCGGCGGCGGTGTCCTGAGAGTCGACGGCGCGGTTGAGGCGCTGCTCGGCGGCCTTGATGCGGGCCTCCCTGCCGGTCGCCACCCCCTCGAACGCCCCCACCACGCTCACCCCGGCCGCGCTGACCAGCACGGACCCGGGCAGCTCACGCAGCGCCTCGGCCGCCTCCGCCAGCCGGCCGGCGTCGACGATCACGGCGTGCTCACCGGGCCAGTTGCGCAGCTCGTCCAGCGCCAGCCCGCCTCCCGTCACGCCGCCGGTGACGCCGGCGGCATCCGCCAGGCTGCCGGTCCTGCCGCCGGCGGACGCACGGCCGGAGGTCGAAGGCGGGGCGCTCGTGGCGTGGTCGCGGGCCTGTTCGGCGACGTCGAGGGCGTCCAGCAGGCCGGACGCCGGGACACCCGCCCCGGCGAGTGCGTCGAGCTGGGCGGCGGCAGGGCCGCCCTCGGCGTCGTCCAGCGCCGCGCGGGCCGAGGCCACCTCCTGGTCGGCCACGCCCAGCGCCTTGAGCGCCTCGTTGAGCCGCAGCCGGGACTCGCGCAGCTCGCCCTCCGCCGCGGGCACGTCGCGCCCGTCGGCGAACCTGCGTGTCTCCTCCAGCGCCGGGATCCGGCCGCGCAGCTCGTCGGCGGAGTTCTCCGCGACCGCACGGTCGGCGTCGAGCTTGGCCGCCCGCGCCTGGAGGGCGGCCAACTCCTTGCGCGCCTCGGTGACGCGCCGGTCGAGCGTGTCGTCCTTGAGCGTGGCGATCTCCGCCTTGGCCTCGGCGATCGCCTCGGCCGCCGTCTCTCCCGCCGCTTGGTGCCCGGCCAGCTCGGCGGCCAGCGCGGAGTCCTTGGCCGCCGCGTCGGCCAGCTTGCGCGCCTGGCGCCCCTGCCAGCACCGCAACGCCCCGGCCAGGCCCACCCTCGCCTGGTCGCGCCGGTCGAACGTGGACAGCAGCGCCCGCGACTCGGTCTCGAACTCGGCCAGCCGCTCCGCCGCCTGCGCCGCCCGCACCCGCTTGGCGTGCTCGTCGCGCCGCGCCTCCCGCTCCTGCTCCAGCTCCGCGTCGAGCCCGGTCAGCGCCGCGATCGCCTCGAACACCCGCTCCGGCGAGATCTCGTTGAGCGGCTGGGACAGGAGGTTGGTGGCCACCTTGCTGCGCACGCTCGTCGACAGGAACGACACGCACCGCACCCGGTCGCCGTAGAGGACCTTGGTGAGGTCGCGGGCCACGACGTCGCGCCGGCCCGCCGATCGGGGCAGCGACGCCCAGATCTCGTCGGCCCGCGCCACGCGTTCGGCCTCCGACGGCGCCGCCGCCAGCCGGACCCCCTCCCGCCAGCGGATCTCCAGATGCGGAGCCTCCTGGTTGACCCGCAGCCAGACGGTCAGCGGCGCGTCGGGCCGCCCGGCCACCCCGAACAGCTCGCCGTCGTCGTCGCCCGGATCGACCGTGTAGGCGTCGAGACTCTCGCTGCCGGCGGCGGGCGCGAACACGCCCACGATGTAGCCGTGGCCGGCGCTCGCCCACTGGCGCGCGCCCGCCCCGCTGGCCAGCTCCGCGTTGAACAGCAGCTCCGACACCGTCTTGGCGCCCGAGGCGAACCGCCACTGCTCGTCGCCGAGCAGCGCGGTGATCGACGCGATGAACGACGACTTGCCGGCGCCGTTGGAGTCCTTGGGGCCCGCTCCCGCCACGACGATCAGCGTGCCGGGCACTACGGGCACCGGATGGGTGGACAGCCGGGAGATGTTGACCGCCTGCACGGCGACCAGCACCCGATCTCCCACGACGTTCTCCACCTGCGCCACCACTACCCCCGTTTCCTTCGGTCGGCCGCCCCGGTCATCGGGCGGCCCTGCGTGCTCGTACGGCCACCGCCAGCGGCGTGTCGGGACCCGCCGCGAGGATCAGCTCCTCCTGCAGCCGCCTGCGCGCCTCCGGCGTGAGGCGGTGGAACTGCGGGCCGGGGACGTAACCCCCGGCCTCCTCGCCCGCCTTGACCTGGGTCACCAGCCCCGCGTGGCGCAGCGCGCGCAGCGCCGACTCCAGCTCGCCGATCGGGAGCTGGGTGTGGCGGCGCAACTCGTCGACCGGGGCCGGGTGCGGCGACAGCCACGAGTCTTCGGGCAGCAGGCCCTCGGCGCGGGGGATGGCCACCGAGTGGACCAGCACCAGGGTCAGCACCGCCCGCTCGCTCTCGCCCGGCCCTCCTCCCGGCGGCTCGTCGCGTACGAGCTCGTCGGCGTAACCCGAGATCCAGCGCTCGCGCTGCTGGACGAGCGTGCGCCCGCGGCGGGCGAGCATCTCGGCGAGGGTGCGCCGCAGCGCCGGGTCGCGCAGCGCGGCGAACCTCGTCTCCTGCACGGGCTCGGCGGCGTGCTCCACCACCATGAAGGCGGACACCAGCTCGGCCCTGCGGCGCTCGTCGTAGCCGCTCAGCAGGTCGTCGAACTCGGCCACGCCCGGCTCCGCCCGGCTCCCCGCGCCCTGGTCGGGAGCGGCGGGCTCCGGAAGGGCGGCGGCGACCAGGCCCGCGTCGGGGACCACCGGCACGGCGCGGCGCTCCGGCTCGGGGATGCGGCGCACCAGGTCCTTCAACACCGCGTGGGACTCCACGGGCCACAGCGCGCACCGCGGGCCGAGCGAGACGATGCCGCCGGCCACCACCACCCACGCCGAGTCGTGCAGCCGGCGCAGCGCCCCGATGGCCCAGTTGCGCATGAGGTCGTCGGTGCGGCCGATCAGCGCGCGGTAGGTGTCGAGCACCCGCTCCAGCGGCGCCGGCTCGCCCGGCCACGGGTCGGCCGACTGGTCGGCCCAGCAGCACTTGAGCACCGCCGCCAGCACCCGACGGGTCTCGCCGGCCCGCTCCACCGGCATGGGCGGCACCTGGTGCTCCTCCAGCAGCGACGGCGTCACCCCGTCGGGCCACACGGGCAGCGCCACCCCTGAGGAGTCCGGGCCGCTCAGCCTGGTCATGCCCGCGGGGGCCGGCGCGCCGGGCCCGAGCCGCAGCGGGCCTTGCGCGCGCGCCCGCGCGTGCGCGGCCTGATCGGCGGTCACGGCGTACGCTCCAGGTGGCCGTGGGAGAGCCAGGACGGCTCGCGGGACGGGTCGATCGTCAGCCCGTCCGACCAGGCCAGCCGGTAGGGCAGCTCCGGCCGCAGGTCGACGGTCGTCAGGTCGGCGAGCACCCGCCGGGCCGTGGCCCAGTCGGGGCCGAGCACGTCGGCCAGCGCCACCCGCGACTCCCCGCCCAGCAGGGACTCGGCCAGCTCGCGCAGCCGCTCGACGGCCGCCTCCCGCGCGGCGCCGAGCGAGCCGTCGGGGCCCGGGTCGGGCAGCGTGGAGCGCGGCGGCGTGGGCTGGGCGGGCGCCGGCCGCGGCGCCTCGTCGACGGCGCGGGCGATCGCCGCCGGATCGTGCCACGGCGCCGGGGCGTCGAACACGAACCCGTCGAGCACCGCGGCCAGCCGCTCCTTGGTCGCCGTCTGGGCGAACGTGCGCCACGTCTCCGTCGGCAGCAGCGTCAGGTTGCGGGTGGTGCCGGCCGAGTCGGCCAGCCGCCCGGCCGCGCGGCGGGAGGCGTCGCTGTAGGCGTAGATCGCCGCCCGCAGGTCGGTGCAGACCCGGTCGAGCTCGGGCCAGCGGGTCAGGATCGTGCCGTGGACGCTCTGCGCGCGGCGGGCGATCTCCTCGGTGCCCCACAGCTTGGGCGCCTGCTCGCGCAGCTCCTCGATGGTGCCGGTGGTGAGCGTGATCAGCTCCAGCGCCCACAGCCGGAACGCCCGCGCCAGACCGGCCGCGCTCTGCCGGGCCTCCTCCATCGTGGTGCGCGGGTCGGCGACGTTGAGATCTTCGAGGGCGAGCAGGCGGTGCATCTCCGACTGGCCGCCGTCGTCCATCATCCGCCGGATGAACATCAGGCCGACCACGCTGGTGAACGACGCGCGGTAACGGAGCTGGTTGGGCTTGGGGAACACCTCGCGGATCGCGCCCAGCCCCTTGAGCACCCGCAGCCGGTTGTCGAACTGGTCGGCCGGATAGGCCCCGCAGGCCAGGCGCATCTGCTCGTGCGTCAGCCACTCCTCGCCCGCGTCGGCGAACGCGGCGAACAGCGTCTCGGCGATGTCGACCAGCACGGGGTCGTCGACCACCGCGCCGCTGTCGCGGGCCAGCGCCGCGAACATCCGGCGGTAGGTCGACAGCACCGCCTCATCGCTGAGCGCGGCGTCGAGGGTCAAGGGCTGCTCGGGCACGCGCACTAAGGTACGGCCTCCGGCCGACATTCTCCGCCGCGACCGGTCCGCCGCGCGCCGGGGGAGCGGGATGAGAGGGTGTGAGGTCGTGGGGGAACGGAAGAGCTGGGGCGTCGACCAGGTGCGGGCGCTGCTCGACATCGCCGAGGGCAAGGGATCCGACCGCGAGGAGGCCGAGAGCGCGGCCGCGCTGGCGGCCAAGATCCTCTACCGGATGGGGCTGGACGCGGACACGGTGCGCCGCGACGCCGCGAGCCCCGTCGGCACGTGGCGGCTGCCGATCGACACCAGCGGCGGTCACCACGTCGAGCGGGCCGAGGCCGTCTGGCTGGTGAGCAGCGCGCTCGGCTGCATGGGCTGCCACGAGGGCGGACGCCGGCGCGACCGGGTCTCACACGTGCGGCTCGTCGGCCCCGTGGAGGTGCTGAAGTCGCTGAAGATCCTGCTGCCCTCGGTGCTGATCCAGATGGAGCTGCGGTTCGGTCTCGCCTGGCGGGCCGAGCGGGCCAGGCATCCCGGCCTGCCCGCGCAGCTGCTGCGCCGCAAGCGGACGCTGTACCAGCGGGGCTTCTACCGCGGCTTCGGCACGGGCCTGGCCGACAAGATGCGGGCCCGGGTGCGGGAGGTCGCCGACGAGGTCTCCGGCGGCGCGGGTGAGCTGGTGCTGGCCGGGCGCGAGGCGGCGGTGCGCGCGGAGTTCGAGCGCTGGGACACCAAGCCAGGCGCGTCCTCCTTCTACGACGAGACCGGGTTCGAGCGCGGCCGGGAGGCGGCCATGACAGCCGACCTCGATGACAGGTCGATCAGCTGAGCAGGCCGCGCGGGATGGGCGGGTGCGCAGCGTCGGACCCGAGGGTGGCCCTGACAGGGCCAGTCCTGACGTGGTCTCCCTCCCCGTGAGCGCAGGGCCGAGACTCGGGGCATGAGCATGACGACCAACGAGATCGCCTACCTGAACGGCCAGCTGCTGGGCCGCCTCGCCACCGTGGGCCCCGGCGGGCGGCCGCACCTGGTCACCGTGGGCGTCTTCTACGACCCGGAGTCCGGCTGCGTCGTGATCGGGGGGCACGCCGGCACCGGCATGTCCGAGAGCAAGAAGTTCCGCGACGCGCGGCGGCATCCCGACGTGGCGTTCATCGTGGACGACCTGGCCTCTGTCGACCCGTGGACGCCGCGCGGCATCGAGATCCGGGGGCTGGCGGAGACGCACACCACCGGCGGCGCCGAGCTGGGGGAGCGCATCGGCGCGAACATGCCGTTCGACCCGGCCTGGATCCGTATCCGTGCGCGCCGCGTCCGCAGCTGGGGGATCGACACCGGGCCGTTCGAGCTGTCCACCCGGGACGTGGTCTGACCGGCTTACTTACGCGAGCGGGTTCATCAGGTAGGCGCCCCCGACCACGGACCCCCCCGCCACCAGCAGGAAGAAGAACACGTAGAACCCGCCGGGCAGGAGGGTCAGCCGGGCCAGCTGGTCGGCGTCGGAGTCGCGCGCCTGGCGCCTGCGCCGCTTGCGCTGCAGCTCCAGGATCGGCCGGACGCCGCCGAACAGCAGGAACCACACCACCAGGAAGGCCACGATCTGCTGCACCTCGCCGGGCGCGTACATCGACAGCGCGAACACCGCCCCGCCCGACGCCAGCAGGATGAGCGCGCCGTACAGGTTGCGGATCAGCAGGAGCATGCACACCAGGAAGAGCAGCATCCCCCAGATCAGCAGCGTGATGTGCCCCTGGTCGGTCAGCCAGGCGGCGGCCAGCCCGAGCAGCGACGGCGCCAGGTAGCCCGCCAGCGCGGTCAGCACCATGCCGGGCCCGGTGGGCCTGCCCCTGGTCAGCGTCACGCCCGAGGTGTCGGAGTGCAGCCGGATGCCCTCCAGCTTGCGCCGGGTGAGCAGCGCCATGACGGCGTGGCCGCCCTCGTGGGCGATCGTGATCAGCCCTCTGGTGAGCTGCCAGGGCACGGTGAAGGTGACGATCGCCAGCGCGACCAGCGCGGAGACGACCACGACCCAGGGGTCGGGGTCAGGTTGCGCCTCGATCAGCTGAGCCCAGAGCTTGTCCATCGATTAGGAACCCTATCCGGGTAAAGTCACGGTCGTGGCCACAGAACTTGATTCTGATGAAGGGGTGCGCGCCTGGTGGGCGGCGCTCGGACTGCCCGGCCTGGTGGACCTGCACGTGCATTTCCTGCCCGAGCGGATGGAACGCCGGGTCTGGCACCATTTCCACCACGGCGGACCCCTCATGGGCAGCGGCTGGAAGATCGAGTACGAGTGGCCGGTCGCCGAGCGCGTGACCCGGCTGCGGGAGCTGGGGGTGACGGCCTTCCCCGCGCTCGCGTACGCGCACAAGCCCGGCATGGCGGCCGACCTCAACGCCTGGACACTCGGCTTCGCCGGCCGCACGCCCGGCTGCCTGCCCTCGGCCACCTTCTATCCCGAGCCCGGCGCCCCCGCCTACGTCCGGCAGGCCCTCGACCAGGGGGCCAAGATCTTCAAGGTGCACCTCCAGGTGGGCGACTTCGACCCGCGCCTGCCCGAGCTGGACGGCATCTGGGGGCTGCTGGCCGAGGCCGGCGTCCCCGTGGTGGTGCACGCCAGCTCGGTGCCCGTGCCCGGCGGGTACGTCGGCGCCGAGCCGATCGGCGAGGTGCTGCGCGCGCATCCCCGGCTGCGCGTGATCATCGCCCATCTCGGCATGCCGGAGTACGATCCGTTCTTCGCGCTGGCCGAGCGCTACGAGCGGGTGGCACTGGACACCACGATGGCTTTCACCGACTTCGCCGAGCTCGGCATGCCCTTTCCCGCCCGGCTCCGCCCCGCCCTGCGTGAACTCGGGCTGGCGGGGAAGGTGGTCCTCGGCAGTGACTTCCCGACGATCCCCCATCCGTACGCACACCAGCTGCACGCCCTCGACCGGCTCGGCCTCGGCGACGACTGGCTCAGGGCCGTGTGCTGGGACAACGGCCTGACCATGATTCGATAGCAGAGTGAACGATCGGCACGTGGCGCTGATAAGCGCCTTCTACGAGGCACTCGGCCGTGCTGATGCGGCGGCCATGGAGAGCTGTTACCACCCCGAGGTCAGCTTCGGCGATCCCGTCTTCCAGGAGCTGGAGGGCCGCGACAGGGTGATGGCGATGTGGCGGCTCCAGCTCAGCCGGGGCGTCGGCATGAAGGCCGAGTTCCACGGGGCGACGGCCGACGACTTCTCCGGCACCGCCCGCTGGACGGCCCGCTACCGCATGCCCAGTACGGGGCGGCAGGTGGTCAACGAGATAGAGGCGATGTTCCGGTTCGAGGACGACCTGATCATCAGACATCACGAGGAGTTCGACTTCAAACGCTGGTCCAAGATGGCGCTGGGCCGCCCGCACGGGTTGCTGTTCGGGTGGACGCCGAGATGGCGGCAGATGATCCGCGAGCGCGCCATGGCACAGCTCGACGACTTCGCGACCTAGGGGCGACACAGGGAGCGACACGGGGAGCGACACACAGGAGGCGGCATGACCAGGGCGAGAGGGCGCCGGCGCGGCAGGCTGACACGCGAGCCGGCTCCCGAGAAGTCGATGGACCCCCGGCCCAGCGAGGAACAGCCCTACCGTCCGACGGTCATCAACAACACGATCTACCAGGACGGCCGCGCCATCGACAACCCCGGTTCGCTGGCCGACGCCTTCCAGTGCCTGAAGGACAAACCCGGCGCGCTCGCCTGGATCGGCCTGTACCGGCCGAAGGAGTGGGAGCTGGTCAAGCTCGCGGAGGAGTTCCAGCTGCACGAGCTGGCCGTCGAGGACGCCATCGTCGGCTCCCAGCGGCCCAAGGCCGACCGCTACGGCGAGACCCTGTTCGTGGTGCTGCGCGCGGCCACCTACCGGGACGAGGTGGAGGAGGTGGCCTTCGGCGAGCTGAACGTGTTCGTCGGCCCCGACTTCGTGCTGACCGTCCGCCACTCCGAGGCGCCCGACCTTCAGGTGGTGCGCAGGCGTATGGAGTCAGAGCCCGACCTGCTGCGCAAGGGCCCGCAGGCGGTGCTGTACGCGATCCTGGACGCGGTGGTCGACGACTACGCGCCGGTCGTGAAAGGGCTGCAGGAGGACATCGAGGAGATCGAGGTCCAGGTGTTCGGCGGCGACCCGGCCGTGTCCCGCCGCGTCTACGAGCTGTCGCGCGAGGTGATCGAGTTCCAGCGGGCCACCGCGCCGCTGGTGCGGCTGATCGACGGGTTCATCGCCGGCGCCGACAAGTACGGCGTCGACGAGGAGCTGCAGAGCTACCTGCGCGACGTGGCCGACCACGCCATCACGGTCAACGAGCGGGTGGCCTCCTTCCGCCAGCAGCTCCAGGACATCCTGGTGGTCAACTCCACCCTGGTCACCCAGGCGCAGAACGCCGAGATGGCCAGGATGACCGAGGTCAGCATCCAGCAGGGCGAGGAGGTCAAGAAGATCTCCGCCTGGGCGGCCATCCTCTTCGCGCCGACCGTGGTGGGCGGCATCTACGGGATGAACTTCGACCACATGCCCGAGTATCACTGGGCCCTGGGCTACCCGTTCGCGATCTCCCTCATGGCGGGGGTGTGCGTCATCCTGTACGTGATCTTCAAACGGCGCGGCTGGCTGTAGCGCCGGGCCAGGTCAGGAGAGCAGCTTGCGGGCGGCCTGCTCGATCTCCTCCTCCGACAGCAGCACGTGGTCGGCCGCCCCGCCCAGCGGGACGAAGCTGTCGGCCGAGGTCACCCGGGCCACCTGACCCTGGTAGCCGGCGTCGAGCAGCTCGGCCATGACGCCCTCGGACACGCCGCCCGAGTGGCGCGTCTCGTCCGCGATCAGCACCTTGCCCGTCAGCTCCGCCGCGCGCAGCAGGTCGGCCACCGGCAGCGGCGCCAGCCAGCGCAGGTCCAGCACCCGGCAGCTGAAGCCCTCCTGGGTGAGCCGCACCGCCGCCCGCAGGCTCATCCGCACCCCGTTGCCGAACGTCACGATCGTCAGGTCGCGCCCGTCGCCGTAGGAGCGGGCGCCGCCGATCGGCACGTGCGTCTCCGCCCAGCGCGACGGCGGGGCGTACGGGGACAGCCAGCCGCCGTCGCCCTCCTCGAACAGGTCTCTGGTGTGGTAGAGCGCGATCGGCTCCAGGAACACGCACACCGACCCCTGCGTGCGCGCGGCCGCCAGGCACGTGCGGAGCATGGCGGAGGCGTCGTCGGGCCGGGACGGCGAGGCGATGATCAGGCCGGGGATGTCGCGCAGCGCCGCGATCGCGTTGTCGTTGTGGAAGTGCCCGCCGAACCCCTTCTGGTAGGCGTAGCCCGCGATCCGCACCACCATCGGGTTCGGGTAGGCACCCTGCGAGAAGAACGACAGCGTGGCGGCCTCGCCCCTGATCTGGTCGATCGCGTTGTGCAGGTAGGCCAGATACTGGATCTCCGGCACCGGCAGCAGCCTGGACACCCCCGCGCCCAGGGCCAGCCCGAGGATGGCCTGCTCGTCCAGATGGGTGTCGAACACCCGGGCGGGGCCGAACCTCTTCTGCAACCCGCGGGTCACCCCGTAGACGCCGCCCTTCTTGGCGACGTCCTCGCCGAAGACCATCATCTCCGGGTAGACCGCGAGCGCGTCGGCGAGCGTGCGGTTGATCGACTGGGAGAGCGTCAGCGGCTTCTCCGACTCCGGCAGCGTCCCGGCGAACGTCCGCTCCCGCACCGCGCTCTCCGCCGCCACGGGGCTGATCTTGGCGACCAGGTCGGCGTCGTGCGGCGCGATCGGCTCCATGACCTCCTTCGCCGAGCGGAGCCGGGGCAGCCGGGTGGTCTCCAGCGCGATGCGCAGCACGTGCTCGCGGGCGAGCTCGTACCGTCTGAGCAGCTCCTCCGGCGTGGTCAGGCCCGCCTCGACGAGCAGCCGCGCGGTGCGCAGCAGCGGGTCGCGCGCCAGGTCGGCGCGGAGTTCGCGCTGGGTGCGGTACGCGGACTCGACGTCGGAGCCGGCGTGCCCCATCAGCCGCACCGTCGACAGGTGCAGGAACGCGGGGGTGCGGTGGGAGCGCACGTGCTCCACCGCCCGCACCGCCGTGTCGTACGCGGAAGCCAGGTCACAGCCGTCGGCCGCGAAGTACTCGATGCCGGGCCGCCTGGCGGACGCCTCCACCCAGCCTCTGGGGGTCCTGACGCTGATGCCGATGCCGTTGTCCTCGCACACGAACAGGATCGGCACCCGCTGCCCCTGATAGGTGGCGTAGGCGGCGGTGTTGAAGCCCGACAGGGCCGTGGCGTGGTTGACCGAGGCGTCGCCGAAACTGCACACGGCGATCGCGTCGTCGGGCCACAGGCCCGCTGTGTCGAGCGCGCGGGCCCGCTCGATGGCGAACGCCACGCCCACCGCCCTCGGCAGGTGGCTGGCGATCGTGGACGTCTGGGGGATGACGGCCAGCTCGGGATGGCCGAACACCTTGTGCCTGCCGCCCGCGATCGGCTCCTCGGCGGCCGCCGTCAGGCCCATCAGGACGTCCCTGATGCCCTGTTCGGGCAGCCGCCCGGCCTGCTCGGACCTGGTCAGGTAGAACGCGCCGGACCGGTAGTGGAGCAGCGCGGGATCGTCCGGGCGCAGCGCGGCGGCCACGGCCGCGTTGCCCTCGTGACCGGCCGAGCCGATCGTGTAGAAGCCCTCGTCCTGCTCGCGCAGCCAGCGGGCCGCGATGTCGAGCAGCCGGCTGTCGAGCTGGCGCTGGTAGAGCGTCCGGCACTGCTCTCCGGTGAGCGTGGCGCCCTCCCGCACCGGATCACCGGGACCGCGGGCCGGGCCCGTCTGGAGGGTCTCCACTGCCTGGACGAAATGAGTCTCAACCATGTCGCGCGCCACATGCCGATTATGGCCGCTGAGCACCGTGTTCGTCTGCCAGTCACGGGCGACATGTGTTGGACCGGTCCTTTTGACATAGATCTATAACAGCTTGTCAGAATGGTGAACTTCGCCATTCGCCACCACGTCTACTGGTTTGACACGTGGCGCCCTCAAAGCCGCGTTGAAACCAACTGGGTATCCAGGAAAGGAACCCGAATGTCGTTACAACGCATCCGTACGATCGCCGTCGCGATGGCGGTGGGGGCCGGTGCGCTGGTCCTTACGCCACCCGCGTCAGCGCAGGTCAGCACGGCAGCAGCGCCGGCCGTCACCAAGGTGACACTCAACCCGGCATCCCCGGTCGTGCTCTTCGAAAGCACCGCCAAGGTGACCTTCACGATCCAGGCGAAGGACGCCGAAAAAGCCACCATGGTCTTCACTCCGCCGGGTGTCAGCACCCAGCCGATCATCGAGGCCAAGAAAGTCGGGACGGACACCTTCCAGGTCGAGCACTCCGTCGGCACGGTGGGCACGTGGAACTACACCGCCACCGCCGTCAAGGGTGACGAGACGGGCCAGCTGAAGGGCACGTTCGACGTCAAGAAGGCGCTCGAGACCAAGATCGTCAGGTTCGACGCCAACCCCGACAGGGTCACGAAGGGCGACCGGGTCCGGCTCTCCGGCCAGCTCAGGGCCGGCGACCGGGGCTACGGCGGCCAGGAGGTCGCGATCAGCTTCCGCTCCCGCGGCTCCGACGACTTCCGCAAGGTCACCACGGACAAGACCAGCCGCAACGGCTGGTTCTCCGCGAGCGTGAAGCCGTGGCGCAGCGGCGAGTGGCGGGCCGAGTTCGCCGGCAACGCCGAGGCCAAGGCGTCGGTCAGCGACAGCGACGGCGTCCGCGTCCGCTCCCGGACCATCGACACCAGGATCGTCGGCTTCGACGCCTACTCGGAGCCCGTCGTCAAGGGCGACAAGCTGCGCTTCAAGGGCACCCTGCAGGCCGACGACCGGCGGGCGCTGCGCGGTGAGCGCGTGACCATCCAGTTCAGGGCCGTGACCTCCCGCCAGTGGACGGACGTCACCGGCGACCGCACCAGCCGGCACGGCCGCTTCCACGCCTCCACCACCGCCGAGCAGAGCGGCTGGTGGCGCGCGGTGTACGCGGGCGACCGCCGGGTCGACGGATCGGTCAGCGGCCCCGACTTCGTGCGGGTCACCGAGCCGGTCGAGAAGGCCGACACCCGGGTCCTCGGCTTCAACGCCTACCCCGAGCCGGTCAAGCGCGGCCGTGACCTGAAGATCTGGGCCCAGCTCCAGGTCGACGACGACGGCACCTGGAAGGGTTACAAGGGCAAGGTGGACCTGTACTTCAAGTCCAACCGGTCCGACGAGTACAGGCTCGTGAAGTCCGCCTGGTCGAGCGACAGCGGCAGGCTGTTCACCGAGGTCCGCGCCTGGACCTCCGGCCGCTGGCGGTTCGTCTACGAGGGTGACGACAGGACGAACGGCGACACCAGCCGCTCCGACTACGTCCGCGTGCGGCGCTGACATCGACGAGGCCCGGGGCGCCGCATCAGCGCCCCGGGCCTCACCATGTCCTCAGTTGACCCGTCGCTCCGGCGTGGTCGCCCCCAGGCTCGCGAGCATGGACATGATGTCGACCATGCCCAGCTTGAGCTCGCCGACGTCCTGCTTGAGCTGGCCGACGTCCTGCTTGAGCAGGTTGACGTCTTGCTGGAGGTCGTCGAGACGCCGTTCGAACCCGTCCATGCGCTGGTCGAACTTGTCCATGCGTCGCTCGAACCCGTCCATGCGCCGCTCGAACTTGTCCATGCGCTGGTCGAACTTGTCCATGCGCTTGTCCAGCTTGTCGATCTTGTCGAGAACGTTGCGCCCGACGTCGTCGACACGGTCGTGCAGGGCGGAGAAGCGCTGTTCGATGCTCAGGTTGGGCACACCGCTCACTGTAGACCGTTCGAGCGCCGAGACCCTGATTTCCAGGTGGTCGACTTTCGTCTGCAGATCCAACATGGAGAGATCCTCTCGAGGGGGGGAATGACGTCGCTCCTTGCAACGAGAAGAATACTCTCCGTGAAGCGTTCTTGTGTTCGAACCCCGGCTAGTCGGCCCGTTTGAACTGGGCGATGCCCACCGCCAGCAGCCCCAGCCCCAGCGCCGCCACCAGCCCGAGCTCCACCGGCACGGGCACCTGCCAGCCGAACCACTGCACCCCCGGGTTCAGGGTCGCGTTCACCTCCGGCGGCACGTCCAGGTGGGAGAAGACGGCCTGGCGCATCGGGTCGACCGCGTACGTCATGGGGTTGACCACCGTCAGGGCGTGCAGCCACGACGGCAGGTTGGCCAGCGGGAACATGGCGCCCGACAGGAACATCATCGGCATGATCGCCATCTGCATCAGCCCGAAGAACGACTGCATGTTCTTCATCCGCGCCGCCAGCATCACCCCGAAGGCGGTGATCGTGAAGGCCGCCAGGAACATCTCCGCCAGCAGCGTGAGCATCAGCGTGGGCGAGTACGGCACCCCGACCATCCCCGCC
This sequence comes from Nonomuraea sp. NPDC054003, assembly GCF_055585125.1. Lineage (NCBI taxonomy): Bacteria > Bacillati > Actinomycetota > Actinomycetes > Streptosporangiales > Streptosporangiaceae > Nonomuraea > Nonomuraea sp. NPDC054003. Next base: position 854,253 of record NZ_JBVJKR010000001.1, read on the forward strand.
ATGGCCAGGATGACGATGCCCTGGCCGGTGGCCACGATCGCGCCGCCGAGACACTTGCCCACCACGATGGCCGTGCGCGACACCGGCGCGACCAGCATCTCGCGCAGGAACCCGAACTCGCGGTCCCACACGATGGACCCCGCCGAGAACATGCCCGTCATGATCACCGTCATGGAGATCATGCCGGGATACATGAAGGTGCGGAAGTCCACGCCCGGGATCGACGCCTGGACCAGCGACCCCAGGCCGGTGCCCATGACGAACAGCCACAGCACCGGCTGCAGCAGCATCGAGAGCATGCGGGTGCGGTCGTTGAGGAAGCGCAGCATCTCACGGTGCAGGACCACCTTGATGGCCCGCAGGTCGTGCGCGGCGCTGCGGGCCGGCACCCGCACGCGGATCGCCTGTGTCGTCATCGTTCACCGCCTCGCCATCGCGCGCATGAAGGCCATCTGGTCGTCTCCGGACTCGGCGTCGCGGATCGTGGAGCCGGTGTAGTTCATGAACACGTCGTCCAGCGACGGCCGCGACACGCTCACCGACGTGATCGGCATGCCGAGCTCGGCGAACAGCCGCGGCACGAACTCCTCGCCCGAGGCCACGGCGAACGTCACCGCCCCCTCGTGCACCGCCGCCTCCAGCCCGAACCGCTCACGCAGCGCCTTGATCGCGGCTTCGTCGTCACGGGTGTGGATCTGCACCCGGTCCTTGCCGACGCTGGCCTTGAGCCGCTCGGGAGAGTCGATCACCACGATCTCGCCGTGGTCGATGATCGCGATCCGGTCGCAGTACTCGGCCTCGTCCATGTAGTGGGTGGTCATGAAGATCGTGATGTCCTCGCTGACCCGCAGCTCGTTGATGTAGCCCCAGATGGCCGACCGGGTCTGCGGGTCGAGCCCGACCGTCGGCTCGTCCAGGAACAGCACCCGCGGCGAGTGGAGCAGGCCGCGGGCGATCTCCAGCCGCCGCTTCATGCCGCCGGAGAACGTCATCACCTTGGCGTCCTTGCGGTCCCAGAGCGCCACCATCTCCATGACGCGCTTGATCCGCTCGTCGACCACGCTCTTGTGCACCCCGTACAGCTCGGCGTGGAAGCGCAGGTTCTGCTCGGCGGTCAGATAGCCGTCGAGGGTGGGGTCCTGGAAGACCAGGCCGATGTTCCTGCGCACCTCGTCGCGCTCCCTGACCACGTCATGGCCGGCGACGGAGGCGGTGCCGCCCGTCGGGTTCGCGAGCGTGCAGAGCATGCTGATCGTGGTGGTCTTGCCGGCGCCGTTCGGGCCGAGGAATCCGAAGACCTCGCCCGGCGACACCTCGAAGTCGACGCCCTTGACGGCCTCGACCTTCCCGTACGTCTTGGTCAGCCCTCGTACGACGACGGCCGCGTCCTCGCTCATCAATCCTCCGCCAGAATCTGGAACACGGACTTGCGCGTCTGCCTGAGCAGCTTCTTGGCCTCGGCGACCTGGCGGTCGTTGGCCGTCCTGGTCAGGTGGACGAACGCCTCGCCGAGCTGCCCCCACAGCAGGCGCAGCTCGTGCCGGTCCTCCGGCACGGTGCTCGCCACCTCGTCCCACGGCGCGGGGGCGGCGCTCAGGCGTCCCGCCTCGTCGCGGCCCTCCTCCGTCAGGCGGTAGGTGCGGCTGCCGCCGGCCTCGCCGCCGGTGACCAGGCACTCGTCCTCCAGCTGCTGGAGCGCGGGGTAGACCGAGCCGGGGCTGGGCCGCCACACGCCGCGGCTGCGCGCCTCGATGTCCTGGATCATCTGGTAGCCGTTCTTGGGCTCCTCGCCGAGCAGCAGGAGCAGCGCCGCCCGGACGTCGCCGCGCCGCACCCGCGGCCCCGCCTCCATGCCGGGGGTGCCCGGCGGGGGCGGCGGCATCGGCGGGTGCGGGAATCCGTGTCGTCCATGTGGATCAATCATTACATCTCCCAACTATCGAGATGTTCTGACGATATATCTAGATAGTTGAGGCGGCAATGCCCTTTCTGGCGACTCTCGTCTGTGTTAGCGCTCGTTAACAGCTGCCTGGAGCGCAGCCCCGGCCATGGCGTGCAGCAGCGGGCGCATCGCCCCGGGCGGGAGCTCGCCCGCGCTGTGCGGGGTCGAGTTCAGCAGGCCGAAGACGGCGTGCGTGGCGGCCCGCAGCCGGGACGCCGGGCACGACGGGTGGAGCTCGGCCAGCACCCCCACCCACTCCTCGACGTAGAGCCGCTGCAGCCGCCGGATCTGGCGCCGCTCCGGCTCCGGCACGTTGCCCAGCTCGCGGTCGTGCACGGTGATCAGCGCCGGCTGCTCGAGCGCGAACGTGATGTGCGCGTCGAGCAGCGCGTCCAGGATCTCGGCCGGGCCGGCGGAGGCCGTGACGACCGCGACCGCCGACTCGCGCAGCCGCGAGCTGATGTCGAGCAGCAGCTCCGCCAGCAGCGCCTCCTTGCCGCTGAAGTGGCGGTAGAGCGCCGGCCCCGAGACGCCCACCGCGCCGCCGATGTCCTCGATCGGCACGCCGTGGAAACCGCGCGCCGCGAACAGCCTCGCGGCGGCGTCGAGGATCTCGGCACGCCTGTTGCCGCGATTGCGGGTAGGTGTCGGGGCAGTCGTCACAGTCACATCATGCTAGACGGTTGAGTTAATGGCCACTAACATCACGACCATGACGAGAGGGCAGAGATGAGCGACTGGCCGATACTCAAGTCGGCCGCCGACCCCGGGAGCGAGGCGTACAGGAGCAACGCCGAGCTCAACGAGCGGCTCGCCGCCGAGCTCCGCGACCGCCTGGCCACCGCCGCGCTCGGCGGGCCAGAACGGTCGCGCAGCCGCCACGTCGAGCGCGGCAAGCTGCTGCCCCGCGAGCGCGTCGACGGCCTGCTCGACCCGGGCTCGCGGTTCCTGGAGCTGTCGCCGCTGGCCGCGAACGGCCTCTACGACGACCAGGCGCCCGCCGCCGGCATCATCACCGGCGTCGGCCGGGTCTCCGGCCGCGAATGCGTGGTCGTGGCCAACGACGCCACCGTCAAGGGCGGCACCTACTACCCCATGACCGTCAAGAAGCACCTGCGCGCGCAGGAGGTGGCGCTCCACAACCATCTGCCGTGCGTCTACCTCGTCGACTCCGGCGGCGCGTTCCTGCCGAAACAGGACGAGGTGTTCCCGGACCGCGAGCACTTCGGCCGCATCTTCTACAACCAGGCCACGATGTCCGCGCGGGGCATCCCGCAGATCGCCGCCGTGCTCGGCTCCTGCACCGCGGGCGGCGCGTACGTGCCCGCCATGAGCGACGAGGCCGTCATCGTACGGAACCAGGGCACGATCTTCCTGGGCGGCCCGCCTCTGGTGAAGGCGGCCACCGGCGAGGAGGTCACGGCCGAGGAGCTCGGCGGCGGCGACCTGCACGCGCGCGTCAGCGGCGTCACCGACCACCTCGCCGAGGACGACGCGCACGCGCTGGCGATCGTCCGCGACATCGTCTCCACGCTCGCGCCGCGCGCCCCGCGCCCGTGGCCGGTGGCCGCGCCGGAGCCGCCCGCCCACGATCCGCGCGACCTCTACGGGATCGTCCCCGCCGACACGCGCCGGCCGTACGAGGTGCGCGAGGTGATCGCGCGGCTGGTGGACGGGTCCCGGTTCCTGGAGTTCAAGGCCGAGTACGGGCCCACGCTGGTCACCGGGTTCGCCCATGTCCACGGCCACCCGGTGGGCATCCTGGCCAACAACGGCATCCTGTTCGCCGAGTCCGCCCTCAAGGGCGCGCACTTCATCGAGCTGTGCGACCAGCGGCGGATCCCGCTGCTGTTCCTGCAGAACATCAGCGGGTTCATGGTCGGCAAGGCGTACGAGGCGGGCGGCATCGCCAAGCACGGCGCCAAGATGGTCACGGCCGTGTCGTGCGCCCGGGTGCCCAAGTTCACGGTGGTCATCGGCGGCTCGTTCGGGGCCGGCAACTACGCGATGGCCGGGCGGGCGTACGCGCCGCGCTTCCTGTGGATGTGGCCGAACGCCCGCATCTCGGTCATGGGCGGTGAGCAGGCGGCGAACGTGCTCACCACGGTGGGCTCCTCTGCGGGCGGGGCCGACCCCGAGGCGATCCGGGCCCAGTACGAACACCAGGGCAACCCGTACTACTCCACCGCCAGGCTGTGGGACGACGGCGTGATCGACCCCGTCGACACCCGCACCGTGCTCGGCCTGGCCCTGTCCGCGGCGGCCAACGCCCCGCTCGAACCCGCCGGCTACGGCGTCTTCCGGATGTGATCATGACTGATTCCCTGTTCGGCCGGGTGCTGGTCGCCAACCGGGGCGAGATCGCCGTCCGGGTCATCCGCACCCTGCGCGCGCTCGGCATCGGCGCGGTCACCGTGCACACGGCCGCCGACGCGGGCGCGCGCCACGTGATCGAGGCTGACGAGGCCCACCAGATCCCGAAATATCTGGATATCGAGGCGATCGTGGAGGTGGCCCGGCGCTCCGGCGCGGCGGCCGTCCACCCCGGCTACGGCTTCCTGGCCGAGAACGCCGCCTTCGCCCGCCGCTGCGCGGAGGCCGGGCTAATGTTCGTCGGGCCGCCGGCGGACGCCATCGAGGCGATGGGCGACAAGATCCGCGCCAAGCGCACCGTGTCGGACGCCGGAGTGCCCGTGGTGCCGGGCGCGGCCGAACCCGGCGACGAGCTCTCGACCTGGTCCGCCTTCCCCGCCCTGATCAAGCCGTCGGCGGGCGGCGGCGGCAAGGGCATGGTGCTGGTCAGGTCGGCGGCGGAGCTGCCTGACGCCCTGGAGTCCGCCCGGCGCACGGCCACGGCCGCCTTCGGCGACGGCACCCTGCTGATCGAGCGCTACGTGGAGCGGCCCCGGCACATCGAGATCCAGGTCCTCGCCGACGGCCACGGCACCGTCGTTCACCTGGGCGAACGCGAGTGCAGCCTGCAGCGCAGGCACCAGAAGATCGTCGAGGAGGCCCCGTCGCCCTTCGTCGACGCGGAGACCAGGGCCCGCATGGGCGCCGCCGCCGTGGAGGCCGCCCGCGCGGTCGGCTACGTCGGCGCGGGCACCGTCGAGTTCATCGTCGACGGCGCCACGGGCGCCTACCACTTCATGGAGATGAACACCCGTCTCCAGGTCGAGCACCCCGTCACCGAGCTGGTCACCGGCCTCGACCTGGTGGAGCTGCAGCTCCGGGTGGCGGCCGGCGAGCCTCTCCCGTTCACCCAGGACGAGGTGCGGCTCGACGGCCACGCGGTCGAGGCGCGCGTCTACGCCGAGGATCCGGCGCGCGGCTTCCTGCCCACCGGCGGCCGCGTCCTCGCCCTGCGCGAGCCCGCCGGTCCGGGGGTACGGGTCGACTCCGGGCTGCTGGAGGGCGGAGTGGTCGGCAGCGAGTTCGACCCGATGCTGTCCAAGGTCATCGCCTGGGCGCCGGACCGGGCGGGAGCGCTCCGTGCCCTCGACCGCGCCCTGAGCGAGACCGTGGTGCTCGGGGTCACCACCAACGTGCCGTTCCTGCGAGCCCTGCTCGCCCACGAAACCGTCCGCGCCGGCGACCTGGACACCGGCCTGGTCGAACGAGCCCTCCCAGACCTCCTCACCACCGACCCAACCCGCGCAGAAGCGGCCCGCACGGACCAGACCCGCGAGGACGGGGGTCGTGCGGATGCGGCTCGCACGAACGCGGGTGGTGCGGATCAGGCCCGCGAGGACGGGGACCGTACAGATGCGGCCCGCGCGGACGTGGCTGGGGTCGCCTTGGCCCGTATGGGGCGCGGGGTGCCCTTGGATGCGCTGGCGGCCGCCGCGCTCGTGTTTCACGATCAGCCGGAGGGGCGTGACCCGTGGGAGGTCATGGACGGCTGGCGGGTCGGGGAGCGGGCCTGGACGACGTGGCGGCTGGAGACGCGTGACGGCGTGCACGCCGTCCACGTGCGCGGCCTGCCCCGGGAAGGCGCCGAGGTCAGGGTGGCGGACGGCCCGCCCGTTCCGGCCGTCCTCCGCACGTACGCGGACGGTCCCGGATCGCCGGGTGGACCTGCCGTCCGGCCGTACGGAGACAGGCCGGCGGGTGGAGCGGTCGGGCCGTACGGGGGTGGGGTCGTCGTCACTGTGGACGGTCGTACGACGCGCTACGTGTGCGCCCGGGACGGCGAGACGGTCTGGCTCGGCCGGGACGGGCACGCCTGGCCCGTCACCCGCCATCTGATCGGCGACCCGGGCGACCGCGCAGGCGCCGCGGGGAGCGGCGACGGCGTGGTCAGGAGCCCGATGCCCGGCACCGTCCTGGTGGTCAAGGCCCAGGTCGGCGACCAGGTCAAGGAAGGCCAGCCGCTGGTGATCGTGGAGGCGATGAAGATGGAGCACACCGTCACCGCCCCACGGGACGGGCGCGTCGCCGAGCTGCCGGTGCAGGCCGGCCGGCCCGTCGACATGGACGCCGTGCTGGCCGTGGTGGAGGAGGGATGATGGCGCGCGCGTACCCGATGGAGGGCCTGCCGCAGCAGGTCACCGTCTACGAGGTCGGCCCCCGCGACGGCCTGCAGAACGAAGCCGCGATCGTGCCCGTCGAGGTCAAGGCCGAGTTCATCGACCGGCTCGCCGACGCCGGGCACAAGGTGATCGAGGCGACCAGCTTCGTGCACCCGAAGTGGGTGCCCCAGCTCGCGGACGCGGAGCAGCTGCTCGACCGGCTGCACCGCAGGCCCGGCGTCCGCTACCCGGTGCTGGTGCCGAACGAGCGCGGCCTGGACCGGGCGCTGGAGCGGGGCGTCGACGAGATCGCCGTCTTCGCCAGCGCCACCGAGACGTTCGCCGCCAAGAACCTCAACCGGAGCCTGGAGAGCCAGTTCGAGATGTTCGAGCCGGTGGTCGCCCGGGCGCTGGAGAACGGCGTGCGGGTGCGCGCGTACGTGTCGATGTGCTTCGGCGACCCGTGGGAGGGCCCCACGCCCGTCTCCCAGGTGGTCGCGGTCGGGGAGCGGCTGCTCGGGCTGGGCTGCTACGAGCTGTCGCTGGGCGACACGATCGGCGTCGGCACGCCCGGCCACGTCACCGCGCTCATCGAGGCGTTCACCTCGCCGGACAAACTCGCCGTCCACTTCCACGACACCTACGGGCAGGCGCTCGGCAACACCCTGGCCGCGCTCAGGGCGGGCGTCACCACCGTGGACGCCTCCACCGGCGGCATCGGCGGCTGCCCGTACGCCGAGTCCGCCACCGGCAACCTGGCCACCGAGGACCTCGTCTGGATGCTGCGCGGGCTCGGCATCGAGACCGGCCTCGACCTGGACAAGCTCGTGGCCACCAGCACCTGGCTGGCCGCCCGGCTGGGCCGGCCCAGCCCCTCCCGCGTCGTCCAGGCCCTCGCGAAAGGCTGACCCATGCTGACACCCGAACACGAAGAGCTGCGCAAGACCGTCGAGGCCTTCGCCCGCGAGGTGGTCGCCCCCGTCATCGGCGGCTACTACGAGCGCGAGGAGTTCCCGTACGACATCGTCCGCCAGATGGGCGCGATGGGCCTGTTCGGCCTGCCCATCCCCGAGCAGTACGGCGGCATGGGCGGCGACTACTTCGCCCTCTGCCTGACGCTGGAGGAGCTGGCCAGGGTGGACTCCAGCGTGTCGATCACCCTGGAGGCGGCGGTGTCGCTCGGCGCGATGCCCATCCTCCGGTTCGGCACCGGGGAGCAGCGCGACCACTGGCTGCCGAAGCTGGCCGCGGGGGAGATGCTGGGCGCGTTCGGCCTGACCGAGCCGGGCGGCGGCTCGGACGTGCCGGGCGGCATGCGCACCACCGCCGTGCTCGACGGCGACGAGTGGGTGATCAACGGGACGAAGGCGTTCATCACCAACTCCGGCACCGACATCACCGGCGTCGTCGGCGTCGCCGCGCTGACCGGCGAGCGGGAGATCTCGACCATCCTCGTCCCCTCGGGCACGCCGGGCTTCACCGTGTCGAAGAAGTACTCCAAGGTCGGCTGGAACGCCTCGGACACGCGCGAGCTGTCGTTCTCCGACTGCCGGGTGCCCGCCGCCAACCTGCTCGGCGAGCGCGGCCGCGGCTACGCCCAGTTCCTGCAGACGCTGGACGAGGGCCGCATCGCGATCGCCGCACTCAGCGTCGGCCTGTCGCAGGGCTGCGTGGACGAGTGCCTGAAGTACGTGCGCGAGCGCCGCGCCTTCGGCCACCCGATCGGCCATTACCAGGCCATCCAGTTCAAGATCGCCGACATGGAGGCCCGCGCCCACACCGCCCGCCTGGCCTATTACCACGCGGCCGAGAAGATGCTCGCGGGCGTCCCGTTCAAGAAGGAAGCGGCGATCGCCAAGCTCGTCTCGTCCAACGCGGCCATGGACAACTCCCGCGACGCGACGCAGATCTTCGGCGGGTACGGATTCATGAACGAGTTTCCGGTGGGCCGTTTCTACCGCGACGCGAAGATCCTGGAGATCGGCGAAGGAACGTCCGAGGTGCAGCGCATGCTGATCGCCCGCCAGCTGGGATTGGGTGATCTGTGAATTGGCGGATGTCTGTCGCCGCAGGGCGCTAGGATTCGGCGCATCGCACTCGATCGGCGGAGGGCGGACTCTGGGGTGAGCCCACAAGGAGCACACTGGTCCATCTCCGGCGCGGTGATGACGGACTGCCTCGTTTCCCCTTAACCATGAGGATGAAATGCTGGATCCGTCACAGGATCACCTGCGATGGTGGTTCCTGAAAATCTATATGATCATTCTGTCCGATTTGATCATGGTCACGGTGCTCGCCGGGGCTTTCCTGGACGAGAAGGCATGGGCCCAGGTCAAGCCGGAGCTCCCGGATATCAGGCTCTGGACCTTCCAGCTAGGCATGATCATCGTCGGGAGCTATCTGTTCTCCGACGGTAGAAGGAGTTGAGCGCGCCCCGGTCGCCCGCAATCGGCGGGTGGCCGGGGCGTTCTCGTCGTGCCGGCGGGTTCGACCTGTCACTCTGCTGCTTGTCATAGGGGACATATCGCTCGAATGTCGTCAGAGTGGCGACATATGCGAATTTACGGGTAAGTAGGAACAATGCCCGTAGTGTGATTTTATGTACCCGAGTTGTACCTTTTTCTAGCTGGCCCCGAAAGTCGCCACTTGTGGTGGCTGGGGCTTTTCTTCTACGCTGGGTTTGACGAAGACGGTCGCCAGGCGCGACTAATGTCGTTCTTGTGAAACCGCCGTCAGCGTCAGGGTATGAGTCCGTACAGCCGTATCCATCGAGTGCAACTGTCTCGGGGTGATCCTCCGAGCCGTACGGTTGTGTGTCTGTTTCAACCCATCCCTCTCGTAGCGAGGGAGGAGGGGCCTCCTGTCGGCCGACGTCGCATTGTGCAGACAGGAGGCCCTTTCTCGTGAAAGCTTAGGCGAGGCAGAGGGAATATGAAAGAGTCTAGCTTTTCTTATGTTCTACCTCGGAGGGGCTATGCGTACCGGAGTGGTAAATCCTTGCCACCCCGGCCCGCCCGCGTTCCGTCGAAGGTGTCGCGGCACTTCTTCGTGTATGGTATGAATGTCGTTTTTGTGCCGCGCACCCTGTCGCCACCCTCGGCAGGCCGGGTCCGGGCGATCCGCGACTCATGAGTGTTGGACTCGGGAACGGGGCGCGATCTAGTGTCATACGTCATGACGGCTGACGATCTTCTTATCCGGAGGGTGGAGAAGTCCGACGCGGACGACGTGTTCGCGCTGGCGCGCGAGTTCGGTCTCACCTTCCGGCCCGAGCGCGAGGCCTTCGACGCCGCGCTGCCGCTGCTGCTGAAGGACGAAGACACCCTGCTGCTCGCCGCCGTCGTCGACGGGCGCGTCCACGGCTATCTGCTCGGCTACGTCCATCTGACGCTCTTCGCCAACGGGCCCGTCGCCTGGGTGGAGGAGGCGATGGTGCAGTCGGGGTCGCGCCGGCAGGGCATCGGGCGCGGCCTGCTCGTGGAGTTCGAGAAGTGGGCGCGCGACCGCGGCGCCCGCTACGTGGCGATGGCGACCCGGCGCGCGCCGGAGTTCTATCACGCGCTCGGTTACGAGGCTTCTGCCACTTTCTACCGTAAGGTGCTGCGCTGACCTTGTCGTAGGGGGATGGCATGCTTGGTGCGTGACCATCCACCAGGTGAGCCCCCTGTTCGTCGGCCGTGCCGGCGAGCTCGACCTGCTCCTGGGTGTGCTGGGTGAGACGCGCGGCGGCGCCGCGGCCACCGTGCTGGTCGGCGGCGAGGCCGGGGTGGGCAAGACCCGGCTCATGGGGGAGTTCACCGACCGGGCCGGCGACGCGCTGGTGCTCGTCGGCGGCTGCCTGGAGCTCGGCACCGAGGGCCTGCCGTTCGCCCCGTTCACCGCCGTGCTGCGCTCCCTGGTGCGCACGCTCGGCCGCGACCGGGTCGCGGAGCTGGTGCCCGGCGGCACGACCCGAGGACTGGCGCGGCTGCTGCCCGAGTTCGGCGAGCCCGACCGCGACGGCGCCGAGGCCAGGGCGCGGCTGTTCGAGCAGCTGCTCGGCCTGCTGGAGCGGCTGGCCGAGGACCGGCCGGTCATCCTGGTCGTGGAGGACGCCCACTGGGCCGACCGCTCCACCCGCGACCTGCTCTCCTTCCTGGTGCGCTACCAGCGCGGCACCGGCCGCCTGATGATCGTCGTCACCTACCGTTCCGACGAGCTCCACCGCGCCCACCCGCTGCGCCCGCTCCTCGCCGAGCTGTCCAGGGTCGCGTGGGTGACCCGGGTGGAGCTGAGCCGGCTCAGCCGCCGCGAGGTCGCCGCCCAGGCGGCGGGCATCCTCGCCCGCGAGCCGTCGCCCGCCGACATCGAGCGGGTCTACTCGCGCAGCGAGGGCAACCCGCTGTTCGTCGAGGCGCTGCTGAGCGAGGACGGCTCCGGCGGCCTGCTCCCGGAGTCACTGCGCGACCTGCTGCTCGCGAGCGTGGAGCGGCTGCCCGACGAGACGCAGGAGCTGCTGCGCATGGCCAGCGCCGGCGGCCAGCGCATCGAGCACGACCTGCTGGCCGCCGTCACCGGGTTCGACGAGGCGGCGCTCGCCGCCCGGCTGCGCCCCGCCGTGGCGGGCAACGTGCTCGCCGTCGACGGCGAGGGCTACGCCTTCCGCCACGCGCTGATCCGCGAGGCGCTCCACGACGACCTGCTGCCCGGCGAGCACACCCGGCTCCACACCCGCTTCGCCGAGGCGCTGGAGCGCGACCTGTCGGTCCTGCCCGCGCCGCGCGGCGCGATCGAGCTGGCCCACCACTGGCACGCCGCCCGCGACACCACCTGGGCGCTCACCAGCGCCTGGCACGCCGCCGCCGCGGCCCGTCGCTCCACCGCCTACGACGAGCAGCTGCGCATGCTCTCGCGGGTGCTGGAGCTGTGGGACCACGTGCCCGACGCGGCGGAGCGCACCGGCCGCGGCCACGCCGACGTGCTGCGCCAGACGGCCGTCGTGGCCCACCTCGCGGGCGAGTACGACCGTGCCGCCGCGCTCGCCTCGGCCGCGCTCGGTGAGATCGACCGCGCCGCCGACCCGGTGGCGGCCGCCCGCGTGCTGCGGCTGCGCGGCCTCATCCGCTACGACCTGAGCCGCCCCGGCCACATCGACGACCTGTACGAGGCGGCCGCCCTGGTCCCCGCCGAGCCGCCGAGCAGGTTGCGCGGCCAGGTGCTGGAGTCGCTGGCCCGCATGCTCCACCGGCCGGACCGGCGCGCGGAGCGGATCGCCACCGCCGAGCAGGCCATCGAGATCGGCCGCCGGGCCGGCGACGACACCGTCCAGGCGCAGGCCCTGATCAGCCTCACCTGGACCAGATGCCTGCGCTTCGCCGAGATCGACGAGCACCGCGGCGGCTACGCCGAGGCACGCCGGCTGGCGGTCCGCGCCGACGCCTACAACGCGCTCATGCGCGTGGCCATCTCCGAGTCCGACAGCCTGGAGGGCGCCGGACGCCACGAGGAGGCGGCCCAGGTCGCCCGCGACGGCATCGCGCTGGCCGAGCGCTACGGGCTGGCCCGCACGTCCGGCACGTTCCTGTCGATCAACCTGGCCGAGCCGCTGATGTCGCTCGGCCGCTGGGACGAGGCGCTGGAGGTGATCGAGCACGCCCTGGAGCTGGTGCCGCCCCCGCCCCACCAGACCGGGCTGCGCGGCTTCGCCACCGACATCGCGCTGGCCCGCGGCCGGCTCGACCAGGCCGCGGAGCTGCTGGCGGCCATCGAGCGCATCGTGGTGCGCGGCTCGTTCCGCGAGCAGACCGTGCTGCCCCACGGCCGCCGCGAGGCGGAGCTCCTGCTGGCCCGCGGCCGGGTCGACGAGGCGCGGGAGGCGGGCCTGCGCCTGCTGCGGTCCCACGACCTGAGGGCCGAGCCGCGCTACTCGTGGGGGCTGCTGGCGTCGCTGGCAGAGCTGGGCGGCCCGGTGGTGGCCGAGGTCCGCGCCCTCGCCGAGCGGCTGCCCGCCGACGGCGATCTGCAGCAGGCCCAGCGGCTCACCGTCACCGCCATGACCGTGACGGAGGACGACCCCGAGGCCCGGCTCAAGGCCTGGGACGCGGCCGTGGCGGCCTGGGAGGCGCTGCGCAACCCGTACGCGCGAGCCCGGGTGTGCGAGGGGGCCGCGCACGCCGCGCTGGCGTGCGGCGACCGCGAGCACGCGGCGGCGCGGCTGGCCACGGCGGACGAGCTGGCGCGGCGGCTCGGCGCGCGGCCGCTGCTGGCGCGGGTCGACGCGCTGGCCAGGCGGGCCGGGATCGCCCTGGCGGACCAGTCCGCGCCCGGCGGGCCGCCGCTCGGCCTGACCGCCCGCGAGCTGGAGGTGCTGCGCCACGTCGCCAGGGGCCGGAGCAACCGCGAGATCGCCGCCGAGCTGTTCATCGCCGTCAAGACGGTCAGCGTGCACGTGTCCAACATCCTCGCCAAGCTCGGCGTCGCCTCCCGGGGCGAGGCCGCCGCCAAGGCTCACGCGCTGCGCCTGTTCGGCGAGTGAGCGGCCTCAGCCCGTGAGCTGGGCCTCCAGGCGGTAGCCGTCGACCGTCACGTACACCTGGTCGCCGGGGCGGGCGTTGAGCCGCATCAGCACCGGCTGGAGAGAGTCGAACACCGGCTGCTGACCCTGCCACACCAGCACGATCGCGTTGTCGCCCGGGCCGGTGACCGACAGCAGCGTGCCGGGGCGCATGCCGAGCTGGGCCGCGTAGTTCTGCGGCACCGGCACCGGGCCGCCGCGCAGGTGCTCGGGCTTGACCTCGATGCGCTGCCAGCGGCGCGGATCCGACGACGGGCTCGGAGGCGGCGGCGGGGGAGTGGCCGGGGTGCCGGCCAGGTGGCCCTGGAGCATCGGCGAGCGGCCGTTGGAGAGGGCCGACAGCGTCGCGAGCGCGGCCGACGGGTCGATGGAGTTGGCCGCGGCGGCGGGGATCGGCTGGCCGCCCCTGTGGTGGTGCCCGTTGGCGCCGGGGGTGCGGCGCGGCAGCGGCTGCGGCGGGCCATCGGACGCGGCGACCGGGTCGTGGACCTGCTCGGGCGGCAGCGCGTCCAGCCACGCCTTGGCCGAGTGGGCGCGGATGCCCAGCTCCGCCATCAGCTCCACCATGTCCGCGTCCGGCTGGGCCGAGGCCAGCAGCCTGCGGGTACGGGCCTGCAGTCCCTGGATGTCGCCGACGACCAGCCAGCCGTCCTGGAGGCGGCGGTCCGGCATCAGCGTGACCAGCACCCGCCACAGCGGGGTGCGCAGGGACGGCACGGTCGCGGGATGGGCGGGGTCCGCGCCGATCAGCTGATCCTCGGTCGCGGCGGCGCCCAGCCACTCGGTGAGCCGGAACATGTGCCCGGTGATCGGGGCCGACTCCGACGAGCGCAGCCAGGTGAGCACCCGCTCCTCGGCGGTGCGCTGCGCCTGGGAGAGGATCTCGCGCTCGACGAGCATCTTGTGCGCGAGCGTGCGCAGGCTGACCGGGTCCTCGGCGAACAGGCGGTGCTCGGCCACGGCCAGCTCCAGCTTGTTCAGGCCGCGGAACAGGCTGTCGACCACTCTGACCATCGCGTGGTCGGTGTCGGACGGCACAGGGGCGGGCTGGGAGCCGTACGAGGCGGACCCGCCGGGGAGGCTCGGCAGGGAGCCGGTGTGCGGGCCGGAGGAGTCGGCCGCGGCGGGGCGCTGCGGCAGCGGGCTCTGGCCCCCGCCCACGGCGGGGAAGGAACCGGTGGACCGCTGGTCCCGGCCGACGGCGGGAAAGGAGCCCGTGGAGCGCTGGTCGCGGCCGACGGCGGGGAAGGATCCGGTGGAGCGCCGGCCCTCGTCCGGGGACGAGCTCTGCGACCGCTGGGGGTCGCCGGGGAACGAGCCGGGAGCGCGCCGGCTGTCGCCGGGGAAGGACCCGGGGGACCGCTGTTCCTCGGCCGGAAAGGAGGCCGCCGGACGCCGGGGTTCGCCGCCCGGCCGCGCGTCGTCGCCCACCCTGGGGAAGGAGCCGGTGTTCCGGCGCTCGTCGGCGGGGGCGGGGAAGGCTCCGGTGTTGCGGCGCTCGTCGGCGCGCTGCGGCAGCGGCTCGCCCTTGGCGGGGCCGCCGTTCGGGCCGGCGAAGGCGCCGGTGCCCTCGAACGCGGCCGCCGGACGCTCGCCCGCGGCGGGGAAGGAACCGGTGCCGGACGCGCCGCGCTGGACCGGCCTGGTGACCTCGGGATGCCCGGCCACGGCTTCCGGCCGGGCCGCCAGCCTGCCGAGCACCTCACGGAAGACCGTACCCATCACCGTCTCGGGAGTGGACCCCGGCGCCTTCAGGTCGGCCGGCGTCAGGCGGCGCAGGCGGTGCCAGCCGCCCAGGCCCACGATCGCCGTCCGGGCGGGCTCGGGATAGCCCGGCAGCGTCGGATCGATCGGATGCAGCGCCATGGCCGGCAGCACGTCGCCCAGCGGCAGATGATCCCAGCGCGAGGAGGCGAGGAGCGCGAGCCGCTCGCACACCCAGTCGAGACCGGTCGCGGCGAAGGCCCTCTGCAGCGGCATCGACGACCACCACGCGGACGGCAAGCGCGGATCGGACAGCGCCTCCGCGACCTGTTGCGGCCGACTCCAGCGCAGGGCAGGGACCAGGTCGCTCAGGCAGATCGATGACTCGACGTCCATCGGCGGGACCTTATCCTCCCCAGTGTGCCGCGATACGCATGTGACTGATGGTGCAGCCTACGCGGCAAGCTATCAATCGGTGTGAATAGGGTAAAGACGCTTCATGTCCAAACCGTACCGTGGACGACCCCCTACGAGGGCCACACACTCGGCACCCGCACGGCAACCTGACTCCAGAGCCTCCCTCTCGCCCGCCCCCGACAGGGTGGCGGCGAGGTAGCCGGCGGCGAACGCGTCACCGGCTCCCGTGGAGTCCACGGCCTCCGCGGGCACCGCGTCCGCCTTCGCCACGACCTGCCCGCCCACCGCCACGAGACCGCCCTGGGGCCCCAGCTTTACGACCGCTGTCCCGTAATGCTCGCTGAGGGTCTCGGCCGCCCGCTCGGGCGTGGCGGTGCCGCTGAGAAGGAGAGCTTCGTCACGATTGGGAAAGATCAATCCGGCGAGCGCCGTCTCGCCGAGGAACCGTGTCACGCCGAACTCGGCGAGCGGGCCCGTCGAGGCCGGGTCGACGCTGATCGAGGCCCCGGCGCCGGTCGCCTTCGCCATGGCCAGCCTGCTCAGGGCCAGGCCGGGCTCGCTGAACAGGGTGTAACCGGAGACGTGCAGGTGCGTCACGCCGTCGAGGAGCGCGTCGTCCCAGTCGAGGGGGGAGATCAGCTCGCCGGCGCCCCGGTTCGTCAGCATGGAGCGCTCGCCGGTGCTGTCGACCATCGAGATGACCACGGCGGTCGGGTTGGCGGTGTCGATCCGGATGTGCGGGCGGACCCCGGTCTTGGTCAGCTCGGTGATGTGCCACTCGCTGCTGTCGTATCCGCAGCGGGCCAGCAGGCTCGCGTCGGCGCCCAGGAAGGCCGCCCACGCGGCGGTGTTCGCGCCGGAGCCGCCGGGGCGCAGCGCGATGTCGGCGGCGATGTCGGAAGGGATGTCGGGGCCCGACATGACCGGAGCGCCGTGCATGGCCACCACGTCGGTGACCACGTCGCCGATGACCAGCAGGCCCTGGCCGTTCACGATCGTGACCAGGCCAGCGCGATACGGGCCGCGAGCGCGACGTTGCCGCGGACCGCGGCCAGGTTGGCCTCCAGGGAGGC
The DNA here is from genome assembly GCF_055585125.1 of Nonomuraea sp. NPDC054003. NCBI lineage: Bacteria > Bacillati > Actinomycetota > Actinomycetes > Streptosporangiales > Streptosporangiaceae > Nonomuraea > Nonomuraea sp. NPDC054003. The sequence continues at coordinate 870,453 of NZ_JBVJKR010000001.1, forward strand.
CCCGCCGGTGCCGCGCACCAGGTAGCCCAGCAGGAACGGGGTGATCGCCTGGCCGGTGACGCCCTCGCGCTCGGCGGTGGCCAGGGCCTCGGCGAGCACGCGGTCGTGCAGCGCCGGGTCGAGCTGCTGGTCCTCCGGGATCGGGTTGGCCACGATCAGCGCCGTCTCCTGGCCGCCGAACGCGTCCTGGCCGCGCATGACCGCGGCCGCCTCCTCGGGCGTCTCGATCCGCCACTCCACGGGACGGCCGGAGGAACGCAGGTAGAAGCCGGGGAACTCGTCGGTCCGGTAGCCGGCCACGGTCACGCCGCGCGTCTCCAGGCGCTGCAGCGTGGCGGGCACGTCCAGGATGGACTTGACGCCCGCGCACACCACGGTGACGCGGGTCCTGGACAGGGTGTCCAGGTCGGCGGACTCGTCCTGATCGTCCGTCCAGCCGCGGTGCACGCCGCCCAGGCCGCCGGTGGCGAACAGGCGGATGCCCGCCCGGGCCGCCAGGAACGACGTCGCCGCCACCGTGGTCGCGCCGCTCACCTTCAGCGCGGCGGCGAGCGGGAGGTCGCGCTGGCTCAGCTTGCGCAGCCCCGGCTCCATCGCGACGCGCTCCAGCGAGGCCTCGTCCAGGCCGATCCTGGCCACTCCGTCCAGCACCGCGATCGTGGCGGGGACCGCGCCCTCGCGCCGTACGATCTCCTCCAGCTTGCGCGCGACCTCGAGGTTGCGGGGCCGGGGCAGGCCGTGCGAGATGATCGTGGACTCCAGCGCGACGACCGGTGCGCCCGAGTCGAGAGCCTCGGCGACCTCGTCGGACGGCTGGAGAAGGGAGTCGGTGGTGCGGCGCATGTGTGTTTCGTACTCCTTGAGTGGTCTTGTGGCGCATTGTCGGAACGGAGTGTTTCGAGGAATTTGTTCCGAACCGAGCAGCGTACGGGGGGACCGCGTCCGCGTCCACCCGTGCTCACCCGGACGGCGGCACCCCCGCGCCGCCGTCCGCCCGGGGGATCACACGAGCAGCAGCACACCCGCGAGCGACACCCCGCCGACGAGCCCGGTGGCGATCCCGCCGAGCAGCACGGTCCGCCCCCCGCGCAGCAGTCTCCGCACGTCGATCCCGGTGCCGAGGCCGAACATCGCGGCAGCCAACAGGATATTCGCCGCCTGCCCCGCCACCGCGACGGCCCCGTCCGGCACCATCCCCGTGCCGCGCACGCATGCCATGACGACGAACCCGGCCACGAACAGCGGCACCCCGGCCACCCGCCCCGCCTTCCCGCGCGGTGCCCGTGCGGGACGAACCGGTGGACCCGCGGGCAGGCCCACCCGTCCGGCATGCGCGACCTGGAGCCGCCTCCCGGGCGTGGCGTGAGACCCCGTGTACGAGACGAGGGCGACCAGGGGAGCCAGGAGGAGGACCCGGCCGAGCTTGACCGTCACGGCCGTCGTCAGGACGCCCGTGGCGGCCCCGATGGCCGCCACCTGGGCCACCTCGTGAACCGCCGCGCCCGTCCAGACGGCGAGCTGCGAGGGGGAGAGACCGAGCCAGGAGGCGGCGAGGGGGATCGCGAGCAGGGCGCCCGTGCCGTACAGGACCACCACCGCCAGGGCGGCGGCCGCCTCGTCGTCCTCGGTGCCCGCGCTGTCGTGCATGGCCGCGATCGCCGCCGCCCCGCAGACGGCCACCCCCGTCGCCACCAGCAGCGAGGCGCCCGGCGGGACGCCGAGCCTGCGGCCGGCCACCGGCGTCACCGCGAACGTCACCCCGGTGGCCACCACCACGACCACCACCGTCTGCCAGCCCAGCCCCAGGATCTGCGGCACCGAGACCTGCAGCCCGAGCAGCACCACCGCCGCCCGCAGCACCGGTCTCGACACGAACCGCAGCCCCGGCAGCAGCCGCCGGCCGGCACCCCCGAAGCCCGCCAGCGCCGCCCCCAGCACCACCGCGACCACCGCCGCGCTCACCGCGGGCACCGCCGCGTTCACCGCCAGCGCGACCCCCAGCGCGGCAGCCGACACGAGCACCCCGGGCAGCAGGGCGGGCAGGGACCGGAGAGCAGGCAGGGGCACGGCATCCAGTCTTCGGCGGGACCGGGAACGCCGGTAGCCGCTCGCCGGATGGCAGGTCATAGCCTGGGGCTATGAGTGAATTGCCCGATCTCGTCTCGCTCAAGCTGCTGGTCGACGTCGGCGAGCTGGGCAGCCTCGGGCAGGCGGCCAGGGCGGCCGGGATCGCGCAGCCGTCGGCCAGCAAGCGCATCGCCCGGCTCGAACGCCGCCTCGGCCTGCCCCTGCTGGAGCGCACCCCGCGCGGGTCGGCGCTCACCGGCGAAGGGAAGATCGTGGCCGGCTGGGCCGCGCAGGTCGTCGGCGCCGCCCAGGAGCTCGTGCGCGCCGCCGAGGCCGTCCGGCGCGGCGGGGCCGGGCACCTCAGGGTCGCGGCGAGCATGACCGTGGCCGAGTACCTGCTGCCGCGCTGGCTGGGCGAGCTGCAGAGCCGGGAGCCGGACGTCGAGGCCGGGCTGGACGTGATGAACTCCGCCGACGTGGCGGCCCGGGTGCTGGCCGGGGAGGTGGAGCTCGGGTTCGTGGAAGGGCCGGCCGTGCCGGACGGGCTGGCCGAGCGGGTGGTGGGCGGCGACCGGCTGGTGGTCGTGGTCGCGCCCGGCCATCCGTGGGCGCGCCGCCGCACCCTCCTGCGAGGTCCCGAGCTGGCCGCCACCCCGCTGGTGGTACGGGAGCGCGGGTCGGGCACCAGGGAGACGCTGGACGTGGTGTTCAGCGCGCTGCACCGGGCCAGGCCGAGGCTGGAGCTGGGGTCCAACGCGGCGGTCAAGGGCGCCGCCCAGGCGGGGGTGGCCCCCGCGGTGCTCAGCGCCTACGCGGTGGAGGCGGAGCTGACCACCGGGCGGCTGGTCGAGGTGCCGCTCTACGGGCTGGACCTGGCACGCACCCTGCGGGCCGTCTGGCGCAGGGGCCGCCCCCTCACCGGCTCCGCCGCCACTCTCCTCTCCATCGCCGCCCGCCCGGCCTGAGAGGCCCGGGTCCGATGGCGGGGCCGGGATCGGAGGTCCTAGAGTGCGGAGAATGGGGACTTTCGACGTGGTCATCGCCGGAGGCGGGCACAACGGGCTGGTCGCCGCCGCCTATCTCGCCCGGGCCGGGCGGCGGGTGCTGGTGCTGGAGCGGCAGGACCACACGGGCGGCCTGGCGATCTCGGCGCGGCCGTTCCCGGGCGTGGACGTGCGGCTGTCGCGCTACTCCTATCTGGTCAGCCTGCTGCCGACGAAGATCGTCAAGGATCTGGGCCTGAAGCTGGAGCTGCGCCGCCGCCGCTACTCCTCGTACACGCCCGTCGGCGACACCGGGCTGCTCGTCGACGGCGAGGACGCGGACCGCACCAGGGCCTCGTTCCGGGCCGTGACCGGCGGCGAGGCCGACCACGCCGCCTGGGAGGCGTTCTACGGCATGACCGCGACGGCCGCGCGGGCGCTGGCGCCGACGCTGCTGGAGCCGCTGCGGCCGGCGGCGGAGGTGGAGAAGCTGGTCGGCGCCGAGGCCTGGCGCGACCTGTTCGCCCGCCCCATCGGCGAGGCGGTGGACGAGCGGTTCGCCGACGACGTCGTGCGCGGCGTGGTGCTCACCGACGCGCTGATCGGCACGTTCGCCGACCCGGCCACCGACCTGCGGGCCAACCGCTGCTTCCTCTACCACGTGATCGGCGACGGCACCGGCGAGTGGAACGTCCCGGTGGGCGGCATGGGCGCCGTCTCCGGCGCGCTGGAGACCGCCGCCCGCGCGGCCGGCGCGGAGATCAGGACCGGCGCCGAGATCGTCGGCATCGCGCCGTCCGGCGAGGTGACGTTCCGTACGGACGACGGCGAGCACTCGGTCACCGGCGGGCACGTGCTGGTCAACCTGCCCCCCACAGTGCTGGACCGGGTGCTCGGCCGTACGCCGGGCCTGCCGGAGGGGGCGCAGCTCAAGGTCAACATGGTGCTCTCCCGGCTGCCCAGGCTCAAGGACGCCGGCGTGGACCCGAAGGCGGCCTTCAGCGGGACGTTCCACATCAACGAGAGCGGCGGCCAGCTCGCCCGCGCCCACGCCCAGGCGGCCGGGGGCGACATCCCGGACCTGCCGCCCGCCGAGGTCTACTGCCACTCGCTCACCGACCCGTCCATCCTCGGCCCCGGCCTGCGCGGCAAGGCCGAGACGATGACGCTGTTCGGCCTGCACATGCCCGCCCGCCTGTTCCGCCAGGACCCGGACGGGGCCAGGGAGCGCGCGCTGCGCGCCACCCTCGCCTCGATCGACTCGGTGCTGGCCGAGCCGATCGGGGACTGCCTGCTGCGCGCCCCCGACGGCACCCCGTGCATCGAGGCCAAGTCCCCCGTCGACCTGGAGAACGAGGCCGGCCTGCCGGGCGGTCACATCTTCCACCGGGACCTGAGCTGGCCGTACGGGGAGGAAGGCGGCTGGGGCGTCGAGACCGAGCACGAGCGCATCCTGCTGTGCGGGGCCGGCGCCCGGCGCGGCGGCGGGGTGAGCGGCATCCCCGGCCACAACGCGGCCATGGCGGTCCTGGGGCGCTGACCTGCCTTCATCGGGTTCTCAGAATGTTCCTCTAGCGTGGTGCGCATGAACGAGGCTGCCCGGTTGCTGGTGGTGGACGACGAGCCCGCCTTGCGCGAGGCGTTGCAGTCGAGCCTGGAGTTCGAGGGCTACAAGGTCACCACCGCCGACGACGGGCAGGAGGCCCTGGACGAGCTGGCCGGCAGCCCGTACGACGCCGTGCTGCTCGACGTCATGATGCCCCGGCTCGACGGGCTGACCGCCTGCCGCCGGCTGCGGGCCGGCGGCAACCACATCCCCGTGCTCATGCTCACCGCCCGCGACGCCGTCGGCGACCGCGTGTCCGGACTGGACGCGGGCGCCGACGACTACCTGGTCAAGCCGTTCGAGCTGGACGAGCTGCTGGCCCGGGTGCGCGCGCTGCTCCGGCGCGGCGCGCTCAGCGGCCCGAACGCGCCCGGGGACGCGCTGTCCTTCGCCGACCTGCGGATGGACCCGGTGACCCGCGAGGTCACCAGGGGCGCGCGGCGGCTCGACCTGACCAGGACCGAGTACCTGCTGATGGAGCTGTTCCTGACGCACCCGCGCCAGGTGCTGACCCGCGACCAGATCCTGGCCGAGGTGTGGGGGTTCGACTTCGAGCCCACCTCCAACTCGCTCGACGTGTACGTGATGTACCTGCGGCGCAAGACCGAGGCCGGCGGCGAGCCGCGCGTCATCCAGACCGTGCGCGGCGTCGGCTACGTGCTCAGAGGCTCGCCATGAGGAAACGCAGTCTTCGCTCGCGGCTGACGCTCCTGGTCGCCGCGGCGGTGGCGATAGCCGTCGCGGTCTCCGCCGTGGGCTGCTGGTACTTCGTCCGGCGGGAGCTGTCCTGGCAGCTCAACCAGTCGCTGCGGGACATCGCCGTGCCGGTCAAGGCCATGCAGGGGGCGGTGCGCAACTGCTCTCCCGAGCCGGCGGCCGCGCTCGACGGGCACCCGGCGTTCACCGAGCCGATGCAGATCGTCTTCCCCGGCGGCGAGCGCTGCGTCATGGGCAACACCGCGATCAAGGTCACCCCCCACGAGAGGCGGATCGCGGCCGGCTACTACGGCCAGTGGGAGTTCTACGACGGCCGCGCCGACGACGGCACCCCGCTGCGCGTCTACGTCAGGAACGTGGACGAGAACGCCGCGTTCGTCGTCGGCAGGCCGGTGGAGGAGATCAACGACACCCTGCGCAGGGTGACGGTCCTGCTGGCCGGCGTCGCCGCGCTCGGCGTGCTGGTCGCCGCCTCGGTCGGGCTGCTCGTCTCCCGCGCCGCGCTGCGCCCGGTCGGCCGCCTGACCAGGGCCGTCGAGCACATCGCGCAGACCGAGGACCTCGACACCCGGATCCCGGTCGAGGGCGGCGACGAGATCGCCCGCCTGAGCGCCTCCTTCAACGCGATGACGGCCGCGCTGGCCGGCTCCCGCGACCGGCAGCGGCAGCTCGTCGCCGACGCCGGGCACGAGCTACGCACCCCGCTCACCACTCTGCGCACCAACATCGACCTGCTGCTGCGCAGCGAGCAGACCGGCCGCAGCCTCGACCCCGGCGCCAAGGAGCGGCTGCTGGTCAACGTCAAGGCGCAGTTCGCCGAGCTGACCACGCTGGTCGGCGACCTGCTGCAGCTGGCCCGCGGCGACACCGACCACGAGCCGCACGCCGAGCTCGCCTTCCAGCAGGTGGTCACCGCCGCGGTGGAGCGGGCGCGGCTGCGCGGCGCCGAGGTCGCCGCCGACCTGGAGCCGTGGTACGTGGTCGGCGGAGCCGCCTCGCTGGAGCGGGCGGTGCTCAACCTCCTCGACAACGCCGCCAAGTTCAGCCCTGACAGCGAGGTGGAGGTCACCCTCCGGGACGGCGAGCTGACCGTACGGGACCACGGGCCGGGCATTCCTGAGGAGGAGCTGCCGCACGTGTTCGACCGGTTCTGGCGCTCGCCCTCGGCCCGGTCGCTGCCGGGCTCCGGGCTGGGCCTGGCCATCGTCCACCAGGCCGTCAAGGAGGTGGGAGGAGAGATCAGGCTCCGCAACGCGGCCGACGGCGGCGTGGTCGCGACGATGACCCTGCCGGGCACGCCTGCCCCCGGCGCGCGGGCGTGAGCTCAGGCGGGCAGCGCGGCCAGGAGGAAGGCGAGGCGGGCGGCGGCGGCCTCCACGTCGTCGGCGGTGCCGAGACGGTAACCCCACGAGGTGATGAAACTTCCATCCTCGGAACAGGTGACGCTCTCGGCGAGCGTGGCCGAGAAGCGGTTGCGCACCGAGACGTAGGCGGGGTCGCTGGCCAGCGACACATGCTGAACCGACAGGTCAGCGTGACGACCCGCATGCCAAGCGAATTGCTCGAGGCAGAGCGCGGAATCCAGCATCATGCATCACCTCCGCAACGTCTCGGGCAAAGAATTGCACGATCTTGATAGGAGGGCAAGCAATTGCGCCGGTTAATGTGATGAATGTTTTCGATACTGGTCAAGAACCTTGATGATGATGTCACGGCCAGGTTCGTCGAATTGTGCCGCCTCGGCGAAGTCCTCGAAGGCGTTGGTGTAGAAGGCGACGTCGTCCGGATCGCGGAAGAGCAGGTCCTTCGTCAGGGTGCCGACGGTGACCAGGGCCTCGTTGAAGATCCAGAAACCGTGCACCGGATTGGCCGGCAGCTCCCGGGTGAACGGGACGACGCCGAACTCGACGTTGGGCAGCGTGCTGACGGCGAGCAGCCGGTCGAGCTGGCCGCGCATGACGTCGGCCGGGGCGAGCCGGGTGTGCAGGGCGGCCTCCAGCACCACGAAGCGGAACGTGCGCGAGCGGTCGTAGAGGATCTCCTGACGCTGCATGCGCACCCGCACCGCCGCGTCGATCTGGTCGGGCGCGCTGTAGAGGCGCTTGACCTTGCTGAACACGTGGCGCGCGTACTCGGCCGTCTGCAGCAGGCCGACCAGGATGCCCGGCTCGAAGGCGCGGAACAGTTTGGTGCGCGCCTCCAGGTCGCGCAGGTCCTCCTGGATGGCGGCCAGGCCGCTGCGGTGGCGCTGCTTCCAGCCGTCGTGCCGCTCCAGCAGCGCGATGGCCTGGGTGATGAGCTCGTCGGTGGTCTCCGGAGAGGCGGACACCGCCTGGGCCCACACCACCACGTCGTCCTCCGTCGCCGTCTGGCGGGCGTTCTCCAGGCGGGAGACCTTGGACGGCTGCCAGCGCAGCCGCTCGGCCAGCTCCTTGCCGGACAGGTGCGCCGACTCGCGCAACTGGCGGAGCTGGCTGCCGAGGTCGATGCGCGCCTGCTGAAACGAGCTCACGTCGCTAGAGGCTAGACCTGTGATCCCGGATCATGCCAGGCCTGTTCGCGCAATTGTGATCAGCCGGTCGCTGGTCGTGCGGGGGCACTGCCCTGGAAAGCGGTTGCCGTCATTTCGGGCAGTACCCGGGCCGCGATTTCGGTGAGCAGCTCGCGCGGCACCTCGACCGCCGTCTCGCCGTCGAGCACGTCACGCAGGTCCGCGAGCGCCTCGGGGTCCGAGACCTGAAGTCCCTGGACGACGATCGTGCCGCGATCCGTCTCGTAGAGGGTGGGGCAGGCGCCCGCCTCCGACGTGGACCCAAGGAACCGCATCCGCATGACGACCCTTCCCCGAACTACGCGGCAATTGCGCGCAATTGTACGGTCCGTGGGCTGCCCTGTGATCGTTTTTCGGGAAAATCAGGATATTGGATGTTATGTGGGTGATTCGAGAGAGTTGCGCATGATGTGCCCTGCACGGGCGAAGAGGTCGAGTGTGGCGGCATGCAGCAGGTCACCGATGTCCTTGGGGGCTTTCCCGGCGAATGCCCTCGCATGGGTGCCTTCGAGCACGATGCCCAGCTTGAAGCACGCCATGACCGCGTACCAGTCGATGGCGGACAGATCGCGGTCGGACAGCGCCGCGTAGCAGTCGACGATCTCGCGCGGCGAGGCCAGGCCGGGGACGTAACCGTCGGCCATCGGCCACATCGCCACCAGCCACCCGAGGTCGAGCAGCGGATCGCCGATCGTGCACATCTCCCAGTCGACGATGGCCGCCACGCGCGGGCCGTCGGGCGCGAACATCAGGTTCGCGAAGTGGAAGTCGCCGTGCATGATCCCCGGCCGGAACGAGGCGGGCCTGTTGCTCTCCAGCCAGCGCGCCGTCTCCTCCAGGCCGGGGATGTCCGGCCCCGGATAGCCGGCGAGCTCGCCGTAGGAGTCGAGCTCGCGCATCCAGCGCGGCACCTGGCGCTCCAGGAACCCTTCAGGCCGGCCGAAGCCCGGCAGCAGGCCCGGGTCAACCCGGCCCAGCTCGGCCAGCGCCGAGGCCGCCTCCAGCGCCATCCGGTGGCGGATGGCGGCGTCGCTCGCGTGCGGCTCCGGCAGCCCGGTCGAGGGGTTGAACCCGTCGACCGGCTCCATCAGGTAGAAAACCGGCTCCCGCACGGCCTGCGCGGCCACCAGCCGGGGCGCCGCGACCGGCGTGTCGCGCAGCGCGGCCAGCACGCGGGCCTCGCGCCGCAGCACCTCGTTGCTCTTGGCCCGCGCGTGCTGCGGCGGCCTGCGCAGGATGTACGGGACCCCGCCGCGCTCGAAGCGGACCATCACGTTCTGGGTGCCGCCGGAGACCGGCGCGACCGCCGTGATCGGGCCTCCGGGCAGGCCCTGCTCGTCCATCCAGGCGCCGAGCTCATCGAGGTCGACGGCGCTGACGTCGATATGGGTGGAGGACATGGCCGCCTTTCGACCCGAATCACATTCTGGAACGCCTCATCCTAACGCTGCGGAGTCAGCCGAGCGCTTGCATGAACGGCAGGAACTGCCGCGACCGGTCGCCGGGCAGGTCGCCGCCCCGCACCATCAGCGACACCTCCCACGGAGCGCCGACGCCGTGCTCGCCGGCCCACCGCGTCAGGCCGTCCTGTGCCAGGTCGAGGTCCATCCGCACCTCGCCGCCCGCGTCCAGGGCCAGGTCGCCGATCAGAGCGCGGGCGGTCTCCTCGTCGCGGGCCACGACCGGGCCGATCACCACGTTGTCGTCGTTGCGCCAGCAGTGGCCGAACCCGCCCTCGGCCACCCGCACCCGCTCCCCGAACCCGGCCATGCGGCGCAGCAGCGCCGACCGGTCCGTGCCGAACACCTCCGCGTCCAGCGCCAGGATCGCGCCGAGATCCGCCTCCGTGGCGACGCGGGTGCGGCCCGAGGGCGCGCCGCGGAAGACGCCGGTGCGCTTGGCCACCCGGCCGGCCGTGCGGAACCCGAGGCTCTCGTACAGCGGCCTGCCGTACTCGGTGGCGTGCAGCGACACGACGCGGTCGCCCGCCCGCGCGAGCACGTGCTCCATCAGCCCGCGGGCCATCCCCTTGCGGGCGTACCTGGCGGCGGTGAGCACCATGCTGACGACCGCGTGACCGTCGCCGTAACGGGTCAGGACGGTCGTGGAGGCCAGGCCGTCGCCGTCGGGCGCGTCGGTCCCGTACACCTCGCCGACCTCGAACAGCAGCGTCCACTTGTGCCGCTCAGGCAGCCAGCCGCGGTCCTCGGCCAACCGGCCGCAGTCGTCCAGGTCGTCGAGGGTCAATCGGCGCATCGGCATGCCGGTCATCCTCGTGTACGGGGACATACCGGCTCAAATGGTTTACACGAGGCGCGCGGGCACCTCCACCGGGCAGGCGCGCAGCTCCTCGCCGAGCGCCTTGGCCTGGGGGTCCATGCGCGGGCTGGCGGCCACGCCGCGGCCGAGCAGCCCGTGGATCACGAAGTTCAGCGCGTTGAGGTTGGGCAGCGCGTAGCGGTCGACTCGGTACGGGGCCAGCTCGGGCAGCAGGGACTTCAGGCGCTCGGTGGTGAGCTGGGCGGCCAGCCAGGCGTAGCGCTCGGGAGTGGTGGTCCACACGCCCAGGTTGGCGTTGCCGCCCTTGTCCCCCGACCGCGCCCCGGCGATCCGCCCCAGCGGCATCCGCACCGCCGCCTCGCTTCCAGGGACGTCTCCTGACGTCACGTCGGCTGTGGCCGCGAGGTCGTCGGCCGCGCCGTCCGGCAGCGGCGGCGGGCCGGGCGGGAGGACGTCCCCGCGAGGGTCCGCCGCGTCCAGAGGGACGCGCTCGCCGTCCACGTACACCTCCGGGCGGACCTCCGACGCCGGTACGAGGACCGGCCAGTACACCCCGTACGGGGAGGCCGGGCCTGGAGAGGTGAGACCGTAGAAGCCGGGGTAGCCGGCGAGGCCCGTCTCCACCACGGCGGAGGAGAACGCCCGGCCCGCCTTGCGCTGGTCGGCGTCCATGACCGTGATCCTGAGCAGGCCGTGGCCGGTGAGCGTGACGTCCACGTGGTCGAAGGAGTCCTTCGGGATCCGCGCCCAGATCGTCTCCTCCGCCACCCGGGCCTTGTCCTGGATGTCGAGCCCGGTGAGCACGAGGGTCATCGTGTTGCGGTAACCGGCCAGGTAGTTGACCGCGACCTTGAGCGTGTCAGGCGGCGGCTCGCCGCGGGCGCCCGTGACGCGGACCCGGTCGGGGCCGTCGGACGACAGGGCGACGGTGTCGAACCGGGCCACCACGTCGGGGCCGGGGTAGCGCGGGCCCGCGATCTCGTACAGCAGCTGCGCCGTGACCGTGCCCACCGAGACCAGCCCGCCCGTGCCGGGGTGCTTGGTGATCACGCACGAGCCGTCGGCGTGCAGCTCGGCGATCGGGAAGCCGCAGCGGGCCAGGTCAGGGACGTCCTGGAAGAACGCGTAGTTGCCGCCCGTCGCCTGGCAGCCGCACTCGATGATGTGGCCGGCGACCACCGATCCCGCCAGCGGGTCGAGATCGGCGGGCCCCCACCCGTACCGCCAGATGCCCGGACCCGTCACCAGGGCCGCGTCCGTGACGCGGCCGGTGACCACGACGTCGGCGCCCGCCGACAGGGCGGCGGCGATCGGCCGGCCGCCCAGGTAGGCGTTGGCCGTGAGCGGGGTGGCCGTCAGCCGCTCGCCGGTGTCGGCGTTGACCAGGTCCAGGTCGCGGCCGGTGAGATCGTCGCCGGTGACGTGCGCGACCCTGGGGGAGAGGCCGAGCCTGGCGGCGAGCTCGCGCACGGCGTCGGCGCAGCCCGCCGGGTCGAGGCCGCCCGCGTTGGACACGATCTTGATGCCGCGCTCCAGGCAGGCGCCGAGGACGTCCTCCAGCTGACGCAGGAACGTCGGCGCGTAGCCGGGCCGGCCCTTGAGCCGGTTTCCGGCCAGGATGAGCATGGTCAGCTCGGCCAGCCAGTCGCCGGTGAGCACGTCGATCGGGCCGCCCTCGACCATCTCGCGGGCCGCCGACAGCCGGTCGCCGTAGAAGCCGCTGCAGTTGGCCACCCGGAGCACGGCGCGGTCCACCGGATGACTCACGGAACCCAGCGGGGCGGGCGCTTGTCCATGAAGGCGGCGATGCCCTCCTGCCCCTCCTCGGAGGTGAACCGCTCGGCCGACAGGGCGGCCATCCGGCGCACGCCCTCCTCGAACGACACCCCCGGCAGCTCGCAGAGCAGCATCTTGGTGATCGCCAGAGACTCGGGACCGCCCTTGACCAGCATGCCGGTGTAGTGGCGCACGGTCGCGTCCAGCTCCGCCTCGGGCACCGCCCGGTTGAGCAGGCCGATCTCCACCGCCCTGGCCGCGTCGAACACCTCGCCTGTCAAGAGGTACTCCGACGCCGCCCGCGGGTTCACCTTGCGCAGCACCGGCACCGCGATCATGGCGGGCACCACGCCGAGCCGCACCTCCGAGAACGCGAACGACGCCGTGTCGGGCGCGATCGCGACGTCGCACGCCGTCACCAGGCCGATGCCGCCCGCGCGGGCGGTGCCGTTGAGGCGGCAGACCACCGGCTTCGGGCTGTGCCAGATCATGGTCAGGATGTCCGGCAGCGACGTGGTCACCGGCGCGGCGTCCGGGTCGCGCTGCTCCTTCAGGTCCGCGCCCGAGCAGAACACCGGACCGGTGCCCGTCAGCACGATCACCCGCGCCGCGTCGTCGGCGATCGCCTGCTTCAGGTGGGACTCCAGGTCGCCCAGCAGCCTGGTGGACAACGCGTTGCGGTTCTTCGGCGAGTCCAGGGTCACGGTCGCGACCCCGTGCTCAAGGTCGCTGTGCACCAGCTCCGTCATCGTCACTCTCCCTGATCACCGCCAGCACGGCGCCCGCGTCGACCTGCCGGCCCTTCTCCACGTGCACGGTCGCGACCACGCCCGCCGCGGGGGCGGTGACCGCGTGTTCCATTTTCATCGCTTCGAGCACCAGGATCGGGGTGCCCTTCGCCACCCGGTCACCCGGCTCCACCTCCACCCGCAGCACGCTGCCCGGCATCGGGGCCAGCAGCGAGCCCGGGGCGACGTGCTCCACCGGCTCCGGCAGACGTGGCACGGGCGTCAGCACGGCGGCGCCCTCCGGCCCGTCGGCGTACACCTTCCCGTCCCCGTACCAGCACACCTCGAACGCCCGCCGCACCCCGTCCGTCTCCAGGACCACTCGATACGCCCCGCCGTCGGAGCCGGTCCGGACAGCGGGCAGAGGGCTCACCGCGACCACGGCGGTGCCGGGCGGGAGGGGGTCGTAGGTGGCCTCGGTCTCCTCGAAGCGGGCCGTACGAGGCTGCGAGCGGACGTTGCGCCAGCCGGAGGGAAGGCTGCGCAGGACCGGGGCGCGGTCGCGGCCGGCGCGGGCCATGGCCAGGGCGGCGGCCAGCGCCTCCCGGGCGCCGGGAGGCGAGGGAGGCGCGGGCGGATGCTCGTCGAGGAAGCCGGTGTGGGTGTCGCCTCGCTCGAAAGCAGGATTTTTCAGGACCTGGAGGAGCATGTCCCGATTGGTGGTGACCCCGTGGAGGCGGGCGCCCCGCAGGGCGGAGGCCAGCTTCCGCACCGCCTCGCCGCGCGTCGCACCGTACCCGACGATCTTGGCCAGCATGGGGTCGTAGTGCGGGGACACCACCGACCCGCTCTCCACCCCCGCGTCCACCCGCACCGCGCCGGTCACCTCGAACCGGTGCAGCACCCCCGACTGCGGCAGGTACGCGAGGTCCTCGGCGTACAGCCGGGCCTCCACCGCGTGCCCGCGCGGCTCGGGCGGCGCCTCCGGCAGGCGGGCGCCCTCGGCCACCTCCAGTTGCAGGCGGACCAGGTCGACCCCGTAGACCAGCTCGGTCACCGGATGCTCGACCTGCAGCCGGGTGTTCACCTCCAGGAACGCCACCCGCTCGCCCGCGACCAGGAACTCGACCGTCCCCGCCCCGGTGTACCCGATGGCGCGGGCGGCGCGCACGGCCGCGTCCGCCAGCCGGGCCCGCACCTCCGGCGTTACCGCCGGCGACGGGCACTCCTCGACGACCTTCTGGTGCCTGCGCTGGACGCTGCACTCCCGTTCGCCCAGCGCCCACACGGTGCCGTGGCCGTCGGCCAGCACCTGCACCTCGACATGCCTGGCCCGCTCCAGCAGCGGTTCGACGAAGACGCCGCCGTCGCCGAACGCCGCCTCCGCCTCCCGCCGCGCCGACTCCACCTGCCGAGCCAGGTCCGCGGGGTCGCGCACCACCCGCATGCCGCGCCCGCCGCCGCCCGCCGACGCCTTCACCAGCACCGGGAACTCCCCGGGCGCGGCCGGGTCGAGCGTCGGCAGCACCGGCACCCCGGCCTCCGCCATCAGCCGCTTGGCCCCGGTCTTCGAGCCCATCGCCGCGATGGCGTCCGGCGGCGGCCCGACCCAGGTCAGGCCCGCGTCCAGCACGGCACGGGCGAAGGCCGCGTTCTCCGACAGGAATCCGTAGCCGGGATGGACCGCGTCCGCCCCCGACGCCCGGCACGCCTCGATCACCCGGTCGATCGCCAGATACGTCCCGGCGGGCTTCACCCCGCTCAGCCGCACCGCGAGATCGGCCTCCGCCACGTGCGGCGCGTCCGCGTCCGCGTCGGAGTAGAGAGCCACGGTCTCGACGCCCAGCTCACGGCAGGTACGGAAGACGCGGCGGGCGATCTCGCCCCGGTTCGCCACCAGCAGACGCCTGATCATGGCCGGAACACCCCGAACCCGGCCGGCTCCGGCACCGGCGCGCTGTTGACCGCCGACAGGCACAGGCCGAGGACCGTCCGGGTGTCGCGCGGGTCGATCACCCCGTCGTCGTAGAGCCTGCCCGACAGGAAGAACGGCAGCGACTCCGCCTCCACCTGCGCCTCCACCATCGCCCGCATCGCCGCGTCGGCCTCCTCGTCGTACACCTGGCCGCGCGCCCCGGCCGCGGCGCGGCCGACGATCGACAGCACCCCGGCGAGCTGCGCCGGCCCCATCACCGCCGACTTCGCGCTCGGCCAGCTGAACAGGAACCTGGGCCCGTACGCGCGACCGCACATGCCGTAGTTGCCCGCCCCGTACGAGGCGCCCATGACCACGGTCAGGTGCGGCACGGTCGAGTTGGACACCGCGTTGATCATCATCGCGCCGTGCTTGATGATGCCGCCCTGCTCGTACTCCTTGCCGACCATGTAGCCGGTGGTGTTCTGCAGGAAGACCAGCGGGGTGCGGGTCTGGTTGGCGAGCTGGATGAACTGGGTGGCCTTCTGCGCCTCCTCGCTGAACAGCACCCCGCGGGCGTTGGCCAGAATGCCCACCGGATAGCCGTGCAGCCGGGCCCAGCCCGTCACCAGCGACGCCCCGTACAGCGGCTTGAACTCTTCGAACGCGCTGCCGTCGACCACCCGGGCGATCACCTCGCGCGGGTCGAACGGCACCTTCAGGTCCTCCGGCACGATCCCCAGCAGCTCCTCCGCCGGGTACGCGGGCTCCCGCACCGGGTACGGTTCGGCGCCCTGCTTGCGCCAGTGGAGCGAGCCGACGACGCGGCGGCCGATGCGCAGCGCGTCGTGCTCGTCGGCGGCGAGGTAGTCGGCCAGGCCGCTCACCCGGGCGTGCATCTCGGCCCCGCCCAGCGACTCGTCGTCGGACTCCTCGCCGGTCGCCATCTTCACCAGCGGCGGCCCGCCCAGGAACACCTTGGCCCGCTCGCGCACCATCACCGTGTAGTCGCTCATCCCCGGGACGTACGCGCCGCCGGCCGTGGAGTTGCCGAACACCAGCGCGATCGTCGGGATCCCGGCGGCCGACAGCCGCGTCAGGTCGCGGAAGATCCGGCCGCCCGGGATGAAGATCTCCTTCTGGGTCGGCAGGTCGGCGCCGCCGCTCTCCACGAGGTTCACGTACGGCAGGCGGTTCTCGAAGGCGATGTCGGCGGCCCGCAGCGTCTTGCGCAGCGTCCACGGGTTGGACGCACCGCCCCTGACCGTCGGGTCGTTCGCGCTGATCAGGCACTCGACGCCCTCGATCACCCCGATGCCGGTCACCACGCTCGCCCCCACCGGGAAGTCGCTGCCCCAGGCGGCCAGCGGTGACAGCTCAAGGAACGGCGAGTCGGGGTCGACGAGCAGCTCGATCCGCTCGCGGGCGAGCAGCTTGCCGCGCCGGCGGTGGCGCTCGACGTACTTGGCGCCGCCGCCCGCGACCGCCTTGGCGTGCTCGGCGTCCAGCTCCGCCAGCTTGGCGAGCATCGCCTCGCGGCGGCGCGCGTAGTCGTCCGCGCCGGGGTCGAGCCTGCTGATGATCACGCTTCCTCCCCGGAACCTGATGGCGGCGTCAGCCCGATGGCCCGCGCCCACAGCCGCGTGAGATGGTCCACGGCGGCCTCCTCGCTCGCCCGCTCGCCGAGGTCCAGCCACACGTGCGCGAACTGCTCCACCATGCCGCCCAGCATGATCGCCGTCAGCCTGGGGTCGAGCGACGCGTCGGCCAGGCCCTGCCGCTGCAGCCGCCGCAGCCCCTCCTCACCGCGCCGCACGAACACCTCGCGCAGCTCCAGCAGCAGGCCGCCGAACCGGTCGTCGACGGTGGCCGCGTGCTCCAGCATCCGCACCAGGCGCGAGTTCGCCGACCAGGCCCGCAGGTAGAGCCGGTTGGCGGCGGCTATCCGCGCGTACGGGTCGGCGGGCGCGGACGGGCCGACCACGTTCGCCGCGAACATCTCGCCCACCACCGCCTCCGCGACCTCGGCGAACAGCGCCTCCTTGGAGTCGAAGTACGTGTAGAACGTGCCATGGGAGACCCCGGCCCGCGCGCACACGTCGTCGACCCGTACCCCGTCGTACCCGCACTCCTCGAACGCGTCCCGCCCCGCCGTCAGGAGAGCGGCGCGGGTCCGCTTCCCCCGCTGGGTCAGAGACTTGACGATCACGTCAGGAACGGTAGCGCCATCCTGCCCGCATGAGAAGGGCCGCACTCCCGGAGGGAGCGCGGCCCGTGAGGCTCGCGGCTCAGCCGCAGTGGCTCCAGCCGGACTTCCAGCTCACGCCCTCGAAGGTGCCGCCCCAGATGACGCACTTCTTCTTGGCGGCCAGCCGGATCGGGCCGGCGTGCCGGGTGAAGCGGCCCGGGTCGTCGGCCTGCGCGCCGCCCTTGACCTGGAGGTGGGCGCTCATCGCGACCTTGTCGGTGTGCACGTAGAGCGACTTGGTCACCACGCAGTTCTTGCCCTGGCCGGTGTGGTAGAGCAGGTAGATCATGGCGGTGTCCCGGCCGGACTTGTCGGCGAGCTTGCGCTGGTTGATCACCTTGTAGCCGGTGCCGCAGAGGGCGACCACGTTCGTGGTGTTCTTGACCAGCGGCTTGGGTCGCGGCTTGGTCGGCAGGTCCGTCTGCTCGCCGCCGCTCGTGGGCTGCGTCGTCGGCTCCAGGTCCGGCTCGACGAGGGTGTTCCGCTTCTTCTTCTTTTTCGTCGGCGACGGCGACGATGACGGCTTGGTGGTCGTCGGGCGGGTGGTGGGGACCGTGATCGTGTCGGGCCTGGCGGTGGCCTCGTCGGTCTTCTTCTTCCGGGTCTTGGTCGGCTTCGGCTCCTCCAGGTCCGGGGTGGGGACCGGGGAGTACGTGTCCGGGGTCGGCGGGGGCTGGGACGCGGGGGCCGTGGAGGCGGTGGCGTTGTCCACGTTCATCACGGGCGTGGACTTGGCGTTGGCCTGCACCACGACGGCGCCGACCACCACGAGCAGCGCCGCGGCCGCGGCTCCGGAGAGCGCGAACGTGAGCGACCGCCGCTGCTTGGACATCGGCTCACGCGGCGCCCGCCCAGGACCCTGCTGCCCGGGACCTTGCTGACCGGGGCCTTGCTGACCGGGGCCGAAAGGCCCGCCCTGCCCCGGTCCACCTTGGCCCGCGGATCCCGGGTGCCCCGGTCCGCCCTGGCCCGCGGATCCCGGTCCGCCTTGCGCGACGGGACCGGCGTGTCCGGGGCCGCCCTGGCCGTGGGCGGTGGGTCCCGCCTGGCCGGGATGCTGCGCGCCCGGGAAGGGAGGCTGCGCGCCCATGCCGGGCGACCCGTGCATCGCCGGGTGCCCTCCGGGAGCGCCGCCGCCGGTGGTCTCGGGCGCGCCTCCGGGCGGGCCGTACGCGCCCGTGTGCGGCATGGCGTCGGCCGCGGCCCCAGGCATCCACGGATTCTGCGGACCGCCAGGTCCGGGCTGCACGCCCGGCTGGCCCGTCCCAGGCTGGGCGCCCGGCTGGCCCGCTCCGGGCTGGGCGGCCAGGTGGCCCGACCCAGGTTGGCCCGGTCCGGGTTGGTTCGTGCCGGGATGGGCGGCCAGGTGGGCTGCTGCCGCGTGGCCTGGGTGTGCGGGGGGCTGCCGCGTTCCAAGGCCCTCGGAGGGGCCCGCGCCGAAGGGGGTGGCTCCTTCGGGGGAGGGGTACGGGGCGGGCTCGTAGGGGCGCTGGGCCTGAGGGCCCGAGACCGGTTCGATGGCCGCGTTGGGCGCCGGCTGGCCCGTCAGCTCGACGATCAGCCGGTCGGCCGACGGCCGCTGGCCGGGGTCCTTCGACAGGCAGAGCGCCACCAGTTCGGCCAGCCGCCCCTCCATGCCGCCGAGCTGCGGCTCCTGGTGGAGGATGCGGTTCATCACCACCGGGATCGAGTCGGCGCCGAAGGCCGGCTTGCCGGTGGCGGCGTACACCATGGTGACGCCCCACGCGAACACGTCCGCCGCCTCCGACACCGGCGCGGTGCCGGTGAGCTGCTCGGGCGCGAGATAGGACGGGGTGCCCATGGCCATGCCGGTCGCGGTCGCGCCGGGCGCGTCGAGGGCGCGGGCGATGCCGAAGTCGATCACCACGGGCCCTTCGGGGCCCATGAGCACGTTGGCGGGCTTGAAGTCGCGGTGCAGGATGCCCGCCCGGTGGATGGCCGCCAGGGCGGTCGCGGTGCTGATCGCGAGCCGTTCGAGCGCCGCCCCCCGGCGCGGGCCCTCGTTGATCACCAGCTCACGCAGCGACGGCCCCTGCACGAACTCGCTGACGATGTACGGCCGGCTGCCCTCCAGGTCGGCGTGGAGCACCGGCGCGGTGCAGAACCGGGCGACCCGCTGGGCCACCGCCACCTCGCGCAGGAAGCGGCTCCTGGCTTCCGGGTCGGCCGCCAGGGCATTGTGCAGAAGCTTGACGGCGACCTGCTCGCCGGACGCCGTCCGGCCAAGGTAGACCACCCCCTGGCCGCCCTCGCCTAGCCGGGCGACGATCTCGAACGCGCCCAGCCGTTGCGGGTCGTCCGCCATCAACGGCTGGAACTGACTCACCCCGGACCCCCATACAGAACGATCGCTGGGGCAAAACGCTACCAGCGTGACTATTGGTATGAGTCGCTACCTGGAATATCTTCTCTGTCTGACGCTCGCGTGTCAGCGTTTTCACGCAGGTCGTTACGGGATTCGCGGCCGAGGTCACGTCTTGGTGAACAACCGGCCACCGGTCAGATCGCCTTGCCCGGGTTGAGGATGTTCAGCGGGTCGAAGACGGCCTTGATGCCGTGCTGCACCTCCCGCGCCACCGGCCCCGTCTCCAGCGCCAGCCAGCGCCGCTTGAGCACGCCGACTCCATGCTCGCCGGTGAGCGTCCCGCCCAGCTCCAGGGCCCGCGTGAACACCTCGTCCGCCGCGGCCCACACCTCGGGCGGCGGCTCGCTCGTACCGTGCTCGAAGACGAACACCGGGTGCAGGTTGCCGTCGCCGGCGTGCGCGACGGTGCAGATACGCACGCCGTGCCGGGCGGCGGCGGCCTCGATCGCGCCGATCATGTCGGGCAGCACCGAGCGGGGCACGCACACGTCCTCGACCAGGCACGCGCCGAGCCGCTCCTTGGCCTGGTAGGCCATCCGGCGCAGCCCGATCAGCTCCTCGGTCTCCTGCGGGCTGGAGGAGACGGCCACGAACGTGGCGCCGTTGTCGAGGCAGAGCCGCTCCATGCGGGCGGCGGCGGCCTGGCCGTCGGAGGCGTCGGACTGGCCGATGAGCATGGCCATCGTGCCCGCCTCCAGGCCGATGTTGCGCCAGTCGTCGATGGCCTCCAGCGTGGCCCGGTCGAGCAGCTCCATCAGCGACGGCTGGCACCCCGCCGCCATGATCGCCGACACCGCCGCGCCCGCGTCGCGCAGCGAGCCGAACTCGGCCGCGAACGTCGCCGGCGCCGCCGCCGGGACCGGCCGCAGCCGCACGGTGGCGGCGGTGATCACGCCCAGCGTGCCCTCGGAGCCGACGAACAGGCCGGTCAGGTCGTAGCCGGTGACGCCCTTCATGGTGCGCCGCCCGGTGTTCAGGATCCGCCCGTCGGCCAGCACCACCTCCAGCCCGAGCGCCGAGTCGCGGGTGACGCCGTACTTGACGCAGCGCAGCCCGCCCGCGTTCGTCGCCAGGTTGCCGCCGATCGTGGAGATCTCGTACGAGGAAGGGTCCGGCGCGTACATCAGCCCGTGCTCCCTGGCGGCCCGGTCGAGGTCGGCGGTGATCACGCCGGGCTCGGCCACGGCGATCTCGTCGGCGGGGGTGAGCTCTCTGATCCGGTCCATCCTGGCCAGGGAGAGGATGACCGCGCCGTCGCCCGCGGTCGCCCCGCCGGCGAGCCCGGTGCCCGCGCCGCGCGGCACGACCGGCACCCGATGCTCGCTCGCCCAGCGCAGCGTGGCCACCACGTCGTCGCGCGAGCCGGCCAGCACCGCGGCGAGCGGTTTGCCGGGCTCCACGAACGTGCGGTCGCGGGCGTAGGAGTCGATCACGTCGGGGTCGGTCACGACCCGGCCGTCGGGCAGGGAACTCACCAGGGCGTCAATGGGTCTCACATGAAGAACCTTACGGTTTGCATGGAGTGTCGTTTTACGGAGAGACTGCGGCGGGTGGAAGTGAAGTGTCCGGCATGCGGGCTGGTAGATCAGGTCATCGCGGTGCCGGGGGTCGTGGCGGCGGGCACGACGTATCGGATCGGGCGGGTCAGGCTGCCCGGCGATCGTGAGGTCGCCGACCTGCCCTCGCGAGCCGCGCTGGGCGCGTCCAAACACCAGATGAGCCGTACGCAGCTCGCGGTCTGGTTGTCGTTCCCCAGCCGCCACTACACGCCCTGGACCAGGAACCAGGGGTACGTCCTGCTCGGCGTGGCGGCCCTGCTGCACCTGGTCGTGTCGCTGGTGATCGCGATGGGCAAGTTCTCCGGCTGGGCGGAGGTGCTGCTCGCGCCGTTCTGCCTGACCGGCGTGTTCTGGGGGGTCGGGCTGCTGCTCGTGCTCGGCGCGTACGGGGCGCGCAAGCGCGACGAGGCCGAGGGGCCCGCCCGGGAGAAGGCGTACGCCGTCTGGGAGAGCCTCTGCTACTGCTCCCGCGACAACGTCGCCTTCGAGCCCGGGGTCGACGTCACCTTCCACCCGCACGAGACGCGTCAGTACATCTTCGGCTTCCGGCCCCCCGCCGGGAAGCTCTGATCAGGCGCGCTCTTCCGCAACCAGCCGCACGCACACGGTCAGGCCGAGGATGGCCTGCTCCAGCTCGTCCAGCTCGGGGTAGGTGGGGGCGATCCGGATCACGCGGTCGTCCGGGTCCTCGCCGTACGGGTGGGTGGCCCCGGCGGGCGTGAGCGCGATGCCGGCCGCCTTGGCCCTGGCCACCACCTCGGCGGCGTGCGGCACCTCCAGGCTGATGAAGTAGCCGCCCCGCGGGCTGGTCCAGGTGGCAAGGCCGCCGAGCTCCTTGGTCAGCACCCGGTCGACCAGCTCGAACTTGGGCGCGATCAGCTCGGCGTGGCGGCGCATGTGGGCGGCCACCCCGTCGGCGTCGCGCAGGAACTCGACGTGGCGCAGCTGGTTGAGCTTGTCGGGCCCGATGGACTGCTTGCGGGTGTTGGCCAGGAACCACTCCACGTTCGCCGGGGACGAGCCGAAGAACGACACGCCCGCGCCCGCCAGCGTCACCTTGGAGGTGGAGCCGTACACGAGAGCCCGGTCGGGGTTGCCGTGGGCGGCGCAGAGCGCGAGCAGGTCGGCCAGCTCGGCCGGGGTGTCGGTGAGGTGGTGGACGGCGTAGGCGTTGTCCCAGAAGATCCGGAAGTCGGGGGCGGCCGCCGGCATGGCGGCGAGCCGGCGCACGGTCTCGTCGCTGTAGACGACGCCGGACGGGTTGCTGTACTTGGGCACGCACCACATGCCCTTGACCTTCGGGTCGCTCGCCACGAGCCGCTCGACGACGTCCATGTCGGGGCCGTCAGGGCCCATCGGGACGGCCACCATCGTGATGCCGAGCCGCTCACAGATCGTGAAATGGCGGTCGTAGCCGGGCACCGGGCACAGGAAGGTGATCTCCGGCTCCTCCACCCACCGCCGCTCGGCGCCCGGCACCTTGCCGAGCAGCGCGTGCACGACCGTGTCGTGCATGAGCGCGAGGCTGGCGTTGCCGCCCACCACGACCTGCGCCGGCGGCACCTGCAGCAGCGGGCCGAACAGCTCGCGCAGCTCGGGCAGGCCCTGCAGGTCGCCGTAGTTGCGGGCGTCGGTGCCGTCGGCCGCGTGATAGGACTCCGGCAGCCTCAGCATGTCGTTGGAGAGGTCGAGCTGACGCGGCGACGGCTTCCCCCTGGTGAGGTCGAGCGAGAGCCCACGCTGGGCGAGGGCGGCGTAGTCACGCGAAGCGGTCACGAAATCTCTCCTCCGATCGGGTTGACACGAAGGATAGAAGATCCTGGGGCCGGTCCTGGCCCGCGTCCGCCATCCGAGAAGGGGACATATCGGCAATCTTCGAAAAACTCCTTCACGCACGTCGATCGTTGGCGTGGAATGGGTAGGCACGCCACCTCTACTGGAGGGAGCAGCCGTGACCACCGTTCGCGAGACCTCGATCGAACAGGTCAGGCGACGGCGCACCGGGACGGTCATCGCGTCCTGGCTGTCGACCACCGATCACAAGGTGATCGGCTACCTGTATCTGATCTCCTCGTTCGGGTTCTTCCTGATCGGCGGGGTCATGGCGATGATCATCCGGGCCGAGCTGGCGGCGCCGGGACTGCAGGTCGTCGACGCCGAGACCTACAACCAGATGTTCACCATGCACGGCACGATCATGCTGCTGCTGTTCGCCACCCCGCTGTTCGCCGGGTTCGCCAACGCGGTCATGCCGTTGCAGATCGGCGCGCCCGACGTGGCCTTCCCGCGGCTCAACGCGGTCAGCTTCTGGCTGTTCCTGTTCGGCGGCCTGATCGCGGTGGCCGGCTTCTTCACCCCGGGCGGGGCGGCGAGCTTCGGCTGGTTCGCCTACACGCCGCTGTCGTCGGCCACCTACTCGCCCGGCGTCGGCGGCGACCTGTGGATCATGGGGCTGGCCCTCGCCGGACTCGGCACGATCCTCGGCGCGGTCAACTTCATCACCACGATCATCGGCATGCGGGCGCCCGGCATGACCATGTTCCGGATGCCGATCTTCACCTGGAACGTGCTGCTGACCAGCATGCTCGTGCTGATGGCTTTCCCCGTGCTGGCCGCCGCGCTGCTGGTGCTGGAGTCGGACCGGCGGCTGGGCACCCAGGTGTTCGACCCGTCCAACGGGGGGCCGATCCTCTACCAGCACCTGTTCTGGTTCTTCGGGCATCCCGAGGTCTACATCATCGCGCTGCCGTTCTTCGGCATCATCACCGAGGTCATCCCGGTCTTCAGCCGCAAGCCGATCTTCGGCTACATCGGGCTGGTCGGCGCGACCATCGCCATCGCCGGGCTGTCCATGACCGTCTGGGCGCACCACATGTTCCCCACCGGGCAGGTGCTGCTGCCGTTCTTCTCGTTCATGACCTTCCTGATCGCGGTGCCGACCGGGGTGAAGTTCTTCAACTGGATCGGCACCATGTGGCGGGGACACCTGTCCTTCGAGGCGCCGATGATGTTCGCCATCGGGTTCCTCGTCACCTTCCTGCTCGGCGGGCTCACCGGCGTCATCCTGGGCTCGCCGGCGCTCGACTTCCAGGTCACCGACTCCTACTTCGTGGTGGCCCACTTCCACTACGTCGTGTTCGGCACGGTCGTGTTCGCCATGTTCGCCGGGTTCTACTTCTGGTGGCCCAAGATGACCGGGCGGATGCTCGACGACCGGCTCGGCCAGCTCCACTTCTGGACGCTGTTCATCGGCTTCCACACCACCTTCCTGGTGCAGCACTGGCTGGGCATGCTCGGGTTCCCGCGCCGCTACGCCGACTACTCGCCCGGCGACGGGTTCACCCTGCTCAACGAGATCTCCTCGGCGGGGGCGTTCCTGCTCGGCGCCTCGACGCTGCCGTTCCTCTACAACGTCTGGAGGACGGCCAGACGGGCGCCCAAGGTCACCGTCGACGACCCGTGGGGGTTCGCCGGCTCGCTGGAGTGGGCCACGAGCTGCCCGCCGCCCCGGCACAACTTCACCTTCATGCCGCCGATCCGCTCCGAACGGCCCGCCTTCGACCTGCACTACCCGCCCGACGACAAGCCGGAGCTGAAGGAGGCCCAGCAGGCCGCGCTCAAGCGCCGCGAAACAAAGTGAGACCTTTCCCCCGAGAGGTCGCGGTGCTTCTGTTGATGTGACGATCCGCCCATTCAGTCGCCTGTCTAAGGAGATCGGCGATGACCGGCACCAAGATCCCCTTCACCCCCGAGACGGCCCCCTGCGGGAAGAAGTCGGGAGGCGAACGCCTCGTCGACGACGACGGCTACGGCCTCGTCATCCGCGACCAGTTCTTCGACTGCGGCTGCCGCCGGATCCGGCACGAGTACCACGACGGCAGCATCCACCTGTCCGCCGTCCGCCACGACGGCAGGCGGGTGAAGGACCCGATCCAGCCCGACCGCGGGAGCTGATCGCATGATCGACGTGCTCATCGTCGGGGGCGGCGGGGCCGGCCTGCGCGCCGCGCTGGCGGTCGCCGAGACCGACCCGTCCCTGACCGTGGCCGTGCTGTCCAAGGTGTATCCGATGCGCAGCCACACGGTCTCCGCCGAGGGCGGCGCCGCCGCGGTGATCGGCGCCGGCGACAGCCTGGACGAGCACTGCTACGACACGATCTCCGGCGGCGACTGGCTGTGCGACCAGGACGCGGTGGAGGCGTTCGTGGCCGAGGCGCCCCGCGAGCTCATCCAGCTGGAACACTGGGGCTGCCCGTGGAGCCGGGAGCCAGACGGGCGGGTCGCGGTGCGCCCGTTCGGCGGCATGAAACGGCAGCGCACCTGGTACGCGGCCGACAAGACGGGCTTCCACCTGCTGCACACGCTCTTCCAGACCACCCTGAAATATCCCGACATCGTGCGATACGACGAGTGGTACGTCACCCAGCTCATCGTCGACGACGGCCGGGTGCACGGCGTGGTCGCCGTCGAGATGAGGACCGGCCGCGTCGAGGCGATCCCCGCCAGGACCGTGATCCTGGCCACCGGCGGCTGCGGCCGGGCCTTCCCGTTCACCACCAACGCGACCATCAAGACCGGCGACGGCATGGCGCTGGCCTACCGGGCGGGCGCGCCGCTGAAGGACATGGAGTTCGTCCAGTACCACCCCACCGGGCTGCCGTTCACCGGCATCCTCATCACCGAGGCGGCCAGGGCCGAGGGCGGCTGGCTGATCAACAAGGACGGCTACCGCTACCTCCAGGACTACGACCTGGGCCGGCCCACCCCCGCCCCGAAGCTGCGCAGCATGGAGCTGGGCCCGCGCGACCGGCTCTCCCAGGCGTTCGTCCACGAGCAGCGCAAAGGGCGCACGGCCGACACCCCGTACGGGCCCGTCGTCTACCTCGACCTGCGCCACCTCGGCGAGGACAAGATCGACGCCCGCATCCCGTTCGTGCGCGAGTTGTGCCGCAGCTACCAGAACCTCGACCCGGCCACCGACCTCATCCCGGTCCGTCCCGTCGTGCACTACATGATGGGCGGCGTGCACACCGACCTCGACGGGGCCACCCCGGTCGCGGGGCTGTACGCGGCGGGGGAGACCGCCTGCGTGAGCATCAACGGCGCCAACCGGCTCGGCTCCAACTCGCTGCCGGAGATCCTCGTCTTCGGCAGGCGGGCCGGGATCGCCGCCGCCGAGTTCGCCCGTACCCACCGCGAGGGCGAGCCGCCCGCGGTGCGCAGCCAGGGCGACGACGAGCGGCGGCGGCTGACCCGCGCCCGCGAGGGCCGCGCGAACGGCGAGCGCGTCGCCGTCCTGCGCGAGGAGATGCAGCACACGCTGGAGGGCGCGGCCGGCATCTACCGCGGCGGCGACGTGCTGGCCAAGGCCGCCGACACCCTCGCCGAGCTGTGCGAGCGCGCCCTGGAGGCGCGGGTCGACGACACCAGCGCCGTCTTCAACACCGAGATGATCAACCTGCTGGAGCTGCGCGCCATGCTCGACGTCGCGCGGACCATCGTCGCCTGCGCGCTGAACCGGCAGGAGTCGCGCGGGGCCCACCAGCGCACCGACTTCCCCGCCAGGGACGACGGCGCCTACCTGGCGCACTCGCTGGTCCACCGCGCCCCCGACGGCACCCCCTCGGTGGGGCTGCTGCCCGTCACCATCACCCGCTGGCCCCCAGGGGAAAGGGTCTATGGCCGTGACTGAGTCGATCCGGCTGGAGGTCGCCCGGTACCGCCCCGGGCAGGACGCCGAGCCCGTCTTCGCGTCGTACGAGGTGCCGCTCATGCCCGACTGGGCGGTGCTCGACGGGCTCACCTACGTCAAGGACCGGCTGGACGGCACGCTGTCGTTCCGCTGGTCGTGCCGGATGGGCATCTGCGGGTCGTGCGGCATGACCGTCAACGGTGAACCCCGGCTGACCTGCGGGACCTTCCTCACCGAGTACGGGGACGGACCGGTCAGGATCGAGCCGCTCAAGGGGTTCCCGGTCATCAGGGACCTGGTGGTGGACATCGAGGACTTCCTGGCCAAGCTGTCGTCGGTGCGGCCGTGGCTGGTCAGGGAGGGCGAGGAACTGCCGCTGACCGCCGAGTACGCGCAGACCCCGGCGCAGCTCGACGCCTACAAGCAGTACAGCATGTGCATCAACTGCATGCTCTGCTACTCGGCCTGCCCGGTGTACGTGCTCGACCCGGACTTCCTGGGGCCCGCGGCGATCGCGCTGGCGCAGCGCTACAACCTGGACTCGCGCGACATGGACGACCGGTTCGACGTGCTCAGCCAGGAGGACGCCGTCTGGGGGTGCACGTTCGTCGGCGAGTGCACGAACGCCTGCCCCAAGCACGTCGACCCGGCCGAGGCCATCCAGCGCTACAAGCTGACCGCCGCGCTCCGCTCGGTGCTGCCGTGGAGCCGTCGATGACCGC
This sequence comes from Nonomuraea sp. NPDC054003, assembly GCF_055585125.1. Classification (NCBI taxonomy): domain Bacteria; kingdom Bacillati; phylum Actinomycetota; class Actinomycetes; order Streptosporangiales; family Streptosporangiaceae; genus Nonomuraea; species Nonomuraea sp. NPDC054003. The sequence goes on from NZ_JBVJKR010000001.1 coordinate 897,683, forward strand.
GCCCTACGTACGCGGCCGCGACCGGCTCTGGTTCGCCCGCTCGCGGCGCTACACGATCTTCGTGCTCCGGGAGCTGACCAGCGTGTTCGTGGCCTGGACGGTCGCGTTCCTGCTGCTGATGATCGCCGCCCTGACCGGCGGCGGGTACGCGGGCTTCGTCGCGCTCGCCGGGCAACCGTGGATGATCGCGGTCAACGTGGTGGCGCTGGCCGCGACCTGCTTCCATGCGATCACCTTCCTCAACCTCGCGCCCAAGGCCACGGTGGTCCGGCTGGACGGCTGGCGGGTGCCCGCCTGGATGATCCAGGGCGGCAACCACTCGGCCTGGCTGCTGGTCTCCGCGGTCGTCGCGTACGTCGTGCTGAGGTCGCCATGAGACGCGTGCTGGAACCGTACCTGTGGCTGCTCTTCAGCGGCGGCGGCGTGGTCGCCGCGCTGCTGCTGCCGGTGCTCGTGCTGCTGTTCGGCGTGCTCATGCCGCTGGGCGTGCTCGACTGGCCGTCCGCCGCGCACCTCGCGGGCGCGCTCGAACCCCTGCCGGTGCGGGTGGCGCTGGTGGCGGTCGTGGCGCTCTGCCTCTTCCACGCGGCGCACCGGATCCGCCACACCAGCGAGGAACTGCTGGGCCTGGCCCGGTTCGATCTGCCGATCGCCGTGGTGTGTTACGGCGGGGCACTGGGTGGTGCCGCCGTCGCGGCATGGCTGCTGTGGTGAATGTCCTGGTTTCGTGATATTTCGACTCGCGGCTTTACGTCGAGTTTATCCGGGGTCTACCGTCCGGCTTGCGAAACCCTCCGGCCATCGCCCGGCGACCCCGGGCAGAAGGGGTACTCGGTGTCCCGAAAGACGCGCCTCTTAGCCACGATCTCGGCAGTAGCCCTGCTGGGCGCCACCCTCACGGCGCCCACCGCGCAAGCGTCCTCCGTGGCGCGCTACGAGCCCGGTCCGTCCGACTTCTACATCAACTACGCCCCGCCCAGGGACGAGGCCACGCCCGAGGAACCGGGCGCGCCGGGCGGTGACAAGCGCTCACGGTCGCGGGCACGGGAGATCGACCAGAAGCACAGCCTGGGCAACCCGGCGGCCGCCCGGGTGCTCGCCGCCCGCGAGCAGGAGGCCCTGAGGACCGGCCGCAACCCCGCCGACTTCATCTTCAAGAAGACCAAGCAGACCAGGACCGCCAAGCTGCTGACGCTGCTGGTCGAGTTCAACGAGAACGCCGACGACGACTTCTCCGGTTACAACCGGCTGCGAACCGTCGACAGCGCCCCCGACGACTGCCTCGTCGAGCCGGCCGGCACGCTCAAGAACGGCCCCCTGCACAACAACATCCCGGACCCGGCCACGCTGCCGAACAAGGACAACAACTCCTTCTGGGTCAAGGACTTCAGCCCCGAGCACTTCAACAAGATGCTCTACACCGACAAGGGCATCACCGAGCGCGTACGGAAGGACCTGAAGGACCCCCGCGACGGCAGGCCGGGCATCGACATCTCCGGCTTCACGCTGAAGAAGATGTACGAGGAGATGTCCAAGGGCGCCTACTCCGTCACCGGCTCCGCCGTCGGCTGGATCAAGGCCCCGCACTCCGAGGCCTGGTACGGCGCAGCGGCCTGCGGCGGCAACCCGCAGGACATGTCCGGCCACCCGGACAACCCGCTCGGCGCCGGCCAGCTCGCCATCGACGCCGTCAACGTGCTGGCCCAGACCCAGCCGGACTTCCCGTGGGCCGACTACGACCTCGAGGACGTCTCCGACGCCGACGGCGACGGCAACTTCGCCGAGCCCGACGGCGTGATCGACCACCTCGTGCTGGTCCACGCCGGCAAGGACAAGTCCTCCGACGGCGGCGCCGAGGGCACCTACGCCATCTGGGCCCACTCCAGCGCGGTCGCCGGCGGCTACCAGGTGCCCGGCACCGACATGAAGATCTCCAACTACATCGTCCAGCCCGAGGACTCCGGCGTCGGCGTCTTCGCCCACGAGTACGGCCACGACCTCGGCCTGCCCGACCTGTACGACACCTCCGGCGCGGGCAGCTCCGCGGTGGACTTCTGGGACCTGATGTCCAGCGGCTCCCACTCCGGCCCGATCTTCCAGTCCATGCCCACGCACATGGGCCTGTGGGACAAGTGGGTGCTCGGCTGGGCCAACCCCAAGGTGTTCGACCCGGGTGACCGCAAGAGCCTGGTCACCGTCGGCCAGTCCTCCCGCACGCCGAAGCTCACCCAGGACGGCGTCCGGGTGAACCTGGCCTCCGAGCCGCTCAAGATGGTCGACCCGCACAGCGGCGGCAACGCCTGGTGGTCCGGCATGGACCAGGAGTGGGCGAACGTCTCGGTGGGCCGCGACATCGACGTGCCCGCCGGGTCCGACGTGCGGTTCTGGATGTGGAACAACTACGAGATCGAGTCCGACTGGGACTTCGGCTTCGTCGAGGTGTCCACCGACGGCGGCTCGACCTGGGCCCAGCAGAAGGTCTTCGACGAGGCCGGCGACGAGATCACCACGCCCGACGACTACCCGGACCCGAACAAGAACCTCGCCACCTTCGGCGACAAGAAGTACGGCATCACCGGTGACACGAACGGCTGGCGGCACGACTACGTCGACCTGACCCCGTTCGCCGGCCAATCGATCAAGCTGCGGCTGACGTACAACACCGACGCGGCCTTCACCCCGCGCGGCTGGCACGCCGACGACTTCGAGCTCACCAGCGACGGCGCCACCGTGTGGAGCGACGACGTCGAGGGCGGCGAGAACGGCTGGCGGGCCACCGGCGGCACCTTCACCAACACCAGCGGCCAGGGCTGGACGATCAACAACGGCGAGCGCGAGATCCAGCGGTTCTACCTCGCCGAGTGGCGCAACTTCGACGGGTTCGACAAGGGCCTGCAGTACGCCTACGACACCACGTACTCGCGTGACGGGGCGTGGAAGGTGGAGAAGGTCAAGTACAACGCGCCCGGCCTGCTGGTCTGGTACCGCGACTCGACCTACACCAACAACGTGCTGGTGAACAACCTGGAGGCGGCGCCGAGCATCGGCTCCAAGGGCACCCTGCTGCTCGTCGACTCCCACTTCGACCCGCTGCGCCGCACCGGCGAGGCGGCCGCGAAGGACCCGACCAGGCACAAGAACATGGAAGGCCGCACCCAGACGTCCAACGCGGCGTTCTCGTTCAGGAACACCTACCCGCTCAAGGAGTGCCTGGAGGCGCCGGACGAGCCGTTCAGCGAGTACTGCACGCGGATCGGCGGGCTCAAGGGCGTCAAGGAGTTCACCGACGCCAAGACCTGGTACCCCGGCCTGGAGGTCCAGGACGGCGGCCTGTTCTACCGGGACTTCGACGCCTCCACCGTCGTCCCGTCCAAGGGCGACCAGCCGTACAGCACCCGCGTGGTGAACGTGGACGGCACCCCGGCCACCGAGTACTACGGCCTCGACATCGGCGGCGGCCACGTGCTCGGCTCCGGTAACCCGGGGGACGAGGGCAAGGCGCTGGGCGTGGGGATCAAGCTGGTCACCCCGCTCCCCGGCGACCTGGGCGCCATCGTCCAGGTGACCCCGCCGAAGAAGTAGATCAGGCGGGTCGCGAGCCCCTGTCTTCACACGGTCGCCGTGCGAAGGCAGGGGCTTCTGGACCTACGATTGATGACCATGAGCGAACTGCGCACCAAGGCCGAGCACACCGCGGCGATCCTCAAGGATCGCCGTGTGGCAGTGGTGATCAACACTCGCTCACGACGCGGCCGCCGCCACTACTTCGAGGTGATCGAGCAGGTCCACGAGCTGGGCTTCGAGCCGCTGGCCGAGATCGGCGTCTACAACCCGAAACGGCTGCGCGAGCTGCTCGACACGGCCCTGGCGACGGGGCCCGACCTGCTGATCGTCGGCGGCGGCGACGGCACGCTCTCCTCCGCCGTGCGCCACGTCGCCCACCGCGACGTGGCGCTCGGCGTCCTGCCGCTCGGCACCACCAACAACTTCGCCCGCAGCCTCGGCCTGCCGCTCGACCTCTCGGGCGCGATCCGGGTGTTCGCCACCGGCAAGGTGGCCGACATCGACCTCGGCATGGCCGACGACCGGCCGTTCGCCAACCTGGCCAGCTTCGGGGTGTCGGTGGAGGTGGCGGGCAAGGTCAGGCCGTGGCTGAAGCGGTGGGTGGGCCGGCCCGCCTACCCGCTGACCGCGCTCACGATCCTGCCCGGCCACCGCCCGTTCCGGGCCTACATCACGGTCGACGGGCAGCGCCACGAGCTTCTCACCCACCAGCTCAACATCGCCAACGGCCGCTTCCACGGCGGCTGGCAGGTGGCCCGCGACATCAGCATCGACGACGGCATGCTCGTCGCCTACCAGCTCGGCTCGGGCAAGAAGCTGCGGCTGCTGGTCGAGACGCTCGCCCGCGCCACCACGGGCCGGTGGCGGAGCCTGGCCGGCGGCCCCTTCGTGACCGGCCGGGAGATGCTGCTGGAGACCGACCCGCCGATGGCCGCCGACGTCGACGGCGAGGTGCGGCTCCGCACCCCGATCAGGCTCCGCGTGGTGCCCAACGGCGTACGCGTCATGGTCCCGGCCGACTTCGAGGACCGCTGACCCCGGCTCACTCACCCAGCCGGCGGTAGGCGACGCCGAGCGGGGCGGCCAGGTCCGCGGGCGGCGGGAAGAGCCGGGGGAGCAGGTCCGAGCCCGCCGGGCGGCGCTCCGGCGGGTGCGCGCTGCCGCCCGGCGTGTAGAAGTCCGCCAGCCGCTCCGCGAACGGCACGTCCGCCACCGCCGGGACGCCCGCGGCGGGCCGGGCGGCGAGCGAGCCCAGCAGCTCAGCGCGCCCCCGCCCGCGCCACGCCAGCACCAGGAACGGGTCCTCGTCGAACGACTCCGCCAGCAGGTACAGCACCGCCGACACGTGCTTGCACGGGAACCCCCAGTCGGGACACGAGCAGTCCATGCCGAGATCGCGCGGGAACAGGTCGACGCCGACAGAGGCGAACAGCTCCTCGATCTCCTCCGGCATCTCCCCGGCCAGCAGCTTGGCCCGGTAGACCGCCTGCTCGGCGATCGCCGACTCCAGCGTCTCCCAGCGGTCCTCGCCGTACGCCCCGATCGCGATCGTCACCTCGTACGGGGTGCGCCGCGAACCCTGCACGGCGGCCGACACCAGGCCGGGCGACAGGTCGATGGACAGCACCTGCCCGGCTCTGGCGTAGCCGCGCCCGCGTGAGAGCCTCCCCCGGTCGCAGACGCGCTCCAGGATGTCGATGAACCGCCGCGACCACCACGCCGACCCGATCGAGCCGCGCCTCGACCGGGCGCGGAGGCCGCCCTCGACCTTGATCGGGGTCCCGTACCGCATCTCAGGCCACCGCCTCCGAAGTCAGCCGGAACACCTCGCGCAGCTCCCGCGTCGACAGGTCCGTCAGCCAGTCCTCGCCGGTGCCCACCACCCGCTCGGCCAGCGCCTTCTTGCGCTCCATCAGCTCGTCGACCCGCTCCTCCAGCGTGCCGGCGCAGATCAGCTTGCGGACCTGCACGTTCTTGCGCTGGCCGATGCGGAAGGCGCGGTCGGTGGCCTGGTCCTCGACGGCCGGGTTCCACCAGCGGTCGACGTGGACGACGTGACTGGCGGCGGTCAGGTTGAGCCCCACGCCCGCCGCCCTGAGCGACAGCAGGAACAGCATCGGCTCGCCGTCCTCCTGGAAGCGGTCGACCAGCCGGTCGCGGGCCTTCTTCGGCAGGCCGCCGTGCAGCCAGAGCACCGGCCGGTCCAGCCGCCGCGCCAGGTAGGGCTGGAGCATGGCGCCGAACTCGGTGTACTGGGTGAACACCAGCGCCTTCTCGCCCTCGGCCAGGATCTCCTCGGCGAGCTGCTCCAGCCGCTGCAGCTTGCCCGACCTGCCGGCCAGCCTGGAGCCGTCCTTGAGCAGGTGGGCCGGGTGGTTGCAGACCTGCTTGAGCTTGGCCACGGTAGCCAGCACCAGCCCGCGCCGCTCGATCCCCTCACTGCCATCGATCTTGCCCAGCATGTCGTCCACGACCGCCTGGTAGAGCGACGCCTGCTCGGTGGTGAGCGGGCACCACTCCTTGATCTCCAGCTTCTCCGGCAGGTCGCTGATCACCGACTTGTCGGTCTTGACGCGCCGCAGGATGAACGGCCCGGTCGCCCGCCTGAGCGCGTGCGCCGCCTCCTCGTCCCGCCGGGCCTCGATCGGCTCCTGGAACCGCTCCCTGAACCCGGCCCGCGTCCCCAGCAGCCCCTGGTTGGCGAACTCCATGATCGACCAGAGCTCGGCCAGGTGGTTCTCCACCGGGGTCCCGGTCAGCGCCAGCCGCTGCGCCGCCGGGATCGCCCGGACCGCCCTGGCCTGGAGCGTGCCGCTGTTCTTGATCGCCTGCGCCTCGTCGCACACCACCCGCCGCCAGGAGACCTCGCGCAGCGCCTCCAGGTCCCGCTGCGCCGTGCCGTACGTGGTGAGGACCAGGTCGGCGCCGGCGATCAGCGCGGGGTCGCGGCCGGGGCCGTGGTGGGTGTACACGCGCAGGCCCGGCGCGAACCGGGCCGCCTCCCGCTGCCAGTTGCCCAGCAGCGACATCGGGCACATCAGCAGCGTCGGCCCCGTCCCCTCGTGGACCAGCAGCGCCAGGGTGGTGATCGTCTTGCCCAGCCCCATGTCGTCGGCCAGGATCCCGCCCAGCCCCAGCTCCGACAGGAAGATCAGCCAGGCCAGCCCCCGCTCCTGGTACGGGCGGAGCGTCGCGTCGATGCCCGCGGGCGTGCCGATCGGCCGCAGCCGCCGCTCCGCCTCGCCCGAGAGCAGGTCGCCGAGCACCCCGTCGGCGTCCACCTCCAGCAGCGGCAGCTCGCCGTCGCCCCGGACCACCTGCCGCAGCAGGTCGGCCGCCCGCGCCTCACCGGCCCGCTCGCCGCCGACCACCCGCAGCGCGGCCGCCAGCTGCCGCTCGTCCAGCTCCACCCACCGGCCGCGCACCCGGACCAGCGGCACCTTCAACCGGGCCAGCTCGGCCAGCTCCTCCTCGCCGATCGTCTCCCCGGCCACGGCCAGGTCGACCCGGAAGCCGACCAGCTCGCGCAGCCCCAGCCCCTGCCCGGCCACCGCCCCCGGGTCCTTGCTCCTGGCCGTCACCTTCAGCCCCAGCCGGTTCCGCCCGGCCCAGCGGGGGAGCAGCACCCCGAACCCGGCCGCCTGCAGCAGCGGCGCCGCCTCCCTGAGGAATCCGAACGCGCCCGCGGTGTCGAGCACCAGCTCGCCCGGCTCGGCCACGCGCAGCGCCCGCTCCAGCTCCGGATAGAGCCGCACCGCCCGGCCGAGCCCGGCCAGCAGCTCCCGCTCCGCCGCCGGGACCCCGGCCACCGGCTCCCCGCGCCACACCCGCGCGGCGGGCACGTACAGGCTCGGGTCCTCCACCCCCTGCAGAGCCAGCTCCACCCGCCACCCAGCGTCGAGGTCACGGTCGTCCTCGTCCTCCTCGGCCGGCTCGACCAGCCGGAAGCACACCCGCGCGGCACCCTCGGCGGCCACCACCGTCTCGCGCCACCGGTCCAGCTCCTCGCGCAGGCCAGGCACGTCGGGGCACGAGCCGTCGGGGCCGGTCAGGGCGGCCAGCCACCGCTCGCGCGCCGTCACCGCCCGCTCGACGAGCGGCTCGGGCAGCGCCTCACGGACCAGCGCGTCGGTGAACGCCCCGAGCGCCTCCCACAGCACCTCCCCGGACGGCCGCTCCACCTCAGAGGTACGGGACGCGGGCGGCATCGCCAGGGCCAGCTCCCTGAAGTACGCCGCGTCACCCCGGGTGACCACCGGCTCCCAGACCGCACGGCAGGCGCCGCCGGGAGCCGCCACCAGCCGCGGGACCACCCGGCCGCGCCGTACCAGATCGCGGGCGAACCCGGCGGCGGCCGCCCAGTGACGGACGGTGGCGCTGCCGTCGTAGGCGTCCACCACCCGCAGGGCGGCCGGGACGGACGGCACCACGGCGGGCACGCGCCACACCCGCAACCTGGGCCGCGTCGCCGTCGCGGGCCGCCCCGTCTCGGGCGAGGGCATCGGCTCCTTCGCCGTCCCCGGCAGCAGCAACGCCAGCTCCGGCTCGCCCCCGCCGTCGACGCCGAGCGCCTCCCGCAGCGCGGGGACCGGCGCGGCGAACGGATGCCGGCCGGGCCCGCCCGCGGCCCGCGCGGGCTGCTCCGCCCAGAAGGCCAGCCCTTCTCCCGCCCACACTCCGTGTACGACCAGCACCCCGGCAGGTTACCCGCCGGCGCCCCGCCGATCCGTCATAGGACGAACGGAGGAGGGCGCCTAGGTCCATGGACCGAGGCGCGGCGGGGGCGGGCGAGGCTAGCGTCGGGTGCATGGACGACAGCGGCACCCTGGAAGAGGCGTTCGAGCGGCTGCACCGCACCTGCCCCGAGTTCGACGGCTGGCTGAGCAACCACGGCCCGATGGCGGTCGAGTCGATGGTCAGGCGCGGGCACGCCCGCGAGGTCCACCGCTGGCTGGACGCCTACACCGCCCGCCTGGAGGAGGCTCCCGGCGGCACCCGCGCGATCGGGGACGACTGGCGGGAAGCGCTGGGCGACCCGCGACGGCTCGGCGACTGGCTGCGGTTCTTCGAGCGGGAGACGAAGGAGCGGCCGTGGCGGGCCGTGCTGGAGGAGTGGTGGCCGCGGCTGCTGCCCGGCATCGCGGCCGGGGCGACCCACGGCGTCATCCGCACCGGCCACGCGGTCCACGCCCTGCTGGAGCTGGAGGACGGGCCGCGGCTCGCCGAGCTGGGGCAGGCGCTCGGCTACTGGGCGGCACGCTGGCAGCCCGTGGCCGGAGCGGCCCCGCCGTCCGGCACGGAGACGCCGTCGGGCGCGCTGGCCGGGGTGCCGCGGGTGGCCGACCAGAGCCGGGACATCGACCACCGGCTCCGCCAGCTCGCCGGCACCGGCGGCTGGGAGCCGTCGGTCGCCGCGCTGGCCCCGGCCTCGGGCGCCGGCGAGGCCAGGGACCGGCTCGCCGCGCTGGCCGACGCCGCCACCCTGCGCTATCTCACCCACGCGCACGGCTCGCCCGTCATGCTGATCCACTCGGCGACCGCCCCCACGGCGGTGCTCCGCACGCTGCCCGCCCTGCCCGCCTCCCTCTGGGTGCCGAGCCTCGACGCGGCGTGGGCCGCCGCCGCCGCGGTGACGGCCGCGTACGGGCCCGCGGGGCCGGTGACCGGGCGGGAGCTGCCCGCCGCGCCCGGCTCCGCGCAGGAGGCGTTCGACCGGGCCGTCGCGCACGGCGACGAGCACGTGATCAAGCTGGCCGACACCGCGCTGGACGTGTACGAACGCACCGCCGACCCGGACGCCCTCGCGGCGGTCGTGCGCGCGTCCCGCTCCATTCAGCCCCTGAAAGCGTGATGCCCGGTTGTACAGTGGAAGTATGAATCCTCCCGGATCGTGGTGTGAGCGGCCCAAGCCGCAGGCTCCCTCGTGCGAGCTCCCCTCTCCGTGGAGCAAGCCGAAGCAGCCCGCCAACTGGTGCGAGGCGCCCGCCTCGCCCGTCGTACGGGTCGTCGGCTTCCTGCTGCGCGCCGCCAAGCGCTGAGAGAGCCCGCGCGGCCCGAGCGGTCGCGCGGCCTCGCGGTGCCCGGAATCCGCGCTGATCACCGGCCTGAAGGGTCGTGATAGAAGGCGGTATAGGTGGGTAGGCGCACTCCTCGACGGAGGAGGCGACGTCGTGAACGACACCCAGAAACTAGTCAGCGATCTGTCCGAGCAGGTCTCCCGGCTCGTCAGGGACGAGCTCCGGCTGGCCAAGCTCGAACTCACGCGCAAGGGCAAGCGCGCCGGCCTCGGCGCCGGCATCGTGGGCGCCGCGGGCATCGTCGGGCTCTTCGGCGGCGCCGTGCTCGTGGCGGCCGTGGTGATGCTGCTCGCGCTCGTCATGCCCGCCTGGCTGGCGGCCGCGATCGTGGCCGTGGTGCTGCTCGCGACCGCGGCGGTGCTGGGCCTGGCCGGCAAGAAGCAGGTCCAGCAGGCCACCCCGCCCGTTCCCAGGGAGACGATCGCCAGCGTGAAGGCCGACATCGGCGCGGTCAGGGAGGGAGCACACCGATGAGTGAGACGAACCCGGGATACTCCGACGACCAGTACGCGGGCGACGTGGGTTCACGCAGGGCGACGGTCGGCACCCCGACGGACCCCGAATCCATCAACGTGCCCGTCACACGCGGCGGCGCGGCCGAGAACGCGCACGAGGCGGAGCTCCGCCGCGAGCCGCACGAGACGTTCATCCCCGAGGGGCCGGAGCCGGACGACCGCGCGGAGGCGATCCACTCCCGCGCCGTGGAGGAGGAGTCGCTGCGCGGCGGCGGCACGCGGGTCCCCGAGTCGACCACTCCCTACCAGGACCGGGGCTCCATCGCGACGCCGCTCACCGACCGCGCGCGCCGGGCCGCCGTGAGCGGCGACGAGGAGGAACAGGTCCGCGAGAGCATCAGGGAGACCCGCCGCGAACTCGGCGAGACCGTGAGCGCGCTGGCCCACAAGGTGGACGTCAAGAGCCGGGCGGCCGAGGCGGCCGAGTCGGCCAAGGAGCGCGCCGCCGCGATGGTCGGCACCGCCAAGGCCAAGGCGGCCGAGATGAGCGGCACGGCGAAGGCCAGGGCCGGCGAGATGGGCGGCACCGCGAAGACCAGAGCGGCCGAGATGGGCGGGACCGCCAGGGTCAGGGCGGCCGAGATGTCCGGCAGGGCACTCGAACTGAAGGACAAGGCACGGGAGAACGCCGCCGGCAACGACTACCTGCGGCCGGTCCTGGGATTCGCGGTCGCCGGCGCGGTGGTCGCGCTGATCCTCCGCCGTGCCGACCGGCGCCGCCGGGGTCTATGACGTGACACCCCCCGAGACCCCCGCCGAACTGACGGGCCGGTCCTGGTGGCGCGTCGTCAGGCGCACGGCCGTGGAGTTCAAGAACGACCGCGTCCAGGACCTGGCCGCGTCGCTCACCTACTACGCGGTGCTGTCCATCTTCCCCGCCCTGATCGTGTTCGTGTCGCTGCTCGGCCTGTTCGGACAGCAGAACGCGAGCACGCTCTTCGGGAACGTGGTCACGCTGGCCCCCGCCGAGGTGCGCGACCTGCTGACCCAGGGCCTGCAGGGCGTCCAGCAGGCGAGCCGGCCGGGCCTGGCGGCGATCCTCGGCCTGGCCGTCGCGCTGTGGTCCTCGTCCGGTTACATCGCGGCGTTCATCAGGGCCTGCAACGAGATCTACGACATCGACGAGGGCCGCCCGTTCTACAAGCTCACCCCGCTCCGGCTCGGCCTCACGATCATGCTGATGGTCCTGCTGGCCGCCGCCGCCGTCGCGGTCACGCTGACCGGCGACCTGTCCCGCGTCGCCGGTGAGGCGCTCGGCCTGGGCGAGACCGCGGTGACCGTCTGGAACGTGGCCAAGTGGCCGGTGCTCGCGCTGATCGCGGTCGGCCTGATCATGGTGCTGTACTGGGCCGCGCCGAACGTGCGCCAGCCCGGGGTGCGCTGGCTGACGCCCGGCGGGCTGCTGGCGGTCGTCCTGTGGCTGATCGTCTCGACCGGTTTCGCCGTGTACGTGGCCAACTTCGGCTCCTACAACAAGACGTACGGGACGCTCGCCACGGTCGTGGTCTTCCTGATCTGGCTGTGGCTGTCGAACATGGCGCTGCTGTTCGGCGCCGAGCTGGACGCCGAGCTGATCAGGGAGCGCCGGGTGGCCGAGGGGAAGCCCGCGGAGCAGGAGCCGTACGCCGTCCCCAGGGACCCGCCCAAGCCCGATTCGCTGCCCGGGTGACCGTGCGGAGACAGGCGACCCCGGCGACGGCCGTGGAGTAGGGTGCGCCGGTGAGCACCGATCTGTTCTGCGAGATCATCGCCGGGGAGCGGCCCGCCACCCTGGTCCACGAGGACGAGGTGGCCGTCTCGTTCCTCGACGCCCGCCCGGTCTTCAAGGGCCACGTGCTCGTCGTGCCGCGGGCGCACATCGAGACGCTGGCCGACCTCGCCGACGTCGGCCCCTTCTTCGACCGGGTCCGCGCCATGGCCGGCGCCGTCGAGGAGGGCCTGGGCGCGGGCGGCACCTTCGTCGCGATGAACAACCGCGTCAGCCAGAGCGTCCCCCACCTGCACGTGCACGTCGTCCCGCGCAACCCCAAGGACGGCCTGCGCGGCTTCTTCTGGCCGCGCACCAAGTACGCCTCCCCCGAGGAGGCGCAGGACTACGCCGGACGCGTCGCCGGCGCGCTCACCGCGGGCTGAGCCGTGGAGCTCCTGGTCGGCATCGCGGTCGTGGCGGCGATCGTCGCCGTGCCCGCGATCGTGCTGTGGCGGGTCCTGCGCGGCCGGCGCGAGCTCGGCACCAGCCCGGCCGAGCGCGCCACGTTCGAGACCCTCCACACGGCCTCGCTCGCCGGCCCGCCGCTGCGCGCGGGCCTCACCGCCGACGGCGCCGACCGCGCCTCGCGCCACCTGCGCCGGCTGCTCGGCTCGCCCGCGCTGGCGATCACCGACGGCGAGCGGCTGCTGGTGTACGACGGCGAGGGCGAGCACCACGCGGGGGAGGCGTTCGAGCACGCCCGCGCGACGCTCGGAGACGGTCGCACGCAGGTGCTCAGCATCTCCTGCGACCTGCTCGAATGCCCGATCAGGCAGGCCGTGGTGGTGCCGCTGACCACCGACGACCGGGTCGTCGGCACGCTCGCCGCCTACGGCCAGCACGCCTCCGCCGGGCTGGTCCGCGCCGCCCAGGAGGTGGCGGGCTGGGTCGACTCCCAGCTGGAGCTGGCCGAGCTCGACCGCTCCCGCACGCTGCTGATGGAGGCCGAGGTGCGGGCGCTGCGCGCGCAGATCTCCCCGCACTTCATCTACAACTCCCTCACCACGATCGCCTCGTTCGTCCGCACCGACCCGGAGCGGGCCAGGGAGCTGCTGCTGGAGTTCGCCGACTTCACCCGCTACTCCTTCCGCCGGCACGGCGAGTTCACCACGCTCGCCGAGGAACTGCGCTCCATCGACCGCTACCTGATCCTGGAGCGTGCCCGCTTCGGCGACCAGCTCCAGGTGACGCTGCGCATCGCGCCGGAGGTGCTGCCGGTCGCGGTGCCGTTCCTGTGCCTGCAGCCGCTCGTCGAGAACGCCGTCAGGCACGGCCTGGAGAGCAAGGACGGCGTCGGCCGCATCGCGATCATGGCGGAGGACGCCGGCGCCGAGTGCCGCATCAGCGTCGAGGACGACGGTCTCGGCATGGACCCCGACAGGCTGCGGCGCATCCTCGCAGGTGAGATCCCGCCGGCGGGCGGCGTCGGGCTGGCCAACGTCGACCTGCGGCTGCGCCAGGTGTACGGCGACGAGTACGGGCTGGTCGTCGAGACGGGCCGCGGAGCGGGCACGAAGGTCAACGTCAGGTTGCCGAAATATCACCCAGGCGTCTCAGCCCGTTGACCTGGATCTTTGTTGTCGGTTTTATCACTGTACATGGCGCAACTTCGGGTGCTCGCGGTGGACGACGAACTTCCCGCCCTGGAAGATCTCTCCTACTTGCTCCGCGCCGACCCACGGATCGGCGAGGTGGCCACCGCCCGCGACGGGGCCGCCGCGCTGCGCCTGCTGGACCGGGCCATCGCCGAAGGCCGGCCGATCGACGCGGTCTTCCTCGACATCAGGATGCGCGGCCTCGACGGGGTGGTGCTGGGCAGGCTGCTGTCCCAGTTCGCCAACCCGCCGCGGGTGGTGTTCGTGACCGCGTACGAGGAGCACGCCGTCGACGCCTTCGAGATCAAGGCCGAGGACTACCTGCTCAAACCCGTGCGCCCGGAACGCCTGGCCGAGGCGATCAGACGGGTCGCGGTCTCGGCCGACGTGCCCGTCGACGGCGCCGAGACCGACACGATCCCGGTCGAGCTGGGCGGGGTGACCCGGTTCGTGTCCAGTGCCGACGTCATCTACGTGGAGGCGCACGGCGACTACGCCCGCCTGCACACCGCCACCGGCAGCCACCTCGTGCGCATCCCGCTGGCCACGCTGGAGGAGCGGTGGGCGGCGGCCGGGTTCGTCCGCGTGCACCGCAGCCACCTGGTCGCGGTCAAGCACATCGTCGAGCTGCACATCGACTCCGGCCGGTGCACGGTCCGGGTCGGAGACACCGAGATCCCCGTCAGCCGCCGCCACACCCGTGAGCTGCGCGACCTCCTCGTCCGCCGAGCCCGGCGGCACAGGCCCGAATGAGCCGCGCCAGGGAAGGGGAGATCCTATTGAGCCACTGCCCCAGGAGACGTCAGACCTGTGAGCCCTGAACCCCGTCCCGGCCGCCGGGTGGCGGTCACCAGCCCCCACACCGCCGCCACGCGCAGACCCCGCTTCCCGGCGACCCGGGAGATCGACGAGCAGACGGATCTCGGCGAGGTCTACATGCGCTCGCTGCTGCGCACCCAGTTCCGGCTGGCCATGTTCGTCTGCACCGTGCTGGCCTGCGTGGTGTGCGGGCTGCCGCTGCTGTTCCTGCTCATCCCCGAGCTCGCCGAGGTCGACGTGCTCGGGATCCCGCTGCCGTGGGCCGTGCTGGCGGGGCTGATCTACCCGGCCTTCGTCATCGGGGCCTGGCTGTACGTGCGCCAGGCCGAGCGCAACGAGCGCCACTTCGCCGACCTGGTCGACCGTCCTTGACATCCTCCCCGTGCTGAAGCACGTGGATTCCAACCGCAACTACCCCACGAGGAGGAGGTCGCGTTGAGGTTCGCGGTGCACCGGCCCGGCAACCCGTGGCCCTTCCCGCGCGGACACGGCATGCCCTGCCGCGTATGCGATGTTCCTGGCCGCGTTCACATCGGCGTTGCCGGCGTATCCACACGATCGGCACCGGTAACGCGCTTGGCTCTCGCGCGCTTCCCGGTCCACGATCCCGCACGCCGAGCACCGCTGGCTCGTGTACGCGGGGCTGACCTTCACCACCCGCCCGGGCGCCTTGTGTTCCAGGCGTCGGACGAGACCGCCCCATCCGGCGGCCATGATCGACCGGTTCAGCCCAGCCTTGGCCCGGACATTGCGCCCGGGCGCTACGACGGTGCCGCGCGCCGACCGGGCCATGGCACCGATCTTCAGGTCTTCGACGGCGATTACGTCGAAACGCCGGGCGAGGCCCGTACTGACCTTCTCCACCCAGTCCTTGCACCGGTCGCTCTCGCGCGCCTTCACCCGGGCGATGGCGGCCTTGACCTCTGCACGCCGGTTCGATCCGCGCCTGGCCCTGGCGAGCTTGCGCAGCAGCCGCCGAAGGCGCGCCTTCTCCGTGTCGCGCAGCCCGGGAGCGTTCAGCATCTCTCCGGTGGACAAAGCGGCCGACACGGCCACACCCCGGTCCACGCCGACGACCTCGCCCGTACCCGGCGCCGGGACGGGATCGGGGATGGCGGCGAGCGCCACATGCCAGCGACCCGCGCGGTCGCGGGTAACGCGGTACGACTTCACCTCGTCAGGGACGGCGACGATCCGGAACCCCTCACCCCGCCCACGCCTCCCCGCCCTGAACGACGGGGCCTCCAGCCTGTAGGTATCCAGTGAGCCTGGCCGCCGTCCTCATCGTCGTGGTGGCGACCGTGCTCATCGGCGCGTTCGGCATCCGCGTCTCCCGCACGACCTCCGACTTCTACGTCGCCTCCCGCACCGTCAGCCCGCTGTGGAACGCCTCGGCGATCGGCGGCGAGTATCTGTCGGCGGCGTCGTTCCTGGGCGTCGCCGGGCTCATCCTGTCGTACGGCGTCGACATGCTGTGGCTGCCGGTCGGCTGGACCGGCGGCTACCTGGTGCTGCTCGTGCTGGTGTCGGCGCCGCTGCGCCGCTCGGGCGCCTACACGCTGCCCGACTTCGCCGAAGCCCGGCTCGAGTCCATGATGGTACGGCGCACCGCCAGCGTGCTCGTGGTGCTCATCGGCTGGCTGTACCTCATGCCGCAGTTCCAGAGCGCGGGCCTGGTGCTGCGGACGATCACCGGGGCGCCGGTGTGGGCGGGCGGGCTGCTGGTCGCCGGCGTGGTGGTGCTCAACGTGCTGTCGGGCGGCATGCGGTCCATCACGTTCGTGCAGGCGTTCCAGTACTGGCTCAAGCTGACCGCGCTGGCCGTGCCGGTGGTGTTCCTGCTGCTCGCCTGGCGGGCCGACGGGGCGCCCCCGCTGAGCGCGGAGGACACCGAACTCTGGCTCACCCCGCTGGGCGGGCCCAGGGAGTACGGGGTGTACTCGACGTACTCCCTGATCCTGGCCACCTTCCTGGGCACGATGGGGCTGCCGCACGTGCTCGTCCGCTTCTACACCAACCCCGACGGCCGGGCCGCCCGCCGCACCACGCTCGTCGTGCTGTCGCTGCTCGGCGCCTTCTACCTGCTGCCGGCCGTGTACGGCTGGCTCGGCCGGCTGTACGCGCCCGACCTGGTCCGCACGGACACCGTGGTGCTGACGCTGCCCTCCCGGATGATCGGCGGCACCCTCGGCGACCTGCTGACCGCGCTCGTCACCGCCGGAGCGTTCGCCGCGTTCCTGTCCACCTCCTCGGGGCTGACCGTCTCCGTGGCCGGCGTGATCGCGCAGGACCTGCTCAAGGGCGGGGTGCGCTCGTTCAGGATCGCCACGCTGATGGCGGTCGCGGTGCCGCTGGCGCTGGCCCTGTGGGCGCGGGCGCTGCCGGTGGCCGACGTGGTCGGGCTGGCGTTCGCGGTGGCCGCCTCGTCGTTCTGCCCGCTGCTGGTGCTCGGCATCTGGTGGCGAAGACTGTCCACGACCGGCGCGCTGGCGGGGCTGTTCGCCGGCGGCGGGCTGGCCTGCCTGGCGGTGCTCGTCACGATCACCGGCGGCCCGTACGACGGGATGCTGGGCGCGCTGCTGGCCCAGCCCGCCGCGTGGACCGTGCCGATCGCGTTCCTGGTCATGGTGGTGGTGTCGTTCGTCACCCAGCACCGCGTGCCCAGGGGCGTGGCCAGGATCATGGTCCGCCTGCACACCCCGGAGAACCTCGACCTCGACCGCGGCGACTGGCGTCCCCGTTCCTCCTGACGAGAGGCTGCGCGGATGACGGTTCTAGGCTGGCCCGCATGCTGATCCGTCCCAGAGACCCCGCGGACCTGGACGCCTGTGTCGAGGCGCTCTTCCAGGTCCATGGCGCCGACCGCTATCCGGTGGACTGGCCGGACGACCCCAGAGGCTGGCTGAGCCCGGCCGATCTGGCGTCGGCCTGGATCGCGGCCGAGGCCGGCGCCGTGCTGGGCCACGTCGGTCTCACCCGGGACGGTGAGGTCACCCGTCTGTTCGTGACCCCGGCGGCGCGCGGGCGCGGCCTGGCCGCCGGGCTGCTGGGCTCGGTCCGTGCCGCCGTGCGCGGGCCGCTGAAGCTGGAGGTCTCCGCCGAAGGCGAGGCGGCCATCGCGTTCTACGAGCGGTCGGGCTGGCGCAGGGTGCGCAGCAGCCGTGCCGACTGGATCAACGCCGCCGGTGAGCCGGCGCTGCTCCACCACTACGTGAGCCCGTAGCGGCAAGCCCATAGAAATCGGGCATATCGCCGGGCGATCGTCGCGTGGCCCTCCTACGCTCGGCTTGTCCACCGACAGGCGGGGGTACGCCATGGCCACCCCGGACGAGGCCGCGCGGGCGCTGCGCGCCGTCGCCCGCCTGGCCGAGGAGCAGGGCGACGCGCTCGACCGGGCTTTCCGGCTCTTCGGCGACGGTGCGCTGCTCGGCCCCAGGGCCGCCCGATTACACGCCGGCCTGGTGGACCGGTGCACTGAGGTCGGCCAGGCCTTCACCCGGGCCTTCCGCCAGGTCGAACGCCTCGCCACCGCACGCGGCGACCCGTCCCGTGTGCCCGCCCCGCACCCGCGCCGCCCGCCCGTGCCGCTCCGCGAGCCGCCCGGGGGCTTCGTGGGCGGCGACCCCGACCTCATGCAGGCCATCGACGCCGAACTGGCCGGGGTCGCCGAATCCTGGCAGCGGGCCGGTCAGAGCCTGGCGGCGACGCTCGTCCGCGTCGGCCTCGACAGCGCGCCCGGCCAGGACGTCGTCCGCGCCGGCGCCTGGCTGGCCGACCAGCGCCCCGACCTGCGCCGCCGCCGCGCCGACCTGCTCAAGACCACACCCCAGCCGGAGCCGCCCCCGCGGTCGGCCACCGACCCGGCGACCACCCCTGGGACCAACCCGGCGACCGACGCGGCGACCGACGCGGCGGCCGACCCGGCGACGGACGGGGCGACGGACGGGGCGACGGACAGGGTGACCGGCCCGGCGACGGACGCGGCCACCGGCACGGTGGGTGACGCGGCGGCCGACGCGGTCACCGACACGCTGTCCCGCGTCGGCACCTTCTGGGCCGACCAGGTGGCCGGCCTCGTGCCCGCCGCGGGCGGCCTCGCCCACCAGTACGCGGAGCGCGTGGCCGTACCCCTGGCCCAGGGCGCCGCGGAAGCCGTCATCGGCGCCGCCCGGTTCGGCTGGGAGCACTCGCTGGGCGGCCTCATCACGAACCCCTCAGGCCCGGTGGAACGCGCGCGGGCGGCGTACGACGCGGGGGAGTTCGCGGCCGAGCACCCGCTGGAGTTCGCCAAGTCCGCTGTCGACTGGGAGACGCTGACGGAGAACCCGGCCCGCTGGTTCGGCCGCCTCATCCCCGAGGTCCTGCTCGGGGCCGGCACGGCCGCCACCCGCGCGGGCCGACTCACCGGCGCGGCCACGCGGGCCGGTCCCCGCCTCCCGGACGGTTCCCCGATCCCCCCGCCCAGGACCGCCGCCGACGGCCCGCCCCTGAGAACCATCCCGATGCGGCGCCAGCACGTGGGGGAGGAGCGCACCGGCGTGCGCTACCTCGACGAGAAGGGGTTGGCGAGCAGACGACTGGTGATCCACGACGGAAAGCTCTACGACGTCTACGGGAGGCCGTTCGACACCACCCGAGCGCATGCCCACTTCTCGGGAAAGGGACGCGCCATCTTCGTGATGGACCGATATGGGAACCTGTACGCGAACTCCAAGCACGTCGTAGGCGAATTCCATCACTCCAGCTTCCTGCGCGGCGGCGAAGTGGCGGCAGCAGGAGACGTTGAAGTGAAAGATGGAGTGCTGAAGGCGATTTCCCGACATAGCGGCCACTACCGCCCAGGTCCCGAGGCTCTACGGCAGGCTATCGACCGCCTGAGAAGTGCCGGAGTCGACTTCACGGGCGTGAGCAAGGAGGGATATACCAGTGGGTGATTTCCCGCCGCCTTGGGGCTGGCGCCGCGTGGTCTGGTCCCTGCTCTATACCGTGCAGTTCAAGCCGGTCCTCGACGACGACCTTGTCGAGTGGAGGGCCCGAGGGCTGGTGCTGGAGCCGTTCAGCGGCTTCGGGCGGGAAGAGCTGTACGAGGCGCTCCAGGAGGCGCTGAGCAGTGAGGAGCCGCTCCTCGATCTGATGCCGGATCCACCGGTACCGCGTAGCGAGCATGACGTCCGCGATTTCCTGCGCCGCGTGCTCGAGCGCATGGAATCCTTGCGACCCTGGCCGGAGCTGCCGTTCCTCGTCATGCGGGGGGACACGTGGCCGGATCTCGGCGACTGCCGGGAGATCGCCCGGTTGCACCTGGACGAGCACCAGGTCGGCGACCGGCTCCATGCCATTTTCCACCGATCCGACGACGGCGGCCTCTGGCTGCCGTTGCGCCTCAACTCCGGGGACGAGGTGGCGCTGGTGGAACGTCGGCGGCGGGACCGTCGCGACGTGGCCGTGCTGGCGCGTCCGCGTCCCGGGCGCGCCCCCGAGGACGTCCTGGCGGCGTTCCTGCACGTCACCGGCTTCGTCCCGGAGGAGATCGACGACCTCACGGACGGCCTGAACGCCGCCTCCAGGGGCGGCGCGGGCTCCGGCTGGCTCGCCTACCTGCTGCGACTGGAGAACTCGATCGCCACATTGGCGGGCGAGGAGCCGGTCCGGGTGAGCAGGTCCACCTACGAAGCCTTCCTGCGCACCCGCCTCTACTGCCAGGCCACCGAGAGCCCCGGCGTCGTCGCCGTCGGGCCGCCGGGGGCCGGGCTGGTGCCGGCGTTCACCCTTCCCGAAGCGCTGGCCGCGTTCGCGGCGGCAGGCAAGGACGAGACGGAGCCGCGCTTCTTCTCGGCCACCGGAAAGGACCTGCTCGACCTCATCCCCGAGGGCTACGGCGTGCTGGTCGACCCCGGCACCGCGTACGCCACCGCCTTCGCCGCCGGAGGGCCGGGCTAGGGCGGCGGGATCTCGCCGGAGCCGCGCGCGACCAGCTCCACCGGGATCTTGACCCGGCGGCCCGCACCCGAGCGGTCCAGCAGCAGATCCACCGCGCCGCGCGCGAGCCGGTCGACGTCGTAGCGGACCACCGTCACGCCGGGGTCGAACACGTCGGCCAGCGCGAAGTCATCGAATCCCACGTACGCGGGGCGTTCCGGGCGTTCGCGGAGCGCCTGCAGGATGCCGATCGCGGCCCGGTTGTTCGCGGCGAAGAACGCCGTCGGCGGCGAGGGCAGGTCGAGCAGGCGCTCCACCTCGCGGGAGACCCGCCACGGGTCGAACACGCCGTGCACCACCAGGGACTCGTCCAGCGCCGCCCCCAGCGCCGTGCGGTAGCCGGTCGCGCGGTCGTGCACCGAGCTGAGCCCGTCGTCGTCGGAGATGAGCGCGATCCGGCGGTGGCCGCGCGCCAGCAGGTGCTCGGTCGCCGTCAACCCGCCCCTGACGTCGTCCAGCGCCACCACGTCGGCCCCGTCCAGCCCGGGCGGCAGCCGGTCCACGAACACCGCCTCCAGGCCCGGATGCCCGGCCAGCCACGAGTGGTCGGCGGGGGAGGGGACGATGATGAGCGAGTCCACGCCCCGCGCGTACATGGACTCCACCAGCATGCGCTCGCGCTCCGGCCGCTCCTCGTAGGAGCCGAACACGACCAGCGCCTCGTGCTCGGCCGCCGCCGCCTCGACCGCCTTGGCCAGCCGCGAGTAGAACTCGTTGGAGATGTTCTCCATGATCAGCCCGAGCGTCAGCATGGTGGCGCCGCGCGCCAGCCGGCTGGCCGCCTCGTTGCGCCGGAAGCCGAGCGCGCTGATCGACGCCCGCACCCGCTGCCGCAGCGCCGCGCTCACGTGCGGCTCCTGGTTGACGACCCGGGAGACGGTCTTGAGGCTCACGCCCGCGTGCCGGGCGACGTCCACCATGGTCGGTTTGCCCGGGGTCGCTGTCATAGTGTCCCCTCATGGACGATGAATGGATCTGCGGCCGGCTCGGCGAGGACGAGCCCTGGATGCTGGGCGCGGTCAACCCGCCGATCTTCGAGAACTCGCTGTTCACCTTCCCCAGCGCGGCTGAGCTGGGCGAGGCGATCAGGAACGAGGACGAGCGGTACGTCTACTGGCGCGGCACCAACCCCACCGTCGACCTGGCGCAGCGCAAGCTGGCCGCGCTGGAGCGGGCCGAGCGGGCCAAGTGTTTCGCCTCCGGCATGGGCGCGATCTCCGCGACGATCTCCTCGCTGGTGTCGGCGGGCGACCACGTGCTGGTGCTGGGCGCGGTGTACGGGCCGACCACCCAGTTTCTGCGTTACCTGGAGAAGTTCGGCGTGACGCATACGCATGTGGTCGATCTCGACGCGTGTGACAGCGCTATCAAGGACCACACCCGCCTACTCTACTTCGAGTCTCCCTCGTACATGCGGTACGAGATCTTCGACATCCCCGCCGTCACCCGCTGGGCGGCCGGGCACGGCCTGGTCACCGTGATGGACAACACCTGGTCCACCCCGATCTTCCAGAAGCCGCTGACCATGGGCGTGGACCTGGTGGTGCACTCGCTGTCGAAGTACGCGGGCGGCCACAGCGACCTGGTGGGCGGGGTGGTGGCGGGCCCGTCCCGGCTGGTCAGGCCGCTGGCCCTGACCGAGTACCAGCTCTACGGCGCCGCCATGTCACCGCACGACGCGGCCAAGGTCATCAGGGGACTGCGCACGCTGCCGGTGCGGATGGCCGCGCACCAGGAGCGCGGGCTGGCGGTGGCGGCGTTCCTGGAGGGCCACCCGGCGGTGCGCCGGGTCAACCACCCCGGGCTGCCCTCGCATCCCGGGCACCGGCTGGCGCTGCGCCAGATGTCGGGCTTCTCCAGCCTGTTCAGCTTCGAGCTGGCCACCGAAGAGCGCGACGAGGTCGCCGCCTTCCTGGACGAGCTGCGCCACTTCCGCGTCGGGGTGTCGTGGGGCGGCTTCGAGAGCCTGGTCAACGCGCCGGCGCTGTCCACCGAGGAGAGCGTGCGGGCGACCATGGGCATCCCGGCAGGGCTGGTGCGGCTCTCGGTCGGCCTGGAACCGGCCGAGACCCTGATCAAGGACCTGGGCGGCGCACTGGAGCGGATGGCAAAGGCCTGACAGCGCTGTCCGTCAACGTACCGGCTCGCCGACGAGCGGTGGGACGGTGAAAGGCCGATCTACCGTTCGTCGTACTCAATTGACCATTCACCGCAACGGCTCTCCAGTTGAACGCCGCTCGTCGGCGGCTCGGCGACAGGCGTCGCGCGAGATCTCCACGCGGGGCGCTCCGGGCTCTTACCGTGAGCGTGATCCTCATCACAATGGAGGTCTCGTGACGACCAGAGAACATGACGCGTCCGTCTATGAACAAATGCAGGAGAGCACTGAATTCCAAGAGCTGAAGCGGCGTTTCCGGCGTTGGACGTTCCCCATGACGGTGGCGTTCCTGGCGTGGTACCTGCTGTATGTGGTGCTGTCGGGCTGGGCCCGAGGCTTCATGGGGATCAAGTTGCTCGGTGACATCAATGTCGGGCTGGTCCTGGGCCTGCTCCAGTTCGTGTCCACCTTCTGGATCGCCTGGGCCTACTCCCGCCATGCGGAGAAGAAGCTCGACCCCATCGCCGACAAGCTGCGGCACGAGGTGGAGGAGAAGACTCAGTGAGCTCGACCACCCTCTCAACGATCCTCTTCCTGGCGTTCGTCGCGGCCACCCTCGGCATCACGGTCTGGGCCAGCCGCCAGACCAAGACGGCCGCCGACTACTACGCGGGCGGCCGGTCCTTCAGCGGCGCGCAGAACGGCCTGGCCATCGGCGGCGACTACATGTCGGCGGCCTCCTTCCTGGGCATCGCGGGCATCATCGCGCTGTTCGGCTACGACGGGTTCCTGTACTCCATCGGCTTCCTGGTGGCGTGGCTGGTGGCGCTGCTGCTGGTGGCCGAGCTGATGCGGAACTCCGGCAAGTTCACCATGGCCGACGTGCTCGCCTTCCGGATGAGCCCGCGCCCGGTCCGCACCGCCGCCGGCGTGTCCACCATCGTGGTCAGCATCTTCTACCTGCTGGCCCA
Organism: Nonomuraea sp. NPDC054003; assembly: GCF_055585125.1. Classification (NCBI taxonomy): domain Bacteria; kingdom Bacillati; phylum Actinomycetota; class Actinomycetes; order Streptosporangiales; family Streptosporangiaceae; genus Nonomuraea; species Nonomuraea sp. NPDC054003. Next base: position 921,051 of record NZ_JBVJKR010000001.1, read on the forward strand.
GATGGTCGGCGCCGGCGCCCTGGTCGGCCTGCTGCTCGGCGTCACCTCCGAGGCGGGCAAGGTCTGGACGATCGTCGCCGTCGGCGCTCTGATGATCGTGTACGTGGTCTTCGGCGGCATGAAGGGCACCACCTGGGTCCAGATCGTCAAGGCCGTGCTGCTCATGACCGGCGCCGCCCTGGTGACCATCCTGGTGCTCGCCGAGTTCGGCTTCAACCTGTCGGGCCTGCTCGGTCAGGCGGCCGCGACCAGCGGCCCGGGGGCCAACCCCGACAGCTTCCTCAGCCCCGGCCTGAGGTACGGCACCGAGGAGCAGGGCCTGGCCGGCAAGATCGACCTGATCAGCCTCGGCCTCGCGCTCGTGCTCGGCACCGCCGGCCTGCCGCACATCCTCATCCGCTTCTACACGGTCCCGACCGCCAAGGACGCCCGCAAGTCCGTCATGTGGGGCATCGGCATCATCGGCACCTTCTACCTGCTGACGCTCGTGCTCGGCTTCGGCGCCGCCGCCATCGTCGGCCGGGAGGAGATCGTCGCTCAGGATCCGGGAGGCAACACGGCGGCGCCGCTGCTCGCGCTGCGGATCGGCGAGGAGATCTTCGGCTCGGTGGGCGGCACGATCCTGCTGGCCTTCATCGGCGCGGTCGCCTTCGCCACGATCCTCGCGGTGGTGGCGGGCCTCACGCTCGCCTCCTCCTCCAGCTTCGCCCACGACCTGTACGCGCACGTCTTCCGGCGCGGCCAGGCCAGCGAGCGGCAGGAGGTCGTGGTGGCGCGGATCTCCGCCCTGGTCATCGGCGCCGTGGCGATCGGCCTGAGCATCCTCGCGCAGAACCAGAACGTCGCCTTCCTGGTGGCCCTGGCCTTCGCGGTGGCGGCCTCGGGCAACCTGCCGGCGATCCTCTACAGCCTGTTCTGGAAGAGGTTCAACACGGCGGGCGCGGTCAGCGCCATCTACGGCGGTCTCCTCTCCGCCCTGCTGCTGGTCGTCTTCTCGCCGGTCGTCTCCGGCGGAGAGAGGGCCCTGCTCCCCGACGCCGACTTCGCCTGGTTCCCGCTCAGCAACCCGGGCATCATCTCGATCCCGTTCGGCTTCCTGTGCGGCTACCTCGGCACGATCATGAGCAAGGAGTACAACGCCGCCAAGTACGCCGAGATCGAGGTGCGATCCCTCACCGGCGTCGGCGCGGAGAAGGCCGTCAAGCACTAGAACCGCCGAGCGGGCCCGGCCGGGTGGCCGGGCCCGCTCGCACGGGGTCACTCGAGGGTCAGCCCACCGGCTCCGCGCGCAGCCGCGCCGAGTGCTTCACCAGCGTGATCAGCACCTCGCGGCTGGAGTCGCGCTTGCGCGCGTCGCACATCACGATCGGGATCGACGGGTTGAGCTGCAGCGCCAGCCGCACCTCGGGCAGGTCGTACGAGGGAGCCCCCTCGAAACAGTTGACCGCGACCACGAACGGCGTGCCGCGCCGCTCGAAGTAGTCGACCGAGGGGAAGCAGTCGGCCAGCCGCCGGGTGTCGGCCAGGATGACCGCGCCCAGCGCCCCCTCCGCCAGTTCGTCCCAGACGAACCAGAACCGCTCCTGCCCGGGCGTGCCGAACAGGTAGAGCACGTACTCGTCGTTCAGCGTGATGCGGCCGAAGTCCATCGCCACGGTCGTGGTCCGCTTGGCCTCGACGCTGGACAGGTCGTCCACGCCCACGCTGCGGTCGGTGAGGATCTCCTCGGTGCGCAGCGGCCGGGTCTCGGACACCGCGCCCACCATGGTCGTCTTGCCCGCGCCGAAGCCGCCGGCCACGAGAATCTTGATGGCCCGCGGGAGGCGCGGCCGCTCAGAGCGATCGAAGACCATCGAGCACCGCCCTGTACATCTTCACGTCATGCATGTCCACCTCGGATTGCGGTTCCTGGGCCGAGACGAGCTCCCTGTCGAACAGGTCGCCGAGCAGCACGCGGATGGTGCCCGCGGGCAGGTTCAGATGGGCGGCGATCTCCGCCACGGATTTGGGCTCGCGGCAGAGCCGCAGGATCGACAGGTGCTCCGGGTCCAGCCCGGCGTCCGGGCCGGGCGGCGGGCCGATCGCGAGCGCCATGGAGATGAGGTCGAACCTGCCCCGCGTGGGGGCCGTCCGGCCGCGCGTCACCACGTACGGGCGGATGATCTCCGGGTCGATCCAGTGCTCGTCCGTGGGGCCGTCGGTGGCGCTCACCGTTCCCTCCCCGCCTCGACCTGCGCGGCCTCGACCCGCGCCCCCGAGGTGAGGTACTGGCCGACGCGGGCGACCATCATCGCCATCTCGTAGGCGACGAGGCCGATGTCGGCCTGCTGCCCGCACAGCACGGCCAGGCAGGCGCGCTCGCCGGCCGTGGTGACGATGAGGAACTGGGACTTCCACTCCACCACCGTCTGCTTGACCGGGCCGCCCTTCACGTGCTCGGAGACCCCCTTGGCCAGGCTCTGCAGCCCGGAGGCCACGGCCGACAGGTGTTCGCCGTCGGTGCGTACCAGCCCGGCCGAGGAGGCCATCAGCAGGCCGTCGGAGGACAGCACGATCGCGTGCTCGACGTCGCCGATCCGCCCGACCAGGTCGTCGAGCAGCCAGTTGAGGTCGGTGCCGGGGCTCATGAGTCACCTCCCGGCTGCTCGCCCATCAGCTTGGCGGCCTCGGTCCGGCCGAGACGGGTGCCCGACTGCAGGGATCCCATCATCGCCCGGATCTCCTCCGGCGAACGCTCATCGTCCTCCTCGGTGTCGTCCAGCGTGCTCGGCCCCTCCTCGCGCAGGGCGGGGGCCAGGTTGGCCTGCGGCACGCGCAGCGGCAGGCCTCCGGGGGTGAACTCGGGCTGCTTCGGCTCCACGGTCTCCTCGGACTCGCCGGTCCGCGCGGGCACGGCGCGCGGCGCCGGCTGCTGGTTCGGGGCCTGACGAGGCTGGTCGCGTACGGGCTGGGGCAGGGGCTGCGGCCGCGCCGGATCGGCGGCGACCTTGAGCTGGCGGACGTTGTGCGTCGCGGGCGCGCGCTCCGCCACCGCCACGGCCCTGCGCGGCAGGGCCGGCGACGCCTCGCCCTCGTGCGGATGCGGGTCGGTGTCGACCTCGACGAGGTCCTGCGGCAGCAGCACCACGACCGTCGTCCCCCCGTACGGGGAAGCCTTCAGCCTGACCTGGATGTCGTGCCTCCTGGCCAGCTGGCTCACCACGTACAGGCCCAGTCGTGCGGTGCCCGTGATCCGGAACTCCGGCGGGTCGGCGATGCGCTCGTTCGCCGAGGCCAGGTCCTCCGGCTTCATGCCGAGGCCCCGGTCCTCGATCTCGATCACGTACCCGTTGGCCACGAGCTGCCCGCTGACCTGCACCGCCGTGTACGGCGGGGAGAACGAGACCGCGTTCTCGATCAGCTCGGCGAGCAGGTGGATGACGTCGCCGACGGCGCGGCCGACGAGCACCACGTCGCCCAGCGGCAGGATCGTCACCCGGGTGTAGTCCTCCACCTCGGCCAGCGCGCCGCGCACCACGTTCAGCATCGGCACGGAGCGCCGCCAGGTGCGGGCGGGGGACGAGCCGGACAGGACGATGAGGTTCTCCGCGTTGCGGCGCATCCGGATGGCCAGGTGGTCCAGCCGGAACAGCTCCTTCAGCTCCTCCGGGTCGGTCTCGCGCCGCTCCATCACGTCCAGCACGGTGAGCTGGCGGTGCACCAGGCCCTGCGTCCTGCGGGCCAGGCTGAGCAGGATGTCGCGGATGCTGCGGCGCAGCTCGGCCTGCTCGGCGGCGACGCTGATCGCCGTGTGCTGCACGGCGTTGAACGCCTGGCCCACCTGGCCGATCTCGTTGTCGCCGAAGTCGAGGTCGGGCACCTCCTTCGAGACGTCCACCACCTCGCCGTGGCCGATGCGCTCGACCACGCGCGGCAGCCGCTCGTCCGACAGCTCGTGCGCGGCGTCGCGCAGCTTCCTGAGCTGGGCGAGCAGCTGCCTGGTCGTGGTGATCGACAGCACGATCGAGGCGATGACCGCCACCAGGCCGAGGCCGCCGGCCAGGAGGAGCCGGACGACGACGCCGACGGCGATGGGCACGATGCGCTCCGCCAGCCGGTCACCGGCCGCGAGCGTCACCCGCTGCATGTCGGCCAGCGTCGACTCGGTCGCCTTGCGCCACTCCTCGGCGTCCACCGGCAGCGGCCCGACGCGGGGGTCGTGCTGGATGAGCCGCTGCTCCATCGCCTGCACCCGGGTGGCGGGGTCGCTCTTCATCCACCGGTCGAAGGCCGTCCAGTCCTCGTCCGGGAGCTGGGACATGGCCGTGGACAGCGTGTGGCGGAAGACGCCCGCGGTGGTGATGAACTCGGCGTGCTCGTCCGGGGTGAACCCGCCCCTGGCGAAGACGCCCGCCATGAGCGCGTCCCCGCGCGCCAGCCACTCGCGGGAGAGGTGGATCTGCGAAAGGGTCCGTCCGTCCTTGGCGATCTCCTTGTCGTCGAACGCCGCCACCGAGTCGTACATCTGGTAGAGGGAGTCGATCACGTTGTTGTACGGGGCGGCGGCGGCCTGCGCGCCACCGGCCCGGCCGGAGTCGATCGACTTCCTGCCCTGGTCAAGCTTGGCCAGCTCGGCTCGCACGTCCGCGATGCGCTCCATCAGGGAGTCCTCGGCGGCCAGTGACACGGCGGTGCTGTCGATGGAGGCGGCGAACTCGGCGCGCGCGGCGTCCGTGCGCGCGCGCTGGTCGCGCAGCGCCTTGTCGGCGCCCCTGGACCCCGCGCCGATGCGGGCGATCGTCTGGCGGCGCTCGCGCTGCAGCTCGACGAGCAGTGGCTCGCTCGGCTCGACCACCTGCGAGTCGACGGTGGCGGCCCCGAGCAGGTTGACGCCCTCCCGCAGCGTGACCCAGGCGGCGAACGCCCACAGCAGGATGAGCGACACGATCAGCGCCGTGACCTTCGAGCGGACGCTGGCGTTACGGAAGCGCATCGGGCCCACCCGTCGGAAAAGCGCGGTAAGCATACCTTGTCAAGGCGGCGAAATGGGCAAACCAGGAATCTGACACTCGGGTCACCCTAGCAATGTACTATTGCTGCCTCAACACAAAACGGCGCGAATGAGACGCTATGTCCTGTTTTTCGGGTTAAATTCGTATTGCATGCGGGTCTCCACGACGTGTAAGGCCGCCAGGACCGCGGCTCGCACGATCGCTGTCGGCGAGTAAAGGTCCTTGTCATGCCACAATGGTGTGAAATGCGGTAAATCGACCACCTGGAGAAGATAGTCGTATCCACGCCCTGCTGCCCGCTTGCACCGCTCGTCCGGCTCCGGTCCTGACAGCAGCAAGGTCTGCACGGCGTAGGCGGTCTCCTCCGGCACGCCCGCCCACCGCCCCCACGACCCGTCGTCCCGCTGGCTGGCCAGCACCCACTCCCGCGCCCGCAGCACCGCGCCGGCGTGCTCCGGCCCGCCGAACTCGCCCAGCGCCAGCGCGCAGCCCAGCGTCGCGTAGTAGGGGGAGGCGTGCCACCGGTCGTCCCAGCTCCCGTCGGGCCGCTGGAGCCCGGCCAGCCAGCCGGCCACCCGCGCCATCACCGGCCCGTACCGCTCGGCCGCGGCGGGCCTGGCCCGCACGTACTGGCCGAACGCGTCCAGCACGTGGGCGTTGACGCTGGGCGAGAAGCCGTCCTCGCCCTGCCAGGTGCAGAAGTGCGTGCCCGTGTCGAACAGCAGCAGCGACTCGGGATCGGACGGCACGCCGAGCAGGGCCAGCGCGTAGAGGGCGACGCTGGTCGTGTCGGCGTCGGCGGGCAGGCCGGCGCCCGCCGGCGTGCCCTGCGGGCCGATCGCCGCCCGCAGGTCGGCGATCATCTCCGGCGGGGCCTCCACCGGCACGCCCGCCCTGGCCAGCCAGCTCAGCACCCATCCGCGCTCGAACACGGTGATCGGCAGCCCGACCGGGACCGGCCCGCCGAACCGCTTGGCCACCGCCTCCAGGTGGTGCCTGGCGGAGTCGGACGAGTCGGCCGGCGCGGAACCGCCCAGCCACGCGGCCGTCGCCGCCGGCGAGGCGCCGACCGTGCCGATCGACGTGGGCAGCACGCCGTCCGCCCGCTGCGGCACCGCCGCCTCCAGCACGTGCAGCACCTTCTGCGGCGGCTGGGCGCCGGACTCCAGCAGGCGCTTGACCAGTTCGAGCCGGGATCCGTCCATCCCGGGCGGATGCGGCAGCGGCTCGCCGTACCCGTGCCCGTCGATGAGCGCCACCAGCGACGGCACGATCAGGTCGATGGCCGGCGTGTCCGGCAGCTCGGGCGGCTGCGCGAGCATGCGCCGCAGCGCCTCCAGCCCCGCCTTCGCGGCCGGCAGGAGCACCTCGCGGTCGCCGTCGCGCGCCGCGCTCATCAGCGCCTCCGTGGCGCTCAGCGTCGGTACGAGCTGGTACCCGCCGGGCGGGCCCCACGAGCCGTCCGCACCCTGCTCGGCCAGCAGGAACGCGATCCGCTCCGCATGACCGCCGAGCCAGGGGGCCAGCGTGACCAGCCGCCCCGTCTCGTACACCGAAGGGGAGACCTGGCCCCACGGCGTCACCATGAGGCCCGCGACCAGCTCGGCGGCACGCCGGGTGATGTCGGTGCTCACGCCGCCCCCGAAGCCCAGAAGTCGGACAGCCCGTAGAAGCCGGCGCTGTAGTGGATCTGCCACCAGAGGTGGTCCGCGGCCCGCGGGCGGCTGTCGCGCAGCGGCCCGATCAGCTCGGCGGCCTCTCGCGCCAGCTCCGCCATCCGCGTGCTCACCTCGTCCGCCGTCATGCCGAGGGTGAGCGCGTTGACGTCACCGGACGCCGACTCCCTGCGGTGCGTGGCCAGGTCGTTGAGCAGCCGCAGGTAGCGCTGCACGGTCTCGCCCGCCGCCCGCAGCTCCGCCAGGTCCTCCGGGGTCGTGACCTCGCCGGTGTAGATCCAGTGCGAGACCGCGATGAACAGGGCGCCGCTGCTGTCGGCGTTCGACAGGTACTCCTCGGGGGAGGGCCTGCCGCCGCCCCTGCTCCACTCCCACTCGCGGGCCATCGCGGCGACCATGAGCTCCAGCCGCTCGCGCCAGGCCGGCTCCAGCGCGGCGAAGGCGGCCACGGTACCCAGCTCGGCCCGCAGGTCCCCCACGAAGCGGGCGACGGGCGAAGCGGCCGGGAACCCGTCCGCGGCGGCCAGGCAGGTCCTGGTCAGCGCCGCCACGTCGTCCCGTGCGGCCGCCTCCTCGTCGAACAGCCGGTCCACGGCGAACACCAGCAGCGACGTCCGGTTGACGACGCGCAGCGAGGCCGGGCTCGCCCACGGCGAGCCGAACGCGCCGGCCATCGCCAGCGAGCCGAAGAGACCGGAGTCGAAGGACTCGCGGGGGAACAGGCCCTCGTAGCGCGCCGCGTGCCGTTCGAGGTCGCGCCCGCCCGCCACCGCGAGCGCGCACGTCCGCCCGGTGGCGAACAGCGCGCCGGGATCGTTCATGGCCGGCCCGCCGGCACGAGGGTCATCGTCAGCCCGGGCGGGGGCCGCAGCGAGGAGGCCAGCCGCGGGGTCACCGGGCGGTCGACGTGCACCACCGGCCGGTACTTGCGCAGGATCCCGGCGATCAGCAGCGGCGCCTCCATCTGGAACAAGTGCTGTCCCAGGCACACGTGCGGCCCCGCGCCGAACGGCCAGTAGGCGTACCGGTGCCGCCCAGCCTCCCATCCCGGCGCGAACCGCTCCGGGTCGAACACCGTCGGCGACTCCCAGAAGTCCGGCATCCGGTGCGTCAGGTACGGGCTGAGCAGCATGGTGGACCCGGCCTCGACCTCGACCCCGCCGACCACGTCCGCCTCCACGGCCTTGCGCGGCAGGATCCAGCCCGGCGGGTAGAGCCGCAGCAGCTCGTTGACGAACATCCTCAGGTACGGCATGTGCGGCAGGTGACTGGTGCTGACCGGGTCGCCGCCCACCACTCGGTCGATCTCCTCGTACACCTTCGCGGCGATCCCCGGGTAGGCGTCGAGGACCGGCCAGACCCAGGTCAGCGCCGTGGCCGAGGTCTCGGTGGAGGCTCCGTGCATGGCCACCAGGTCGTCCCTGATCCGCCGGTCGCCCTCCTCACCGGGGACGTCCTCGCGGGCGCTGACCAGGCGCGCGACGACGTCGGTGCTGTCCTGGTCCAGGCCCTCCCGCGCCCGTGCCCTGGCCTCGCGGATGCGGGGGTACACCACCGCGTCGATGTCCTTGATCGCGCGCCGGAACGCCCGGTCGCCGGGCATCGGCATGCCTTCGGGCACGAACGGCATCACCAGGCGCACGGCCTTGGCGGTGACGGCGACGTCGTAGGCCGGCACCAGCCGGGCGATGTCCGCCGTGGAGATCTTCGAGCCGAAGAACAGCCGGACGATCGTCGGGTGCACGATCGCCGAGACGCCGCGGGAGATGTCCATCGGCCGCCCGGGGACGATCGTCTCCTCGATCAGCTCGTTGATGATCACGGCCATCTGCTCGGCCAGCGAGTTGACGTACCTGGCCGTGAAGAGCGGCTGCAGGATCCGGCGGCTCTCCGCCCAGGTCTCGCCGTCCGACAGGATGCCCTCGCCGAGCAGCGGCGCCAGCGGGTCCCAGAACATGCCCTCACGGACGAAGTTGGTCTGGTTCTGGGTCAGCACGTGCTGGACGTGGTCGGGGTGGGTCACCAGATAGGGGCGGAACGGGCCCATGTGGAGCCGGACGAGCTCGCCTCCGGCCTGCACCGATGCCTCTTCGAGGGCGTTGACCGGGATCCGGTGGTGCTTGGTGAGTCTGGTGAGAAAGGGAACGGTTCTGGTCGGTGCGGCGCCGGTCGCCACAGTCGTGCCTCCAAGCCCACAGCACCCCGTCCCCACCGGGACGGACATTTGCCCACAAAAGCCAAATCTAGGATGGAGTATCACATGATCTTGGCGGTACATTCAAGATCGAGGCAGAAGGAGCACCAGTGGATCTCGGGGATCCTGGCACGCCGGGGAGCGACGCGGCGATAGCGCGTTGCCGGAGTCTCTTCGAGCCCGCCCTGCGTGAGGCGGTGTCCTCGTTGCATCCCTGGAGCGCCAGGATGGCCGCGTTCACGCTCGGCTGGTCCGACGCCGACGGCAGGCCGTACGAGGGCAACAGCGGCAAGGGCGTGCGCCCGGCCATCGCCCTGCTCTGCGCCGAAGCCGCCGGCGCGCCCGCCGAGTCGGCGGTGCCCGCGGCGGTCGCGGTCGAGCTGGTGCACGCGTTCTCGCTGGTGCACGACGACATCATCGATCTCGACGAGCGGCGCAGGCACCGCCCGGCCCTGTGGAAGGCGTACGGCACCGGCCCCGCCCTGCTGGCCGGCGACGCCCTCCTGGCGCTCGCCGTCGCCCAGCTCGCCGGTTCCGGCGAGGCCATGAACTACCTGTCGCGGGCCCTCGTCGAGCTGGTCCAGGGCCAGACCGCCGACATGGCCTTCGAGGACCGCCCGTGGCGCGGCCCCGGCGCGGTGACCGCAGACGAGTACACCGAGATGACCCTCGGCAAGACCGGCGGCCTGCTCGGCGCCGCCGCGGCCACCGGCGTCATCCTGGGCGGCCGGGCGGACCTGGCCCCGCGCCTGTGGGAGATGGGCCGCGAGCTCGGCGTCGCCTTCCAGCTCGTGGACGACATCCTCGGCATCTGGGGCGACCCCGGCGTCACCGGCAAACCCGCCGACAGCGACCTGCGCCGCGGCAAGAAGACCTACCCGGTGCTCGCGGCCCTCGCCACCGACGGCGCCGCCGCCCACGACCTCGCCGCCCTCCTCCACGCGGGCGCCGCCGACGAGCACTCGGTACGGCGCGCCGCCGGCCTCGTCGAGGAGGCCGGCGGCCGCGCCGAGGCCGAGGCCCTGGCGGACCGCTACCTGTCGTCAGCCCTGGCCACCGTGGACGACTGCCTCCCCGGCGCCGCCGACCTCCGCGCCCTGTGCGTCTCCCTCGCCGACCGCATCCACTGACCCGGCCGACCCCCGCCCTCGACAGGACCTCATCGGCCGGGCGCGTGCGGTCAGGGGCGGGAGGCCTCGTCGAGGCGCCGCAGCTCCTCCGGGGTCAGCTCCAGCGTGGCCGCGGCCATCAGCGGCGCCAGCTGCTCCACGCTGCGCGCGCTGGTGATCGGCGCGGCCACCGTGGGCTGCGCGGCCAGCCACGCCAGCGCCACCGTCGCGGGCTCCGCCCGGCGCTCGGCCGCCACCTTGCCCAGCGCCTCCAGCGTCCGCCGCCCGTGCTCCGTCCGCAGGTAAACGGCCGCCCTCGAAGCCCGCGGGCTGTCGACCGCCGCCCCGCCCGCGTACTTCCCGGTCAGGAACCCGCTGGCCAGCCCCCAGTAGGGCGTGCTGGACAGCCCTTCCCTGGCCACCACGTCGCGCAGCTCTCCCTCGTACGCGCGCTCGACCAGGTTGTACGGCTGCTGCAGCGCCACGTACCGGGGCAGCCCGTTCTCGTCGGCCACCTTCAGCGCCTCGGCCAGCCGCTCGGGCCCGTAGTTGGACGCCCCGACGTGGCGGACCTTCCCCTCGCGGATCAGCTCGCCGAACGTCTCCAGCGTCTCCCCGAGCGGGGTGTCACGATCGTCGACGTGCGCCCAGTAGAGATCGATGCGGTCGGTGCGCAACCGGCGCAGCGACGCCTCCACCGCCGTCCTGATCGTCCGCGTCGCCAGCCCCTTGAGCCCTTCCAGCATGCCGACCTTGGTGGCCAGGACGAGGCGGTCGCGGTTGCCCCGGCGCTCCATCCACTCGCCGATCAGCATCTCGGAGGTGGACTCGCCCGTCGCCCAGTACGGGTAGCTGTCGGCGGTGTCGATGAAGTTGCCGCCGGCCTCGACGTAGGCGTCGAGCACCGCCCAGGACGTCTCCTTGTCGGCGGTCCAGCCGAACACGTTGGTGCCGAGCGCGATGGGGTGGACGGACAGATCTGTGGTGCCTATCGATCTCATCACCCCATTATCCGCACCGGTCACCACGCGCCTCGCGCGGCACGGCGGCATCAGTGGCGCGACAGGTCGAGGCCTCGCGGCAGCATGAGCCACACTCCCAGCCCGGCCAGCAGCATGAGCACCCCGCCCGCCCCGGAGGTGAGCGTCAGCGCCTCGGTGAACGCGCTCCTGGCCTGCTCGGCGAGCCGCATCCCCGCCTGCCCGAGCTCGGCCGCCACGGTCAGCGCACCCCCGAGAGACTCGCTCGCGACCTCCGCCGACGGCCCCCGGTAGTCCAGCCCCGTGCGGTAGACCGCCGCCGCCACGCTCCCGAGTATCGCCACGCCGAGCGCGCCCCCGATCTCGTAGCTGGTCTCCTCGATGGCGGCGGCGCTCCCGGCCTTCGCCACGGGCGCCCCCGACATGATCGCCGCCGAGGCGACGGCCAGCGATCCCTGCCCGGCCCCGATCAGGGCCAGCGCGCCCGCCACCGTCCCGTACCCGAGCCCGTCGGACGCCACGGCTCCCGCCGCGAAGGACCCGGAGGCGTCCCCCAGGAGCGCCGGCGCGACGAAGAGCACCAGGAACCCCAGCCCGGACACCGCCAGCCCGCCCGCCAGCACCGCGCGGGCGCCCACGCGCGCCGCCAGCCGGGGCGCCAGCGGCGAGGCCACCGCGGCCGCCACCGCCGCGGGGAGCAGCCTGGCCCCCGTCTCCAGCGGGCCGTAGCCGCGCACGAGCTGCATCCACTGCGCCAGCAGCAGCAGCGTGGCCGCGATCGCGATCGATGTGGCCAGCGCCGTCACCACGCCCGCCGTGAACGGCCGGCTGCGGAACAGCCGCAGCTCCAGCAGCGGATCCGGCCGGCGCAGGCACCGGAAGGTGAACCAGCCCAGGGCGACCACCGCCACCGCTCCCGCGGCCGTCCCGGTGAGGTCGCCCAGGCCGTACTCGCCCACGCGCTTGATCCCGTACACCAGCGACCCCATGCCGACGATGGACAGCACGGTCGCCGTCGCGTCCCACGCGCCCGGCCGGGGAGCGCGCGACTCGGGCAGCAGGAACAGCCCCGCCACGATGGCCACGACCATGATCGGCACGTTCACCAGGAACGCCGACTGCCAGCTGAAGACCTCCAGCAGCGCGCCTCCCAGGATCGGCCCGAGCGCCGCGCCGACGGCCGCCATCGCCGCCCACACGCCCAGCGCGGTGGCCCGCTCGCGCGGGTCGGTGAACAGGGTGCGGATCATCGACAGTGTGGACGGCATGATCATCGCGCCGCCCGCGCCGAGCACCGCACGCACCGCGATCAGCTCGGCGGACCCGCCGGCCAGCAGCACCGCCGCCGACGCCGCGCCGAACACCGCGAACCCGGCCAGCAGCATCCGCTTGCGTCCCCACCGGTCGCCCAGCGCCCCGGCCGTCACCAGCAGCCCCGCCAGGACGAGCGCGTACACGTCCACGATCCACAGCAGCTCGGCGGAGCCGGGCAGCAGCGCCTCCGAGATGGCGGGCAGCGCGACGTTCAGGATGGTCATGTCCATGACCACGATGAGCACGCTGGCGGACAGCACCGCCAGCCCGGCCCACCGCCGCCGCGTCGACGGCTCCGGCCCGGCCACGGTCATGCCCGCCCCCCGTCGCCGGCCGCGCCCTGGAAGAACGTGGTGGTGAGCAGGTGGCGGACGTCGCGGCGGGCCACCTCGCCGCGGCGCAGGCTCTCACGGACCGCCACCAGCAGGCCGAAGACCGCGTTGCTGATCCAGCGGGGCGGCAGGTCGGCGCGGAGCAGGCCGGCCCGCTGGGCGGCGGCGAACAGCGCCACCTCCCGCTCCTCCAGCTCGTCCGACCGCCGCAGCAGGTCGGGGTGGACCGCCATGGCGTGGTCGGTCAGCCCGAACCCGTAGGCGTCCGCCACCTCGATCAGCCGCTCCAGCAACGCGTCGAGCACGCGCCGGATCTCCTCCGGGTCGGTCGAGGCCGCCCCCACGGCCACCCCGGCGGCTTCCTGGGCCTGCTCCCACTCCGCCAGCGCCCGGTGTCCCAGCGCCACCATCAGCTCGTCACGGCTGCTGAAGTGGCGGTGCAGCGTGGCCCGGCTGATGCCGACGGCTTCGGCCAGCTCCGCCATGGAGGCCGTCGGGTCCTCGTTCAGATGACGGATCGCCGCCGTGAGTATCTGCTCGCGGCCCACACTCATGAGACACCTTCATATCGTCTGAGACAATTATGTCTCAGACGATACAACAAAGACGCTCAGTGCGGGAAGGCGTCCCGGCCTCCGTGGTACTCGTCCGGCTTGTCCACCAGCTCGTCCAGCGCCCGCCGCAGGTGGTCGAGCAGGCTCCACACGTCGTCCATCCGCTCGGGACAGGCCACCACGCCGAAGTCGAGCATCCCGTCATAGGAGAAGCAGGTGATGTTGACCCCGCCGGTCGCGTCGCTCAGCACCGACATCGGGTAGTAGGACAGCACCCGGCTCCCGCACAGGTAGAGCGGGAACTGCGGCCCCGGCACGTTGCTGATGATCAGGTTGACCGGCGGGCGGGCCGCCGAGACGAACCGGAAGATCGCCGGCGTGACGAGGCCGGTGACCGGCGAGGGCAGCACGGCGCACAGCTCGCTCAGCCAGCTCGTCGGCGCCAGCGCGAAGCGCCGCTTGGCCGCGCTCATCGTCTGGCCGACGACCCGCAGCCGCTCCTCGGGGTCGGCCGTGGTGGTCGGCAGCGGGGCGATCATGGCGGAGATCTGGTTGCCGACGCGCTCCTGCGCGCCGGCCGAGCGCACCGCCACGGGGACGGCGGCGATCAGCGGCTCGTCCGGCAGCGCGTCACGCTCCAGCAGCCAGGCCCGCAGCGCGGTCGTGCACAGCGCCATCACCACGTCGTTGCCGCTCATGCCGTTGGCCCTGGCGACGTTCTTGACGTCCTTCCAGGACACCGACCCGAACGCGAGGTGGCGGCGCGGGCTGATCGGCCCGTTGAACGGGGTCCGCGGCGCGGTCAGGCTGGGCAGGGGCGGACGCTCGCGCGGGTCGCCCGCCACCTTCCGGGCGGCCCTGGCGATCAGCCTCGATCCCGGCACGGTCGCGGCCAGCGGGATGGCGTCGAGATCGCCGGCCGCCCGCATGACCGACCGCAGCGCCCGCCCGGGATGCGCCACCCCGTTGGCGGCGGCCCCGGCCAGCATCGCGAGCAGCCCGGGCGCCTCCTCGCCCGCCGCGCCCGCCTTCGGCCGCGCGGACGCCATCTCCCGCACCACCCCGTCGCCCTCGTCACCGGACACGGCCGCCGGCCTGGAGGTCTTGCCCGTACGGGTGGCGCAGTGGGGGAGCGGACCGGTCTCGGGAGCGAGGTCGAGGAGGGCGGCGAGCGTCTCGGCGCCGGAGACGCCGTCGATCGCCGCGTGGTGGACCTTCGTGTAGACGCCGGCCTTCCCGCCCGCCAGCCCGTTGATCAGATGCATCTCCCACAGCGGGTGCGTCCGGTCCAGCCGGCGGGCGTGGATCTCCGCCACGGCCTCCGCCAGCTCCCGTTCGCCGCCCGGCGCGGGGAGCGTCATCTCGAACAGGTGGTTGTCGATGTCGAACTCCGGATCGCCGGCCCAGTACGGGTGATCCAGACCGAGCGGCACCTCCACCAGCCGGAGCTGGAGCGCCGGCGCCAGATGCAGGCGCTCCAGCAGGAGGTCGGCGAGCGCCTGACGGTTCAGGCGGCCGTCGGCGGCGTCGAGGATCGCCAGTCCGGCCACGTGCGCGGCGGTGGTCGCCGTCTCGACGTTGAGGAACTGCGCGTCGAGCGCGGTCAGCTGGCGCATCTGATCTCCCATTTCCCTAGGGTGTGGTCAGCATCACATGAAGGGATTTCCATAACGTTTCTGCGCGAGTCTTTCAGATGAATTGCCGGGGGCTGTGCGCGCCGTGCCCGAATACCCAGCTCAACCGAGATGCGTGACATTTTCCTAACCACGCACCACGTAAATGGGATGTTGCACGACGGCGTCGAAGTGATAGCCGGCCGGATGCCAGGGGGTGACCAGCGGCTGGGTGACGCCCGATGCGTCGGTGGCCCTGGCCATGAGCACGTGCGGGCCCGGATGGTCGGGCACCCACATGACATGCCACGGCAACCAGGCGCCGACCAGGTGATGTCCGCGATGATCGGCGTCGCGCCAGCTCCAGCCGCCGTCGAAGCTGACCTCCACGCGCACGATCCGCCCCCGGCCCGACCACGAACGGCCGCGCAGCACCAGCGGCTCGCCCAGTTGCACCCGGGCGTCCCAGGCGAGCTCGAAAGCGCTTTTCACCGGCTGCCGCGCGACCCCCCGGTAAAAGACCGTGTTCCACGGCGTGAGAACCGTGGTCGTACAGACTTCAATATCGCCGAGCCATTTGATCGACGCGATTCCGGCCCAGCCGGGGACGACCAGCCGGGCCGGAAATCCATGGTCCGGCGGCAGCGGCTCGCCATTCATTTCATAGGCCACGAGCACATCGTCCATGGCTTTCCACACGGGCAGCGGCCGGCGGACGCGCCCGTACCTCTCGAACGGCGCGTCCAGCCCGCAGGCCACCACGTCGACCGCCTCGTCGCGCACTCCCGCCTCACGCAGCACCTCGCTCAGCGGCACGCCGCGCCACCTGGCCACCCCGATGGCGCCGAGCCCCCACTGCGCGCCGGGGGCGGCTGTGCCCTGCTGGGTCGCGTAGAAGCGCCGGCCGTTGCCCGCGCACTCGATGGCCGAGTCGAGGGTGCGGGCCGGCATGCGCAGCAGGTCGTCGTAGCCGAACTCGACCTGCCGCCGCACCCCCCGGCCGTGCACCCGCAGCCGCCACGTCGCCGCGTCGAGCCGCGGGGTGAAGGTGTGGTGGCGCACGAAGAAGCGGTCGGTGGGCGTGTGGTAGCCCTGCCCCGCCATGCTCTCCCACCGCATCTCGGCGTTCCCGCTGCCCAGAGCCAGGGCACGCGAAGAGGGACCGCCGTCTTCGCCGACGCTGTCGGCGTCCGCGGCGTGCCGGATGAACAGCTGGTCGGGCAGCGGCTTGACGACCGCGCCCAGAGTCCCCCTCAACGCCTTTCACCTCCTGGCCATGTCACTGTGGGCGTACGAGGGGAAAACCGGCCGCAGTGGATCGCTCCAGCCGGATACGACCGGGACATACCCAAATCACCGGCAGGCGAACGGCCTCTGCGACGGCGGGACGTCCTGTTTGTTGCTTCCTACCGAAGCCCATCATCGGCAACCCCATGGGAACTGCCGACATAGGTGACATCAACGGAGATTTCTTGCGGGCGGGTCAGCGCCCCAGGAACTTCAGCAGCCGATCGAGCGGCCAGGTATTGATGACGTCGTCGGTCGTCAGCCACGCCCGCTGCGCGATGCCGATGCCGAACCGCTGGTGGGCGAGGTGCGGGATGGCGTGGGAGTCGCTGTCGATCGAGAACTTGACCCCGTGGTGCTTGGCCAGCCGCACCAGGTCGGCCGGCAGGTCTGAGCGGTCGGGGTAGGAGTCGATCTCCATGGCGGTGCCCGTGCGGGCGGCGGCGCGGAAGACGGCGTCCCAGTCGGCGTCGACCATGCCGCGCTTGCCGATCTTGCGGGTGGTCGGGTGGCCGATGATGTCGACGTACGGGTTTTCGCAGGCGGCGATGAACCGGCGGGTCATCTCGTCGCGGCCCATCGTGAAATGGGAGTGGACCGAGGCCACGCACACGTCGAAGCCGCGCAGGATCTCGCCGGGCCAGTCGACCGAGCCGTCGGGCGCGATGTTGAGCTCGGTGCCGTGGAGCAGCCGCATGCCGGGGTGGCGCGCCTGCAGCGCGGCCACCCGCTCGCGCTGCTCCAGCGCCTTGTCGAGGGTCATCCGCTGCATCGCCAGGTCGGGGGCGTGGTCGGTGACCGCGTAGTAGGAGTAGCCCAGGGCGGCCCCGGCCGCCACCATGTCGTCGAGCGACGCGATGCCGTCGGTCAGGTCGGTGTGGGTGTGCAGGTCGCCGCGCAGGTCGGACAGCTCCACCAGGACGGGCAGCTCGCCGGCCAGCGCCGCCTTCACCTCGCCGCCGTCCTCGCGCATGGGCGGCGGCACGAACCGCATGCCGAGCGCCGCGTAGATCTCCTCCTCCGACTCCGAGGCGATCACCCGCTCGCCCTCGAACAGCCCGTACTCCGAGAGCTTCCAGCCCTTCTTGACCGCGATCTCCCGGACCGCGACGTTGTGCTCCTTGGACCCGGTGAAGTACTGCATCGCCGCGCCCCACGACTCCGCGGGCACCACGCGCAGGTCGACCTGCATGCCGGAGGTGGTGCGGACGGACGTCTTCTTCGCGCCCGCCGCGATCACCTCGGCGACGTAGGGCTGGGCGCGGAACTCCTCCATGATCGACTCTGGTGCGACGGCCAGGATGTCGATGTCGCCGATCGTGTCGCGCATCCGGCGCAGCGACCCGGCGTAAGCGACGCGCTCGGCGGACAGCGAGGCCATCACCTGCTCGGCCAGGGCCATGGCGACCCCGATGTGGACCCGGAGGCCGGACTGCTCCAGCTGCTCGACGCCCTTGAGCAGGTTGGCCAGCGTCTTCGGGCCGAGACCCTTGACCCCGTCGAGCCGGCCACCGCTGATCGCCTCGGCGAGCGCGGCGGGCGAGTCGACGCCGAACTCCTCGTAGAGCATGATCGCGGTCTTCGGGCCCAGCGTCGGCACGCGCGTCAGCCGCCTGACCCCCTCGGGCACCCGGCCGCGCAGGTCGTCGAGCTGGCGGAAGCTGCCACGCCGGAGGAACTCCTCCATCTTCTTGGCGATCGCCTCGCCCACGCCGGGCACGCCGCGCACGTCGACCGCCGCGATGTCGTCGGGGTAGCCGGCGATCGCCTTCGCGGCCTTCTGGTAGCTCCGCACCCGGAAGGCGTCGCCGCCGGTGAGCGCGAACAGCTCCGCGTATTCCTGGAGAGCGGCGGCCGCCTCGTCGTTTGCCCGTGCCATGCGCCCCAGCTTAGGGGGCCGCTCCGACAATTCAGCGGCCGTTGCGGCGCAGCACGCCCAGCGCCCACACGGTGATCGCGCCCCGCCAGTCGAGCGCCCCGGCGGGCGAGATGCGGGCGTACTCGACGCTCCAGCCGCCGTCGTCGCGCTGCTCGCCGGCCAGCCGGTCCAGGTCCGCCTCGACCACGCCGGGCGCGAACAGCTCACGCGCCGGGCGGCCGGGGTACGGGGCGAAGTCGAGCGGCCGCAGCGCCTCGTCCGCCGTGCCGCCCGCCACCGGCACCCGCCCGTCCGCGGGCACCAGCTTCGCCAGCCGCGCCAGCAGCCCGGCGGCCTCCGGGCGCGACTCGTACACGGCGTCCAGGAAACGCACCGCGAACGCCAGCACGTAGGCGCCGGGCGGCTCCCGCAGCGCGCCGATCGCCTCCAGGCAGTGGTCGGTGGCCCGGCGCAGCCACGGGTGGGCGGCGACGGCCGGGTCGTGCGCGGCCACGCGGTGCGCCGCCGCCGCCGACACGCTGGTGATCTGCAGCGACGAGACCGACGGGTCGGCGCCCGCCCACCAGGGCGCGGTCGCGGCGGGCAGGCCGAGCGGCAGCGCGAACGGCAGCCCGCCGTCGTCGCGCGTCACCGACTCCAGCCACCCGCACAGCTCCGCCGCCCGCGGCGACGTCGCCGGAGCGATCTCCTCCAGCACCTCGAACGCGTGCAGCGCCGCGCCCGGCTGGCTCTCCGGCGAGCGCAGGTCGGGCTCCAGGCCCCACCCGTAGCCGCCGTCGGGATTGCGGTAGGCGTCGAGCGCGGCCAGCACGCCGGCCACGTCGCCGCCGCCCCCCATCAGCTCGAAGCGGCGGCGGTCGAGAACCCTGGCATGCCCCGCCATGAAGGAGGCGGCGGACGAACGGTCGTGACTCATGCGTCCATGCTCCGCCGTCCGCCGCCTCCGCGTCTTGTACCGATCGGACGTGTCAGAAACGGACCTCGCGCGGCCGGTACGGCTCCGCCAGGAAGGCCAGCTCCTTGTCCGACAGCGACACCCCCACGGCCGCCACCGCGTCGTCCACGTGGCGGTCCTTGGTGGCGCCCACGATCGGCGCGTCGACCGCCGGCTGGTGCAGCAGCCAGGCCAGCGCGACCTGCGCGGCGGGCAGCCCGCGCTCGCGCGACAGCTCCGCCACCCGGTCGAGCACCTGGCGGTCGGCCTCCGGCGCGTACAGGGCCTCGATGCGCGCGTCGGAGCCCGTCCTCGCCGTCTCGGCGGGCGCGCCCGCGCGGGCCAGCACGCCGCGCGCCAGCGGGCTCCACGGGATCACGCCCACCCCCTGGTCGAGGCAGAGCGGCAGCATCTCGCGCTCCTCCTCGCGGTAGAGCAGGTTGTAGTGGTTCTGCATCGACACGAACCGGGTCCAGCCGTGCAGCTCCGCCACGTGCTGCGCCTTGGCGAACTGCCACGCCCACATGGTCGACGCCCCGATGTAGCGGGCCTTGCCCGCCTTGACCACCTCGTGCAGCGCCTCCATGGTCTCCTCGATCGGCGTCTCGGGGTCCCACCGGTGGATCTGGTAGAGGTCCACGTGGTCGGTGCCGAGCCGGCGCAGCGAGGCGTCGATCGAGGCGTGCACGTGCTTGCGTGACAGGCCCCCGTCGTTGGCGCCCCGGCCCATCGGGAAGAACACCTTGGTCGCCAGCACGTAGTCGTCGCGGCTGCGGAAGATCTTGCGCAGCAGGTTGCCGGTGACGACCTCGCTGACGCCGCGCGAGTAGATGTCGGCGGTGTCGAAGAACGTCACGCCCGCGTCGGCCGCCCGGCGGACGATCGGCTCCGCCGCGTCCTCCGTCAGCGCCCATTCCTGCTTGCCCGGATCGCCATAGCTCATCATGCCCAGGCAAATACGAGAAACTTTCAAGCCGGTGTCACCGAGCCGTGTGTATTCCATGGGGCAACTTTAGGGCAGCCTGCGGCGTTGCGATGCGCCGGGAGGTTCTGTACAACGGAGTGTCCAAAAGCGGAAAGAACCCTTTACAGATCCGCTCGGATCGGGTCGATTGGGATGGGGGCGGGCCTTTTCCCGCCAGGGCGGGATCGGGCCACTCAACGGGGAGACGGGTGAACGTAGCCGACATCGTTCACCGTCTGCGCTCGTCGGCGTACTCACCGCTCGTCATCGGCGGCATCGGGCTGGCGGCCGGCGCGCTGGGGCTCTCCGCGGCGGTGTTCTCCGGCCTGGCGGGCTCCGGCGACGCCGTGGCCGGGTCGCTCACGCTGCTCGCCCTGCTGGCGGTGCACGCCTCGTTCGTGCTGGGCGTGCTGCTGGGCGGCGACGGGCGGTGGTGGATCTTCGGGGCGCAGGTCTGGCTGACGTACCTGCCGTTACCGCTGTTCGGAGCGGCCTGGACGCCCGTGTGCGGGCTGCTGGCCGGCGGGCTGCTGCTGCTGACCGGCCGGATCAGGTCGCCGGTGCTGGTGGCGCTCGCGCTGGCGTGCGGCCCGGTGCTGCTCGCGTTCCCGGACCTGGCCGACCGGGGCTGGGCCGTCGCCGCGCCGGCGGTCGGGTTGCTGGAGTACGTGATCGTCCACCTGGTCCTGCGCGGTGACAGGCTGTCGGACGCCCATGCCGAGGCCATCGGCAAGGCCGTCTCGCTGGAGCGCCGCCGCTTCACCAGGGACCTGCACGACCTGCTCGGGCACCGGCTCACCGCCCTGGTGCTCAAGCTCCAGCTCCTCCAGCGGCTGGTGGAGGAGGACGACGAGAAGGCGGGCGCCGAGCTGGAGGTGACGATCTCCCTGGTACGAGGCCTCGCCGCCGACGTGCGGGCGGTGGCGCACGGCACCCGCGGCCTGTCGCTGGAGGCCGAACTGAGCTCGGCCTCCGCCCTGCTGGAGTCCGTCGGCGTGCGCTGCCAGGTGCAGGTGTCCTGCCGGGAGCTCTCCCCGGGTGAGGCCGAGGCGCTCACCCACGCGCTGCGCGAGGGCGTGACGAACGTGCTGCGTCACACGGAGGCCAAGGAGTGCTCGATCCATCTTATGGAACGTCACAATCTGGTCCGGCTCACCATCCGCAACGACGGGGCGAGCCCGCGGCGCAAGACCGAGAGCGCCGGTCAGGGGCTGTTCAACGTGGCCGAGAGGATGGCCATGCTCGGCGGCTGGCTGGAGGCGACGCCGGCGCCCGAGGGATCGTTCACCTTCACGGTTTATCTGCCGCACAACCGTTGATTGATGAAAAACACACAATAGAGAATTATTTTAACAGATATGAGTCATGTAATGTGCTACTAGACGTCAAGCGGGCTTCTGGAGCAATCTCATACGAGAACGCACCGGAGGTCGCACCTGATGGACCAGCACGAGCTGTACTGCCTGGCCGATCCCGTCTTCTACGACAACCTTGAGCACACTGACGCCGCGGATGCCGAATTCGCCATTCTCGGCCGGACCCTTCCCGCGAATTGGTTTCACGAGAAGACCGACACATGGTGTTATTTTGCTCCCACTGGCGCACCGCCCCTGCCCGCCCAAGGCTGGAAGATCCACGTCTCCGCCCGGGTCGAGGACGCCGAGAAGGCGATCGAGACGGTCTGGGACTACTGCGTGCCCCGCGGGATCGCGTTCAAGTTCCTGCGCGGCCTCGCCGTGCTGGTCATGACGAACTCCAAGGCCGCCTCCCGCGCCTCCAGCGGCAAGCTCGTCACCATCTACCCCCGCGACGAGGCCCAGCTGGAGCTCGTCCTGAAGGAGCTGCGCGAGCTGCTGCAGGACGTGCGCGGCCCGTACATCCTGAGTGACCTGCGCTACGGCGAGGGCCCGCTGTACGTCCGCTACGGCGGGTTCGCCGAGCGGCACACCCTGTCCGGCTCCGGCGAGCGGGTGCTCGCCGTCGAGGACGGCGGCGGCCGGCTGGTGCCCGACGTGCG
The DNA here is from genome assembly GCF_055585125.1 of Nonomuraea sp. NPDC054003. Taxonomy (NCBI): domain Bacteria; kingdom Bacillati; phylum Actinomycetota; class Actinomycetes; order Streptosporangiales; family Streptosporangiaceae; genus Nonomuraea; species Nonomuraea sp. NPDC054003. The sequence goes on from NZ_JBVJKR010000001.1 coordinate 942,895, forward strand.
CGGCTCGACGTTCACGGTGCCGCCCTGGACGACGCTGCCCGAGTTCCTCCAGCCCCACCTGGCCGCGCGCAACGCCGTCACCACCTCGGAGCTCCCGTACCGGATCGAGAGCGTGCTCCACTTCTCCAACGGCGGCGGCGTCTACCTGGGCCGCGACTTACGCACCCAGGAACAGGTCGTGCTCAAGGAAGCGCGCCCGTACGCGGGACTGGACGCGGCCGGCCGCGACGCCGTGGCCCGGCTGGAGCACGAGCGGGCCATCCTCGAACGGCTGGACGGGCTGGCGGCCGTCCCCGCGCTCCGCGGCCACTTCGTCCTCGGCGAGCACCACTTCCTCGTGCAGGAGTTCGTCGACGGCGTGGCGCTGCAGCGGCGGCTCGTCCACCGCTTCCCCCTGACCCGCGCCACCTGCACCGAGCGGGACCTCGCCGAGTACACGGACTGGGCGCTGGAGACCCTGGAGCAGGTCGGGCGTGCCGTCGCCGCGCTGCACGAGCGCGGCGTGGTCTTCGGCGACCTGCACCCCGACAACATCCTGCTCACCGAGAGCGGGCGGGTGGTGCTCATCGACTACGAGGTCGCCACCCTGCTCGCCGACGACACCCGCCCCGCGCTCGGGCACCCGGCCTTCGCGGCCCCCGAGGACCGGCGCGGCGCCGGCGTCGACGAGTACGCGCTCGCCTGCCTGCGGCTGGGGCTGTTCGCCCCCCAGTGCACGATCATGCTGCCGCTGCACCGCCCCAAGGTCGTCCAGCTCGGGCGGCTCGTGGCCGAGACGTTCCCGGTCCCGCCCGCGTACCTGGACGAGACCGTCGGGATCATCGCGGGCGACGCCGGTGAGCCGGCGCCGATGCCGCTGCCGGGCTCCGCCCCCTGGCCGGAACTGCGCGACGCGATGTGCCGGGCCATCCTGGCGTCGGCCACGCCGCAGCGGGACGACAGGCTCTTCCCCGGAGACGTCGCCCAGTTCCGGCCGGGCGGCGGGCTCAACATGGCCACCGGCGCCGCCGGCGTCCTCTACGCGCTGCACGCCACCGGCGCGGGCCGCTTCCCCGAGCACGAGGAGTGGCTGCGCAAGCGGGCGCCGCACCCCGTCCCCGGCTCCGGTCTCGGACTGTACGACGGGCTGCACGGCATCGCGTACGTGCTCGACCTGCTCGGGCACCGGCAGGACGCGCACGACCTGGTCGAGATCGCCATGCGCGAGAACTGGGAGCGCCTGGAGTCCGCCCTGCACTCCGGACTGTCCGGCATCGGGCTGAACCTGCTGCGCCTGGGCCGCACCGACGAGGCGCTGCGCGCCGCCGGCATCTGCGCCGACCGGCTCGGCGACGTCGGCGACGTGCCCGAGACCAGCGGCGGCGAACACCCGCGCGCCGGGCTCCTGTACGGCTCGTCCGGGCCCGCCCTGCTCTTCCTGCACGCCTACGAGCACACCGGCGACACGGCGCTGCTCGACCTGGCCGAGCGCGCCCTCCGGCAGGACCTGCGCCGCTGCGCCCACGCCGTGGACGGCTCGCTCCAGGTCAACCAGGGCTGGCGGCTGCTGCCGTACCTCGACGAGGGATCCGTCGGCATCGCCGCCGTCCTGGCCCGCTACCTGGCCCACCGCCACGACGACGAGCTGGCGACCGCCCTGGCCGAGCTCAAGCTGGTGGCCCGGTCCGGGTTCTTCGTCCAGCCCGGCATGTTCACCGGCCGCGCCGGCATCATCGCCGCACTGGCCGGCGACCCCGTGATCGAACCGCACATCAAGTCCCTGAGCTGGCACGCGCTCCCGTACGGGGAAGGGCTCGCCTTCCCCGGTGACCAGCTCCTGCGGCTGTCCATGGATTTCTCGACCGGAACGGCGGGCGTGCTGTTCGCCATCGGCACGGCCCAGGGCGAACGTCCGTGCCGTCTGCCGTTCCTCGAGGCCGCACCCGAGCGGCCTCTCGGCACCGAGTCCCCGAAGGAGGTGTAATCACATGGTTCTTCTCGACCTGCAGGGTCTGGAGGCTCCGGCGTCGACCGACGTGGCCAGCGGCGGCAGCTCGCTGACTGTCCTCACGTGCCACTCTGGCAAGCCCAGCAACCTGAGCGTCGCCATCTGCCACTGATCCTGTGTGGCCTAGGGTCCCCGTACCGCTGATACCGGCACGGGGGCCCTTCCCAACTCAGCCCCGTAGTACCAAGGTACCCCCAAGGAGGCTCCCGGTGCGGGCCCAAGACCGGCTGGTGCTGGACGCGGTGCGGCGCGGCGGCCCGTGGCCGGCCGTCCTGGCCGGCACCGCGATCGGCGGCGCCGCCGCCGAGCTGGCCCTGCCGTACGCGATCGGCCGCGCCGTCGACGCCCTCCTCGCCACCGGGCCCGACCGGGTCTTCTGGCTCGGGCTGTGCGTGGCACTGGTCGCCGCCGCGACGCTGTGCGAGAGCCTCGGCGTGTGGGCGCGCGGCGCCAGCGTCGCGCACGCCGCGTCCCGGCTGCGGTTGCGCGTGCTCCGGCACGTGCTCGGCGCCGGCCCTCTCATGACCCGCCGGTTCCCCGAAGGGGAGCTGGTCACGCGCGCCGGCCTGAACGCCGAGGAGGTCGGCCGCGCGCCCGAGGCGGTGACCGGCGCGCTGTCGCTCATGGTGCCCACCGTGGGGGCGCTGGTCGCGCTCGTCCTCATCGACCCTCGGCTCGCGCTCGCCCTCGTCGGCGGGGTGGTGGTCATTCTGGTCGTGCTCCGCGCCTTCCTGCGCGCCAGCACCGCCATCGCGGGCGGCTACCAGGAGGCGCAGGGCGAGATCGCGGGCCGGCTGGTCGACGCGCTCGACGGCGCCCGCACCATCGCCGCCGCCGGCACCGCCGCCACCGAGGCGCGCCGCGTCCTCGCGCCGCTGCCCCGGCTCCGCGCGCACGGCATGGACCTGTGGCGGGCCAACGCCTCCTCCGGCGTGCGGGCCGGTCTCGTCGTGCCCCTGGTCGAGGTGGCGGTCCTCGCCGCCGGCGGCCTCCTGCTCGCGGCCGGCGACCTCACCGTCGGCGAGCTGTACGCGGCCGCCCGGTACGCGGTGCTGGGCGCCTCCCTCAGCTCGGCCCTCGGCTACTTCGGCGGCCTCGCCCGGGCACGATCGGCGGCATCCCGCGTCAACGACATCCTCACCACCCCCACCCCCTCCTACGGCACCCGAACCCTCCCCGAGTCCCCCAACGGACCCCCCTCTCCACAGACCGTTAACTCACCCACCGAGGTTCCGGCGTCGTCGAACGGGACCCCCTCTCCGCAGACCGCCACCTCACCCGCCGAGGTCCCGGCATCCCGGGACGGAACCCCTTCCCCGGAGGTCATCGCCTCCTTTGCGCCCGCCGAGGTCCCGGCATCTTTGGATGAAGGCCTCTTTTCGCAGGGCGCCGGCTCCTGCGCGCCCGTCGAGGTTCCGGCGTCCTCGGACGGGACCTCCTCTCCGCAGGTCGCGGCCTCTTGCGCGCACGCCGAAGCTCCGGCGTCCCCGGAGGTCGCTGCCTCCGCCGAGGTCCGGGCATCCCCGGAGGGAGAGCTCTCTCCGGAGGGTGGCGTCGTCTCCTCTTCGTCCATGGCAGGGGTGTCTGGCCCGTGCGGGGGGAAGGCGGCCGGTTCGCCTCGTATTGCTCCGGGGCGCGGTGGGCGGGGGACGGTGGAGTTCCGGGATGTCGTCGTCGACGGGCTTGCCGTGCCGCGGCTGGTGATCCCCGGCGGGTCCGTCACCGCCGTCGTCGGTCGTTCGGGGTCCGGGAAGTCGTTGCTCGCCGCGCTCGCCGCCCGGCTGGCCGACCCGGCGCGCGGCACCGTACTGCTCGACGGGGTCCCGCTGCCCGAGCTGACGCGCGCCGGGCTGCGCCGCGCCGTCGGGTACGCGTTCGAACGGCCCGTCCTGGTGGGTGAGACCGTCGGCGAGGCCATCGGCCCCGGGCCCGTACAGGCGGCGGCACGGGCGGCCCGTGCGGACGACTTCGTGCGCCGGCTGCCGGCCGGGTACGACACCCCGCTGGACGCCGCGCCCATGTCCGGCGGTGAGCGGCAACGGCTCGGCCTGGCCCGTGCCTTCGCCCGCGGCGAGCGGCTGCTGGTGCTCGACGACGCCACCTCCAGCCTGGACACCGTCACCGAACGCCAGGTCTCCCTTGCGCTCACCGCGGACCCCCGCGGCCGCACCCGGATCGTCGTCGCCCACCGCCTCGCCACCGCCGCCCGCGCCGACCAGGTCGTCTGGCTGCACGACGGCGCCCTCCGCGCTGTCGCCCCGCACCACGACCTGTGGCCCGACCCCGACTACCGCGCGGTCTTTCAGGGAGCCACCCCATGACCCTCCACCCCACCCAGCACCCAGGCCGCCCTCCGACCAGACCGCCCTCCCAGATCACCCCCGTTCGCGCCGCCCACCACCCGGTCACCCCTCGGAAGGGAACGCGGAGGCCCGGATCCAGGCCGGGCGTCGTCCGCCGGACCTCGGCCGCGCGCGCCACCCCGATCATCGCCGTTCGCGCGGCCGGGCACCCGGTCACTCTGCGGAAGGGAACGCGGGGGCCCAAGCCCCGGCCGCGCGCTGCCCGCTGGACCTCGGTCGCCCGCGCCACCCCGTTCGCGGCCGTTCGCGCGGCCCGGCATTCGGCAACTCCTCGGAAGGGGACGCGGAGGCCCGGATCCAGGCCGGGCGTCGTCCGCCGGACCTCGGCCGCCCGCGCCACCCCGATCACCGCCGTTCGCGCGGCCGGGCACCCGGTCACTCCGCGGAAGGGAACGCGGGGGCCCAAGTCTCGGCCTCGCGTTGTCCGCCGTATCTCGGTCGCTTGCGCCACGCCGATGGCCGCCGCTCGGCGCCCGGGCACTCCCTGGACGCGGGGAGGTGCAGGGTGACGGGGATGGTGTGGCAGGCGGTGTGGCGGCGGCCGGGGCAGGTTGCCAGGATCGGCGCGTGGTCCGTGCTGGAGGCGCTGCCCGCGTTCCTGATCGGGCACGCCGTGGCGCGGGCCATCGAGGACGGGTTCGCCGCCGGCAGCGTGGGGACGGGGCTCGGCTGGCTGGCGGCGCTGGGAGGCGCGTGGGTGGTGGCGGCGCTGGCCGCGCGCCAGGTGGTGCTCGCGGTGGCGGCCGTCGCGGAGCCGTTCCGCGACGACCTGCTGACCCGCGTGGTGGAGGGCGCCGTACGGGAAGGCCAGGACAGTTCGGCGGTCGCCAGGGCGGGGATGCAGGTCGAGCTGGCCAGGGACGCCTTCGCCGCCGTCGTCACCACCGTGCGCGGGTTCGCGTTCACCGCCGGCGGCGTGCTGCTCGGCATGCTGACCCTGGCCCCGGGGGCGCTGGTGCTGGTGCTGCCGCCGTTCGCCGCCGGGCTCGGGCTGTTCCTGATGTCGCTGCCGCTGCTGGCGCGGCGGCAGCGGGCCTTCCTGATCGCCGACGAGGAACTGGCCGCGGCCATGGCCGTCACCGCCGGCGGCCTGCGGGACATCGTCGCGTGCGGGGACGAGGACCGGGTGGCCGACCGGCTGGCAGCCCGGGTGGAGGCGCAGGCCGCCGCCGCCCGGGCCCTCGCCCGCGTGACCGCCGTCCGCACCGCCGCGCTCGGGGTCGGCGGGTGGCTGCCGGTCGTGCTGGTGCTGGCCGGGACCCCGTGGCTGGCCTCCGGGGGAGCGGGCGCGGGCGTCATCGTCGGCATGCTCGCGTACCTCACCCAGTCGCTGGTCCCCGCGCTGAACGGCCTGGTCCACGGGCTCGGCGTGAGCGGGGTGCGGCTGGTGGCGACGCTGTCGCGGATCGTCGCCGGGGCGCCGCCGGAGCCGCCCGCCGCCCCGCGCGCGCGGCCCGCGGGCGCGGAGGTGACGCTGCGCGACGTGACGTTCGCGTACGGGCCGCACTCGGAGCCCGTCGTGGACCGCCTGGACCTGCGGGTGCCGGAAGGCGACCACCTCGCCGTGGTGGGACCGAGCGGGGCGGGCAAGTCCACGCTCGCCGCGCTCATGGCCGGGGTGCTGCGGCCCGGCGCGGGGGAGGTGACGATCGGCGGCGTCCCCGCGCACGCGGCCGACCACTCCGCGCGGGTGCTCATCCCGCAGGAGGCGTACGTCTTCCGCGGCACGTTGCGGGAGAACCTCACCTACCTGAGCGACGGCGCGGACCCCGGGCCGGCGGTGGCCGCGCTGGGCGCGGAGTGGCTCGTCGAGCGGATCGGCGGGTACGGCGCGCTGGTCGAGCCGAAGGCGCTGTCCGCCGGGGAACGGCAGCTCGTCGCGCTGGTGCGGGCCTACCTGTCGCCCGCCCGCCTGATCATCCTGGACGAGGCGAGCTGCCACCTCGACCCCGCCGCCGAGGCCCGCGTGGAGGATGCGTTCACGCGGCGCGGCGGCACGCTGGTGGTCGTCGCGCACCGGCTCACCTCGGCCCTGCGCGCCCGCCGCATCCTGCTCATGGACGGCTCACGTACGACCGTGGGCAGCCACGAGGAGCTGATCAGCCGATCGCCGCTCTACGCCGACCTGGCCGGTCACTGGCAACCGGAGACCGTCCCCTGAGAGACCCGGGATGTGCCATGAGATATCCAGAAACCGTGCGCCTGCCGCTCGTGGAAGACCTCCACGGCCACCGCGTCGCCGACCCGTACCGCTGGCTGGAGGACCCCGGCAGCCCCGAGACCAAGGCGTGGCTCGCCGAGCAGGACGAGCTGTGGCGCGGCGCCGCCCCGCCCCTGCGCGAGGCGTTCCACGCGCGGCTGACCGAGCTCGGCGCCGTCGGCATGGTCACGCCGCCCGTGTGGCGCGGCGAGCGCTGCTTCCACCAGAGCCAGTCCGCCGGCCAGGAGCACCCGGTGCTGTACCGCGACGGCGTGCCGGTGCTGGACCCGATGGAGCTCGACCCCGCCGGCCTGACCACCCTCGACGACTGGCACCCGGGCCCGGACGGCAGACTGCTGGCGTACCAGCTCTCCCGCAGCGGCGACGAGCGGGCGGACCTCTACGTGCGCGACCTCGACACGGGCCTGGTGCTCGACGGCCCGATCGGCGGCTGCCGCTACTCCCCGGTCGCGTGGCTGCCCGGCGGCGACGCGTTCTACTACGTGCGCTTCCACGAGGGCGTGTTCCTGCACCGGCTCGGCGTCGCCGAGGACGTGCCGGTGTGCGGCGCGGGCGCCGTGGGGTACGGGATCTCGATCAGCCCCGACGGCCGGTGGCTGCTCGTCTCCGCGGGCGGGTCCGCGTACCAGGACGTGTGGGTCGCCGACCTGGCGCGCGGCGGCCCGGAGGAGCCGTCGCTGCGCGCCGCCCAGCGGGGCGTGCGGGCGCGCACCGCCGCGGGGATCGGCCCGGACGGCCGGCTCTACCTGCTGACGGACAAGGACGCGCCGCGGCGCAGGCTGTGCGTGGCCGACCCGGCCGAGCCGGACCGCTGGCGCGAGCTGGTCCCCGAGGACCCGGACGCCGTGCTCGGCGCCTTCACCGTCCTGGAGGGCGGCAGGCTCCTGGTCTCGGCCGTCCGCCACGCCGTCGCGGAGATCAACGTGTACGACGCGGAGACCGGAGAGCCCGCCGGGCCGGTGCCGCTGCCGGGCAACGGCTCTGTCGGCGCGTTCACGTCCCGGCCGGGCCGCGGGCACGAGGCCTGGTTCAGCTACACCGACGCGGTCACCCCGCCCCAGGTGTGGCGGTACGACGCGCGCGGCGGCACGGCGGAGCTGTGGGCGGCCCCGCCCGGCCAGGCGCCCGCGCCGGACGTGGAGAGCCGGCACGTCGAGTGCGAATCCGCCGACGGCACCCGCATCCGCATGATCGTCATCGCCCGCCCGGACACCGGAGGCGGGCCGCGCCCGGCGATCCTGAACGGCTACGGCGGGTTCGGCGTCCCCCTGCTGCCCGGCTACGCCGCGGACTCGCTCGCCTGGGTGGCGGCCGGCGGCGTGCTCGCCATCGCCAACCTGCGCGGCGGCGGCGAGGAGGGCGAGGCCTGGCATCGCGACGGCATGCTGGAGCGCAAGCAGAACGTGTTCGACGACTTCGTCGCCGCCGCGGAGAAGCTGATCGCCGACGGCTGGACCACCCCGGACCGGCTGGCCGTCTGGGGAGAGTCGAACGGCGGCCTGCTCGTCGGCGCCGCCATCACCCAGCGGCCCGACCTGTTCGCGGCCGCGGTCTGCTCGGCGGGCCTGCTCGACATGGTGCGCTACCACCACTCCGGCCTCGGGCCGTCCTGGGTGGCCGAGTACGGGTGCGCCGACGAACCGGAGCAGCTCCCGTGGCTGCTCGCGTACTCTCCCTACCACCGGGTCAGGGAGGGGGTGGACTACCCGGCGACGCTGTTCACGGTGTCGGCGGCCGACACCCGGGTGGATCCGATGCACGCCCGCAAGATGTGCGCGGCGATGCAGCACGCCACTTCGGGGGACCGGCCGATCCTGCTGCGCCACGAGCCGGACGTCGGCCACGGCGCCCGGGCGGCGAGCCGCTCGATCGCGCTGGCGGCCGACGCGCTGGCGTTCATCGCGCGGCACACCTCAGATCCAGCCGGCCTCGCGGGCGATGCGGATGGCGTCGATGCGGCTGCGGGCGCCCAGCTTGGCGGTGGTCCGGTGCAGGTAGTTGCGGACGGTTCCCTCCCCTAAGAAGAGTGACGCGGCGATCTCCGGCACCGACGCGCCCTCCGCGGCCGCGCCGATCACGTCCAGCTCCCGCCGGGTCAGCGGCGCGTCCGGCGGCCGCATGGCGGCGATCGCCAGCTCCGAGTCGATCACCCGTTCCCCGTCGGCCACCCGGCGGATGGCGTCCGCCAGGTGGCCGGGCGGCGCGTCCTTGGCCATGAAACCCCTCACGTGCACGTCCAGCGCCCGCTTGAGCAGCCCGGGCGTGCCGACCCCGGTGAGGATCAGCACGCCGCACTCCGGCAGCTCGTCGTGCAGCTCGCCCGCCGCGACCAGCCCGTCCTTGCCGGGCAGCGCGATGTCGAGCACGGCCACGTCAGGCCGGTGCTCCAGTGCGGAGGGCAGGATCTTGTCGCCCCTGTCGACCTCGGCGACGATCTCGATGTCCTCCTCGTAGGCGAGCAGGGCGACGAGCGCCCCGCGGACCAGATGCATATCCTCAGCCAGCATGGTGCGGATCATCGCGTGTTCCTCGCGGTCTGTGGGGTCCTGGTCACTGCGGGGCTACATACCCAGCCATGTAGGCCGGAAAAGCGCGATTCAGAACGGGCCGCGGGGCATGATCATGGTGACGCCCGCCACCGAGCCGATCGAGGCGAGCGCCTTGCCGGCGTCGGCCAGCCCGATCGTCCGGGTGACGAGCTGGTCGGGGTGGAGCACGCCCGCCCTGATCAGCTCCAGCATGCGCGGGTAGGCGTGCGCGGCCATCCCGTGGCTGCCCAGCAGCCGCAGCTCCTGGGCGATCACCCGGCCCATCGGCACCGGCGTCGCCGCGCCGGGCAGCAGCCCGACCTGCACGTGGCGGCCCCGGCGGCGCAGGCTCTCGACGGACGCGGCGCAGGTCCGCGGGCTGCCCAGCGCGTCGATCGACACGTGCGCGCCGCCCCTGGTCAGCTCGCGCACCTGGGTGGCGGAGTCGCCCGCGGAGCCGTCGACGAAGTGGGTGGCGCCCGCCAGCTCGGCCAGATGGAGGGCGTCGCCGCTGATGTCGACGGCCACCACCCTGGCCCCCACCGCGGTGGCGATCATGATGGCGGACAGGCCGACGCCGCCGCAGCCGTGCACCGCGACCCACTCGCCCGGCCGCACCTCGGCGACCTGGTCGACCGCGCGGAAGGAGGTGGCGAACCGGCAGCCGAGCGAGGCCGCGGTCGCGTACGACATCTCTTCCGGCAGCGCGACCAGGTTGACGTCGGCGTGGTCGATCGACACCAGCTCGGCGAAGGAGCCCCAGTGGGTGAACCCCGGCTGCGTCTGCCGCTCGCACACCTGCTGCTCGCCGGCCTGGCACGCCGCGCAGGACCCGCACGCGCACACGAACGGGACCGTCACCCGCGCCCCCGGCCGCCAGCCGCGCACCTCGGCCCCGACCGCCTCCACGACCCCGGCCAGCTCGTGGCCGGGCACGTGCGGCAGCACCCGGATGTCGGGGTCGTGCCCCTGCCAGCCGTGCCAGTCGCTGCGGCACAGGCCGGTGGCCTCGACGCGGATCACCGCCCCGTGCGGGGCGGGCGCCGGGTCGGGCAGCTCGCGCAGGTCGAGCTCGCCACCGAATTCGTCGTAGGCAACAGCACGCATCTCATGAGCTTAGAGTGAGCCGCCGCAGCTCGCACAGGCCTCGCGTCACGGTCCCGTTCCGCAGGACAGCGCACTGTGACCTGGTGACGGGTGTCAACCCCCCTTCCCAGGACAGATGAGGGGCATGGGACAGGATCTGGATAAAGCACGGTTTACCGAGGACGAATTCCTGCGGTTCGGCGAGCGGCTCCACGAGCAGCTCACGGTGCTGCGCGAGCTGCTCGACCGCCCCGGCTTCGGCGAGGGGCCGGTCACGATCGGCGCGGAGCTGGAGCTCTTCCTCGTCGACGAGCAGGGCAGGCCGCTGCCGCGCAACAGCGAGGTGCGCGACCGCCTCGGCGATCCCCGCGTGGTGCTGGAGCTGGGCCGCTACAACATCGAGGTGAACCTCACCCCCATCCCGCTGGCCGGGCGGCCGTTCGAGCGGCTCGGGGCGGAGATCCAGGAGACGATGTGCATGGTTGACGAGGCCGTCGAGGGAGGCGGGGCGCTGCCCATCGGCATCCTGCCGACGCTCGACGTGGGCGACTTCACCGCCGACGCGATGAGCGAGGAGAACCGCTACGAGGCGTTGCGCAGGGGCCTGCGGCGGCTGCGGCTGGAACCGTTCCTGGTCAAGGTCGAGGACCTGGAACTGCGCGTGGAGAACGTCATCCTGGAGAGCGCCAACACCTCCTGGCAGGTGCACCTGCGGGTGCCGCCGAACCGGTTCGCCCGGCTGTTCAACGCCGCCCAGCTGGCGATCGGCCCGGTGCTGGCGGCCTGCGGGAACTCGCCGGCGTTCCTCGGCCGGACGCTGTGGGAGGAGACCAGGATCGCGCTGTTCGAGGAGGCGGCCGACGACCGCGACGTGGAGCGGCTCTACCGCAAGGACGGGCGGGTGACCTTCGGCTCCGACTGGGTGCGCGAGGGCGCGTACGAGCTCTTCGAACGGTACGTCAACGACTACGACCCGGTCGTGCCCAACCTCGTCGAGGACGGCGACCGCACGGACGTGCCCGAGCTGCGGCTGCACCAGGGCACGATCTGGCAGTGGAACCGGCCCGTCTACGACCCCGCCGACGGCGGCCACCTGCGCATCGAGATGCGCGCCCTGCCCGCCGGTCCGTCGTGCGCCGACATGACCGCCAACACCGCGTTCCTGCTCGGGCTGACGCTGGCGCAGGCCGAGCGCGACCTGACCGGCTACCGGTTCGCGGAGGCGTACCAGAACTTCTACCGCGCGGCCATGCACGGGCTGGACGCCAAGCTGTCGTGGCCGGGCCGCGACGGCGAGTTCGAGGCCGCCGACCTGGTGCTGAGCCTGCTGCCCGAGGCGCGCGCCGCGCTGCTGGCCAACGGCGTGTCGGTGAAGGACGCCGACGACGCGCTCGGCATCATCGAGCAGCGCACCCGGCTGCGCCGCACCGGCGCGGCCTGGCAGCGGGAGAAGCTGGCCGAGTTCGGCGGCGACCGGGCGCGGCTGGTGCGCCGCTACCGGGAGCTGGCACTCTCGGGGCTGCCGGTACACCTGTGGTCGTAGTGACGCAACCTTCTCGTCACCCCTTCCGTCAGACTCTTGCGTACAGACGGGAAAAGCGAGGGATGCATGGCTGACACGGGGATGAAACCCACCGACGGGACCCCCTTCCGGTTGGTGCGTGACACCGGGACCCTGGCGGAGGGGGCGGCGAAGCTGGCCGGCGAGATCCGCGCCGCCCCGATCAAGGATGTGCTGGCCCAGGCCAACAGGAAGGCCGTGCGCAAGGGCGCGCCCGAGGCGTTCGGGTCGATGCCCAAGCCGTCGGTGTGGTACGCGTTCGACCAGGGCGACCAGGAGACCGCCGACTGGTACCCGCAAGGGCTGACCTGCGGGGCGGACTCCGGGACGATCCCGGTCTCGGTGTTCGTCGCCACGTGGTACTACCGGCCGGAGGAGGGCGAGCGGGGGATCAGGGTGACGTTCTTAAGCCCCTCGACGCTGAAATACCGGCACGCGCTGCTGGTCGAGGCCGCCCCCGACGGGTCGTACAAGCCCATCGACATCCACGCGGGCGGCGTCGCCTGCTACGGCGACCTGCTCTATGTCGCCGACACCACCAGGGGCCTGCGGGTCTTCGACCTGAACAACGTGCTCGACCTGACCAGCGCGCAGGCCGGCGTGGGCGACGGGGAGCGGGTGGGCCGGCACGGAGGCCGGCTGCACGCCTTCGGCTACCGCTACGTCATCCCGCAGACCGACTTCTGGAGGGTCGCGGTCAAGGGCGCCAGGTTCTCGTTCGTCGGCCTGGACCGCAGCACCACCCCGCACACGCTGATCTCCGGCGAGTACGCCGAGGACCACCGCGAAGGCCGGGTCGTGCGCTGGAACCTGGAGCTGGACGGCGAGCCCGCGGACGCGTTCGTCATGGGGCACGAGAAGATCCAGGGCGCGATCTCCCGCGACGGCCGGTGGTACCTGAGCCAGTCCGCCGGCTCCGGCGCCAACGGCAAGCTGCTCGTGTACGAGAACGGGAAGCTCGCCCGGCGGCCGTTCCCGATCGGCCCGGAGGACCTGACCGCCCGGGGCGGCAAGGTGTGGAGCCTGGCCGAGTTCCGGCGCAAACGGGTGGTGTTCGGCGTCAATCTCTGAGATGCCGGTCCAGCAGCTCGCGGAAGCGGCGGTCGAAGTCGTCGTAGCGGGCCCGCAACCCGGCGCCCGGCCAGTCGTCCGGCAGCAGCTCGGGCGGCAGGAGCGGGTCGGCCAGCAGGTGGCGCAGCACCGCCGCCGACACCAGGAACCCCTCGGCCAGTCCCTCGGCCCGGTCGAGCGAGCGCCGCAGCCCGCGCGCCTCGGCCGCCCAGCCGTCGAGATCCCACAGCAGGGGAGTGGGGTCGGCGTGCGGGCGGCCGTCGATCAGCGTGCACTGGGCGGTCACGACCGCCGGCCACTCTTCCCGCAGCAGGTTGGCGGGCCGCATCCAGGTGCCCTCGCGCAGCTCGGCGAGGCGCAGCGTGGTCATCGCGTGCCGCAGCGCGGCCCGGTCGGCGGGCGCGCGCCGCTCGGCGGTGACCACGGCGATCTCCCACGTGCCGTCCCACGGCCGGGTGCGCGGGGCGCGGCTCTCGTCCTGCCTGGCCTGGCGCTCGGCCAGCCGCTCGGTCAGCGCGTAGCGGCCGCCGGACTGGACCAGGTCGCCGGCGGCCACCATGCGCGACAGCGCGACCCGTACGGTGCCCTCGGCGATGCCGAACAGCGCGCCGACGCGCACCAGGCGGCGGGCGGGCAGGCTCGGCGGATGGCTGCCCAGCAGCGCGCTGAGCACGGCCGAGCGGGCGCTGAGTGTATTACGCTCTTCCATCGCGTGTCGATGATATGTAATGCTCGATGGTATGGGCAGGTATCTCGTCGAACCCTTCGACTCCAGCGACCGCTACGCCACCGAGCGCTACCAGGGAGCCGCGGGGCGCAACTGGTGGCGCTGCGACCCGTCGCTCCAGCTGCTCATGCGCCGCCACCTCGGCGACGGCTACGCCTGGGCCGAGCCGCACCTCGACCGCCTCGGCGCGCTCATGGGCGGCCCGATCGCCGCGCACGCGGAGGAGACCGACCGCAACCCGCCCCGGCTGGAGAAGTACGACAAATGGGGGCGTGACATCAGCGAGGTCGTCATGCCGCCCTCGTTCCACGCCGCCCGCGACGCGCTCATGGCCGACAACTTCACCTCCCCGGCCTTCGCCGAGCAGGCCCGCGCCCACGGCGCCGACCCGGCCGCGCTCGCCGCCGCCTGGACCTACCTGCTCGACCAGGCCGACATCGGCATGGGCTGCGCGCTCGGCACCGGCGGCGACATGGTCGTCTCGCTCGCCGAACGCCACGCGCCCGACGACGTCAAGCAACGGGTACGGGAGATCTTCGCCAACGGCGACTACTCCGGCGAAGCCGCCCAGATGTTCACCGAGCGGACCGGCGGCTCCGACCTGGCCGCCCTGGAGACCACCGCCGAGCCGTCCGGCGACGCCTGGTCGCTGACCGGACTGAAATGGTTCGCCTCCAACGCCAACGGGTCCGCGTTCGTGGTGCTGGCCAGGCACGAAGGCTCCGTGGCGCCGTTCCTGGTGCTGTGGGAGCGCCGCGACGGCACCCGCAACGGCGTGCGCATCAGACGGCTGAAGGACAAGCTCGGCACCCGCTCGGTCGCCTCGGCCGAGGTCGAGTTCAGCGGCGCCGAGGCGTTCCTGCTGGCCGGGCCCGGCTCCGGCTCCGGCCTCGGCACGATGATGAAGCTCACCAACGCCTCCAGGCTCGGCGTCGCCATGATGGGCGCGGGCATCGCCCGGCGCGCCCTGACCGAGTCGCTCTGCTACGCCCGCGCCCGCGAGGCGTTCGGCCGGCCGCTCGCCGACCAGCCCCTCATGCGCCGCAAGCTGGCCGAGCTCATCGTCGAGGTCGAGGCCGTCCAGGCGCTCGTCTTCGACGGCCACGTCGGGCCGCGGCTGCGCCTGGCCCCCGCCCTGATCAAGCTGCGCGCCGCCCGCCTCGGCCTCACCGCCGCCAGCGACGCCGTCGAGGTGCACGGCGGCAACGGCTACATCGAGCAGTGGCCGGTCGCCAGGCTGCTCCGCGACGCCCAGGTCAACCCCATCTGGGAGGGCGGCGACCACATCCTCTGCCTCGACGTCCGCCGGGCGATGCTGCGCGAGAACGCCCACGAGCCGTTCCTCGACCGCCTGGCCGCCGCCGTGGACCGGGCCCCCTCGGGCGACTGGTCCCTGGTACGCGGCCGCGTCGACGACCTGGGCAAGGCGATCACCGTCTGGTCCTCGCTCGACCCGGCCGTGGCCGAGGCCCGGCTCTACCCGCTGGCCCAGTTCATGGCCGACGTGTACGCCGCCGCGCTGCTGGTGGAGCAGGCGGGCTGGGAGGAGCGCGCGGGCCACGGCTCCCGCAAGGCCCTGGTCGCCCGCCTCTACGCCGACGCCCACCTCGCCGACCACGGACCTCTCCGCGGCCTCGACCGCCCCGCCGACGACCTGGACCACTTCGACACCCTCACCCGAGGAGCCTTCACCTTCTGACCACCCGCACTTCTGTTCGAACGGTCAGCGGGACCGGCGGCCCTTCTTCCGGCCGCCGGTCGCCGTCCCCCGGCGTCCGGAGCCGCGCTGGACCGGCTTCGCCGCCTCCCGCCGCGCCGGCTTCTCCGCCGAAGCCTGAGGCGCACGGCCCCGCGAGCTGTTCGCCGTGCGCCCGCGGACGATCCCGATGAAGTCCTCCACCAGGTCGGTCGTCGCGTCCGTGAGCCAGGCCAGCCCCACCCGCGACTGCGGCGCGCCGGGCACCGGCCGGTACGTGAGGTCCCTGCGATGGTGCAGCCGCGCCAGCGACTGCGGGACGACCAGCAGCCCCGCCCCGGCCGCCACCAGCCGGACCGCGTCCGCCGTCGTGGCCGGCCGCTCGAACGCGGGCCGCCCGGGGCGGACCGTCCACTCGATGGCGTCGTCCAGCGGGTGGAAGACCTCCTCGTCGGCCAGATCGGCGACGGTCACCTCGTCGGCCGCGGTCACCACGTGATCCTTCGGCACCACGACCACCGTGGTCTCCACGTACAGGGGAATCACGCTGAGCCCGTCACGGTCGACCGGCAACCGCACGAACCCCGCGTCGGCGCCTCCGCCGCGCAACAGGTCCACCACGTCGGCGGCGGCAGCCGGGACCAGGGTGAGCGGCACGTCGGGCACCCTCTCGGCCCAGACGCCGACCCATTTCGCCGGTGTCACGCCGGGCGGGTACGCCAGCCGGAACACCCCGCCGGTCTCCTCAAGAGTCACCCCGTCAGCGTACCGATGTGAGAAGGACCGGTTCCGCCTGACTACGCTGGACTCCATGACCACGCCCAAGCCCAAGACCACCCAGACGATGAAGCCCGCGACGGCGGCCAAGAAGCTGGGCATCCTCCTTTCGGCCACCCCCGCCGAGTTCCAGGAGGGCGTGGTCTCCCGGAGCGAGCTGAACGCGCTGCAGGCCTCACCTCCCGCCTGGCTCGCCGACCTGCGCCGCAACGGCCCCCACCCCAAGCAGGTCGTCGCCGCGAAGCTCGGGGTGTCCATCTCCGGCCTGATGAGAAACGGCATCACCGACCCGCTCACCACCGCCGAGATCGACGCGCTCAAGGCGGAGAACCCCGCGTGGCTGGAGCAGGAGCGCTCCACCCAGGCCGAGGTCCGCAAAGAGGCGCAGCGCCTCAAGCAGCGCTAGCCCGTCCAGTCCGGTCGCGGGGCTCGCCGTAGATCACGTCCGCTTGTATGCTGCGTGGCCCGACCTACACGAGGACGCCCATGTCGCTGGATGAGCTGCCGGCCGGACTTCACGAGGCCGAGGACGTCACTCGCCACTACGACCTGGTCGAGCGGGCCGCCGCCGAGGGACGGGCCGGAGAGCTGTACGAGCTGGCCCTGACCCTGCGCGCCGCCGAGCCCGGCTGGCAGCGCGACGCCGTCCTGCTCCACATCCAGCAGGCCCTGGCGCTGACCCCCGGCCCCGGCAACGCGGCCTGCGCCGTGCGCCTGGCCGCGACCGAGCAGCTCGACTCCCGGGTCCGCCTGGCCGCCGCCCAGCTCGCCTCCGCCCAGCCGGTGGACAACCTGCTGCCGCTGTACGAGGAGTACGAGCAGGCGCCGGAGCTGTTCGCGTGCCTGACGCAGGAGCTGGTGCTGCGTCACCCGGACATCGGCCAGCACGGCGCCGTCCGCCGGGTGACCGCCCATCTGGCGGACGCGAACCACCCTCTGGCCATCCTCCCGCCGGCCCTGCTGCCTTTCGAGGACGCCTTGGACCTGCCCTCGTACAGCCTGCGCGGGGCGTCGTACGCGATCCCGTTCGGTCCCGTCGAGCGGTCCGGCTTCCCGCGGCGGCCCGGCCACCAGATGCCGGCGGTGGAGCTGCTCGCGCCCGGCCTGCTCACTGCAGCCGTGGAGAACTGGGCGGAGGACTCCAACGGCCGGATCGAGGCGCGGGCGTTCCGGCTCGCGATGCCGGCCGAGCTGGACGCGGAGCTGCTGGAAGGGCTCGGGCTGACCTGCCTCGCCGGCGAGGGCGAGGTGACCGTGCGCGCCGCCACGCTGTCGGAGGTGATGCGGGTCCTGTTCGCGGCGGCGGCCACCGGCTCCGCCTACGGCAGCGGCCGGGGCGGCGCCTACGGCAGGCTGCTGGCCTGGCAGTCGATGACCGCCCTGGCGGGCGGCACCCGCGTCGAGGACGCCGCCGACCGCACCTGGGTCCTGTTCGACGCCTCGACCGCCTGGTTCTACCAGGTCGCCTGGGACGTCGGCATCGCCGCCCTCGACCCCGACCGCCTCCTGGTCCACGTCCTCGCCGCCACCGACACCGACTGAGACGCGGCCGAGCCGGTCTCCCGGTCAGTCGCCGCCGAAGCCGGCGCCACCGTCGGCGGCCTCGCACTGAGTTGGTATCCGCATCATCACCCAGGCGTGCCCAGTCGCAGGGTTCGCTTTCAACTCGGCGACCACTTATCGACGGTGCGTTGGTATCATCCCGACAGGGCGTCGGGAAAAGAGCCATGGCGCTACGGAGAAGGGCACCCCCATGCACATGATCATGAACCGCATCGACGTTCCCGCCGAGGACGCCAAGGCGTTCGAGGCCACCTTCATGGAGAGCATGCGCGCCACCCTCGCCGGCGTCCCCGGCCTGCGGCGCAGCTCCCTCCTGCGCCCCACGGAGGAAGGGCAGCCCTACGTGTCCACGATGGAGTTCGACTCCCGCGCGGACTTCATCGCCTGGCTGCGCTCCGACTCGTTCAAAGCCGCCCACTCCGACCGCGAGGCGCCGGGCATGGACACCACCTCCGCCATCGAGCAGTACGAGGAGATCGGGACGATCGAGACCTGACGCCGGCCACCGGGCTTCGGGGCCGCGCCCTGCCCTGGCCGCACGGCATCACGGGGTCGTGGAGCGACCCGCTTCTGCGGGGACATCCTGATACGCGAGTCTGGTGCAGTCGCTGTCCGGGCTCTCGGAGACGCGGATGACCGTGTCCAGACGATCACGGGTACGGGTCAACTCCGCGATCTGGGCATCGATGCGATCGCGTTCGGCGGCGAGCCGGGCACGGGTGGCCGGAGTGCTGACCTTGGATTCGACGCAGGGGAGCAGCTCGGCGATGGTCCGGCTGGACAGGCCGGCCGCGTACAGCATCTGGATCAGATGGACCCGGTCGGCCGCCGACTCGGGGTAGTGGCGCTGCCCGGAGCTGCTCCGGTGCGCCTCCAGCAGTCCCTGCTCCTCGTAGTAGCGCAGCGCCCGCACGCTGACGCCCGACCTCGCCGCCAGATCGCCGATCCGCACCATGACCTCCATCACAAGACTTGCCTCTGACGTCAACGTCAGGTCTTAGCGTATCCGCATGCAGATCAACGGAGCACATGTGCTGGTCACCGGGGCCAACCGCGGCCTGGGCCGGCAGTTCGTCCTGTCCCTCCTCGACCGCGGCGCCGGCAAGGTGTACGCCACCGCCCGTCGTCCCGACCTCATCGACGTGCCGGGAGTCGTCCCGCTGCGGCTGGACATCACCGATCCGGCATCGGTCGCCGACGCGGTGGCAGCGGCATCCGACGTCAAGATCGTCATCAACAACGCGGGAATCTCGACCGGGACGAATCTGGTCACCGGAGACCTGGACGCGATCCGCCGCGAGATGGACACCCACTTCTACGGCACTCTCCACGTGATCCGTGCCTTCGCGCCCCAACTCGCCGACGGCGCGATCCTCAACGTTCTGTCCGCCATCTCATGGTTCGCCTCCGCCGGTGCGGGCGCATACCACGCGGCGAAGGCCGCGGAGTGGGCGCTCACCAACAGCGCACGCCTGGAACTGGCCGGACAGCGCACCCTGGTCACGGGCCTGCACCTGGGCGCCGCCGACACCGACATGATGGCCTGGTACGACGGTGACAAGAGCGCTCCCGAGGCGATCGTCGCGGCGGCCCTCGACGGCATCGAGGCGCACCGGCCTGAAGTGCTCGCCGACGACTGGAGCCGCCAGGTGAAGGCATGGCTGTCCGAGGACCCCGATGTCATCTACCGGGAAGCGGCGGCCGCCCTCTCGGCCTGACCGCCCTCGCCCGGCTGGACGATCTTCCCTTTACTCTCGAATGAAAATTTCATAAGAACACAGAAACTTTCTTGTCAGAAGGTTCTTTAATCATCAATGATTGCTGAGTCAGAGGTTTCTGTGGAACAAGAACCAAGGGAGGCAGCCGTGAAAATCAGTCACCGCGCCGCCAGAGCGGCGCTCGGCGCGACGGCAGGACTGGCCATCGCCTTGGCCGGCAGCACCCCCGCTTCGGCGGCGACGTGGGACCTCATGGGGGAAAACCAAATCTGCATCAAACACGGCCACTCTCACTGGACATACTTCGTGGCCGCTGTCGTCGGCAGCTGGTCGTCGACCGTCCATGTCACAGTGGAGAATCTGCCCCCCGGGGCTGTCGTCACCCAGGCCGACGAAATCCCACCCGGCTCGAATCACACCAACTCGAACGGTTCGACAACGATCAACGGCTGGGTCTTCGCAGAGTTCGACCCGCTCCCGATCGGCGTCTACACGGCGCAGATGACGGCTTCGGACGGGACGCAAACCCTGTCCGACCCCGTCACCATCACCGTCAAGGAGCGCTGCTACTAAGCGCGCATTCGAAAAGCCTGCTCGGAACAGGGCAAAAGGTTTGCTCTATCCGCCGGTGTGCACCAGCCCTCGCATGGCGGAAAAGCCCGGCGGGAATGCTCGGCAACGTAGGCCACGTACCTGTACGGATGCGTTCCCCTGCGAAGGTGAGCAGATCAACTGTCCGCGGCTCCCCCATGGGCCGCGGACAGTGGATCGCTTCGCCACAAGCTCCTGCGGCTCGACGGAAGCACCGTTCTCCCTTTTCGGTGCACCACCTGAGAACGCTTCGACCCTGAGGGGGAATCGCCGGGAGTCGCATGGCCGTAACGTCAGAAGTCGAAGATGCCGTTCTTCGCGCCTGCCACTAACTTGGTCCAGACGGCCCGGCGGAGAACCCAGGGCAGGAGCAGCGGCTGTACGGGGAAGCCTTCCTGGCGCTCGAAGAGTTCGAACGCCAGGGTGCCGAACTGGGTGATCGAGCGGCCTCGCCGGCCCGCGACGGTCTCACCAGCGGCGCGCTGCGTCCTTCGGCGCGGCGCTGATCGGCAGGAACGGACTCGGCGTCCCGCTCCACGACACGTGCAACGACTCCCTCGCGGAAGACCCGCCACGCCGCGAACGGCTTCTCCAGGATGTCGGCCGGCCCCTGCGGCCCGGTGGCCAGCGTGATGTGGCTCATGGTGTTGGCGATCGCCATCTCCAGGCTCGGCTGGCCGACCTGATCGCCGCCGGGCCGTCGTTCGGCGACCATGTCCCGGTAGACCTCCTCGGGCGCGAAGCCCTCGGCGAGATACTGCAGCACCTCGAACTGGCCCTCCGGGAACAGGCTCGCGAAAGCCTCCGGCGCCGGGGTGGCGCTGTTGACGCTGACCCGGCGCTTCTTCGCCCACTCGTCGGCGTCGTCGTGCGGCAGGATGTTCAGCAGCAGGAAGACGTCGCTGCCAGCACCACACCTCGCCAGAAGCCGGTGATCCGTACGGTCCGGATGCGGGAGTCCTTCGCCTGTGCGACCGACTCCAGGTGCACGCCCTTCTTCCCATGGAGCTGGTTGACGGTGAGTTCCTGGAACCGCCGCATCACCTTGCGCACCCCCGCCTTGACGTCCTTCTCCAGGGCGTCATAGCTCTCCCAGAAGGTGCTGGCGAAGGCGAGCTGTGGCACGACGAGACCTCCTGGGGGAGTGAGTGGGGGATCACCAGGGTACGAGCGAGCCGCCTGTGGAGCCAGCCCTGAGCACTCGTCGCCGACTGATCCAGTCCTCCGGGCTCTATGTGCGACGGGCTTGGTCAGATGCCGATGATCTTGACCCGGTCGCCGCACAGCCGGGCCATGTCGTCGACATCGGATGTCAGCATGGCGACCGGACCCGGTTGGCGCAGAGCTACTTCAGCGACCGTCCCGTCGATCGCGTGCCGGTGGCCGTGCAGCCCTGCGGTTTTGAGCAACTTCGCGGACACTTTCGCCGTGCCCTGGGTCACCGGCTCAACCTTCACCCGGGAGAGCATCCACTGCAGTCGGGACATGTTCACCCGGGCGTGGCTGACTTCGACGATGGTGTTGGCCCCGATGACGAAGTCGGCACCCATGGTGTGGAACACCTGCAACATCGCGAGGATCTTACGGTCCTCCGCGATCCAGGCGGACAGGCCCTGACAGTCCAGGACGACGGTCTCGACACGTTTGATCACGACGGGTCCGCCGCGCCGTCGTGGTCGGAGGACCCGAAGATCCTGGCGCGAGCGCGAGCCAGTTCCTCATCGGTGAACTCCCCGTGCTCTTCCTGGTGACGCCGCAGGTCTTCGCCGAGGAGTTGGTGCCGCAACTGGCGTGCCACCGCCTCGGCGACGTAGCCGGAGACGTTGTCGGTGAGCTTTCTGAGCTCGGTCACCTGATCGCTCGGCAAGGTCACAGTGATACGTGTCGTGTCCGCCATAGGGCAAGCATACTGCGGTATGCGGATAGGTGTGCTGAAGCTGTCTGAAGGAACGGCGAACCTTTGCGAGCACCGACTACGTACAGCATGGCGTCTGCGGCTGGGAGTCGGAAATGACCATGCTGTTCTGTTATGCGGCACCTATAGAGACCCCTGGGCCGGGGGATAATCCGGCTGTTCTCGACCGTGCCGGAGATTATTGATGACGACCCCGTCGCCGAATCCTCGGCCGTCACCCGAGCGGCCGCCGGACAAGCCCCAGGCACGCACCGAGAAAGGCCCGGCGGAGCCTTCCCGGACCCCACCGGCGGTCGCGCAGCCGCCCGATTGGGAGTATTCGGGGATCGACCCGGAACTGATGCACGCGTTCGAGCGCGATCTCGGCCAGGCGGAGAGCACGCTCGGCAGGCACGAACCGCGGATCCGCCGCACCCTGGAAGACCTCGATCTGGACACCTCACGGCTGAACGCGCTGCGGGAACTGGGCAACTGGATCGGCGCCAAGCGGCCGGGACTGCGCCGCCGCAACGAGACCATCCAGGCGGCGAAACCGGAGTGGGGCGCGGTGGGGGCCGGCGGGCTGGCGCCGTTCGACGAGCACCTGTACAGCGCCGCCTCCAGCCAGCCGGATGTGTACGCGGCGGCACTCAAGCTGCGTGAGGTCGACCGTAACGGCGAAGTTGACGAGAAGACCGTCGCCGAGCTGGAGAAACGGGCGGGCGACGCAGGATTCGCCACCTCCCTGATGTACGCGCTCGGGACGGAGAAGTTCCGCCACCTCACGGCGGCGCTGGTCTACCACAAGGACGAGCGGAGGCAGCGATTACAGGCGGCGCTGGGCAAGACGCTCGGCGCGGCCAGCCCGCGGCTGAGCGAGTCATGGCGGAAGGAACTGCTCGACCATCTGCGTGTGCCGGTGGATCAGCACGCGCTCGCGGCGGTGCTCCCGTACGGGAAGTTCAGCCGGGACTTCCTGGTGGCCGCCGCCAAAACGCTTGAGGGCCTGGACCGGAAGACCTGGAACGAGAAGCCAGCGACCGGCATTCCGCACGATCCGATGATCGGGGTCATGAAGGCGCTCGCCAACCACCCCAAGGCAGCCCAGGACGTCTTCGTCGGCGACCCCGGCATCATGAAGCGGTACGTCACCGAACGGCGGATGCATGACGACGGGGCGGCGTTCGGGGCGGCGCTGGAAGCGGCGACGATGACCTACCGCGACCGCGACGGCTCACCCCAGGAACCGTCGCCGGGATTCATCTCGGCCAAGATCGCCTCGGATTTCATCCGCTGGGAAACCGAGCGCGTTCTGGATAACCCCGACGAGCCTTCCTTCGCCACCACTGGCGCCGCGGCACGCATCATCAGCGCCTACATCAGTGATGTCAATCGGGTCGCAGAGACGCCGAAGTCCCAGGCCACCTCCAGTGTTTACGGCGGCCTTCGTGATCATCTGACTTCAGCTGATCAAGTTTGGGGTGCACAGTTCGACAGAAGTGGCCTTCTCAAAGTGATGCAGAACCTTTTCACGCATGATCCGGAGACGGTGGCGATAATCACGGCGGCCCAGATCGCATGGTCGAGGAGCATGCTCGACTACGGTGCTGCGCAAGCGGCCGCCGGTAAAACCACGTCAGCGTTCCTGGCTAATATCCGGGAGACTGGAGCAGGCCTCGGACTGATAGTCGACGCAAGCGGGCTCGCTGAAATCGAGCGCGGTGCCAAACTGGATGAGACTCAGGAGCGTAAAGTGAAGCTGTTCATGGCGGCGGTCAACACGGCGCTGGCCATCCCCCAGACTGCTGCATGGGCGATCACGTCAACCGCCTTGGGCTCCTGGACTGGCTTGATCGAGAGTGCGGTGGCCAAGACCGATATGAATAAAGATCGGGCCGCACACGAGGCCAACGTCGGTGACAGCGAGGCCCTGTATCTGCACGATCAGCTGATTGCCGACGCCATGCTCAGGCATGGGTTGTTCGGCAAGAGCGATCCTCCTGCTCCCACGCATCCGTGGGGGTCTCTGCAAGAGCTAGGTAAAGGAGAAGATCCCCGTAAGTCGCCGAACAATTTCCTGAAGGATGACGGAAACTCTCTCATGACGCAGCAGGAGATGGCCCCATATGCGGGAGATATTCTGCCTCGGCTAGATGCATACAAGAGATGGCTCTACGATGGTCTCGCCGGCGGCGCATGGAACGAAGCGCGCGACGAGTCGCGTTCAGGATTCCGGGAAGGCAGGCCAGAATATCCATGACAAGGAAGCGTTTCCGCATCATCGGTGTCCTGTTGTCCGGCGTGATGATCCTACTCACTTCCTGTCAGCAGCAAGAAAGCCCGCCGCCGGTCGACAAGGCGCCGCTTCCGGCGGTGGCCGCTTCGCCATATGTGTGCGACTTCGTACCACTCGATGCGGTGCGGCTGATGACAGGTATACGTGACCCGATAGTCTCGGGCGGCTTCGACATGACTGTGGGGGAAAAGCTTGACGGGGTCAAGTACGGGACGGGCTCGTGCCGTGTCTATCAGCCGACCGGGGACAAGCTGAAAGTGCTGCAGATAAGTCTTTCTCCAGCGGGAGGAGAACAGGCGGTCGAGTGGGAGATCAGCCAAGGGTCCCAGCGGCTCCCGGAGATCGTTCCTGGTGCGGTCGGCTATTACGGGCAGAACGGCAGCGCTGACAACACCCAGGCGGCGGCGATACTGGTGCATGGGTTCGACCGGGTCATCGTGGACCTGATCCAGGGCGTCAAGGGGCGGGACAATGCCGCCGACGTGGTGGCCATGATGAAGCTGGTGGCGCCGAAGCTGATCCTCGACGCGACACCGGCTCCCGAGAAGACGAAGGACTGAGCCGATGGCCGCGATGGTGCGGAACCCGCTGTACGAGGCGCTCCAGCAGGCCGTCAGCATCATCGGCCCGATGATCGAGCAGATCAACGCGGACGTCGACCGTCCTGGCCGGATGTTCCACTCGGGCAAGGTCTGGACCGGGCCGACCGCCAAGCAGTTCGACGCCCAGCTCGCCCAGTTCAGCTCCCGAGCCCGTACTTCGGGGCAGGCGATCGTGGACGAGCTGCGTCAGGTCCTCAGCCGTACGCCGAGCGAGGTGACCGAGGAGGAGGCTGCTTCGATCAGGCAGAAGTACAGGCTCGCCTGAGTTCGGGTGTCGGCCCCCAGTGTGTCGCTGAGGGCCGCTGACCCTAGAAGTCGAAGATGCCGTTCTTCGCGCCGGCGACGAACTTGTCCCAGACGGCTCGGCGGAGCACCCAGGGTTCGGTGTCTGGTTGCTCGGTGTCACGCAAGGCGACGCGGCCGTCGGACAGGTGCTTGGCTTCCAGGCATTCGCCTCCCTGGCCACTCGATGCGGTGACCCAGCCCGTAGGGTCCGAGATTTCCCTGGCGATGTCTTCGCTTAACTTCACGACGTCACTCTCTCCTTGATCCGCTGCATTGACAGGTACTCGGGAAGCGCGGCCTTACGCACGCATTCGAGCCGGCGTACGAGTCGCTTGATCTCGTCGGGTTTGTCGACAACGCGACCGTGGAGGGCTGATTCGACGTATCCGGCGATTGGCACGCCATCCTCCTGGGCCAGAACGATCGGCCCCACCAGCGCCGCCGTACATAGGGCCTCGTACGGGATGAGTTGGACGTTGAACCAGTTGTTCTCGGCCATGGTGATCAGATGCTCAAGCTGGCGTCGGATCACGGAGCCGTCTCCAATCGGACGATACAGGATGCCTTCGTCCATGACTGCGAGGTATTGAGGCGGTGTGGGGCGGTCGAAGATGGTTTGCCGTTCCAGCCGGGCCTGGATGGCCTCCTCGACCTGCTGGGGTGTCGCGTCCGGCTCTCCCTCGAAGACGGCGCGAGCGTACTCCTCGGTCTGCGCCAGCCCCGGCACGATGAGCGGCGCGACGCTGACGATCTGATCGGCTCGTCGCTCGATGGGTGGCCACTGCCGATACCACTCCGGAACTCGGCTCCCGCTGATGGCAGGCCAGTAGGTGAGGAGAACGCCCTCCAGCCCCAGTGCCTTCTCGCAGAGCTCGATCAACTCGCGGGTTGGATTCTCATCACCGCGTTCCACATTGCCGATACGGCTCTGGCTGTAGCCGATGCGTTGGGCGAGTTGCGCTTGAGTCAATTTAGCCGCATATCTGTGTTTTCGTAGTTCGGCACCAAAACGTGCTGTCGGGCCGGCGGTTGGATCGAGCTCTTTCGGTGCTGGCATCTCTGCTCCCGTTACCAGGTCTATCCCAGGTCTTCTGGGTTGGTAACAGTCGAAGTCTGGGATCGCTCTGGGAATGTTTCCGCAGACAATGTAGCGCTTAGCAGGCAGTGTGTGGAGTGCCGCAAGGAAACTGGTTCAGCAACCGGTCATATAACAGCACTCCGCAAGGTCATCGCTGGTATGTATACCTATACGAATGAGGCATTGATGATCAATAAGGCTAGGCTTGGTATGCGGATCATCGGCGACATGCGATTTCCTGGACGTCCAGAAATCATGAGTGATGTCCGCATTTACGTGACGCGATGGCTCGTAGTCGAACTGCCCGAAGCGGCTGACGGTGGAGGGTTGCTGGACGACCTGCGTCTTCTCGCGACCGAACTCGCCGTAAACACGATAAAGCACACCATCTCCGGACGATGGAGCAGAGGCTCATTTCGAGTTCGCATGTGGCTCGGCGCGGGGCGAGTCCGGGTCGAGGTGACAGACCAGGGGTGGTGGTCCGGGCCGCGACTTCGCGACGACCCGGGTGGGTCTGGCGGGCGCGGGCTGCAGATCCTTGGGGCCGTTGCCAAGAAATGGGGAGTGAAGAGGCGCTGGTTTGGCCGGGCCGTGTGGTTCGAGCTTCCCGTCTCTCCCCCAGGGGCCGCGCACACGGCCTACCTGGATTCGCCGTACTGGACAGGTACGAGACCGGCTCCTCCTGATGCGGGCCCCATCCGCGATTCTGCCGGGGCCCGCGTCGGCATCGCTCCTCAGAACCACGTCGAGATCGTCGAAAGGAGTGCGTGACGTGCAGATCGTCCACGACTTCCACGGCCCGCACGTCGAGCCGCCGATAGTCGGACACGTCAAGCTCACCTGGCACGAGCCGACGCCTCGGACACCACGCGTTCGGGTGATCTTGCATACCTGTGAGTGCCGCGAAACGACGTACGAACTCTGCGCTGCCGGCGGCCAAGCCTTCGTCCGCCGTACAGACCGCGCGGAGCAGACCGTCCGCGAAACCTCGTGGACGGTGACCGCGATCGCCGTACGGCTTTTCGCCCAGATCCTTCGCGGAGAAGCGAGCTGATACCCATGTGGAGATGCGGAGAACAAGTCGTCAGCCGCACGAGAGATATTCGAGCATCTCCGCTATCTCCTGTGTCTCCTCGTGGCCTAATCCGTAGAGGACCTGGAGGTCGTCGAACAATGGTCTCAGCACCTCGCATGCTGCAGTGACCCTTTTTCATCCTCAGGCGGCTTGAGCAACGCGGTGGTTCTGAAGGACGGCAATGGCCTTGCAGAGATGGCCGGCCTTGCTCGGGCTG
>NZ_JBVJKR010000002.1:0-201529 GCF_055585125.1 Nonomuraea sp. NPDC054003
CAAATGATGCTAAAGTGACCATCGAGGCGATTGCCTCCTAATAGTCCACCGGATTACAGGTGGCCTTCTCAAACACCATCTCCCTGGGCGCGGCCAATCCTCGGCGCGGTGCAGGGCGGCAGCGGAGGCGGCGGTTCGCCCGGTGCCTCGAAAAATCATGCTGAAGGAGGGGTCCGAAACTGGCGGTCCCCCAACCGCCGCTTCCCCCGCCCGCGGAAGCGGGATAGGGTGCTCCGTACCTGGTGAAGTGGGTAGGGCGGGTGGGACTTGAACCCACGACCCACGGATTATGAGTCCGATGCTCTGACCGGCTGAGCTACCGCCCCTGGATTGAGTTGTGCGCATCGACAAGGTTAAAGCATGGTGAGCGCCCCCAGCCCCGCCTGATGCCTCGCACATCATTCCACGCCTAGCCCTCTCGGGGGAGAGTAGGACGATCATTCTTCCGAGAGCGGACGGGGTGGCGCGCTCGCCGGTGAAGCTGATCTACGAGACGCACGCCACCACGGTGGAGCCGGCGAGCTGTCCGCCGCCGGGCGGGAACAGGCGCGTGAGCTGGGGGAGCGGCGGAAGGACGTGGACATGGTCCACGCCTCGGACCTGCGCCGCGCCGTACGGACCGCGGAGATCGGCGGGCGGCAACAGGGGCAGGGCCGCACCGTTGTCAACCGGTGGGCCCTGCGGGTGCTGTTCGGCGGGACGCCGCTGGAGGAGCTGGTTGAGGGCCCGTTCCAGTGGCGTCCCGGGGGGAGTACGTTACGGCCGGTTGAAGCCGAGGGTGTACGCGCCGGAGCCGCTGTAGGCGTGCACGCGGTAGCGGTAGTAGCCGGCGCTGCCGTTGTAGGTGACGGTCTCGTCGGCGCCGGGCGTGATGCCCTGGGCCACGGTGCTCCAGGAGAAACCGTTCCACCTCTGGAGGTAGAGGTCGAAGTCGGTGCCGTCAGGGGCGTCCAGGCAGGCGGCGTGGGTGCCCGACGTCGTCGTCTGGTAGTAGGAGCCGTTCGGCTGGTAGGCGTTCTGGCCGGACGACAGCGAGCCGGTGTGGGTCGACTGGTAGCCCTGGCAGCCGGTGGGCGGGTCGGGGTCGCCGCCGCCGTCGCTGGTCACCAGGGTCAGGCCGCCGACGGAGATGATCTCGCCGATGGGCTGGAAGTACGTGGTGCCGCCGATGCTGCAGTTGCCGGAGCCGCCGGAGGTCATGCCCTGGGCCTGGTCGCCGGAGATGAACGCGCCGCCGGAGTCGCCGGGCTCGGCGCAGACGGAGGTGCGGGTGAGTCCGGAGACGGTGCCCTGCGGGTAGTTCACGGTGCTGTTGAGCGCCTGTACGGTGCCGCAGTGCCACTGGGTGGTGGAGCCGGAGCGGCACACGGAGCCGCCGGGCTGGGTGACGGACGCGCCGCGCACCGGCAGGATGCCGGCCGAGTAGCCGTTGACCACGCCGGGGGCGGTCCAGTCGGCGTTCGTCGCGACCCAGGCGTAGTCGTTGCCGGGGAACGAGGAGATCTGGAAGGTGCCCTGCGCCACGCGGTTGTAGCCGGTCGTGGACTGGCCGTTGGAGCCGCAGTGGCCGGCGGTGGTGAAGCCGACCTGGGTGCCGCGCCGCGCGGCGAACCCGACGGAGCAGCGCGAGGACGAGATGTAGTACGCGTCGCCGCCGCGGATGTCGTACAGGAGCTTCGGCCGGTCCGCCGAGTCGGCGAACTTGACCGCGCCGGTGTCGACGCCGGCGCTCTTCGCCCAGGCCAGGGCCGCGTCCTGGTCGGCGGCCTGCACGACGACCGCGTTGTCGGCGGGTGAGACCGACCAGCTGTGCACGGTGTCGGGCGGCGCGGCCTTGTCCAGGCCGTCCTTGACGGCGGTGAGCTGGGCCAGCGTGCGGGTCACGATGCGGGCCTCGGCGCCGGAGCTCTTGATCGCGGCGGCGTCCGACTGCTTGACGCTGGCCGCGACCAGCTTGCTCTCCGGCCCTTCGAACCAGGCGCCGGCGTAGCGGTCGCCGAGCTGCTTGGCCAGGGCGGGCGCGGCCTGGTTGCCGCGGGCCTCGTTGGCCATCCGGGCGACGGCCTGCCTCTCGCTGATGCCGAGGTCGCGCTCGATGGCGTCGATCACGCCCTTGGGGGGCTCGGCCGTGGCGGTGGTCGTGGCGGTGGTGGTGGTCGTGGTGGTGGTCGTGGTGGTGGGGGTGGCGACGGCGGGGGTGGCCGTCATGACTAAGGCACCGATCGAGATGGCGATCAGCGCTGGGGTCCGCAGCATGGGGTGTCTCCTCGCTGTGGCTGGGGGGTGCCGTCAACGTACGCGGGTGGCCGAGACCCGAGGAGTACCAGTTCGGCCCTATCACGGTGTTATGGCGCGGTGCCGAACCCGGGGTTGCGGCCCAGCCAGTCGTGGTAGGCGCGGCTGCGCCGTACCGCTTCCCGGTGTGTCTGCTTGGCCTGGAGGAGCACCCACGCGGCGTCCGGCGCGGCCGGGTGGCGGCCGAGGAGCTGGCGCCAGCGCAGCGGCGCGTTCTTCAGCGGCACCACCACCATGCCGGGGGCGGGCTGGTGGGTGGCCTGGCAGAGCACCACCGCGCGGCCCACCTGCGCCAGGTGCACGCAGGTGGCCACGTCGGTCTCGTAGATGGT
Source organism: Nonomuraea sp. NPDC054003 (assembly GCF_055585125.1). Classification (NCBI taxonomy): domain Bacteria; kingdom Bacillati; phylum Actinomycetota; class Actinomycetes; order Streptosporangiales; family Streptosporangiaceae; genus Nonomuraea; species Nonomuraea sp. NPDC054003. Next base: position 2,628 of record NZ_JBVJKR010000002.1, read on the forward strand.
GCCCGGCGTGAACCCGGCCCGCGCGCACGCCATCGCGAAGCAGTCGTTGAAGCAGCCGTCCCCCGGCGTGACCGCCCACTGCTCGTCCGCCAGGTCGGCGAGCTCCACCTCCTTCTCCACGGCCAGCGGGTGGTCCACGGAGAGCAGGGTGAAGACCGGGTCGAGGCTGATCGTCTCCCAGGCCAGGGTGCCCGCCGGAGTGCCGTTGTCGCCGCACGCCCCGGTCAGCACGTAGTCGAGCCGGCCCAGCTCGACCATGGTGGTCAGCTCGTGCGCCGACCAGCTGGTGTAGGTGGTTACCTGGCGTTCCGCGGCCAGGCGGTGCACCAGGCCGCCGAGTATCGGGCCGTTGGTGGCGCCTATCCGGTAGCCGGAGGTGGGGGCGTGCGCGAACCGTACGGCCTCCTCCTGCAGCTCCTTGGCGGCGGGCAGGAGTACCCGGGCGCGGGCGAGCACCAGCTCGCCCAGCCGGGTGGGGCGGGCGCCGTGACGGTCGCGCTCGAAGAGCGCGCCGCCGAGCATCCGCTCGATGCGCTTGAGCTGGGCGGTGAGGGCGGGCTGGGCCAACCCGAGCATGGAAGCGGCCTTGCTGACACTTCCGGCGTCCGCGACGGCGCGGACGATCTTGAGGTGCCTGAGCTCGAGGTCCATAACGGGAAGGTAAGGCGGTCTAATCTCCCAAACAATGCCTATGTGTCAGGAAATGTGACAGATATTGTCGAGCGCCATCTGGGGTAGAGGGAGCCCATGACGACGATGGGAATCGACCCGGCCCAGCTGAGCGACGAGGACCTGCTGCGCGAGCTGCGGCAACTGCACACCACCCGCACCGACACCTTCCTGCACGGATCCGACGACGCGCTCGCCCGTCACACCTCGCGGACGAACGAGATGGAGTCCGAATATCTGCGCCGCTATCCGGAGCGCGAGATCGACCCGAACCGGCTGCGCGAGGGAGCGAGGGCACGCTGATGGATCCGCGACACGACGTGCAGGCGCTGTCCGACGTCGACATCCACGTCTATGAGGCCGTCGCGGGCCCGGCCGTCGAGCACGGCTGGGTCGGTATGGACGAGCTGGTGCACATCACCGGCCTGCCCGGCGAGGAGGTACGGGAGAGCCTGGAGCGGCTGATCGGCCAGGGGTACGTGCTGCCGACCCCTGACGGGTACGGGCTCGGGCCGCACACCTTCGGCGTCTGGCGCTGATCCGGCGACTCGGGCGTACGCTCGAGGAGTGGACGTCGCACACCTGACCCCCGCGCAGGCGCGCGAGCGCTTCCGCGGCGGGGAGCGCACGCCGACGGCGGGCTGGTGCAGGGGCTGGACCCAGGCCAATCTGATCGCCGTGCCCCAGGAGCTGGCCTACGACCTGCTGCTGTTCGCGCACCGCAACGCACGGGCCTGCCCGCTGCTCGACGTGGGCGAGCCCGGCGCGGTGCGCACCCGCCTGTTCCCCGGCGACCTGCGCACCGACCTGCCCGGCTACCGCGTCTACCAGGACGGACGCGCCGTCGCCGACACCGGTGAGGTGGTGGCGGAGTGGCGGGCGGACCTGGTGCCGTTCCTGTTCGGCTGCAGCTTCACCTTCGAGCGGGCGCTGCTGGCCGCGGGCGTGCCGATCCGGCACCTGGAGCAGGGCGTGAACGTGCCGATGTACCGGACGAACGTGCCGTGCGAGCCGTCGGGGCCGCTGGCGGGGCCGCTCGTGGTGTCGATGCGGCCGGTGCCGGAGGCGCTGGTGGCCACCGCGATCGAGGTCAGCGGGCGCTACCCGATGGTGCACGGCGCGCCGGTCCACACCGGCGACCCGGCCGTGATCGGCATCGGCGACCTGGGCAGGCCCGACTTCGGCGACCCGGTGGAGGTGCGGGAGGGGGAGACGCCGCTGTTCTGGGCGTGCGGGGTGACGCCGCAGGCGGCGGTGATGGCCAGCGGCGTGGAGTTCGCGATCGGGCACCTGCCGGGGCACATGGCGATCATCGACGCGCGGGACGAGGACTATCGAGAGACTTAGCCAGATATTTCGCGGTATGGGTGGAGGCTTCGGCCAGCGCCGCCGGGGTGCCCTCGAACACCACCCGCCCGCCGTGCCGTCCCGCCTCCGGCCCCAGGTCGATCACCCAGTCGGCGTGCTTGACCACGTCGAGGTCGTGCTCCACCACGATCACCGCGTTGCCGCCGTCGACGAGCCGGTCGAGCAGCGCCAGCAGCCGGTCGACGTCGGCCGGGTGCAGGCCCCTGGTCGGCTCGTCGAACACGTACACGTGACCGGTCTCGTGCAGCCGGTGCGCCAGCTTGAGCCGCTGCCGCTCGCCGCCCGACAGCGTGGCCAGCGAACGCCCCAGGGTCAGGTGGCCCAGCCCCAGTTCGCCCAGCCGGTCGAGGCCCGGCAGGTCGTAGTCGCGCACGGCCTCGCCGGCGGTCAGCGCCAGCACGCCGGCGATGTCGCGCCCGGCCAGGCGGTACGACAGGGCCTCGCGGTTGTAGCGGGTGCCGCCGCAGGCGTCGCAGACGCGGGTCACCGGGTCCATGAACGCCAGATCGGTCCTGATCTCGCCGCGCCCGCCGCACTCCGGGCAGGCGCCCGCCGAGTTGGCGCTGAACAGCTTGGCCGGCACCCCGTGCGCGGCCGCGAACAGCTTGCGCAGCCGGTCCATCGCCCCCAGGTAGGTGGCGAGCGTCGAACGGGGCGAGGCGTGCACGGCCGACTGGTCGACCAGCACCGTGCCGGGGTGGCAGGCGGGCAGCTCGCGGGTCATCAGCGTGCTCTTGCCCGACCCGGCCACGCCGGTCACCGCCGTCAGCACGCCCAGCGGCACCCGGACCGTCACGTCCGCCAGGTTGTGGGTCCGGGCGCCGCCGATCGTCAGCCACCCGGACGGTTCGCGTACCCGCTCCTTGAGCCCGCGCGCCCGCCGCAGCGCGCGGCCGGTCGGCGTGTCGCCGAGCCCGGCCACCGGGCCCTGGTAGACCACCCGCCCGCCGTCGGCGCCCGCGCCCGGCCCCAGGTCGACCACCTGGTCGGCGAGCGCGATCACGTCGCGGTCGTGCTCGACCACGAGCACCGTGTTGCCCTTGTCGCGCAGCTGCAACAGCAGCCCGCCGAGCAGGTGCACGTCGCGCGGATGCAGGCCGGCGCTGGGCTCGTCGAAGACGTACGTGAGACCGGTGAGGCCGCTGCCCAGGTGGCGCACGGTCTTGAGGCGCTGGGCCTCGCCGCCCGACAGGGTCGGCGTCTCCCGGTCGAGGCTGAGGTAGCCGAGCCCGATGGCCTCGACGCGGCGCAACGCCTCCACCGCCGCGCGGGCGACCGGGTCGGCCGTCTCCGCCAGCACGCCGATCAGGTCGGTGATCTCCATCGCGCAGTGGTCGGCCAGGCTGCGGCCGTCGATGCGGGAGGCCAGCGCCGCCGGGTTGAGCCGCCGGCCGCCGCACGCGGGGCAGGCGCGCTCGCGCACCACCTCCCGCGCCGCCTGGTCGAGCGACTCCACGTCGCGGTGGAGGTGGACGCGGTCGAACCGGGTGATCACGCCCTCGTAGTCGTGGGCGCGGCCGTCGCGCTCGACCTTGAACCCGCTCCCGTGCAGCAGCAGGCCGAGCTCCCGCTCGGTGTAGTCGCGCAGCGGCTTGGCCGGGTCGAACAGCCCCGACTTCGCGTAGAGGCTCCACACGTAGCCGCCGACCGCGTACGGCCGCAGCGCTCCCTGGGCCAGCGACAGGTCGAAGTCGACCAGCCGCCCGACGTCGACCTCCGTCTTCCGCCCGAGGCCGGCGCACTCCGGGCACATGCCCGCCGGGTCGTTGAACGAGTAGGCCGTCGCCGGGCCCGCCGAGGGCTCGCCGCGCCGCGAGAACAGCACCCGCAGCATGGGGTGGATCTCGGTCATCGTGCCGACCGTGGAGCGGGCGTTGCCGCCCACCGGCCGCTGGTCGACGACCACCGCGGCGGTCAGCCCCTCCAGCCGCCCGGCGCGCGGGCGCTCGTGCTTGGGCAGCCGGTTCCTGACGAACGCGCTGTAGGTCTCGTTGAGCTGGCGCTGCGACTCGGCCGCGATGGTCTCGAACACCACCGACGACTTGCCGGAGCCGGACACGCCGGTGAACACGATGAGCCGCTCCTTGGGCAGCCGCAGGGAGACGTCGCGCAGGTTGTTCTGCCGGAGACCGGTGAGCACGATCTCGCGGGACATGGCTCTCCTCCATAGCTCCAGCTATTACCTGTAGCCTAAGCTACATGTCATGGCTGACATTCCCGATCGGAGGGCCCGCCGGCGGGCGGAGACGCTGGAGGAGATCCTGGCCATCGCCCTGGAGGTGATGGCCGAGGACGGCGTGGCCGGGCTGAGCCTGTCGGCCGTGGCCAGGCGGCTCGGCATCCGGCCGCCGTCGCTGTACAAGTACTTCCCGTCCCGGCACGCCGTCTACGACGCGCTCTTCGAACGCGGCCAGCGGGCCTACCTGGAGGCGGTGCTGCGGGGCGCCGCGGGCGCTGAGCCCGGCCTGGCCGCGATGGCCGCCTCGCTGGAGGCCGGCGCGCGGTGGGTGATGGCCAACCAGGCGCTGGCCCAGCTGCTGTTCTGGCGGCCGGTGCCCGGGTTCGAGCCCTCCGAGCGGGCGTACGCCCCGGCCCTGGCCGTCCACGACCACTTCACCGCGCTGACGTCGGCCGCCATCGAGCGCGGCGAACTGCATCCGGACGCCGCCGGCGAGGAGGGTCAGGCCCTGGGCTCCAGCCTGATCGCCGGCCTGCTGTCGCAGCAGCTCGCCAACGAGCCGGGCGCCGCGTTCGAGGAGGGGCGGTTCACCCGGTGGGTGGCCCGCCTGCCCGGGGTGCTCGGGGCGATATACCCGCCGCGGTGAGCTGCGCCCCCAGCGGGGGCGCGCCGCGCCGGTTGTCGATCTCCAGGTGCGGCACCGCGGGCGGCTCGTCCACCCTGATCCTGGCCAGGTACGCGTCGAACGCCGCCAGCTTGCCCGCGTCCCTCGGCAGGCCCCTGGCCTCCAGGCGCTCGCGCAGCGTCGAGGCGTCGGAGCGCACCCACACCAGCCGCACCGGCGGGCCGCCCAGCTCCGCCACCCAGCGTCGCCAGCGCGCCGCGTCGTGCACCTGGCCGGTGAAAGGGCCGTCGAGCATGACCGGGCAGCCGTGCTCGCGGATCCGCCGGGCGGTCGCGGTCATGCCGGCATACTCGTGCCTTTTGACGTGCTCGTCGTACCAGGAACCCTCGCGTTCCCCATGAGGCCTGCCGTAGCCGGCCAGCACCTCGGCGACGAGGCCCCCGTACATCGTGTCCTTGTCGAGCAGGGCGGGCACCGGCGACAGGCGGGCGAGCAGCGCGGCGGCCACCGTGGACTTGCCCGCCCCCGGCGGGCCGCTGACGACCCAGATCACGGTCTCAGTCTGGCAGGCCCCAGGAGATGACCTTCGCCGGCTTGACGCGGATGACCGCGTCGGACATGCCGGGCCTGGGCGGGCGCACGCCGGTGAGCGCCTCCGCGGTGCCGCGGATCTCCACCCCGCGCACGATCCACGGGCTGACCGAGGCCAGCTCGTCCACCACCAGCGAGACCGTGCTGCCGGCCCGTACGTTGCGGAACTTCTTGGTGGCGGCCAGGTCGAGGCCGCCGATGTCGATCGTGCCGGCCTCGGCGTCGACGAAGAAGCCGACGGGGTTGTTCTGCACCTGGCCGCCGGGCGCGACCGTGGCCAGGCGGCCCAGCCGCTGGGTGGACAGGAAAGCCAGCTCGGATTCGGTGAGTCTCATGACGTCAGCATGAGACCTCGACTCAGCTTGAGGTCAACCCGTCCGTCAGCCAGCGCAGCGGGTTGTCGTGGATGATCGCGCTCAGCGTCTCCGCCTCGACGCCGGCCTCGCGCAGCCTGGGCAGCACCGCGGCGGACAGGTGCCCGTAGCCGGGGCCGCCGTACTTGCCGAGCTGCGCGACCCGGCTCACGCCGCTGCTGAGCAGCAGCCGGCCGGCGTGGCCCTCGCGGATGAGGTCCAGGGCGACGGCCGCGGCCCGCTCGGCGCCCACGCCGATCGAGCCCATGCTCACGTACGCGCCGGACTCGGCGATCTTGCGGGCCGCGGCCGGGTCGGCGCCCGAGCAGCCCACGGACACCCGGGAGGCGGGCAGGCCCTCGATCATCAGCAGTTCCAGCATGGCCAGGCCGTCCTGGCCGTAGGTGGCCACCGACAGCCGGGAGGAGAGCGCGGCGCGGGCGGCGGCCCGCAGGGCGCGCTCCTCGGCCGGGGTGGGGTGCGCGCCCCAGCAGCCGACCTCGCCGATCACGCCGGGGAACACGCCGCTGTCGTCCATCCCGTCGAGGATGTCGGCCATCAGCAGGCCGGTGAGCGTGTCGGCGTCGGCGTCGGCGTCGGCGGCGCCGGAGAACGGCCCAGTGGAAAGGCCCGTGGCGGCGACCACCGGCACACGGCTGCCGGCGGCGATCCTGGCCAGGGCGGCCGCGTCGCGGCCCATGCCGATGGAGGTGAGCTCCACGACCAGGCCGAGCGGGTCGTCGCCGGTGCGCAGCGCGCGGAGCTCGGCGATGACGGCCTGCTCCTCGTCCAGCCAGCGGTACGGATCGGAGTCGATGCCCACGGCCCAGCGCATGTCGGCGCGGAGGTGTTCGTGGGGGAGTACGGCACCGGTCACCGCGGCCGCGCGGACGGGGCCGGTAACAGTGCGAAGCATAACCTCGGGCATGCTCTACAGTAGCTGAGAAAAGCCCGATATATCCTGGTTTAGCGCCAGATTTTACCGTTCAGCGGGTTTGACGGACGTTCCGGGTGTAGTCCACATTTGGCCACTCGTGCCTGTGGGCCTACCCGTATCCTGGTGACCACACCGACTGTCCGGGGGGACCGTGCCGACGCAGAAATCCGAGACGGGGGACGCCGACCTCATGAAGGACGAGGCCGCGCGTCACTCCAGCATTCCTCGCCGTCGCGGGCTCAAGGGCTGGCTCGACGGCGTCAGGGCCACGCGCACCGGCGCGCTCACCCTCAAGGTGGTGATCGGCGTGATCGGCACCATCATGGTGGTCGGCGGCCTGATCATGGTGCCGTTCCCCGGCCCCGGCTGGCTGGTCGTGTTCGGCGGCCTGGCGGTGCTGGCGACCGAGTTTCACTGGGCGCACCGGGTGCTGGAGTTCGGCAAGCGGATGCTGCACGCCTGGACCGAGTGGTACAAGCGGCGGGGCTGGACCGTGCGGATCATCGTGGCGTTCGTGACGCTCTGCGCCATGGGCCTGATCATCTACCTCAGCCTGCTCACGTTCGGCGTGGACGTCATCCAGGTGGCCAGGCAGTTCGTCCTCCCCTGAGGCGGGGGCCTCAGAGATAGAGACCCGTGCCGTGGTCGGTCTCCTGCGTGGCCACCGCGTGCAGGTCGCGCTCGCGCATCACGAGATAGGTCTGCGCGTGCAGCTCCACCTCGAACTGGTCTTCAGGATTGAGCAGCACCTTGTCGCCGACCCGGACCGAGCGCACGTTGGCGCCCACGCCGCAGACCTCGCCCCAGGCGAGCCGGTTGGCCATCTTCACCGTCGCCGGGATGACGATGCCCGATCCGCTGCGTCGCTCCTCGGTGTCGCGCTCCAGCCGGATCATCACCCGATCGTGCAGCATCTGAATCTCGAACTTCGGCTCTTCCACGTGCCAAGTTTACGTTCCGCCGGGTAAGGATCACTCCACGCCCGTACGGCGGACTTCAGGGAAGGGTGAGAACGGCGGAGACCGGGTGGTGGTCGGTGCCCTTGAGCGTGTGCACGCCGAAGGAGCGGACGCCGATGCGGGAGTCCGCCACGACGTGGTCGATGGCGACTCCCGGGAGCGGGCCCCAGCCGCCCTGCGGCCAGGTGGTGCGCAGGCCGTGGCCGGTGACGTCGGCGGCGTCCCGGTAGCCGCTCGCGAGGAGCTCGCGCATGGGCAGGTGGTCGAGCGTGGCGTTGAAGTCGCCGGCCAGGACCCGCAGCGGGCCGCCGGCGCGGGGGAGCGCCTCCAGCCCGGCCCGCCAGCAGGGCTGCCGACCGTACCTCTTGGGCGCGCACGGGTGCACGGAGACCAGCTCCACCCGCGCCCCGCCCGGGTGCGCGAGCACCGCGCGGACCTGGCCGAAGCGGCCGTGCTCGATCGCCTCGCCGGGGGTGAGCGGGTGCCGCGCGTACAGGGCCGAGCCGCCGGCTCCCTGCCTGGGCCGGGTCACGGCGTACGGGAACGTCTCGGGCAACCCGGCTTCCTCCAGCCGCTCCATGGCGTCAGGCGTCAGCTCCTGCAACGCCAGCACGTCGGGCCGGAGCCGGGCCACCAGCGCCATCAGCTCGCCGGTGTCGGCCACGCCGACCATGAGGTTGGCCGCCAGCACCCGCAGCGGCGCCCCGGCCGGCTCCGTGCCGCCGTCGGCCAGGCTCCTCGGCACCACGGCGAAGCCCAGGGCCACCGTGGCGGCCAGGGCCAGCACGGCCGCCGCCCGTTTCCTGAGCGCCGCCGCCAGCACCAGCCCGGCCCCCGCGGCCGCCGCGACGTGCGGGGTGACCGCCACCGCGGGCACCCACGGCCAGTCCGGCTCGAACCCCGACAGCCGCAGCGCCGCCCACACCGCCGCCGCGCCCGTCACACCCCACGCCACCAGACTCGCCACGATCTTCACGCCTGAGTATCGCCACAACTTCCGGTACGAGTTCACGGGATTTCCTGGCATTCCCGTCATGAGCCGTCATGAGAAGGTGTGCGCATGCGCGACGTGGAACTCAGGGTGCTGGACGCCATCGACGACTCCGAGGCCGTGAACCTGCTGGCCGAGACCGTCGGCGTGCCCAGCGTCACCGGCACCGACGCCGAGTCGGAGCTGCAGCATCACTTCGCCGGCCTGCTGACCGAGGCCGGCATGGACGTGGACGTGTGGAAGCTCGACCTCGACGACCTGCGCGAGCGCGACGGGTTCCCCGGCACCGAGGCGCCGAGGAGCGAGGGGTACGGGGTCGTCGGGGTGGTGGGCGGCGACGGCGTCCCCGCGCTGGCGCTGCAGGGGCATGTGGACGTGGTGCCCGTCGGAGACCTGGCCAGATGGGAGGGGAACGACCCGTTCGCCGCCCGGATCAGCGGCGACGTCCTGCACGGCAGGGGCGCCTGCGACATGAAGGCGGGCCTGGTGGCCAACCTGGCCGTGGTGCGGGCCGTCCAGCGGGCCGGGATCAGGCTCACCCGCCCGCTGGCCGTGCACTGCGTCGTCAGCGAGGAGGACGGCGGGCTGGGCGCGTTCGGCACCCTGGCCAGGGGGCACACCGCCGAGGCGGCGGTGATCACCGAGCCGACCAGCGGCCAGGTGATCACCGCCAACGCGGGCGCGCTCACGTTCCGGCTGGAGATCGCCGGCCGGGCCGCGCACGGCGCCGCCCGGCTGGAGGGGGTCAACGCCATCGAGGTGTTCTGGCCGGTGTTCGAGACGATCAGGCGCCTGGAGGCCGAGCGGAACAGGGACGTCCCCGCCGTGTTCGGCGGCAACCCGCTGCCGTACCCGATCGAGATCGGCACCGTCCACGCCGGCGACTGGGCGAGCACGGTGCCGGACCTGCTGGTCGCCGAGGGCCGGCTGGGCGTGCGGCTGGACGAGGACCCGGCGGCGGCGCGGGCCGCGTTCGAGGAGGCGGTGCGGTCGGCCGCGCACCCGTGGCTGCGGGAGAACCCGCCGGCGGTGACCTGGCCAGGCGGCCAGTTCGCCAGCGGCCGGCTGCCCGCCGGTCACCCGCTGCTCAGCGAGGTGAGGCAGGCGGTCGCCGACACCGGCGGGGCCACCCTCACCGAAGCCGCCGCCCCGTACGGGAGCGACCTGCGGCTGTACGCGGGCAGCGGGATCCCGACGCTGCACTACGGCCCCGGCGACGTGCGCTTCGCGCACGCGCCCCGTGAGCAGGTGGCGGTGCCGGAGTTCCTGGAGGTGATCCGCGCCCTGGCCGTCCTGGCGGTCCGCCGCTGCGCGCCCTAGCAGGGGCTCCTCAGGCCGGGGACGTGACCCGGTGGCGGGACTCGGGGACGATCAGCGGGGTGCCCGACTGGGGGTCCTGGATGATCTCGCAACGCAGCTCGAACACCTGCTCGACCAGCTCCGGGGTGACGATCTCGGCGGGGTCGCCCTCGGCCAGCACGCTGCCCTCCCGCATGACGATGAGGTGGGTGGCGTAGCGGCAGGCCTGGTTCAGGTCGTGCAGCACGGCCACCATCGTCCGGCCCGCCTCGTGCAGGTCGGCGCAGAGGTCGAGCACCTCGATCTGGTGCGAGATGTCGAGGAACGTGGTCGGCTCGTCCAGCAGCAGGATCGGCGTCTCCTGGGCCAGCGCCATGGCCAGCCACACCCGCTGCCGCTGCCCGCCCGACAGCTCGTCGACGATCCGGTCGGCCAGCCCGGTCACGTCCGTGGCCCGCATCGCCTCGGTCACGGCCGCCTCGTCGGCCTTCGACCACTGCCGCATCAGCCGCTGGTGCGGGTAGCGGCCGCGCGCCACCAGGTCGGCCACGGTGATCCCGTCAGGGACGATCGAGCTCTGCGGCAGCAGCCCGAGCCGCCGCGCGACCTCCTTCGACGGCAGCGAGGTGATGACGCTGCCGTCGAGGTGCACGGCGCCCTGCTTCGGCTTGAGCATCCTGGCCAGGGCGCGCAGCAGGGTGGACTTGCCGCACGCGTTCGGGCCGATGATCACGGTGAAGGACCGGTCGGGGATGGCCACGGACAGCTGACTGGCCACGACCCGCTGGTCGTAGGCGAGGGTGAGGTCGGTTCCTGAGAGGCGGGTGGTCATCAGTAGCGGTCCTTTCGCAGCAGGAAGGCCAGGTACGCGCCGCCGATGGCGGCCGTCACCACGCCGACGGGCAGCTGGACGGGGGCCAGCAGGCGCTGGGCGATCAGGTCGGAGGCGGTCAGCAGCACGGCGCCCATGAGCGCCGAGGAGGCCAGCGTGACGCCGGGTGAGCGGGTCAGCCGGCGGGCGAGCTGCGGCGAGGCCAGCGCGACGAACATCACCGGCCCGGCGGCGGCCGTCGCCACCCCGCACAGCAGCACGCCCGCCACGATCGCGACAGCGCGCACCGGCTCGACCCTGATGCCCATGGCGCGGGCGGCGTCGTCGCCCATCTCGATCATGCGCAGCGGCCTGGCCACGTACGCGCAGAGCGGCAGCAGCAGCGCCAGCGCGACGGCGACCGGGATCGCGTGGTCCCAGCCGCGCCCGCTCAGGCTGCCGGTCAGCCAGGCGGCGGCGGTGGCGGCGTCGTAGATGTTGGACCGCGTCAGCAGGTAGGAGTTGGCCGCCAGGAGCAGCGCGTTCGCCCCGATGCCGACCAGGACGAGCCGGTAGCCCTGCACGCCGCGCCGGTACGACAGGGCGTAGACCAGCACGGCGGTGATCACGCATCCGGCCAGCGCGCCGCCGGCGATGACCGCGGCCGAGCCGCCCGCGACCACGGCCAGGATGCCGCCGGTCGAGGCGCCGGCGGTGAAGCCGATGAAGTCGGGGCTGCCGAGCGCGTTTCTGGTGAGGCTCTGGAAGATGGCGCCGCTCAGCCCGAACGCGGCCCCCACCAGCAGCCCGGTGGCCACCCGGGGAGCGCGCAGCTTGTTCACGATCAGCTCGGCGACCGGCGTGCCCTCACCCGCCAGAGCCGCCAGGATGTCCGGCACCGGCACGGTGAACTCGCCCGTCGAGATCGCCGCCACCGCCACCGCGCACGCGATGAGCAGCAGCAGCGCGGTGACGGCCAGGGAACGCGGGGCCAGCCGCATCGACCAGGGGCCCAGGCGGACGTTCATAGTGCGGCGAGCCTCCTGCGCCGGGCCAACAGGATGAAGATCGGCGCGCCGATCGCCGCGCACATGATGCCGACCTGCACCTCGCCCGGCCGGGCGATCAGCCGCCCCACGATGTCGGCGCCGAGCAGCAGCACCGGCGCCACCACCGCCGAGTACGGCAGCACCCACCGCTGGTCCTGGCCCACGACGGCGCGCACCGCGTGCGGCACCGCCAGCCCGATGAACCACAGCGGCCCGGCCGCCGCCGTCGCCGCCCCGCACAGCAGCGTCACCGCCACCGCCGTCAGCGCCCGGGTGCGGCCGACCGCCACGCCCAGGGCGCGGCCCGCGTCGTCGCCCAGCGACAGCATGTTGAGCGGCCTGCCCAGGCACAGCCCCAGCGCCAGCCCGGCCACCAGGAAAGGCGCCAGCCGCAGCGCCGTGTCGGCCGTCTGCCCCGCCAGCGAGCCGGTCAGCCAGAACCGCATCCGGTCATAGGTCTGGGAGTCGATGCGCAGGATGGCCGACGACATGGCGGTGAAGACCATGCCCACCGCGATGCCCGCCAGCGCGAGCCGTACCGGACCTCCTCCGGTGCGTCCCGCCGCGCCGAGCGAGTAGACCACCAGCGAGGCCCCGGCCGCGCCCGCGAACGCGAACCACACGTAGACGGTCGGGTCCGTGAGCCCGAACAGCCCGAGCGCGAGCGTGACCCCCAGCGCGGCGCCCTCGTTGATGCCCAGGATGCCCGGGTCGGCCAGCGGGTTGCGGGTCAGGCTCTGCATGAGCGCCCCGGCCAGCCCGAGCGCCGCGCCGACGCCGATGCCGAGCAGCGTGCGCGGCACCCGGAGCTCCCTGATGACCGTGTGGTCGCTGGAGCCGTCGGGGGCGAGGAACGCGTCGAAGGCGGCCGTCAGCGGCATCGCCCGCGCGCCCAGCGCCACGCCGGCGAGGCCCACGAGGACTAACAGCCCGAGCGCCACCAGCAGCCCCGCGGCGAGCGTGACCTGCCGGCCGCGCCGCGGCGGCGGGTCCCCGCCCGCCTCGGTGGCAGGTTCGGTGTGCTCGGCCGGGCGCACCCGCCCCCCTCTCCTTACGGTCTGGCTTAGGCGAGGCTAATCTAAAGCCTCAGTACGAAGGCAAGCCTAACCTTAGGGAGTACTCATGTCGGGACCGGTCATGGCTCGGCGAGGTTTCCTCGCCGCGGCGGCGGGTCTGGCCGCCGCCGTCACGCTCGCCGCGTGCGGCGGCGCGGGCGGTACCGCGGCCGCACCGGAGGCGTCCTCCGCCCCGGCCGCCCAGCCGTGGACGTTCACCGACGACCGCGGCAAGAGGGTCGACCTCGACAAGACCCCCTCCAAGGTGGTCGCCCAGGTCGGCGCCGCCGCCGCGCTGTGGGACTTCGGCGTGCGCCCGGTCGGCGTCTTCGGCCCGCACAAGCTCCAGGACGGCAGCAAGGACCCGCAGGTCGGCAACGTCGACATCACCAAGGTCACCGGCCTGGGCAACGTGTGGGACGAGTTCAACGTCGAGCAGTACATCGCCCTGCAGCCCGACCTGCTGGTCAGCAGCATGTACGAGAACGGCACGCTCTGGTACGTGCCCGAGAAGTCCAAGGACACCATCGAGCAGGTCGCCCCCACGGTCGGCGTCATGCTCACCGGCAAGACCGCCACCGAGGTGATCGGCACGTACGAGAAGCTGGCCGCGTCGCTCGGCGCCGACATGGCGGGCGTGCCCGAGGCCAAGGCCCGCATGGAGGCCGCCACCGAGGAGCTGGCGGCGCTCAAGGATCTCAAGATCCTCATGATGTCGGGCGGCGCCGACCAGATGTGGGTGGTCAACCCGCCCGAGTACGCCGACATCCGCCACCTCATGGACAACGGCCTCGACATCGTGGTGCCGGACAAGGTGGACGAGGGCGGCTTCTTCCAGACCCTCAGCTGGGAGAACGCCGACACCTACGACGCGGACGTGATCCTCTACGACACCCGCACGCAGGCGCTGAAGCCCGAGGAGATGATGAAGAAGCCGACCTTCGCCGAGCTCCCCGCGGTCAAGGCCGGCCAGCTCTACCCGTGGCGTGCCGAGGCCCCCTTCAGCTACCAGGGCTACGCCGACTTCCTGGAGGAGCTCGTGGCCAACCTGAAGAAGGCTAATAAGCTCCCTTGACCTCGACGATCTCGGCGAGGGGGAACTCCAGGTAGTCGCCCGCCTCCTCGCACCAGGCGTCGAGCGCCCCGTTGCGCAGCTCGCCGTGGCTGATGGTGGCGGTCAGGCCGTCGGTCAGCGTGATGCCCGCCCGCACGCCCCGGTCGACCACGAAGCCGAGCAGCGACTGCTGCGCCGTCGGCAGCCTGGTCGCCATCCGGCCGATCACCGCCCAGGTGCGGCCGTTGCGCTCGCCCGCCTCACGGCTCTCGGCGATGAGGCGGCGGGCATGCTCGTGCGGGTCGGGCACCGGCTCGGCGATCACCGGCTCATCGGACGGCTGGGCGTCGGACAGCTCGGCCACCTGACCGCCCGGCAGCAGGATCAGCCTGCCGTTGCGGGGCTCCTCGGCGCGGGTGCGGCGGATGGCGATCTCGCCGGTGTCGGCGACGGGCACCGGCGCGTACCCCGCCTCGCGCAGCACCCCGAGCGTGCGCTCGGCGTCGGCGGAGGCGACCAGCACGGTCGGCGCGAGCAGCCGCAGCCCCAGCCGCGACAGCCGCCGGTGTGCGGCGATCTCGGCCAGCAGCGCGGGATCGGAGGCCTGCACCACGCAGCCGACCGTGGTCACCGTCACCTCGCCGTGGCGGCGGGCCACGTCGTGCACGAGGTACTCCAGCGGCTGCGGGACGGCGCCCACTCCCGACAGTTCGTCCAGCAGCTCGTCGGCGTCGTAGCCGCGGTCGAGGGCGCGGCGCACGCTCTCGGTGGTGAACCGCCACACCGAGGCCGCGCCCCGGGACTCGCGTTCGGCCACCCGGTCGAGCAGCTCGGCCAGCTCCGCCGACGGCGGCCCGGTCACCACCGCGGTCAGGTCGGGCCCGAACAGGGCGCTCCTGCGCACGCTGGCCAGCGCCCGGGTGGACGCCTCCACCAGCGCGGGGTCGTGCTCGACCAGCGGGGCCGCGTCGTCGCTCTCGCCGCCCGCCTTGGCCGCCAGCCCGGCCAGCGCCCGGCCGAGGTCGGTGAGCGCGTGGTTGGCCACCAGGCCGAGCAGCCGCGACTCGTCGACCACCGCGGAGGCGCACCGGTCGAGCAGCTCGCGGTCGACCAGCGGCGCGTGCCAGCGCACGTTGGCCACCAGGCTGTCGCGGTCGGCGAAGGCCGTGGCGGACGGCAACCGCAGGAGCGCCGACAGCACGGCGTGACGGATGCGGGCCATCGCGGCGCCGCTCTGGTCGTCGCCCAGGACCGTGCCGTACCGTCCGTCGATCTTGCGGAGGGACGAGCGCTCCATGCGCCACCAGGCCGACAGCAGCACCCGCAGCCGGGCGGCGCCCTCGTCGAGCCGCCAGCGGTCGAACCGCTCGGTCGGCACCAGGCCGCCGGACTTCTCGTCCCACGCGAGCAGCCGCGCCACCGCGCAGATCTCCAGCAGCAGCCGGGTCTCGTCCTCGTCGCAGCCGGTCTCCTTGGCGACCCTGCGGACCTCGCGCACGCCCACGCCGCCGGTCTTGAGCAGCGGCAACGGCGCCTTGGACGTGTTGTCGAGCAGGGCCGCGCAGCGCTCCACGACGTGCGGCGCGGCCAGCGTCATCAGGTGGTCGACCTCCTCGGGGTCGACCGGGATCGTGGCCACCTCGGGCGCCCGCGGCGTGAACGGCGGATGGTAGCCGAGGCCGCGCCGGCCGAGCGCCACCTCGCGGGGCATCTCGGCGACGTTCCAGCTCGGCCGGTAGAGCAGGCCGTGGTCGGCCGCCCACTTCTCGGGCGTGCCGGGGGTGACGAACCTGCCGCCGTCGACTTCGCGTACGGGGCCGTGCCAGGCGAACTCGTCGAGCAGCGCGGCGGCTCCGGCGGGGGCGTGGCGCAGCAGCGCGGCCATGTGGCCGTCGTCGGCCAGCGCCTCGCCCACCCGCGCGACCGTGCGGCGCTTGCCGCCGTGGGAGGGCAGGCCCAGGTTGCCGGCCAGGGTGCGCAGCGTGTCGCCGCTGATCGTCCACGAGTTCAGGTAGTGGTCGAGCGGCTCGCCGAGGCCGAGCGGCGCGCTCCAGTAGCGGGTCACGGCCTCGGCCAGGTGGATCTCGCCGTCGGCAGAGGGACAGGCCAGCGCGTGGTCGTAGAGGTGGTCGAGCCACCGGTCCACCTCGGCGCGCGGCGCCCCGAGGAACCCGGCGAGCCGCTCGGCGGTCGGCCGGGTCAGGACCAGGCAGGCCTCGGCGAGCTGCAGGCAGGGGAGCGGCAGAACGCGCAGCGCCTCCATGACGGCGAAGCCGTTGCTCAGCCGCTGGGCCAGCGTGTCGAGCCGCCGCGGCCACGGCGCGGCGAGGGCGTCAGGCCGGTGCGTCAGGACGCGGGCGAGCCTGTCTTCGTCGAGGGTTCGTAGCCAGCCGAGCAGGTGATCGTCCATCGGTCAGCACTCTCATGGGGTCGCGCGTGGAACTCACCGTGAGCCATGACCATCCACGGTAGTGCAGATCACTCTCGGTCAGGAGAGGACCGCCCACACGATCTTCCCGTG
The DNA here is from genome assembly GCF_055585125.1 of Nonomuraea sp. NPDC054003. Lineage (NCBI taxonomy): Bacteria > Bacillati > Actinomycetota > Actinomycetes > Streptosporangiales > Streptosporangiaceae > Nonomuraea > Nonomuraea sp. NPDC054003. The sequence continues at coordinate 19,089 of NZ_JBVJKR010000002.1, forward strand.
GGGCGAGAGCGCGGACCAGCCCCAGCGAAGGCTCAGTGAGTCGACGATGTGGAGACCCAGGCCGCCGGTATCCAGGAGCCCAGAGTATCTCAGCGCGGGCACCGAGGACCCGGGATCGGCGAAGGCGCTGGCCACCAGGCGGCCGCGGCGCACCAGCGACATGTGCACGGGACCGAGCCCGCAGGGGTCGTCCGCGCGCAGGCCGTGCCGCAGCGCGTTCGTGGCCAGCTCGGAGACCACCAGCTCCATGTTCTCGGCCGGCTCGCTCAGGCCCCACGCGGCCAGCACCCCGGCGGCGTAGCTGCGCGCGCAGTGCACGGACGAGGCGGTGGGAGGGAGCACGAAGGTGGCGCTCGCGGACGGACCAGGCTCGAGGAGATCGCGCGCCGCCTCCGGCCACCAGCCGACAGGGGGCCACCAGTCGAACGTGGTCCACTGGCCGGCTGCCGTGGTGGATTGCACGTTGATCATTGTGCGGCAAACTCTCGTGCACTTGCAAGAGCGAATGCACGTGCAGACACGGTGTGCAAGCGCTACGGTTTCCCTTCAAAGGGTCAATCAGTGGGAAAGGGGATCTTGTCCGCGGCCCATGATCTTTCGGCCGTGAAGTGACAGACTGTGTGACAAGGAAACGACCAAGGAGCACCACGTGTCCATCGATCCGCCCGGTTCAGCTTCGACCGTTCGGCGCATCATGCTCGGTGCGAGCCTGCGGCGCCTGCGCGAGAAGCGCGGGCTCACGCGCGATCAGGCCGGATTCCACATCCGTGCCTCCGAGTCCAAGATCAGCCGTATGGAGCTCGGGCGCGTCGGTTTCAAGACACGTGATGTGGAGGACCTGCTCACGCTGTACGGCGTCATCGACAACGCCGAACGCCGTGCCCTTCTGGAGATGGTCCGAGAGGCCAACACCCCCGGCTGGTGGCAGAACTACTCGCAGGAGCTGCCGAACTGGTTCACCACCTACGTGGGGCTGGAAGAGGCCGCGAGCATGATCCGTACGTACGAGGTGCAGTTCGTGCCCGGCCTGTTGCAGACGGCCGCGTACGCACGATCAGTGATCCAGCTCGGCAATCCCGACATGTCAGCCGATCGGATAGAACGCCGTGTGCATCTGCGCATGCAACGGCAGGAGCGCTTCACCAAGAACGACGGGCCGCGCCTGTGGGCGGTCATCGACGAGGCGACGCTCAAGCGGATCATCGGCGGCCGGAAGGTCATGGCCGAGCAACTCCGGCATCTGCTGGAGGTGGCGGCCCTGCCCAACATCACCCTTCAGGTGATGCCTTTCCGATACGGCATGCACGCCGCCGAGGGGGGCGCGTTCAGCATCTTGCGGTTTCCCGAGTCCGACCTGTCGGACGTCGTCTACGTCGAACAGCTCTGGGGTGCCCTGTACCTGGACAAGCGCGAGGACATCGATCCGTACCTCACGGCCATGGAGCAGCTGTGCGTGGAGAGCACCACGCCGGGGGGCACCGTCGAGCTCATCGGCGGCCTTCTCAGAAAGATGTAGATGAATCAGACCTATAACGGCATGCCCGCCGGCGATCTGTCCGGCGTGGCGTGGCGCAAGAGCCGCTACAGCAACTCGCAGGGCAACTGCGTGGAGCTCGCGAAGCTCCCCGACGGTGGGATAGCGGTGCGCAACTCCCGCTTCCCCGACGGCCCCGCGCTGATCTACACCCGCGACGAGATCCGGGCTCTGGTGCTCGGAGTGAAGGACGGAGAATTCGACGGCCTGCTGGTGTAACGCGCTGTTAACCTCCGGCGGGCCCGCTTAACCGGGCCGCGCCGGAGGCGTAACGGCCCCACCGACTCCTCCGGGCAGGATCGGGTCATGCTCGACCAGACGACGCTCTACCCGATCGCCGACGACGTGCTGTTCGCGCCCGGCGGCAAGGTCGTGATCCGCACCTACGGCGTGGCGCCCGCGGCCTCCGGCGGCTCGGTCTCGTACCGGACCTGGGTGACCGGCATCAGGGACCATCCGCGCTACTGGCGCTGGGGCCACTTCGAGGACGCCACCCGCGGGCACCGCAGTGTCCTGGAGTGGCTGACCGGGCGCGGCCCGCAGCCTGGCCAGGCGCAAGCCTGAGCCGGTGCTGGTCAGACCCCGCCGACCGGCGCGTTCCAGGTCCTGATCACCGGTTCGCCGTGCTCGAAGGCCAGCCGCGAGTACGTGCCGGTGTCCAGCTTGAACAGCCGGCCGTCCGCCGGGGGCAGGCGCAGCCAGCGCGCGGTGAGCACGCGCAGCAGATGACCGTGCGCGACCACCGCCACCCGCCCGTGGACCCGCCGGCACCGCTCGATCACCCGGTCGGCGCGGGCGCCCACCTCGGCGGCGCTCTCGCCCGGGGTGCCGCCCGGTGGGACGCCGTCGCGCCACAGGTACCAGCCGGGCCGGTCCTTCCTGATGTCGGGGGTGGTGATGCCCTCGTAGCCGCCGTAGTCCCACTCCCACAGATCCGGATCGACCTCGTACGAGCTGAGGCCGGCCAGGTCGGCGGTGCGGGTGGCGCGCCGCGCGGGCGAGACCACGACCAGCTCGGACGGGCTCTCCCCGAGCACCGGGATGAGCGCCTTGGCCTGCTCCTCGCCGCGCGGGGTCAGCGGCACGTCGGTCCGGCCGGTGTGCCTGCCCGTCCTGCTCCACTCCGTCTCGCCGTGGCGGAGCAACACCATCTCGTCCATGGGTCCATCATCCGCCACCCCGGTTTCAGGTGGCCGGGGCGCCCTGCTCGGACCGGCTCGCCCTGAGGAGCGGGACGGCCGCCGCCAGCACCCCCGCGGTGGCCGGCACGGCGAGCCACGACCGGCCGGCGCCGGCCAGGGCGAGCAGGGTCTCGAGGACGGACCCGACGGTCGCCGCCAGGGCGACGAGCATGACCAGCGTGCCGCCCGAGCGGCCGAGCAGCCGGGGCGGCGTGATCGCCTGCCGGTGGCTGAGCAGCGCGATCGCCGCCGTCGCCGCGCCGGCCAGCGGCAGCGCCTGGCCGAGCACGTATCCGGCGGCCCCGGACGGGAACGCGAGCAGGAGCGCGAAGGGCTGGGTCGCGAGGACGGCGAACCACGCCAGCCGGAGCGCGCCCACGCGGCGGTGCAGCATGACCGCGGCCAGCGCGCCCACCAGGGGCGGCGCGAGCATGGTGACGAGGTCCCATCCGTCCGCCAGCCCGTCCGGCCGCGGGGCGTCGATCAGCTGCCCCAGGGCCGCCAGCGCGACGAGATAGCCGGCGATCGCGGCGAGCACCGGATGCCGGAGCGTGAACCGCACCCCGGCCACCGCCTCCGGCCATACCCCCTCCCTCGGCGGCGCCGGATCCTCGGGCACGTCCACGTACCGGAACAGCAGCGCCGAGACCGCGAACCCCACCGCCGGCACCACGAGCACGACCACGACGGCCGCCGTGGACGGCAGCCCCGTGGCGACGGCGAAGCCGAACGTCCCCACCGACGCGATCCCGTACAGCCACGCGTTGACCGGGACGAACCGGTGCCGACCGGTCACCGCCGGCAGATAGGCCTCCAGCGCCAGCGCGCCCGTGACGGCCACCAGGGTGACGGCCCCGATCGCCAGCATGACGTGAGCCGTCGTGACGGCGCCGGCCAGGGCGGCGACCGCGAGCGAGCCGAGCGCGACCGCCCCCGCCACCCCCGACCAGACCAGCGCCGACCGGCGTGCCGCCCGGTCCACGAGCACCCCCATCGGCACCGGCAGCAGGAACGCCAGCAGCCCGGCCGGCAGGATCACCAGCCCCAGGGATTGGAAGCCTCCCTCGCCCAGGAACATGAGGGTGACACCGACCAGGCTCGCGTCGGCCCACAAGGCCATCTGGAGGACCGTGCCGCCCGCGACATAGCGGGCGAGCGGCCGGCTGGAAGTGATCATCACGGCATCCTCCCACCGAGGCCCTTCGAGTAGGGTCACGAATCGACTCATGATCGTGCGAAAGGGGATCGCGATGGAGCCGGTGGCGGTCGGTCTGGTCGGGGCGGGCCCGTGGGCGGAGATGGCGCACGCGCCGATGCTGGCCGCGGGCCCGCACACCAGGCTCGCCGGGGTCTGGGCGCGCAGGCCCGAGGCGGCCGCGCGGCTCGGCGCGCCCGTGTTCGAGCGGGTGGAGGAGCTGTTCGACGCGTGCGAGGCGGTCGCGTTCTGCGTGCCGCCCGCGGTCCAGGCCGAGCTGGCGGTACGTGCCGCGCGGGCGGGCAAGGCGCTGCTGCTGGAGAAGCCGCTCGGCGACTCCCTGGAGAGCGCGCGCCGGGTCGCCGACGCGGTCGCCGAGTCGGGCGTGCCGAGCCAGATGGTCCTCACCCTGCGGTACGCGGCCGGCACCCGGGCCTTCCTGGACCGGTGCCGGGAGATCGAGCCGTTCGGCGGGCACGCGGCCAACATCTCCGGCTCCCTCGTCGGCGACCACCCGTTCGCCACCCCGTGGCGGCTGGAACGCGGGGCGCTGCTCGACGCGGGGCCGCACATGGTGGACCTGATGGACGCCGCGCTCGGCCGGATCACCGGGGTGCGCGCGCACGGCGACCCGCTGCGCTGGGCGGGGCTGCTGCTGGAGCACGAGGGCGGCGCGGTCAGCGAGGTGTCGCTGAGCCAGGCCGCCGTCGGCGACCTGCCGCCCGCGAGCGTGGCCGTGTACGGCGGGAAGGGCGTCGCGGTGCTCGGGTCCGGCGGCGGCGACGCGTTGCCCCGGGTGGCCGAGGAGTTCGCCAGGACGGTGCGGCAGGGCGGCGGCCACCCGCTCGACGCCGCGCGCGGCCTCCGCGTCCAGGAGGTGCTCGAAGAAGCGGAATCACAGCTCCGTACCCCTTGACGCGGGCGCCTCCAGGAGGATTGATAGCGTTTGTCCGACGCGCAGTGCTGCAGCGAAGTCCGGTGCGAGTCCGGCGCTGTCCCGCAACTGTCATAGCCAGGTCGCCTGCCTCTGCGTGACGTCATCAACCCTCGTGGAAAAGGGTGATCCGTCGCTCATCGCGGGTCTCTCGGTTCCGACAGTGTGAAAGGACTACTCGTGAGGCCCGTACGCAAGGCGCTCGCGGGCGCGCTGCTGGGAACGCTCGTCCTGGCCGCATGCGGCCAGACCGGCACGACAGCCACCTCCGCCCCCGCCACCAGCCAGCCCTCCTCCAGTCAGCCCGCCTCCAGCCAGGCCGGCGCCGGCTTCCCCGTGACGGTGGAGGCCGCCAACGGCGAGATCACCATCGAGAAGAAGCCGGAGCGGATCGTCTCCCTGTCGGCGGCCCACACCGAGACGCTGTTCGCCATCGGCGCCGGCCCCCAGGTGATCGCCGTCGACGACCAGTCGAACTACCCGCCCGAGGCCCCCAGGACCGACCTGTCGGGCTTCAAGCCGAACGTCGAGGCCATCGTCGCCCAGAAGCCCGACCTGGTCGTGGTCTCCGACGACATGGACCAGGTGATCGCCGGGCTGGCCAAGCTGAACGTCCCCGTGCTGTGGGAGCCGTCCGCCAAGACCCTCGACGAGGCGTACGACGAGATCACCGACCTCGGCGCGGCCACCGGCAACCTGGAGAAGGCCGAGGAGGTGGTCACCACCATGCGGACCACCCTGGACCAGCTCGCCGCCGACGCCCCCAAGGGCAAGGGCCTGACCTACTACCACGAGCTCGACCAGACCCCGTACGCGGCCACGTCCACGACCTTCATCGGCCAGATCTACGCCATCTTCGGCCTCACCAACATCGCCGACAAGGCCCCGGACGCGGCGGGCGGCTACCCCAAGCTGTCCACCGAGTTCATCGCCCAGGCCGACCCCGACCTGATCTTCCTGGCGGACGTGAAGTGCTGCCAGCAGAACAAGGAGGCTCTCGCCAAGCGGCCCGGCTGGAAGAACCTGTCCGCCGTCAAGAACGACCTGGTGATCGAGCTCGACGACGACATCGCCTCCCGCTGGGGGCCGCGCGTCGCCGACCTGGCGCGGACCGTCGGCGACGCGGTCGCGAAGGCGGCCTCCGAATAGTGCTCGCCGAGCAGGCCACCGGGAGGACCGAAGGGCGGGACCCGGTGGCGCACGTCAAGCCCGCCAGAGCCCGGCCGGTGTGGCTGGCCGGGGCGCTGGCGCTGCTGGCCGTCGTCATGATCGCCGGCCTGCTGGGCGGCGCCGCCGACATCGCGCCCTGGCAGGTCGTCCTCCAGGTGGCCGACTGGCTGCCGTTGGTGTCGGCCGACGCCGGGCTGACGCCCGTCGAGCAGGGGCTGCTGTACGAGCTGCGGCTGCCCAGGGTGCTGCTGGCGGCCGTGGTCGGCGGGCTGCTGGCCATGGCCGGGGCCGGCTACCAGGGCGTCTTCCGCAACCCGCTGGCCGACCCTTACCTGCTGGGCGCCGCGGCGGGGGCCGGGCTGACCACGACCGTGGCCGTCGTGCTGCTGCCGGGGTCCGCGCTCACCACCCCCGTCGCGGCGTTCGCGGGCGCGGTCGGCGGCGTGTTCCTCGCCTACGGGCTGGGCAGCGCCGCCGGCCGGACCGGTGGCACGGCCACGCTGGTGCTGGCCGGGGTGGCCGTCACCTCGTTCCTCACCGCGATCCAGACGTTCGTGCAGCAGCTCGGGGTGGAGGAGCTGCGGCGCGTCTACTCCTGGATCCTGGGCGACGTCGGCGGCGGCTGGGAGCAGGTCCGGCTCGTGCTGCCGTACGCGGTCGTCGCCGCGGCGGTGCTGCTGGCGCACGGGCGGATGCTCGACGTGCTGGCCGTCGGCGACGAGGAGGCCGGGGCGCTCGGCGTGCGGGCCACCCGGGTCAGGTTCGTGGTGCTGCTGGCCGCCTCCCTGGCCACGGCCGCGGCGGTGGCGGTGAGCGGGCTCATCGGGTTCGTCGGCATCGTCGTGCCGCACGCGGTGCGCCGGCTGGCCGGCGGCTCCTACCGCAGCGTGCTGCCACTGTCGCTGATCGGCGGCGCCGCGTTCCTGGTCCTCGCCGACCTGCTCGCGCGCACCGTCATCGCCCCCGCCGAGCTGCCCATCGGAGTCGTCACCATGTTCGTGGGCGCGCCGTTCTTCGTGGCCGTGCTGCGCATGACGCGGGGGACCGCCACATGATCCGGGTCAAGGAGCTGTCGGTACGGCTCGGCGGGCGCGAGGTGCTCGACGGGGTGGACGTCGACGTGTCGCGGGGCGAGTGGCTCGCGGTCGTCGGGCCCAACGGCGCCGGCAAGTCCACGCTGCTGAAGGCCGTCATGGGCGTGCTCGCCCACCGGGGCGAGGTGGTCCTCGACGACCGGCGGGGGAGCGGGCTCAAGCCGCGCGAGCGGGCCAGGCTGGTCGCCTACGCGCCGCAGACCCCCGCGCTGCCGCCCGACATGACGGTCTTCGACTACGCGCTGCTCGGCCGTACCCCGTACATCCCGTACTTCGGGCGGGAGAGCCGCCGGGACCGGGAGATCACCGCGGGCGTGCTGGCGCGGCTGGGACTGACCGGGTTCGCCGCCCGCAGGGTCGGCGAGCTGTCCGGCGGCGAGCGGCAGCGGGTGGTGCTCGCCCGCGCGCTCGCCCAGCAGGCGCCGGTGCTGCTGCTCGACGAGCCCACCACCGCGCTCGACCTCGGGCACCAGCAGCAGGTGCTGGAGCTGGTGGACCGGCTGAGGACCGCCGACGGCCTCACCGTGATCACCACGCTGCATGACCTGACCCTGGCCGGCCAGTACGCCGACACGCTCCTGCTGCTGGCAGGCGGCCGGTCCGTGGCGCGGGGCAGGCCGGCCGAGGTGCTCACCGGCGCCCTCGTCGGCGAGCACTTCGACGCCCGTGTCATGATCGAGCAGGGCCCCGGCGGGCGGCCCGTCGTACACCTGGTCAGGGGAGAGACGTGAAGCTCGGCTACCGCGTCGAGGACGGCGACCGGCTCGGGTCGCTGCTGTGGGAGTTCGGGCCGGGCTGGCGGATGATCTCCTCGGCGATGCTCGGCGGCGGCATCGGGCCGCGCACATGGGTGCTCAACGCCCAGGTCGTGGCCGGCTACGCGCGCATGGACCCGGTCGACCACCTGGCCGGGCTGGGGCCGGGCGGCGACGGCGTCGGCATGATGACGGCGGCCTCCGTCGACCGCTACACCAGCGCCGCCGACGGCGGGGCCGAGGCGGTGGCCACGGTCGGGTTACGCGTCCCGACCTGGGCGGCGGCCCCCGAAGGCGCGGCCGACCCGGAGCTGGCCCCGATGGTCGGCACCGTCAACATCGTCGCCACGCTGCCGGTGGCGATGACGGACGCCGCCCTGGTCAACGCCGTCATGACGATGACCGAGGCCAAGACGCAGGCCCTGCTGGAGGCGGGCTACCCGTGCACCGGCACCGCTTCGGACGCGGTCTGCCTCGCCGTGCCGGACTCCGGCCCGCAGGAGTTGTTCTGCGGGCCCCGCTCCGAGTGGGGCGCCCGGCTGGCCCGCGCCGTCCACGCCGCCGTCAGGCAGGGCGCGGTGTCGTGGCGTCCCGGTTACCGGAAGCCGGGGACCGAACTGAGTTGATCTTGAACAAGGTGTAACGCCGCCCGGCTTTCGCGCGATAGGGCCACGTGAGGGGTTCATGCGTCGGGGGAAGTACTGCAACCGCTTCGTCACACGCGGATCTATTGACTTACGACAGGTGATTGGGACCCTTGTTCTGACCCTTCGTGCGGGAGCGGTGATGGCACGTCTCACAGTGCTGGCGGGCGGTGTCGTGGTGACGGTCGCCCTGCTCGCCATACCCGCGACGGCCCACGAGCATCCCAGCGGCATCACCGATCTGGTGACCCCCGCCGTGGTGCGCGTCGAGGCGGTCTCCCACGTCGAGATCACGCTCCTCGACCACGTCAGCCAGCTGCGTCACGTGGAGCGTTCCTACGATTTCCCCATCGGCCAGGGCACCGGCATCGTCGTCAACCCCGACGGCGCGATCGTCACGCTCACCAGCGTGGTCAAGACCGACGACGAGGACGTCGCCGTAAGGGCGGCCAACAAGGTGTTCGCCGAGCACCACGACGTGAAGGTCCCGCAGGACGACAAGCGCCACTCGGTGGACGACGACCCGATACTCGACCGCCACCTCAAGGACTGCTACCCGCCGAAGAGGTCCACCGCGACCTGCATCATCGACGTCACCACCGACATCACGATCTTCCCGAACGTCTCGCCCGCCGACACCGACGGCTTCAAGGCCGAGCTGGTGCGGGCCGGTTCCGGCCCCGACGCCCCGGCCGTGCTGATGCCCGTCGCCCGCGCCGTCGGCAGCGTCGGCATGCCCACCGCCCCGCTCGCCGAGCAGGTGCCCGACCAGCAGGGCGCGCCCACCAGCGTGGCCGGCTTCCTCGGCCGACCCGGCCCCGACGTGCAGACCACCGTCGAGATCGCCCACCTGGGCAAGGGCGGCGGCGCCGGCGAGAAGGGCCGGCCGTTCGGCGACCCGGACAAGAAGGTCGACGAGCCCGCCAAGCTGGGCGGCCTGGCCGACCGCGGCCTGGCCGGCGCCCCCGTCATCGGCGACAAGGACGGCCACGTCGTGGGGCTGCTCATCGGCGGCGGCAAAGAAGCCAAGATGATCGGCGTACGGGAGATCACCTCGACCCTGTCGAAGGCCGGCATCGCGGCGCGCAGGGGAGCGATCGACGCCGCCTTCGAGGCGGCGCTGACCCGCTACCACACCAAGTACTACACCGAGGCCGCGCCGGGCTTCCAGCGCGTCCTGGAGCTCTACCCGGGCAACGTGGTGGCCGCCGACCTGCTCAAGGTCGCGCTCGCCAAGCGGGGCGGCCCGGAGGACGAGGGCACCAAGCGGACGGTCGCGCCGGCCTCCTCCGGCCCGCTGCTGTGGCCGTTCATCGTCGCGGCGAGCGTGCTGTTCCTCGCCGCGGCCGTGGGCGCGTTCCTGCTGTGGCGGCGCCACCGGGCCGGAGACCGGGCCGACGACCACGGGCAGGCCCCGCCGCTCGTGCCCCCGCAGCAGGCGTACGACGAGGGCGCCGACCAGACGGTCATGGTGCGCAGATCGCCGCAGTTCACGGCGGTCCCGCAGCAGCAGCAGCAGGTGCTGACCGCGCAGGAGTCCTCGGTCAAGTTCTGCACGGCCTGCGGCATGCGGCTCGGCCAGGCGCACCGGTTCTGCGGCTACTGTGGCCAGCCCATCGAGACGTCGTGATGCACGTGAACGACAGGGCGCTCATCGGTCAGGAGGTGGCCGGCTACTACGTCGAGGACATCATCGGCAAGGGCGGCATGGCCGTCGTCTACCTGGCGCTGGACCCGAGGCTGAGCCGCCGCGTCGCCCTGAAGATCCTCAACCCGGTGCTGAGCGTCGACGACCGGTTCCGCCAGCGGTTCATCCTGGAGTCTCGCACGGTCGCCAGCATCGAGCACCCCAACATCATCCCCATCTACGAGGCCAACGCCGACGCCGACGGCGTCCTCTACATCGCGATGCGCTACGTCGACGGGCTCGACCTGCGCCGGCTCATCTACGACCGGGGTCCGCTGCCGCTCGACCAGGGCACCAGGATCTTCGCCCAGGTGGCCGCCGCCCTCGACACCGCGCACGCGCACGACCTGATCCACCGCGACGTGAAACCGGCCAACATCCTGCTGGCCGCCGACCACGTCTACCTCACCGACTTCGGCATCACCAAGCACCGCACGTCGATCTCCGGGCTGACGCAGACCGACCAGTTCATCGGCACGCCCCGCTACATGTCGCCCGAGCAGATCAACAAGGAGCACATCGACGGCCGGGCCGACCAGTACGCCCTGGCGTGCGTGGTGTACGAAGGGCTGTCGGGGCGGCTGCCGTTCCAGCGCGACAACGACATCGCGCTGCTGTGGGCGCACCTGGCCGAGCAGCCGGTGCCGCTGACGCAGCTGCGGCCTGAGCTGCCGCTGGAGGTCGACGGGGTGATGATGCGGGCCCTGGCCAAGGCGCCCGAGCAGCGCTTCCCGTCCTGCGCGGCGTTCATCGTGGCGCTGCGCGAGGCGATCACCGGCTCGCCCGCCGACTCGGGCGCCTTCACCGGCCCCCGCACCGGCCCGGGCACCGGCTACGGCTCCGGTCCCCACTCCGGCCCGCACTCGGGTCCCCACTCGGGTCCCCATTCCGGCCCGCACTCTGGTCCCCATTCGGGTCCCCACTCCGGCCCGCACTCCGGCCCGCACTCGGGCGCGCGGCCCGTCGGCGTCGGCCCCGGTCCGGGCGCGCACTACGGTCCCGGTCCTGGTTCCGGCCCGCACTCCGGTCCCGGCACGGGTCCCGGTTCCGGCCCGCACTCCGGGCCCCATCCCGGCTCCCCGTACGGTTACGGGGAGGGGCCGCACACCGGACCCGGCAGCAGCGGGCCGGCGACGGGCCCGGGGACCGGCGTGTCCGCGCGCCCCGCACGCCGCCCCGGCAGGCTGCCCATCGTCGCGGCCACCCTCACCGCGGCGGTCGCCGCGCTGGCGCTGGTCGTGATGATCGTCTTCATGCAGCGCGGCGAGTCGTGGACGCGTTTCCAGGACACCGCCGCCGCCCCGGTCACCTTCGAGTACCCGGCCGGCTGGACCGCCCGCACGCACGCCGACCTGTTCGCGATCGCCTCGCCGCGGGCCGCCGAGTTCGAGTCGATGTTCGTCTCCGGCGCCAGCGCCGACTGGTCGCAGGTGAACAAGGTCATCACCGGCGACCCGGAGAACGCCGTGGGCGTGTACGTCCAGGTGTCCGACACGCTCGACCCGGGCGCCTCCCGTGAAGAGATGAAGGCCATGATGGAGGGCCTGCTGCCGGGCGAGGTCCAGGTGACGGCCCCGGTGCCCGACCGGGCGGGCAACAGCGACGCGACCCGCTACGACGGCACCCTGCGCGACCGCAACAGCGGCAACCAGCTGGGCTTCGTCAGCTACGTCATCGCCCACCGGCCCAAGCCGGTCCTGGTCCTGTACTTCTGCGCGCAGCACCGCTGCGACGACGAGACCCAGGTGCGGGTGCGCCAGAGCGTGCAGGTCTCCTGACCATCCGCTTGCACCTGACTTGCGTACGGCTTGACCTGCCTGTTCGGCGGCTGTTCACGAGCTCCCGCGACCTTTACCCTTCGGAAGCTGTGGGCATCAAAATCGTGATCGTGGACGACCAGGCGATGGTCAGGGCAGGGCTGCGCATGGTCGTGGAGAGCGACCCGGGCATGGAGGTCGTCGGCGAGGCCGCCGACGGCCGTGAGGCCATCGCCGTGGCCCGGCGCGTCAGGCCGGACATCGTGCTGATGGACATCTCCATGCCGCGCCTCGACGGGCTGAGCGCGACCAGGGAACTGCTCGAGACCCCGTCGCCGCCGAAGGTCATCACGCTGACGACGTTCGACACCGACGAGAACCTGTGGGCGGCGCTGCGCGCCGGCACCAGCGGGTTCCTGCTGAAGGTGTCGCCGCCGGAGCAGCTCATCGAGGCCATCCGCATCGTGCACGCCGGTGACGCGCTGCTCGACCCGGCCGTCACCAGCCGGGTGATCGCCTCGTTCGCGGGCCGGTCGGAGCCGACGCCGTCGCCCAGGCTGTCGGAGCTGACGCCGCGCGAGCTGGAGGTGCTGCGCCTGCTCGCCCGCGGGCTCACCAACGCCGAGATCGCCGGGCAGCTGTACGTGGGCGAGGCCACGGTCAAGACGCACGTGGCGCGGGTGCTCATGAAGCTGGCCCTGCGCGACCGGGCGCAGGCGGTCGTGTTCGCGTACGAGTCGGGCGTGGTGCGGCCCGGCACCGCGGCCTGATCTCAGCATGCGAGAGGGTTTGGCGGGGGATTCGGGTCGTATGTGTATATTTTTCGTCATAAGGCGGTAGCGACAGGAGATATTTCATGCACGCGTTCCCCAGGGTGCTGTTCGACGAGGCCCACAGCGAGTCGTGGACCATCCGGCGCGAGGTCGCCGAGGCCGTGAACCCCGCACACCCCGACGACTCCAGCTACGCCCGCGCCGCCGAGCTGCTGCGCCACCTCGGGCACACGGTGACCGCCCACGCCGAGGGCCCGCTCGACCCTGGAACGCTCCGCGACCACGACGTGCTGGTCATCGCCCACCCGGCGGGCGAGCGCTGGGAGCGCACCACCGGCGGGGGCGGCCCGCTGCTCTCCCCGCGGGAGCTGGACGCCGTGCGTGACTTCGTCGCCGAGGGCGGCGGGCTCGTCGTGCTGGCCGAGGAGGAGCAGGACAAGTACGGCAACAACCTGGCCGAGCTGCTCGCCCGCTTCGGCGTGACCGTCGAGCACACCACCGTGCGCGACCCGCGCCACGCCCACCGCGGCGTCGCCTCCTGGGTCGTCGCCCCGCCCGCCACCGGCGACGGGCTGCTCGCCGGGGTCAAGGCCGCCTGCTTCTACCGCTCCGGCGTGCTCACCACCCAAGACGCCACCGCCGAGGACGCCACCGTCCTGTTCGCCACCTCCCCTGACGCGGACCCGGCGGGCGCGCCGCTGGCCGTGGCGCTCCCGTACGGGCAGGGCAGGGTCGTGGTGTTCGCCGACTCCGACCTGTTCGGCGACGACTCCATCGACGACTACGACCACCGCACGCTGTGGGGCAACGTCATCACCTGGGCCGCCCGCGTGCCGGCCGACGCGCCGGCCGCCGCGGCCGGGTCCGGTCCCAAGGCCGCGCTGTTCGGCGAGCTCAAGGCCCTGGTCGAGGAGCTGCGGCCGCTCCAGGTCAAGGACGGGTCGGTGCCGGAGGAGAAGGGCCGGGCCAAGGAACTGGTCGCCGCCGTCGCCGCCAAGGTGGGCGAGCTGGCGCCGCACTTCCCGCACGACGCCGCGTACCTCGAAGCCGTTCAGGACGACCTCGCCCGGTGGGCCGGGCAGGACCTCGGCGTGCCCGACTTCCTCGCCTCGCTCGACCGGTTCCACCCCGACACCCAGCGCGTCGACGGCCTCGAACACCTCGTCGTGTTCCCCATGTACACCCAGAACGGCAACCCCGACCGCAACCTGGAGGCCGTCTGGATCCGTACGATCTGGCCGGACTGGCTGGCCGAGCTGGAGGCCGGCGGCTACGACAACCCCATGTTCGTGCCGATCGCGTTCGAGGACTTCACCTCCGGCTACGACACCCACTCGGCCGTGCTCTTCCCCGAGACGGTCGCGGTCCGGCAGGCGCCCGCCCGCTTCACCTGGGGCGGCATCTTCGCCGACCGCGAGTCCGCCCGGTTCCGCCGGGTGTCCAGGGCCGCCGTCGACACGCTCAAGCTCGACCTGCCGCCGGACGCCGCCCGCCTGCTCGCCTCGCAACGGCTCGCCCAGGACACGTTCGTGCTGTGGGACCTCGTGCACGACCGCACCCACAGCCACGGCGACCTGCCGTTCGACCCGTTCATGATCAAGCAGCGGATGCCGTACTGGCTGTACGCGCTGGAGGAGCTGCGCTGCGACCTGACCGCGTTCGGCGAGGCCGTCAAGCTGGAGCGGCGGGGCGTGCCGCACGCCCGGTACGTCCAGCACGCGATCCTGTTCGACCGGCTGTTCCGGTTCCCGATCACCGGCCCCCGGGTGCGCAACTACGACGGGCTCGGCGGCCAGCTGCTCTTCGCCTACCTGCACCGCAACGACATCGTGCGGTGGACCGACAACCGCCTGTCCGTCGACTGGGACCGGGTCGCCGGCGGCGTCGCCGACCTGCGCGGCGAGGTGGAGAAGCTCTACCGCGACAGCATCGACCGCTCCAAGGTCGCCCACTGGCTGGCCGCGCACGAGCTGGTGAGCGCCTACGTCGCGCCCGACCCGTCCTCCCTCTGGGCAAGGGGCGCCGACGCGCTGCCCGCCGAGCAGAAGGCGAAGGTGGACGCGGTGCTCCCCGACGAGTTCCCCCTGAGCATGTTCTACGAGGCGCTGCGCCGTAAGCTGGCCGATGTGGTCGAGTCGACGAGGGGGATCAGGGCATGATCATTCTGGTCACGGGGGCCGCCGGCCCCACCGGCGCCGCCGTCCGCGAACACTTCGCCAAGCAGGGCCACACCGTGATCGGCGTCGACAAGCACGACGTCGACCTGCTCGACCGCGCCGCCGTCGAGGCCCTCGCCGCCCGCGTCGAGGCCGAGCACGGCCACGTCGACGGCGTCGTCCACCTCGTCGGCGGCTGGCGCGGCGCGTCCACCTTCGCCGAGATCGACCTCGCCGACTGGGACACGCTGCACGACCTGCTCGTCCGCACCCTCCAGCACGTCTCGCTGGCCTTCGAGCCGCTCCTGCGCAAGAGCGCGAACGGCCGGTTCGTGATCGTCTCCGCGAAGGCCGCCCAGCGTCCCACCGCCGGCGGCGCCCCGTACGCCGCGGCCAAGGCCGCCGCCGAGGCGTGGACCCTCTCGCTCGCCGACGCGCTGCGCGACACCTCGTCCGCGGCCGTCATCCTCGTCGTCAAGGCCCTGGTCAACGACGCCATGCGGGCGGCCAAGCCGAAGGCGGCGTTCGCCGGGTTCACCGACGTGCGCGACCTCGCCGAGGCGATCGGCCGCCTCTACGACCAGCCCGCCACCCAGCTCAACGGCACCAGATTGGACCTCACCACGTGACCGTCCGGCACGACCCCCGGCTCAAGGGCTTCGCCAGCGACAACTACGCCGGAGTGCACCCGGAGATCCTCCAGGCCATCGCCGACGCCAACGGAGGCCACCAGACCTCCTACGGCGACGACGTCTACACCGAGGCGCTGCAGGAGGTCTTCCGGCGACACTTCGGCGACACGGCGCGGGCCTGGCCGGTCTTCAACGGCACCGCCGCCAACGTCGTCTCGCTGCGCGCGATGACCGCCCACTGGGAGGCGGTCGTCTGCGCCGAGACCGCCCACATCAACACCGACGAGGGCGGCGCCCCCGAGGTCGCCGGCGGCATCAAGCTGCTGACCGTCCCCACGCCCGACGGCAAGCTCACCCCCGAGCTGATCGACCGGCAGGCGTGGGGGTTCGGCGACGTGCACCGCGCCCAGCCCAAGGTGGTGTCCATCTCCAACACCACCGAGCTCGGCACCGTCTACACCCCCGGCGAGATCGCCGCGATCTGCGCGCACGCGCACGACCTCGGCCTGCTCGTCCACCTCGACGGCTCCCGCCTCACCAACGCCGCCGCCGCGCTCGACGTGCCGCTGCGGGCGCTCACCACCGACGCCGGCGTCGACGTGCTCTCCTTCGGCGGCACGAAGATCGGGCTGCTGTACGGGGAAGCGGTCGTGGTGCTCAACCCCGGGGCGGCGACCGGCGTCGACTACATCCGCAAGACGTTCATGCAGCTGTCGTCCAAGATGCGGTTCGTCTCGGCGCAGTTCGAGGCGCTGCTCACGGACGACCTGTGGCTGCGCAACGCGCGCCGGGCCAACGCCATGGGACGGCGGCTCGCCGAGGCCGTCAGGGACCTGCCCGGCGTCGAGGTGCCGCGCCCGGTCGAGGCCAACGCGGTCTTCGCGATCCTGCCGAAGGACGTCACCGCCCGGCTGCAGAAGCGCTTCCGCTTCTACACCTGGGACGAGTCCACCGGCGAGGTGCGCTGGATGTGCGCCTGGGACACCACCGAGGACGACGTCGACGCCTTCGCCGCCGCACTCGCGGAGGAACTCGGCGCCTGAGCCCGGGGACGGCACGTCAGCGGAGCGCGAGGCGGGCGGCCTGCCAGCCGCCCACCCCGTGCACGCCGGGCCCCGGCGGGGTCGAGGCCGAACAGAGGAACACCCCCCGCAGCGGGGTGCGCCAGGGCGCGGGCGACCACACCGGCCGCTTCAGGAACTGCCCCAGGCTCGCCAGCCCGCCGCCGATGTCGCCGCCGACCAGGTTGGGGTTGGCCGCCTCCAGCTCGGCCGGCCCCATCGCGTGGCGGGCCAGCACCCGCTCGCGGAAGCCCGGCGCGTACCGCTCGATCTGCGCCTCGATCGGGCCTGTCATGTCCACGGTCGAGCCGTTGGGAACATGACAGTAGGCCCACAGCGTGTGCCCGCCCCGCGTCGGATCCGCCGCGTACGGCTGCACCAGCAGCACGTACGGCCTGGGGGAGTGGCGGCCGGCGGCCGTCTCCGCCTCGCTCAGCGCGATCTCCTCCATCGTGCCGCCCAGATGGACGGTGCCCGCCCCCGCCACCGCCGGGTCGCGCCACGGCACCGGCCCGTCCAGCGCCCAGTCCAGCTTGAACACCCCCGGCCCGTGGCGGAACCGGGCCAGCCGGTCGCGGTAAGCAGGCGGCAGGTCGGCCATCCCGAGGAACTGGCGCGGCGAAACGTCGAGCACCACCGTCTCCGCGTCGAGCTCGGCCAGCCGCCGCACCCGGTGGCCGGTCACCGCCTCGCCGCCCAGCTCGCGCAGCCGCGCCACCAGGGCGTCGGCCAGCCGCTGCGAGCCGCCCCGCACCACCGGCCAGCCGACCAGGTGGGCCGTGGCCGCGAGCATGAGCCCGTAGCCGCTCGTGATCGGCGCCCGCAGGTCGAGCAGGGAGTGCGCGGCCATGCCCGCCAGCACCGCGCGCCCTTCCACGGTGCGGAACGCCAGCCGCCCCAGCGTCGTCGCGGGCAGCGCCGCCGCCGCGCCGAACCGGGCCGCCGCGGCCAGCGCGGACGGCCGGGCCAGCCCCGCCGGCCATGGCCCGAGCGGTCGCAGCAGCAGGTCCACCAGCGGGAACCCGGCTCTCGCCGCCGCTCCCGCCGTCGCCCGCCAGGCCGCCGCGTCGCGTCCCAGCCCCGCCGCGGTACGGCCGGCGTCACGGTGCACGAGCACGGCGGGACGGTCGTCCAGCGGGTGGGCGGCGGGCAGCGGCGGGTGGGCGTACTCGACGCCCTTCAGCTCCAGGTCGCGCAGGGCGGGGGAGGCCAGCGCCATCGCCATCACGGTCGCGCCCACGTCGTGGACCAGGCCCGGCAGCGTCAGCTCCGCCGACCGCAGCCCGCCGCCGAACGCGTCGGCCGCCTCCAGCAGCAGCACCCGCCGCCCGGCCTCGGCCAGCTTGACCGCCGCGACCAGCCCGTTCGGCCCCGACCCCACCACGACCGCGTCAACGCTCACCCGCCCGCCCCCCGCTCATCGGACCCGAGTCCCCTGCCGTGTTGAGGTACCCCGAAGCGGGGCCCGCGAGAGGTCAGTCGAGGATCGAGGGGAACGGCTGCGCGTCGCGGTGGCGGAGCATGTCGGTCATCAGCTTGATCTCGCCCTGCTGCCCGGTGACGATCTTGCGGGCCATGCCGGTCACCTCGTCCCGGCCGGACAGCCGGAGCACGCCCTCGGCCATCTCCACCCCGCCCTCGTGATGGCGGATCATCAGCTGCAGGAACAGCACCTCGGCCTCGGTGCCCTCCAGCTCGCGGAGCTTGGCCAGCTCCTCGGCGGACGCCATGCCGGGCATCGGATCTCCGGGCCGCGCCGAGGAGGCGTGGGCGTGGCCGCTCATCCACGCCATCGACCGCATGTCGGTCGCCTGCGTCAGGCCCCACTGCTGCAGCCAGCCCAGGAACATGCCGCGCTGGTTGGCCTGGGTGTTGATGATGTCGAACGCCAGGGACCTGATCTCCCGGGACTGGCTCTTGTCCCTGATGGTGAACGACATGTCGACGGCCTGGGCGTGATGGGTCGCCATGTCGCGGGCGAAACCGGCCTCGGCGGAGTTGTCGCCGGGGGTGCCCCGGCCGCCGAAGAGGAGCAGCGCCGCCGCCGCGACGAGCACCAGCACGGCGACGACGGCGAACATTGAGTTACGAGCGGGCTTTTCCATGGCGTTGTCCAGCGTACCCATCGCCACGCGCGGGTCGTGATCGGACGCTTACAACGCTCTTATTCTCCGCATACGCCCGGAGGGCATAAAGTGACCCCTGTTGGTTCGCCGATGGAGGAACGATGACAAAGGAGAAGGCGCAGGCGCGGCGGGAGCATCTGCAGAGGATGCGCGCCGAGCAGCAGCGCAAAGAACGCCGCACCGCATTCCTGATGTGGGGGACAGGCGGTCTGGTCATCGTCCTGCTCGTCGGTGTGGTGGGCTTCTACCTGGTGAAGCAGGCGCGCGAGACGTCGCTCGACGCCGTGGTGAGCGTCAAGTACGACGGTGGCCAGCATGTCTGGAACAAGGTCGCGTACAAGGAGACCCCGCCCGTGGGCGGTGAGCACAACAACTACTGGCAGCAGTGCGACATCTACGACAAGCCCATCCACAGCGAGCACGCCGTCCACTCGCTGGAGCACGGCGCGGTCTGGATCACCTACCGTCCCGACCTGCCCGCCGACCAGATCGCGAAGCTGAAGGACGTGGCCACCAGCACGGGTCAGCAGGACTACATGCTGATGAGCCCGTTCGAGGGGCTCCCGGCGCCGATCGTGGCCAGCACCTGGAACCACCAGCACAAGTTCGACAGCCCTGACGACCCGAAGCTGGGCGCGTTCATCAAGCGCTACCAGAACGGCGCGGACACGCCCGAGCCGGGCGCGACCTGCGGCGGCCCCGACGCCATCGTCACCACCGCCGACCAGGCCCCCCTCCCGCCGGAGCCCACGGGCCAGAGCCAGACCCCGATGGACACGGCCTCTCCGCAGCCGTCGCAGTCCCAGCAGTAACCCGATCCTCCCGAAAGGCCCGGCCTCGACCGCCGGGCCTTTCGCGTTGCAGGATGGGCGGGTGATCCGGTTCGACGTGGTGACGCTGATCCGGGCGGCTCCCCGCCGGGTGTTCGAGGAGTCGCTGTCCGTGGAGGCCCACATGGCGTCCATGGCGGGCTCGGGGGAGCGGGCCGTGGGCGGGGTGACGTCGGGGCGGATGGGCCCCGGCGACCAGGTCACGTGGCGGGCCAGGCACTTCGGGGTCGCGTGGCGGATGACCTCGGTGATCAGCGCCTACGACGCTCCCGTGTTCTTCGTGGACGAGCAGGTCGCCGGGCCGTTCCGGAGGTGGCGGCACGAGCACCGCTTCGCCGATGACGGCGGCGGGGGCACGGTCATGCGTGACGTGGTGGAGTTCGCGGCGCCGCTGGGCGTCCTCGGGCGGGTGGCCGAGGCGGTGGTGCTGGGGCGTTACATGGAGGCGCTGATCGTGCGGCGCAACGCGCATCTGAAGGCGCTGCTGGAGGCTAGCTGAGCACCTCCTGCGGGGGCGTCCACTCCAGGCGGTGCGCCTGCGCGACCGGGCGGCTGGTCAGGTGGCCCTCGTGGGTGCTCAGGCCGAGCGCCAGCGCCGGGTCCCCGCGCAGCGCCGCGGCCCAGCCGAGGTCCGCGATCGCGAGCGCGTACGGGAGCGTCACGTTCGTCAGCGCGAACGTCGAGGTGTGCGGCACCGCGCCCGGCATGTTGGCCACGCAGTAGAAGACGGAGTCGTGCACCCGGTAGGTCGGGTCGGCGTGCGTGGTGGGACGCGAGCCCTCGAAGCAGCCGCCCTGGTCGATGGAGATGTCGACCAGCACCGAGCCCGGCTTCATCCGCGCGACCAGCTCGTCCGGCACCAGCTTCGGCGCCCTGGCCCCGGGCACCAGCACGGCGCCGATGACGAGGTCCGCCTCCAGCACCGCCCGCTCGATCTCCAGCGTGTTCGAGGCCACCGTCTGGCAGTGGCCCTGGTAGATCAGGTCGGCCTGGCGGAGCTTGTCGACGTTCTTGTCCAGCAGCAGCACCTCGGCCTGCATGCCGAGGGCGATCGCGGCCGCGTTCATGCCCGACACGCCCGCGCCGATGACCACTACGTGCGCGGCCCGCACGCCGGACACGCCGCCCATGAGCACGCCCCTGCCGCCCCGCGAGCGCATCAGATGGTACGCGCCCACCTGCGGGGCGAGCCTGCCCGCCACCTCCGACATCGGGGCGAGCAGCGGCAGCCCGCCGCCGGGCGTCTGCACCGTCTCGTACGCGATGCCGGTGACGCCCGCGTCGAGCATCGCCTTCGTGCACGCCGGCGAGGCCGCGAGGTGCAGGTACGTGAACAGCACCTGGCCCTTGCGCATCCGGTGGTACTCCTCCCGGACCGGCTCCTTGACCTTGAGTATCAGCTCGCACCCGGCCCACAGCTCGTCGGCGTCCGGCAGGATGGCCGCGCCCACCGCCTCGAAGTCCTCGTCGGGGAGCGACGAGCCGGCGCCCGCGCCGCGTTCGACGAACACCTGGTGGCCGTGGCGCACGAGCTCGTGGGCGCCCGCGGGGGTGAGGGCCACGCGGTATTCGCCGTCCTTGACCTCGCGGGGAACACCGACCTTCATGAGGACACTCCCTTTCCCGGGCAGGCGCGCGGTTGCCGTAATTCTTTCTCCATCCCCGGCTTCTGAACACGAACTCGAGAAATGTTCGGCTGATTACCCGGCACCGACCGGTCCTCGATAAGCTCACCGCAGCCCGTAGTCAGGATGGGGACGTCGACGATGGACAAGGCGGAAGAGCCGCCCAAGGCAGCGGATCCGGGGCCGCCGAGGGCCAGCAAGGTCACCACCGTCATATTGATCGTCTCGCTCGTCCTGATCGTGCTCATCGCCGGCGTGCTCGGCACCGTCGCCGTCCTGATGACCCGGACGCCCGACGCCCCGCTCCTCGGCGGCGCCCCGCCGCAGCGGCTGTCCACGCCGATCCACTTCGCCCCCGTGCGCGAGACCAAGGCCGCGCCGTGCCCCGGCGAGGAGGCGGCGCTCGACGACACGCAGACCACCTGCTACCTGCTGGAGGACGGCGTCACGGTCAACGCCGTGCAGGCCGTCGAGGCGGTCCGCGGTCGTGACGGCACCTACTCGGTGCGCATCGCGGTCGCTCCCGCGTACAAGCAGAAGCTCGTCGACCTCATCGACGAGCAGGTGTCCGACCAGCGGCAGATCGCCGTCGTGCTGGTGCCGCGCACGGTCCTGGCCGCGCCCATCGTGACCCAGGGCATGGACGGCGACAGCCTGAGCATCGCGGGGATGACCCAGCAGGAGGCCGAGGCGCTGGCCACCCGCGTGCTCGGCGACGCCGCCCCGCCCTCCTCGCCGCCCGCCTCCACCGATCCGGCCGGTACGGGTGACCCCGCCGGTACGGGTGACCCCACCGGCACGGGCGATCCGGCCGGCACCGGCGACCCGGCCGGGACCGGCCAGACGACGGGCACCGGGACCCGGACCCCCGACCAGCGGTTCGCGAGCTGCCAGGAGGCCACGGCCGCCGGCTTCGGCCCCTACACCAAGGGCACGCACGAGGAGTACGCGTGGTACGCCGACGTCGACGGCAACGGCGTCGCCTGCAACTCCGGCGACCTGCGCTAACTGAAGAACCCGCCCACCCAGTCGATCGCGAAGTAGGCCGCGAACACCAGCGACACCACCCACAGCAGCCACGGGATCTCGCCGAACTTCCCCCGCGCCGCCTTGATCAGCGTGTAGACGATCACCCCGGCGCCCACCCCGTTGGTGATCGAGTACGTGAACGGCATCAGCGCGATCGTCAGGAAGGCCGGCAGCGCCAGATCCGGATCGTCCCACGGCACGTTCTTGCTCTGCATCATCATCAGCGCCCCGACCAGCACCAGCGCGGGCGCGGCCGCCGCCGCGGGCACCACCGCGGCCAGCGGGGTGAACAACAGCGCCAGCGCCATCAGCGCCCCGGTGACCAGGCTCGCCAGGCCGGTCCGCGCGCCCTCGCCGACGCCCGCGGCCGACTCCACGAAAACCGTGTTCGCCGAGGAGCTCGACACCCCGCCCATCATGGCGGCCACGCCGTCCACGGTGAGGATCCGGCCCAGCCGCGGCACCCGCCCCCGCTCGTCCACGAGCCCGGCCTCGTCGCTGACGCCGATGATCGTGCCCATCGCGTCGAAGAACCCCGACAGCACCAGCGTGAACAGCACCACGGTCGCGGTCAGCGCGCCCGCCGTGACGAACCCGCCGAACACGTCGACCTGCCCGACCAGCCCGAAGTCCGGCGCCGACACCACCGACTCGGGCACCCGCGGCGCCACCACCCCCCAGTCGGCCTGGTCGATCGTGGCCACCGAGTTCACCACGATCGCCACGATCGCCGTCACCACGATGCTGATCAGGATCGCCGCCGGCGTGCGCCGCGCGTACAGGGCGATCATCAGGAGCAGCCCGAAGCAGAACACCGCCACCGGCCATCCGGTCAGGTGGCCGGTCGTGCCGAGCTGCACCGGCGTGCCCGAGCCGCGTGTCACGAACCCGGAGTCCACCAGCCCGATCAGCGCGATGAACAGCCCGATCCCGACGCTGATGGCGTGCTTGAGCGCCAGCGGGATCGAGTTCATGATCAGCGCGCGCAGGCCGCTCACGGCCAGCACGATGATGACCGCGCCTTCCAGTACGACCAGGCCCATCGCCTGAGGCCAGGTCATGTGCGGGGCGGCCTGGTAGGCGACCACCGCGTTCAGCCCCAGGCCCGCGGCCAGCGCCAGCGGCGCGTTGCCGACCAGGCCCATGAGCAGAGTCGAGATCGCCGCGGTCAGCGCGGTCGACGTGGTGAGCTGCGCGATGGTCAGCTTGGCGCCGGTGACGTCGTGGGCGCCCGCGAGGATGATCGGGTTGAGCAGGATGATGTACGCCATGGCCATGAACGTGGTGACACCACCGCGCACCTCACGGCCGACGGTGCTCCCCCGCCGGGACAGCTCGAAGAACCTGTCGAGCACCGGCATCCCCCTTCAGCGACGCGGGGGATCGCCCGGTGCCCTACCCGGCGGGGGAACCGATCATGCCTTCTCGTGCCTGCCGCCGCCGACCAGAGCGGCGAACTCGTCCAGCCCGATCCGGCCGTCGCCGTCGCGGTCGGCGGCCTCGATGAACGCCTCGATCTCCGCCTCCGAGGCGCCCAGGCCGCCCATGGCCTCGTTGGCCTTCCTGATCTCGGCGGTCGTCAGCAGACCGTCGCCGTCGGCGTCGAACCGCTCGAACTCCGCCTTGGCCGCCTCGCATGCGTCAGCCATAAGGGTCCTCCCCGTGGTCGTTCAGCCCCCGATGTGGGCCAAGGCGATATCTTCGGGTCTTATCGGAACGCGCGTCAACCGCAGGCCGGTCGCCGCGCGCACCGCGGCCGCGATCGCGGGGGTGGAGGAGAGTGTCGGGGGCTCACCGGCGCCACGCAATCCGTACGGGGCAGCCGGGTCTGGATTTTCCAGGATTTTCATCGTCATGGGCGGCATGTCGAGAATGGTGGGGATCAGGTAGTCGGTGAAGGACGGGTTCAGCACCCTGCCGTCCCTGACCTGGATCTCCTCCATCAGGGCCAGCCCGAGGCCCTGCGCCGACCCGCCGTGGATCTGGCCCTCCAGCGCCTGCGGGTTCAGGATCCGGCCGACGTCCTGCACGGCCGCCAGCTCGACCACCTTGACCAGGCCCAGCTCCACGTCCACGTCCACCACCGCCCGGTGCACGCAGAGCGCGAGCTGGGTGTGCGAGTCGCCCTGCCCGGTGAGCGGGTCCAGCGGGAACGTCGGCCGGTGCCGGAACTCCCGCGTCTCCTCGACGGGACCGAACTTCTCCAGCGCCTCCCGCACGGGCAGCCCGCCGAACCGCTCGCGCACCGCCTCGCAGGCCGCCTTCACCGCGCCGCCCGTCACGTACGACTGGCGCGAGGCCGACGACGAGCCGGCCGACCCGACCGAGGTGTCGGCGGTCGCCACCGTCACGTGCTCCACGCCCAGCTCGGTGCGGGCGATCTGGGCCTGGATCGTCACCAGCCCCTGGCCCACCTCGGCCGCCGCGGTGTGCACGGTGACGTGCGGCTCGCCGTTGACCAGCTCGGCCCGCACCCGGGCCGTGGAGTAGTCGTCGAACCCCTCCGAGAAGCAGATGTTCTTGATCCCGACCCCGTACCCGACGCCGCGCCGCACCGACTCGCCGTGCGTGGTCTGCGACACGCCGCCCGGCAGCCCGCGCAGGTCGTCACCGGCGGGCGGCGGCAGCGGGAACGACTCCAGCTCGCGCAGCATGTCGGCGAGCGGCGCCGGCGAGTCGATCACCTGCCCGGTGATCAGTGCCGAGCCCTGCGACACCGCGTTGCGCCGCCGGATCTCCACCGGCGACAGCCCGCACGCCTCGGCCAGGCGGTCCATCTGCGACTCGTACGCGTAACACGCCTGCACCGCGCCGAACCCGCGCATCGCGCCGCACGGCGGGTTGTTGGTGTAGACGCCGGTGGCCTCCACCAGCACGTTCGGCACCTCGTACGGGCCCACGCCGAGCGAGGCGGCGTTGCCCACCACGGCGGGGGAGGAGGAGCAGTAGGCGCCGCCGTCCAGCAGGATGGCGGCCTTGACGTAGACGAGCCGGCCGTCGCGGGTGGCGCCGTGCTCGTACCGCATCCGCGCAGGATGGCGGTGCACGTGGCCGAAGAACGACTCCTCGCGCCCGTACACGATCTTGACGGGACGGTTCAGCCGGAGCGCCAGCATGCACGCGTGCACCTGCATCGACAGGTCCTCGCGGGCGCCGAACGCGCCCCCGACCCCGGCCAGCGTCAGCCGCACCTTCTCCGGCGGCAGCCCCAGGCAGGGGGCGAGCTGGTCGCGGTCCACGTGCAGCCACTGGGTGGCGATGTAGAGGTCGACGCCCCCGTCCTCGGCAGGCACCGCCAGCCCCGACTCCGGGCCGAGGAACGCCTGGTCCTGCATGCCGACCTCGTACTCGCCGCTGACCACGACCTGTGCCTCGAACACCTCGCCCGTGCGCACCGGCTGGTGGCGCACCAGCTCCGTCGCCAGGCGCGGGTCCGTCACGGCCTCGCGCACCTCGTAGTCCACCACGATCGCGTCCGCCGCCCGCCGCGCGGTCTCCGGATGGTCGGCGGCCACCAGCGCCACCGGCTCGCCCTGGTAGCGGACCTGGTCGACGGCGAGCACCGGCTGGTCCTTGCGCTCCAGCCCGTAGAACTTCTCGCCCGGCACGTCCTCGTGCGTCATGACCGCGCGCACGCCAGGGACGGCCAGCGCCGGACCCACGTCGATGGACCTGATCCACGCCGACGGGTGCGGGCTGCGCAGCGTCGCCCCCCACACCATGCCTTCGAGCCACAGGTCAGAGGCGTAGGCGAACTCGCCCGTCACCTTGAGCACCGCGTCCGGCCGCCGCGCGCTCTCGCCGACGCCCAGCCGCAGCGAACTCGCCGTCTCCGTCATCCTTCGAGTAGAGCACCGGCCCGGTGCGGGCGGTATGCGCGCCAGGTGAAATCGGGGTAAGCGCCGCCACCGGCGGGCTTGTATATTCCTCCAAATGCGGATACGTGACCTGCTGGCCGTCGGCGAGCCGCGTCTCCGGCTGCTCACCGGCGACCCGGACCGCGCGTTCACCTCGGTCCACATCACCGACCTGCCGGAGCCGGGGCGCTACCTGTCGGGCGGCGAGCTCGTGCTGACCGGCCTGATGTGGCGCCAGGGGCCGGAGGACTCGGCCCGGTTCGTGGCCGCGCTGGTCGAGGCGGGGGTGGCCGGGCTCGGCGCGGGGCAGGCGTGGCTCGGCCACATCCCCGCCGACCTCGTGACGGCGTGCGAGCGGGCAGGGCTGCCGCTGCTGGAGGTGCCGACCGAGGTGTCCTTCCGCACCCTGGCCGAGCAGGCCGGGCACCGTCTGACGGGCGACGCGCGCGAGGCGCTCGGCCGTCACCGCAGGCTTGTCGCCGCCGTGGCCGAGGGCGCCGACCTGCCCGAGCTGTTCGCGCTGACCGCCGCCGAGCTGGGCGTCACCGGGGCGGTCGTGTCCGCCGCGGGCGAGGTCATCGTCGGCGCGCCGGACGACCCCGCCGGCCTGGCGCGCGCCTACCTGACCGCGACCCGGCTGCCGTGCCTGGCCGGCGGCCACACGCTGTTCGGCGTCGGGCGCGGCCACCGGGCGGGCGGGTGGATGCTCGCCTGCGACGGCGACCTGCTCGACCGGGCCGACCTGGGCTACGAGCTGGCGGCCTGCGTGGCGCTGGAACGCAGCCGCATGGAGGAGGGGCGGCGGGTGGAACGGCGGCTCGCCGGCGAGCTCCTGGCCGCCGCCCTCGCCGGCGCCGACGCCGCGGAGCTGAACGCCCGCTTCCGCACCTCCGGCCTGGACACCGCCGAACCGTACGCGGTCGTCAACGCCGCCATCACCCACCCCGGCCCTGCGCCCGGCTTCGCCCGGCCGGACGCGGTGTCCGGTCCCGGCGAGCCCGGCTTGGTCGGGGTCGCCCGCTCCGCTGGGCACGGTGCGCCCCGCGAGCACGGCCCGGGGGTGCTCGGGGGGCAGGTGCTGGAGGAGTTGCTGGGCCGGGAGATCGTCGCACCGCCGGGCGCCGACGGGGCGGTGGCGGTGGTGCCGCTGCGCGGCGGGGACGTCGCCGATCTGGCCGCCCGCCTGCGCGCCGGGGCCGCGATCCTGTCGGCGCTGCCGGACGCCCGCGTCTGTCTGGGCCTGAGCGGCGCACTCACCGGCGCGGCCGCACTCCGAGGCGGCGTCGAGGAGGCCGGTCACGCCAGACGGCTGGCCGAGGCCCGCGACGGCGGGGTGGTGACGTCCGACGAGATCTACACGCACGCGCTGTTGCTGGCCACCGTCCCCGGCGACGTGCGCAGGTCGTTCGCCGGGCGGCTGCTCGCCCCGCTGCTCGACTACGACGCCGGCCACCAGTCGGAGCTGGTGCGCACGCTCGCCACCTTCCTCGACTGCGCCGGGTCCTGGAACGCGTGCGCCGAGCGGATGCACGTGCACGTCAACACCGTGCGCTACCGGATCAAGCGGGTGGAGGAGCTGACCGGCAGGGACCTGTCGACGATGGCCGACCGGGTCGACCTCTTCCTCGCGCTCAGGGCGAGATGACCGGCCGTCACACGCGCACGGTGGGGACGCCGACCAGCTCGTGCACGATCCGCTGCTCGTTCTCCGTCTCGATCCGCCACTTGGCGTTCTCCAGCTCCGCCGCCAGCGGCATCGCCTCGGCGATGTGCGGCAGGGCCGCGTGTGCGTCGCCCAGCTCCCGGCGCGCCCGGGACAGCAGGACGAGGCACTCCAGCTCGCCGAGCCGGTTGCGATGGGCCCGGCTCGCCGCCAGCGCCCGCTCCAGGTGGTCCGCGGCCTCGCCCGGCTTGCCCTCGTCGAGGCAGAGCTCACCGAGTATCCGGCGCATGTTCATCTCGTGACCGGTGTCGCCGATGCTCTCGGCGGCGGCGAGCGCCTCTTCCAGAGGCCCGCGCGCCTCCGCCGGGCGGCCGAGCTTCTGGCAGGCCAGCCCTCTCATCATCAGCGCGTAACGCACCCCCACGTCCGCGCCGATCCGCCGCGCCAGCGCGAGCTGCCGGCCGGCGTAGCCGAGCGCCTGCTCGTGCAGCCCCCGCTCGACCGACAGGTTGGCCAGGTTGCCCAGCGTGCGCTGCTCGCTGAACCGGTCGCCCAGCTCCCTGGCCAGGATGAGCTGCGCCTCCAGATGGCCCATGGCCTCCGCCTTGCCCTGCAGGGCCAGGCCGCAGGCGACGTGCCCGTGCGCGTGATAGGCGCCGAGCCGGTCGCCCAGCCGCTCGCAGACGTCCAGCGCCCGCCGGTTCAGCGCGATCAGAGGCGCGGGCTCGTGCGCGTACTGCTGATACCAGAACAGCGAGAAGCACAGCGCCACCCCCAGCGCGGCCAGCCCGGAGTCAGGGCCGGCCATGGCCTGCCCGGCCGCGGCCACCAGGTTGGTCTCCTCGCCGGCCAGCCAGGCGATCGCCTCGTCCGGTCCGCCGACGGCGTGCGGCACGGCGTCGACCTCGGGACCCTCGGCCTGCACCCGGTGCGGGTCCATGGTGGTGACGGCCAGCCGCGCGGAGGCGATGTAGAAGCTCAGCGCCCGGGCGAGCGGCCCGGCGGCGTCGCCCGGCGCCATCTCGGCCGCGAACAGCCGGACCAGGTCGTGGAGCTGGTAGCGGCCCGGGCCCGCGAGGTGTTCCAGCAGGTGGGCGTCCACCAGCCGTTCGAGCGCCCGCTCGGCCTCGTCGGCGCCGGTGCCGAGCAGCGCCGCCGCCACCTCCGCCGTCACGTCGTGCAGGTGCAGCAGGCCGAGCAGGCCCAGAGCGCGGGCGGCGACCCGGTCGATCGGCCTGGCGCTGCCGGCCAGGGCGCTCCAGCTCGACGCCAGGCTCGCCCGTACCGCCAGCTCGCCCGCCTCCAGCTCGTGCAGCCTGCGGCGCTCGTCGCGCAGCCGGCCGGTCAGCGCCGACACGCTCCAGGCCGGGCGGTCGGCCAGGCGCGCGCCCGCGATGCGCAGCGCGAGCGGCAGGCCGTCGCAGAGCCGCACCAGACCGGCCGTCTCCTCGGGGTCAGCCGCCATCCGCTCGGCCCCGGCCAGCTTGGCCAGCACCGTCACGGACTCCGGGAGCGACAGGCGAGGCAGGTGGAGCTGGACGCAGTCGTCGCCGGCGGCGAGCGTCTCGCGGCTGGTCACCACGATGGCGGTGCCGCGCGGAGCCGGTAACAGCGGCAGGATCTGCCCGAGCCCGGCGGCGTCGTCCAGCAGGATCAGCGTCCGCCTGCCGGACAGCGTGCTGCGCCACAGCGCCGCGGCCTCGTCCACGTCGCCGGGGATGGCGTCGCCGTCGATGCCGAACGCGCGCAGGAACCGGCCCAGCACGTCCAGCGGGTCGAGGCCCGGCAGCCCGACCGTGGCCCCGCGCAGGTTCACGTAGAGCTGGCCGTCGGGGTAGCGGTCCTTGACGAGGTTGCCGATCCGCACCGCCAGCGCCGACTTGCCCACGCCCGGCGGCCCGGAGATGACCACGAGAGGGTTCGGCTCGGTGTCGTCCCACGGCGCCAGCAGCCCTTTGAGCCGGATGACCTCCTGGGTCCTGCCCACGAACCCGGCCAGGTCGCGGGGCAACTGGCGGGGCAGCGGGGGCGGCCCGTCACCGGGCCGCTCGCGGGGCCCGGCCGCCAGCGCCAGCCGGTGGGAACGGCGCAGCGCCTCTCCCGGGTCCACGCCCAGCTCCTCGCGGAGCAGCCGCCGGCTCTCCTCGTAGACCACCAGGGCCTCGGCGCGCCTGCCGCACCGCACCAGGGCGAGCATCAGCAGCTCGCGCGGCCGTTCGCGGAGGGGATGGCGGTAGGTCATGGCCCGCAGCGGGGCCAGCGCGTCCTGCGGCCTGTCGAGCCCGAGCAACGCCTCGGCGCGGTATTCCTGCGCGGCGAGCCGCGCCTCGGTCAGCCGGGCGCGCTCGCTCTCGGCGAAGGGCCCGGGAACCCCGGGCAGCGCTTCGCCGTGCCACAGGGCGAGGGCCTCTTCGAGGTCGGGCAGGGCGCCCGCATGGTCGCCGCGCAGGACGGCGCGGCGCGCGTGGTCGAGCCGCTCGGTGAAGGCGATGGCGTCCACCCGGGAGCCGTCGAGGCGGAGCCGGTAGCCCCCGGCGGCGCCGACGACCAGCTTCGAGGGCTCGCGCCGCCCCCGGGACGGCTCCAGCGCGTTCCTGAGCCCGGCCACGTAGGTGTAGACGCTCTGCTCGGCCGTCTTGGGCGGGTCGTCGCCCCAGATGCCGTCGATGATGCGCGGAATCGGCACCACGCGCCCCGGCCACGCGGCGAGGATCGCCGTCAGCGCCTGCCGGCGGGGTGGACCGAGATCGATCTCCTTGCCGTCGCGCGCGGCGGTGACCGGCCCCAGGAGCCGGACGATGACGCCCTCGGCCAACGGACTCTCCCACCCGTGGAGCTGACCACGGCGGCGTAGACCGGATCACGGTGAGGGAGCAGGGCCGATCGGGCCGACGTGGCGACGTCTAGAGGAAATGTAGATGCCCCGCCTAGGCTGCTCGCCTACGGGGAATGCGCGGAGACTTCTACGGGTGATGCGCGGAGAAGCGGAGAGAACGAGGGCAGCGGCGACGGGGGTGTGACACGCAGGAGATGGCTCTCACCTGACATGGCGGCCCCGCCGCCGGTCTCACCCGCGTGCTCAGCAACAATAGGCGTCGCCGAGGACGGCGAGAGAGACGGCGGAGACTGCTGCGGGGGCAGACGTTTCCGCATTCGCGACCGTACTATTGCCTGCAACGGCCACCACGGCCCCGAGCAAGGCAACAAGTGCGGACATCGTGAGGCGCGTGCGCATGAGGATCTCCCTCGCGGATCTACGGGACTTGCTTGGAACTTATCATTTCAGGGAGCGACGACCGTGACCACATCTGACCTAGTCGGACTCCGTATCAAGACGGTGCGGCGGCAGCGCGGCCTCTCGCAGGCACAGCTCGCGCACCCCGAGTTGTCTGACAGTTACGTCTCCTTGATCGAGAGTGGCAAGCGTACTCCCACGCCGGCGGTCCTGGAGCTGCTGGCCCAGAAACTGGACTGCTCGCTCTCCTATCTGATCAACGGTGTGACGGCCGAGCAGATGGAGGACATCGAACTCTCGCTCGGCTATGCCCGGATCGCGCTGGAAAACGGCGAGGTCGCCGAGGCCCGCAACCGCTTCACCGAGCTGCTCGCGGACAACAACCTGACAGGTCTGACCGAGCTTCGTCAAGACACCGAATTCGGGCTGGCCCTCGCCACGGAGGCGTGCGGCGACAGCGACGAGGCGATCGCCATCCTGCAGCGGCTGCAGGGCGAGGACGTCCCCGCCGAGCGCCGGATCGAGATCGCCATCGCCCTGTGCCGCGTCTACCGGCAGAGCAACCGGCTCGTGGAGGCCGTCGAGATCGGCGAGCGCATCCTGGGCGGCGCCAACCGGCCCGCGTGGTCCGACCTGCTGGTGGAGCTGGGCGCCACCCTGCTGGCGGCCTACTTCGTGCGCGGCGACCACCTGCGCGCCCGGCAGTTCGCCGCCGAGCTGCTCAACGCCGCCGACGCGCTCGGCTCCCCGCGCGCCATGGCCGCGGCCAACTGGAACGCCGCCTTCGCGGCCGACTACACCGGCCACCGGGAGGAGGCGCTCGTCTTCGCCGAGCGGGCCCTGGCGCTGGTGGCCGAGTCCGGTCACCCGCGCCTGCTCGCCATGATGCGGGTCGCGTACGTCCAGCTGCGGCGCCGCGTGCAGCCCGAGGAGGCGGCCTCGCTCCTGGAGCACGTCAACCGCGCCATCAGGGACCAGGAGCAGAGCTCCACCAGCGTGACCGACCGGGCGCGGGCGCTGACCGAGCTGGCCCACGTCGAGTTCATGACCGGCGACCTCGACCGGGCCCTGGAGCACGCCCACACCGCCGGCGGCCTGCTGTCCGGCGCCGCCGTCGCCCAGGTGCCGCAGACGCACCTGCTGCTGGGGCGGGCGCACAGCGTGCGCGGCGAGGCCGCCGAGGCCGACCGGCACCTGCGGACGATCCGCGACGCCCTCGACTCGGTCCCGCCGTCCTTCCTCTCGGCCGGCGCGTGGTATGCCACGGCGGAGACGCTCTACGAGATCGGCGACGCCGAGGCCAGCGTCGAGGCCTACCAGCGGGCGCTCGCCTGCGCGGGTCTCTGATCGGGGTACGAACCGGGCGGGGTGCTCGGTAGCCTTGAAGGCGCCATGAAGAGTTCCCCGCTCGCGGCCCTCACCGCGATCCTCGCCACGCTGCTCGTCCTCGTCACCGCCGGGCCGGCTCTGGCTCACGACGCGCTCAAGAGCAGCGACCCCGCCAAGGACGCCACGGTCGAGTCCGTGGACGAGATCACGCTGGAGTTCACCGGCAAGATCCGCATGCCCTTCGTGAGCGTCCGCGGGCCGGGTGACACCCAGCACCAGGCCGGCGACCCGGAGCTCGACGGGGTGAAGGTGAAGCAGGCGCTGAAGGGCGAGCTGCCCGACGGCGACTACACCATCGCCTACCGGGTCGTCTCGTCCGACGGCCACCCGATCGAGGGCGAGATCCCGTTCACCGTCAAGGGCGCGAGCCCGTCCCCGGCGGAGACTCCTGAGGGGAGCACGGCGCCGACGGCCGAGGCGACCACCGCCGAGCCGGCCCCCACCGCCACCGAGCCGGCCGAGGCCCAGCCCGCCGAGGAGGTGTCCGCCGAGAGCGACGCCGCCACCTTCCCGGTCTGGCTCCTCATCGTGGTCGGCGCGCTCGTCGGCATCGGCATCGGGTTTCTCATGAGCGCCAGGAAGAAGAAGCAGCCGTGACCAGAGCCGCGCGTCTCGCGCTGGCGGCGGCCGGGGCGGCGATCGCCGCCCTCGTGATCGCCATGATCGCCGGAGGCGCGGCGTTCCCCAGGATCATCCTCGGCGTGCCCTCGTCAGGCGTCGTGACGCGCTGGGGGCTGCCGGTCTCCAAGCTGGCCATGGACGTCGCGGGCGTCGCCACGGTCGGCCTGCTGCTGGCCGCCGCCCTGCTGCTGCCCAACGACAAGGGCGTGCTCGGCAAGACCGCGCAGGGCTACCTGCGGGCCGCCTCCTGGACGGGGCTCGCCTGGGCGGGCGCGGCCTTCCTCACCATGGTCTTCAGCGTCTCCGACGTGTGGGCGCGCTCGGTCCCCGAGATCCTCAACCGCAACTTCCTGGTCGGCTTCGCCACCCAGGAGAGCCCCGGCATCGCGCTCACCCTCGTGGTGCTGTTCGGGCTGTCGATCGCGCTGTTCTCCCGCGGCGTCATCACCGCCGGGGCGGCGGCCGGGCTGCTGGTGCTCGCGCTGGTCACGCTGATGCCGCCGGCGCTCACCGGCCACTCCGCCTCCTCGCCCAACCACGGCCTGGCCATCACCTCGGTCACCCTCCACCTGCTGACGCTGGCTCTGTGGGTGGGCGGGCTGGCCGTGCTGGCCCTGCACGCCGCGCTGAAGCGGCCGCAGCTCGACGTGGCGGCCTCCCGCTTCTCGCGGATGGCGCTGTGGGTCTACATCGGCGTGGGGATGTCGGGCGTGTTCAGCACGCTCGCGCGGCTCACGTCGCTGTCCGACCTGTGGACGTCCAGCTACGGCGTGCTCATCGTGGCCAAGACCGTGGCGTTCGTGCTGCTCGGCTACGTCGGCTGGTGGCACCGCCAGCGCACGCTCGCCGACCTCGGCGCGGGCCGCCCGCGCGCGTTCGCCCGGCTCGCGGCCGGCGAGCTCATGCTCATGCTGGCGACGATCGGGCTGGCGGTGGCGCTGTCGCGCACCCCGCCCCCGCCGGTCAGCCTGCCCGCCGACCGCGCCTTCGACCTCCTCGGCCACCCGGTCCCGCCGCCGATCTCGGCCGCGAACATCCTCTCGCTGTGGTGGTTCGACCTGTTCTTCGCGCTGCTCGCCGCGATCCTGGCCGGGCTGTACGGCGCGGGCGTCGTACGGATGCGGCGGCGCGGCGACGCCTGGCCGTGGGGCCGCACCGCGTCGTGGTTCGCCGGCGTGGCCATCCTGGTCTTCACCACCCAGAGCGGCGTGGCGCGGTACGCCAAGGTCATGTTCGACGTGCACATGATCGAGCACATGACGCTGGCCATGATCGTCCCGATCTTCCTGGTGCTCGGCGCCCCCGTCACGCTCGCGCTGCGCGCGCTCAAGCCCGCCGCCCGGCGCGGCGACCGGGGGCCGCGCGAGTGGCTGATGGCGATCCTGCACAGTGGTTACGCGCGCGTCGTCACCCATCCGGGCATCGCCACCGCGATCTTCATCGCGTCCACCTACGCGCTCTACTTCACGCCGCTGTTCGAGGCCGCCATGGAGGAGCACCTCGGCCACATCCTCATGATCCTCCACTTCCTGGTCAGCGGGTGCCTGTTCTTCTGGGTGGTCATCGGGGTCGACCCCGGCCCTCACCAGCTCCCGTACGTGGGCAGGCTGCTGCTGCTGTTCGTCACCATGCCGTTCCACGCGTTCTTCGGCATCGCGCTGATGATGACCGGCACGCTCATCGCGCCCGGCTGGTACGAGCAGCTCGACCGGTCCTGGGGCGGGCCGCTGCTGCAGGAGCAGCAGAACGGCGGCGCGATCGCGTGGGGGTTCGGGGAGATCCCGACCCTCATGGTGCTCCTGGCCATCGCGGTGCAGTGGTACCGCAGCGAGGACCGCAAGGCCCGGCGCGACGACCGGTCCGCGGCGCGTTCCGGCGATCCGGAGCTCACCTCGTACAACGACTATCTGGCCAGGCTCAACGAGCTCGACAAACGCGAGTAGCCGTTCAGGCAGGGCCTGCTATCTTCACCCGGTGTGACGGCGGCACGGCGGGTAGCCTTTCCCGATAGGGGGTGGCGCGAGCCTGCCGTGGGGGGTGGCGCTCCGCGCTTTCGGCGCCGGCGGTGGAGCCGGCGCGCTCGGGCCTCAGGAAGGCGTGGAGCGGTGATGGAAGTGACGCGCATGCGCGGGGGTGAAAGCCTGGCCGAAGCCCTTGAGGGCAACCTGGCCGAATGGTCGCGGCGGACGGGGATCGCGGTGGAGGTGTGGGCGCTGCCCGCGGCCGACGTGCGGCCGCGGGTCGCCAAGGGGGTTCTGGAGGCGCTGGCCGAGGCGCTCGACAACGTGCACAAGCACAGCGAGGCCACGACGGTGTCGATCGCCGTCACGGTGGGCCGCGGCGGTCTGCGGATGACGGTCAGCGACCACGGCAGGGGCTTCGATCTCTCGCGGGCGGGCCGCGGGATCGCCCGCATGCGGGCGGCGCTGGGCGAGGCCGGCGGGTCGCTGTCGGTCAACAGCGTGCCCGGCGAGGGCACCACCGTGACGGGGGTCGTGCCTAAGGCGCGGTGAGGATCTCGCTGCCGGTGGCGGTGACCACGATCGTGTGCTCGAACTGTGCCGTGCGCTTGCGGTCCTTGGTCACCGCGGTCCACTTGTCGGGCCAGATGTCGTAGTCGATCGTGCCCAGCGTCAGCATCGGCTCGATGGTGAACGTCATGCCCTGCACCAGCTCCACCCGGAGCGACGGGTCGTCGTAGTGGGGCACCATCAGGCCGGAGTGGAAGCTGGTGCCGATGCCGTGGCCGGTGAAGTCACGCACCACGCCGTAGCCGAACCGCTTGGCGTACGCCTCGATCACCCGGCCGACCACGTTGAGCTGGCGGCCCGGCGCGACGGCCTTGATGGCGCGCATCATCGCCTCGCGGGTGCGCTCGACCAGCAGCCGCGACTCCTCGTCGACCTCGCCGACCAGGAAGGTGGCGTCGGTGTCGCCGTGGACGCCGCCGATGTAGGCGGTGATGTCGACGTTGACGATGTCGCCGTCGCGCAGCACGGTGTCGTCGGGGATGCCGTGGCAGATCACCTCGTTGATCGAGGTGCACAGCGACTTGGGGTAGCCCTTGTAGCCGAGCGTGCTCGGGTAGGCGCCGTGGTCGACGAGGAACTCGTGGCCGATGCGGTCGAGCTCGTCGGTGGTGACGCCCGGCCGCACGTTCCGGCCGACCTCTTCGAGCGCCTGGGCGGCGATGCGGCCCGCGACCCGCATGCGCTCGATGATCTCGGGGGTCTTCACGTCGGACTCGCCGGTCTTGGGGCGCTTCTTGCCGACGTACTCCGGCCGCTCGATGTGGGCGGGAACCTTTCGCATGGGCGAAATTCGGCCGGGCTGGAGCAGTGTCGTCATGAAACCTGAGTCTACGGGGCAGAATCGACCTCATGACCGATGGCCAGTGGTGGTTCTGCCTCAAGCACATGCGGGTCGAGCCCGACGTGGGCTGCCCCAACAAGGACCGGATGGGCCCGTACGCGACCGAGCAGGAGGCTGCCGGGGCGCTGCAGCGCGCGGCCGAGCGCAACAAGGCGTGGGACGAGGCCGACCAGGACGACGACTGACGGGAGTGCCACGGGTTCCGGCCCGTGGCCTCCGGCTCTCAAGCTGCGATAACGTTCCCTCATGGCCTCATCCGCTCAGCCTCCGACGATCCACGACGTGGCAAGGCTGGCCAAGGTGTCCACCTCCACCGCGAGCCGCGTGCTGGGCAACTACGGCCGGTTCAGCGAGGCGACGCGGAAGCGCGTCCTCGACGCGATAGAGACCCTGGGCTACCGGCCCAACAGCGTGGCCAGGAGCATGGTGACCCGGCGCACCGACACCCTGGGCGTGGTGTGCGCCGACATCAGCAGCCCGTTCTTCTCCGGCGTGGTGCGCGGCATCACCGACGAGGCCAGGAAGTCGGGCTACAGCATCCTGCTGACCAACACCGACGAGGACGTCCGCAGCGAGCGGGAGGCCGTCAACCTGCTGATCGACAAGCAGGTCGACGGCCTGATCGTCGCCACCGCCGACGTCGGCGACGTCGAGCACCTGCGGGCGGTCCGGTCGCACGGCAAGCACGTGGTGCTCTTCGACCGGCCGAGCAGCGCCGTCGGGGCCGACGCGGTCACCGTCGACGACGTCGCGGCCATGCGGGAGGCCGTGACCTACCTCCTGAGCCACGGCCACCGCCGCATCGGCATCCTGACGGAGCTGCGCATCGAGCGCGAGGCCGACTGGGCCACGCTGCTCCGTCCAGGGCTCGACCGCCTGCGCGGGGAGATCAACGCCAGCGCCGCCCGGCTGCTCGGCTACCTGCGCGCCCACCGCGACGCCGGGGTGGAGGTGGACCCGTCGCTGGTCGGCCGGACGGGCGGCTACGACGTCGAAGGCGCGGCCGAGGCCACCCGGCGCCTGCTGGCCTCGCCGGCCCGGCCGACGGCCCTGGTCACCACCGACAACATGATGACGCTCGGCGCCTACCAGGCCGTGCGCGAGCTCGACATCGAGATGCCGCGTGACCTGTCGTTCGTGGGCTTCGACAACCTCGACTGGACCACGCTGGTCCGGCCCGCCCTCACCGTCATCGAGCAGCCGGTGCACGAGATCGGGGCCAGGGCGGCCCGCAAGCTCAT
This sequence comes from Nonomuraea sp. NPDC054003, assembly GCF_055585125.1. Classification (NCBI taxonomy): domain Bacteria; kingdom Bacillati; phylum Actinomycetota; class Actinomycetes; order Streptosporangiales; family Streptosporangiaceae; genus Nonomuraea; species Nonomuraea sp. NPDC054003. The sequence goes on from NZ_JBVJKR010000002.1 coordinate 56,650, forward strand.
CGACCGGCTCAACGGCGACGAGGGCCCGCCCGAGCTCATCGAGCTGCCCACGTCGTTCCTGGTCCGCGAGTCGGTGGCGGCCGTCTGAGAACGTGCGGGGGCCCGGCGGACATCTCCGCCGGGCCCCGTGCGCGGTCAGGCGTGCTCGCCGCCCGCCGCCCAGCTGTCGAAGCCGGGCTTGTTGGCCAGCAGTCCGAGCTCGATCCGCAGGCCGAGGTCGTTGAGCAGGTAGCGGAACCGGACGCTGTCGTCGGGCTCCAGCCCGTCGGCCTCGACGCGGTACCTGCCGGTCGCCAGGAGCCCGGCCGTGGCCTCCTCGATGTCCGCCACCCAGTAGGTGAGGTGGTGCAGCTGCTGCACCCCGCCGGTGGGGGCCCAGACGCTGCCCTCGGCCGACTCGATCATCTTGACGTGGGCGGGCCCGCTCGCGGCGGTGACGAACCGTACCGGACGCTCCTCGCGCGAGCCGTCGGGGAAGCGGACCACGGTGTCCCACTCCAGGATGTCGCTCCACCCGCCGGCCACGGGCGTGGTGGCCGCGACGGCCTCCTCCAGGTCGTCGACCACGATCCCGACGTGCGCCACGCCCAGGAACCCGGCGGCCATGTCAGCGCGTCCTCTCGTAGGCGGCCGCGCCCGCCGCGGTGATCCGGCCGTCCCTGAGGTCGGCCTCGACCAGCTCGGCCGGGCGCTCGGCCGGGTCGCCGTAACCGCCGCCGCCGCCCGCGCGCAGGCTGACGATCTCACCCGGCAGGGCCGAGCCCTGGCCCTTGGAGGGGAGCGCGGTCTCGGTGCCGTCCTCGTGGATCAGCGCCAGCGACGCGGGCATCCCCGGCCGGCCGCCGGTCAGCCCTTGCGGCGCGAACTCCGGCCGGGTCTGCTCGGCCTCCGACAGGAAGCCCAGCGGCTTGCTGGAGATGTTGCGGTAGTCGGCCCGGATGCCGAGCCCGCCCCGGTGACGGCCGGCGCCCCCCGAGTCGGGGATGAGCGCGTACCGCTCCACCCGCAGCTCGTAGGAGGACTCGATCACCTCGGCCGGGATCAGCTGGCAGTTGGCCATGTGCACGTCGAGGGCGTCGGCGCCGTCGTGGTCCACGCAGGCGCCCGCGCCGCCGGCGACGTTGGCCAGCAGGACCACGCCGTCTCCCGACTTGGGGGAGCGGGACTCGCAGATGAGCACCGGCCAGCCCACGAACCACTCCGCGGACGCGCGGTGCGGCGCCGCCGCGGCCAGCGCCCGGGTGACGATGGACGCCAGGCGCTGCGAGGCCAGGTGCCGGTCCCCGACCGCGGCGGGGAACTCGGGGTTGACCGCCGTGCCGCGGGGCGCGTGGAAGGAGACCGGATCCAGCGAGCCCTCGTTGAACGGCACGTCGGAGGGCATCAGGCACTTCACCGCATAGTGCACCACGGAGCGCAGGGTCGAGTCGGGGATGTTCATCCCGCCGCGCATCTGCGGGTCGGAGCCGGTGAAGTCGAAGTGGATCTCCTCGCCCGAGATCACCGCCTTGACCACCATCCTCACCGGGGCGTCGAGGTCGAGCCCGTCGTTGTCCAGGCAGCCCTCCGCCGTGTAGTCGCCGTCCGGAAGCTTGGCGATCTCCGCGCGGGTCCGCCGCACGGTGTAGGCGAACAGCTCCTCGAACGTGTCGAGCAGCAGGCCGGTGCCGAACTTCCCGGCCAGGCCCGCGAACCGGCCGGCGCCGGAGCGGGCCGCCGCGATCTGCGCCCGCAGGTCGCCGTGGTTCTGGGCCGGGTGACGGGTGTTGGCGGTGATGATGTCCAGCAGGCCCCGCTCGGGAACCCCCTTGACCTCCACCTTCAGCGCCGGGAGGAGCACGCCCTCCTCGTACGCCGACTCCGACCGGGCCGCGGCCGTGCCGGGGGTGCGCCCGCCCCAGTCGGCGTGGTGGGCGATGACGCCGGTGAACCCGACGAGCGTCGCGGCGGCGTCGAAGACCGGGACGAAGATGTTGATGTCGTTGGTCTGGCAGGCGCCCAGGTAGGGATGGTTGTTGATGAAGACGTCCCCGGGATGGATGTCCTCACCCCACTTGTCCAGGCAGGCGCGCAGCGCCGGTGCCATGGACGCGAGCAGGCTCGGGATGTCGAGCGCGGCGGCGAGCATCCGCCCCCGGGCGTCGAACAGCGCGCAGGAGTAGTCGCGCATGTCCTTGACCACCACGCTGAGCGCGGTGCGGCGCAGCGCGGTGCCCATCTCCTCGGCGATGGTCTCCAGCGCATGCCGGACGACCTCGGTGGTGATCGGGTCGGCGCCGTTCTCGCGCGGCGTCATCATGCCTCCTCGCCGGGCTTGTCGTAGGTGATGACCAGGTTGAGGTCGTCGTCGACCCGGAGCGTGGTGCCGGGAACGACCACCGTGGTGGCCTCCCGCTCCTCGACGATCGCCGGGCCGCGCAGCACGGTGCCCGGCGCCAGCGCGCCGCGCTCGTACACCGGGGTCCGCACCCGGCCGGGGCCCTTGAAGTAGACCTCGCGGTGGCGGGCGGGCTCGCCGCCCGCCTCGTCCGTACGGGCCGGGACGCCGGGGCCGTGGTCCAGGATCCCGTACGCCTCCAGGCCGACGGCCACCAGCTCCACCCGCTCCTCGGGGTTGCTGTGACCGAACTCGAACCGGTGCTGCTCGTGGAAGCGGTTGACCGCGTCCGCCAGCGCGCCGGCGTCGAGTTCCGGGGCGTCGATGAGCACCTCGACGTCGTTGTCCTGCCAGGCGTAGCGGAACCGGGCCAGCCGCACGTGGTCCACGCGCTTGACGCCGGTGCCGGCGAACCGCTCGGCGGCCGTCTCGACCATGCCCTGGTACAGGGCCTCGACGTCCTCCGCCGGCACGTCGCCGACGCCGGCGTCGACCACGCGGGCGAAGGTGTACTTGATGTCGGAGCCGGCCAGCCCGACCGCCGAGAACGTGCCGGGGCTCGGCGGGATCAGCACGCCGCCGACGTCCACCAGGGCGCCGACGCTGAGCGCGTGCATCGGCCCGGCGCCGCCGAACGGCAGCAGGTAGAAGTCGCGCGGGTCGTGGCCGCGGTTGACGCTGACCACGCGGACGCCGCGGGCCATGATCGCGTCGGCCACGTCGAGGATGCCGATGGCCGCGGTGTCGACGTCGACGCCGAGCGGGTCGGCCACGTGCGTCTTCACCGCCCGCCTGGCCGCCTCCACGTCCAGGGGCATCTCGCCGCCGAGGAACGCCGCCGGGTCGATCCGGCCCAGCACCAGGTGCGCGTCCGTGGTGGTGGGACGCGTCCCGCCCCGGCCGTAGCAGGCGGGGCCGGGCATCGCGCCGGCGCTCTCGGGCCCGACACGCAGCCCGCCGGCCTCGTCGACGCTCGCCAGGGAGCCGCCGCCCGAGCCGATGGTGTGGATGTCGAACTGGGGCACCAGCATGGGCCGCCCCTCGAACACGCTCTCCCGCTCGACCCTGGCCCGGCCCTCGTGGATCAGGCAGATGTCGGTGGAGGTGCCGCCCATGTCGAACGTGATCTGGTTCGGGTACGCCGACTGCCTGGCCACCTGGGTGGCGGCCAGGACCCCGGCGGCGGGCCCGGAGAGCACCATGCGGTGCGCGTTCGCGGCGGCCTCCTCCGCCTTCATCACGCCGCCGTTGGACTGCATGATGAAAGTGGGACAGGTGACCCCGGCCGGCTCCAGACCGCTCAGGATGCCGGACATGTAGCGGGCGACCAGGGGCCGCAGCGCGGCGCTCACCACGGTCGTGCAGGCGCGCGGATACTCCTTGATCTCCGGCGCGACCTCGCAGCCGACCGCCACGGAGAGCTCCGGCATCGCCTCCCTGAGCGCCGCGGCGAGCCGCCGCTCGTGCTCCTCGTTGCGGAACCCGAACAGGAAGGTGATGGCGCACGCCTCGACGTCCGCGGCCCGTACCTCCTCGACCAGGCGCGCGATCTCGGCGTCGGTCAGCGGGGTCACCACCTCGCCCAGCCGGTCCACGCGCTCGGTGGCCTCGAAGACGAGGGACCGGGGCACGTACGGGCGGGGCTTGGCGACCCGCAGGTCGAACAGGTCGCCGCGGAGCTGGGTGCCGATCTCCAGCACGTCGCGGAAGCCGCGGGTGACCACCAGCGCGGTGCGGGGCAGCTTGGACTCCAGCAGGGCGTTGGTCGCCACCGTGGAGCCGTGGCTGAAGGTGTCCAGCGCCGCGACGTCCACGCCGCGGGTGCGCCGGATCTGGGCGATGCCGTCGAGGATGCCGATCGAGGCGTCATGCGGCGTGCTCGGCACCTTCTCGACGACCCGGCGGCCGTCCTCGTGCAGGACGACGACGTCGGTGAAGGTGCCGCCGACGTCGATTCCCAGCCTGGCCATCGCTCACTTCCCTTCCGGCTTGACGTACAGGTACTGGCTGATCTCGGGGGTGTCGAGGTTGTCCTTCGTCGCCACGACGAAGTCGTAGAGCTTCTCGCCCTGCGGGCGGGTGCCGTCCTTGGTGTACGCGGTCAGCGCCTCGACCGCGTCCTTGCCCATGTCGTACGGCTTCTGCACGACCAGCGCGTCGACCAGGCCTTGGCGCAGCAGGTCGACCTGGTCGGGGGAGGCGTCCACGCCGACGACCTTGATGTCGCCGGTCTTGCCGGCCTGCTGCACCGCCTTGGCCGCGCCGATGGCGGCGTTGGTCCAGGAGGCGAAGACGGCCTTCAGGTCGGGCACCCTGGAGATCAGGGCCGAGGTCTTGGCGACGTTCTCGGAGATGTCGGCGCCGGCGTACTCCTCGCCGCTGTTCTCCAGGCCGGCGTGCTTCTTCAGCTGCTCCTGCCAGCCCTTGAGCCGGATGTCCACGCTCTGGATGCCCGGGATGTAGCCGACGTAGCCCACCTTCCCGGTGCCCGCGAGCAGCTCGTTCACGGTGTCGGCGGCCATCTCGCCGCTGACGACGCCGTCGGACTTGAAGGTCGCCAGCCGGGCGTCCTGGTCCTCCACGTCGGCGTCGACGGTGACGATCGGGATGCCCTGCTCGTTCACCTGCCGCATCGGGGCCGACATCGCCTTGGCGTCGAGGGCCGACATGATGATGCCGTCCGGCTTGGTGGCCGCGATCGACTGCAGCAACTGGGTCTGGGCGGCCACGTCGAGCGTGGTCGGAGCCTGCCAGGAGAATTCGACGCCGAGCTCCGCCGCCTTCTCCTCGGCGCCCTTGGCCAGCGTCAGGTAGTAGGGGTCGAACTGGTCGTTGAGCAGCATGACGACCCGCGGCTTGGCGCCCGCGCCGTCCGTGCCGCCCGCCTTCGCGGCGGTGTCCGGCGCCTCGGTGGCGCACGCGGCCAGGGTCAGCCCGGCCAGTGCCAGTACGGCGACCTTCTTGATATTCCGCAACATGATGGAGTTCCTCTCATTCGCCGGCTCTGGGCCAGGCAGGGGGGTTGAGCCGGGTGTTCAGGTGACGTTCATCGCCCGTCTGCGGTACTGGTCGACGAAGACGGCGAAGATGAGGACGCAGCCGACCGCGACGTTCTGCCAGAACGGCTGCAGGTTCATGATCACGAACCCGCTGGTGAGGGTCGCGGGGATGAAGGCGCCGACGACCGTGCCGGACATCTTGCCGCGGCCGCCCCACAGCGAGGTGCCGCCGATGATGACCGCGGTGATGCTCTGCAGCGCGATGTTCGCGTACCCGGAGACCGACGCGGTGGAGAAGCGCGAGATGTCGATCATCCCGACCAGCCCGGCCAGCAGGCCGACCATGCAGTAGATCGCCAGCAGGTGCCGGTCGACGTTGATGCCGGCCCTGCGGGCCGCCTCGGGGTTGGCGCCGATCGCGTACGTGCGCAGGCCGAACCGGGTACGGGCGAGCACGACCCACAGCAGGCCGGTGACCGCGGCGGCGGTCACGACCGGCCACGGGACGCCGAGCAGGGTGCCCATGCCGAAGGCGTCGGTGAGCGCCTGCGGCACCCCGCTGACGTTCATGCCGCCGGTCCAGACCTGGGCCAGGCCGAGGATGATCGTGCTGGTCGCCAGCGTCACGATGAAGGACGGGATCTTCGACTTCACCACCAGCATGCCGTTGACCAGGCCCCAGGCCGCGCCGGTGACGACCCCCGCCCCGACGCCGGCCAGGATCGGCAGCCACAGCTCCGCGCCGCCCTGGGCGGTGCTGGCCAGGCCCGAGGTCAGGCCCAGCATCAGCTTGGCGGCCAGGACCGAGGAGAAGACCACCACCGCGCCGACCGACAGGTCGAGCCCGGCCGCGATGAGCAGGAAGGTGACGCCGGCCGAGAGGATCAGCAGCTGGGACCCGGCCAGCGCGATGCTGGTCAGGTTGTAGTTCGAGAAGAACGTCCCGGACGGGGTGACCACCGTGAAGAACACGATGATCGCGACCAGCAGTCCGAAGATCGTCAGGTTGGAGAAGCGCTGGCTGGCCAGCAGCCGCGCGGTGAGCGAAGGCCCCGCTTCGACGCCGGGGCGCGTGATCGTGCTCATGTCGTCGGTCCACCCGCTGGAATTCCCGCGCCGGTCATGGCGGCGATGAGGTCGTTGGTCGACAGGGCCGAGATCTCCTCGGTCAGCACGGTCTGGCCCAGGCGCAGCACCGTGACCCGGTCGGCGACCCTGAAGACGTCCGGCATGCTGTGCGAGATGAGCAGCACCGACAGGCCCCGCTCGTCGCGCAGCTGCTCGACGAGCTTGAGCACGAACTCGGTCTGGGAGACGCCGAGCGCCGCGGTGGGCTCGTCGAGCATGATGAGGGCGCTGCCCCACAGCGAGGCGCGGGCCACCGCGACCGCCTGCTTCTGGCCGCCGGACAGCGAGCCGACCTCCGAGGCCAGCGACTGCAGCTTGGCGCCCAGCGTCGACAGCTGCCGCTCGGCCGACCGGTTCATGGCGGCGCGGTCGACGAAGCCCAGCCGGCCCAGCAGCCCCGGCTTGAGCACCTCGCGGCCCAGGTACAGGTTCTCGCCGGCGGTCAGGGTCGGCGCGAGCGCCAGGTCCTGGTAGACCGTCTCGATCCCGGCCGCCTGCGCGTCGGCGGGCCTGGCGAAGGTCACCGGGCGGCCGTCGACCGCGATGGTGCCGGAGTCGGGCGACACCGCGCCGGCGATGATCTTCATAAGGGTGGACTTGCCGGCGCCGTTGTCGCCCACCAGGGCGTGCACCTCGCGGGGCCGAACCTGGAGATCGACGCCGCGCAGCGCCTGCACGTGGCCGTAGCTCTTGGTGACGCCGGCCACGTCCAGGACAGGTGGGGGTGCGGTCATCTGGCCGCCTCCTTCCGGGAGTCGCTGATGGCGGTGGGATGGCCGAAAGCACCGAAGTGCTCGCAGACCGCGGCGGCGTACGCGGCCGCCCGCGCGGTCGCGTCCGGCAGAGCGAGCCCGTCGGACAGGCCGCACATGAGCGCGGCGAAGTAGGCGTCGCCCGCGCCCAGCGTGTCGACCGCACGGGCCGGCACGGCGGGCTGGACGACCAGCTCGCCCCGCCGCCAGACGATCGACCCGCGGGTGCCGCGGGTCACCACGACCGTGTCCGGCCCCAGGCCGCGGACCTCCTCGACGAGGCCGAGACACTCGGCTTCGGTGTCGTCGGCCCGGGAGAACATCGCAGCCGTCACGAACGGCAGGACCGGGGCCGCGACGTCGAGGCCCTGGTACGAGAAGTCGTAGGCGACGGCGGTGACCGCGTGCATCTTCGGCACCTCGGAGACCGTGAAGCTGCTGTGCCCGGTGTGGACCCAGTCGCAGCCGGACAGGTAGGCGAGATCCCGGTCGTCGAGCTCGATGCGGGTCACCGGCGGTTGGAACGTTCCGAAGAAGCGGTTGCCCTCGTCGTCGAGCGTGACGTCGGCGAAGGAGTTGGGCTCCGCCCGGTGCCGCACCCGCGTGACGTCGACGTCCTCGGCCAGCAGCGCCTTGAGCACGTGCGCCGCCGCCTCGTCGTCACCGAGGACGCCGAGGTAGCCGGCGGTCGCGCCCAGGCGCCGGGAGTGCACCGCCACGTTGGCCGCGCTGCCTCCCGGATACATCAGACCGGCGTGGAGATAACGATCGACGACGTTGTCCCCCACGCCGCACATGCGTGTCGTCATCGGGCTCAGTACTCGACCTTGTGCATGTATCGGCGGATGTCGAGATCGTGACCGGTCAGCGGCTCGAAGTGGTACGCGATGCGGGAGGCCACCGACGCCATGGCGATGTGGGCCACCTTGCCGCGGACCGCCGGGTCGATCCCGGGGAGGGTCAGCTTCGCCGGGTCCACGACGTAGTGCTCGCGGCCGTACCGGGAGAGGAAGGCGTTGACCCGCTCCGAGATCGGCCGCGTCTCGTCCTCGCTCATGAGGTGGATGACCCGCGTGCTGCGCGGGTCCACGATCTCGAACGGGCCGTGGAAGAAGTCGGCGCTGTTGAGGTGGGTGGACTTCTGCCGCTGCATCTCGACCAGGTAGCAGACCGACAGCATGTACGCCAGGCCCAGCAGCCGGCCGGTGCCCAGCACGAAGATGTTGTCGGCGTCGTAGAGCCGCGCCACGGCTTCGGCGGTGGCCCGCTCGGTCTCGTCCACGGCAGCGGCGGTGGCGTCGGGGATGAGGTCGAGGGCCGTTCGCACCTCGTCCACCCCGTCCTTGAGGCCGTGGGCCTCCAGCAGGGAGCAGGACATCTCTTCCAGGAGCTCGTACTTGCCGCCGGTGGCGGTGCTCTCGCTGCCGTAGACGAGGCTGAACTCGGCGGCCCGCGCCAGCTCGTTGTCGGCGTCCCTGGCCACGCTCACGACCAGCGCGCCGGCCTTGGCGGCGGCCTGGGCCGCGGCGACGGTCTCGGGCGTGCCGCCCGAGTGCGAGGAGGCGATCACCAGCGTGCGCCGCCCGGTGCGGCCGAGGTGGGTGAGCGGGAACTCGCCGGCGTTGACGTTCTGCACGCCGAACCCGGTGGCCTTGGCGCCGAGCGACATGGTGGCGGCGACCGACGACGCCCATGACCCGCCGACTCCGGCGAAGAGCACGGTGTCGACGTCACGGCGCACCGCCTCGGCGGCGATCTCCTGAGTGAGCGCGCGCTGGCCCACGGTGGTGCGCAGAGTCGACGCGATGTCCGACGCGATGGGGCGCAGGGGCAGGGCAGGGGAAGGCATACCTATCCTTGAGCTGGTTGTTTTGTCCTAGTTCGACCTTGCGAGAACGTTCCCGCGTTGACGTCAACGCTGCCACCCCCAGGTCAGCGTCGGCCAGAGAAATTCAATAACGTTTGGGTAACCGTCTTGACGTGAGCGGTGTCACTCGTTCAAGGCGGGAGCGGAATCGCCCGTACCGTCAGCGCGTGCCGACCGGGCCAGCCTCATCAACTTGACCAAGGCGACCACGCCGATGGAGGCCCACACCAGGTTCAGCCCCGCCGAGGGCCAGGCGTCGTTGTAGGCGCTGTTGACCATGAGGCCGACCGCGCCGCCCAGGTTGATGAGCTGATAGAGGAGCCCGTCGCCGTGCACCCGGGCGGACGAGACCAGGGCGTAACCGGTCAGGAGCAGGGCGGCGCCGAGCCAGCCGATGGCCTCAAGGAGAAGATCCATCAGGACATTCTGCGGATCCGCCGAGCTGAAGGGCAATCAACGGAAATCGCGGACACGCGTAAGGTCGGCTTCATGGACATCGACCCCCGGCGGTTACGCGTGCTGCGCGAGGTCCACCTGCGCGGCGGCGTCATGCGGGCCGCGGAGGCGCTGCATCTGACCCCCTCGGCGGTCTCCCAGCAGCTCGTGCAGCTGGAGCGGGAGGTCGGGCTGGCGCTCGTCGACCGCTCGCAGCGCCGCGTCTCGCTCACCCCCGCCGGGCGGGTCCTCGCCGGATACGCGGAGCGGGTCGAGGAGGAGCTGGCCGAGGCCAGGCGGGAGCTGACCCGCTTCACCGAGCGGCTGGCCGGGCCGGTGCGCATCGCCGCGTTCCCCACGGTGATCCAGCACATCCTGGTGCCGGCCCTGCGCGACCTCGCCGCCCGCCACCCGAGGATCGAGCCCGCCATCCACGAGGTGTTCGGGCCGCCAGCGCTGCAGGAGCTGCGGCTGGGGGAGGCGGACGTGCTCATCACCGAGCAGGACATGAGCCGGCCCGTGCTCGCCCAGCCCTCGCTGGCCACGCGCGCCCTGTTCGTCGACGAATATCGCGTCGTGGTGCCGCCTGACTGGCCGGAGCCGCCCCAGCATGTCTCCGAGCTGGCGGACGTGCCGTGGGTGGCGAGCGAGCCGCACCTCGCCTGTGGGCAGGCGCTCGACCGGCTGGCCGGGCTGCACGGGTTCGAGCCGCGCAAGCTGCACGTCATCACCGATTTCGCGCCGACCCTGGCGCTGGTGGCCGCCGGGCGCGGGGTGGCGATCGTGCCCACGCTGGCGCTGCTGGACGTGCGGGAGGGCGAGGTGCTGGTCAGCGACATCCGCGACGTGGGCGCCCGCCGGATCGACGCCGTCACGCGGGTGAGCCGGACCCGTTCGGGCGAACCCGACCCGGTGCAGGCCGTGGTCATCGCCGCCATCGAGCGCGCCACCGCCGAGCTGGAATCCTCGCTCAGCGCCCGCCTCGGCCAGCCCCGCGACGAGGTCCCCGGCTGACCACCGCGGAGCGGCGAGATGCCGCTCGCTGTCAGTCGGAGACGCGGGGGCCGCTCATCTTGTCGAGCAGGCGGGCCAGCCGCTCGCGTAGCCCGGGTCGTTGCGGGATCTCGCCCGCGGCGATGCTCACCAGGTGCTGGGCGCCGTCGAAGCTGACCGGCGCGTGCTCGGGGACGGCGATCGCGTCGTGCGCCAGCCCGGCCAGCTCAGCGTCGCCGCTCTCCAGGGCCAGGATGGTGGCGCCGACGCGGCGGGCGTCGTCGACCCGCTCCAGGAGCGGGGCCGGCGCCTGCTGCCCGGCCACCACGAACAGCGTCTCGCCGCGCGCCGTACGCTCGATCCGCTCCAGCCCCACCCGGAGGTGGGCGGGGGCGCCGGCGGGCGGTGACCAGCGGACCAGGGTGGGCGCGAGCTGCGGCAGGCTGGACAGGCGGGCCTCGTCGGTGAGGTGCGCGGTCAGGTGCCAGGGCTCGTCGCCGGGCGTGCCCACCAGCAGCAGCCCACCGGGGGAGCGGGTGGTGCGCAGCGCCCGGCCCAGCTCGCGGGTGCGCTCTACCCAGCCCGTTTCCGCGAGGACTTCCCGCAGGTGTGCGACCGCCCCTGAATCCATATCCCCATCGTGCCTGACAGGTGCGTCCGGGGTGAGAGGTTTCGCGGTGACCTTCTCCCGGCCTTGTACAGCCGGTGGCGTCCGCCGCGCCGGGGGCGTGTGTGGGCGCTGATGGCGTGCTGGCATGATGCGTCGTATGACTGACGTGAGCGGGCTGAGCATCGGCATTCTGGGCGGCACCGGTGACCAGGGGAAGGGGTTGGCGCGGCGGTTCGCGCTGGCCGGGCTCAAGGTGGTGATCGGGTCGCGGCGCGCCGAGCGGGCGCGGGAGGCGGCCGAGTCCATCGGGGCCGGAGCCACCGGGGCGGAGAACGCCGTCGTGGCCGCCGAGTGCGACCTCGTGATCGTGGCGGTGCCGTACGACGGGCACAAGGCGCTGCTGGAGTCGCTGGCCACTCAGCTCGCCGGGAAGATCGTGGTCGACTGCGTGAACCCGCTGGGCTTCGACAAGCAGGGCGCCTACGCGCTGCCCGTCGAGGAGGGCAGCGCGGCCCAGCAGGCGGCGGCGGTGCTTCCCGAGAGCCGGGTGGTGGCGGCGTTCCACCATGTGTCGGCCGTCGTGCTGATGGACCCGGCGGTGGAGAAGGTGGACCTCGACGTGCTGGTGCTGGGCGACGACCGGGAGGCGACCGACACCGTGCAGGCGCTGGCCGACCTGATCCCCGGTGTGCGCGGCGTCTACGGCGGGCGGCTGCGCAACGCCTTCCAGGTGGAGGCGCTGACCGCGAACATCATCTCGGTCAACCGCCGCTACAAGGCCCACGCCGGCATCCGCGTCACCGACATCTGACGACCTCCTCCGTACGACCGCGCCTCGGCTCGCGACCGTGAGCCGAGGCAACCGGTATCCGCCCTGAGGGACGCGCACGTCGTCGCGGACGTGGACAGATCCGGCAGCGCCGGACCAAGCGGCCGTCCAGGAGCTCACGAAGCGGAGGCACAGGTGAAGCGCGCCAACCGGCCCTGGCCCAGTGACCTCGCCCGGAGACACACGTGACGCGCGCTGACCGGCTTCGGCCCAGTGACCTTGCCCGGGAGCACGGGCTGTCCGCGCAGGCCGTGCGCAACTACGAGGATGACGGGATCCTGCCCCCGGCCCCGCGCGGTGACCAGGGGTACCGCCGCTACACGCCGGTCCACGCTCAGGCCCTGCGGGCCTTCCTGGCGCTCCGGCCGGGGTTCGGGCACCAGGGCGCGGCCGCGATCCTGCGGGCCGCCAACGCGGGCGACGAGGAGGCCGTCTTCCGACTCCTCGACCAGGGCCACGCCGAGATCCTGCGCGACCGGGCCACGCTGGACGAGGTGACCGCCGCCCTCACCGAGCTCGCTCCGGCGGGCGACGAGCCGGTACGCGGGGCGCCGTCCGTCGGCGCCCTCGCCCGCCGGCTCGGCATCCACCCGGCCACGCTCCGCAAGTGGGAGAAGGCCGGGATCCTCCACGCCGAACGCGACCCGGTGACCGGCTACCGCCGCTACCCGCCCGCCGCGGTACGCGACGCGCACCTGGCCCGCCAGCTCCGGCGCGGCGGCTACCCGCTGCGTCAGATCGCCGGGGCGATCGCGAACGTCCGGGAAGCCGGCGGGATCGGCCCGCTGGAGGAAGCGCTGAGCACCTGGCGCTCCCGCCTCCGGCGGCGCGGCCGGGCGATGCTCGACGGCACGGCCGAACTCGCCGCCTACCTCCGCCTGCGCGGCCTCTGACCCGGCTGGACAGGTCCTTTCGCAGCCGGTTCCGCATGAGACGCGGCCAATTTCCTGAATCCTCGGCCTATTTCATTCGGCCGGCGTTCATGGAAATGCGACACGGCGCCGGCAACGTTGTGCGCGCTTTGTGGCGGACTATATGCTCGGCGATCGTGAAACGACCTGCAACTGGTATTCGGAGGCGGTAGTGGGATCTCTGCAGAGAAATCTGATTCGGCTCGCCATGGTCGTGGCAATGACCGCTTCCGGCATGATGACGGCCGGATCCGGTATGTCGGCGGCCGACCCGGAACCCCAAGCGCCTTCTGAGCTGTCGCGCCTGCTGGGCGCCGACCTGGGCACGGTGTTGCACATGGTCCCCGGCGTCTTCTGCGGCAACCGGCTGGTCAACTACAACTCGCCCTCCTCCAATTCTCCCACGAAATGCGTCAACGGCGCAGAAAACAGCGGTAACTCCACCAACAGTGGGAATTATTACAGCGAGGGGGATCCCATCAACAGCGGCAACTTCTCGAACGTGAACGGCTCCACAGCGAGCAACAACGCGACCAACAGCGGGAACACGGCCAACGGATCCCAGTCTCTCGTGCGGTGACCCGGCGGCGATAAGAGCGGGAAACATTGGAGTGTGAATGCATATGACTGGTCTTGCCATCGCCGGTATCGGGCTGGCGTTGCTCGCGGCGGGGACGCCCGCCTCTCCCGCCGAGCCGGCGCTCCGGCAGAATTTCGCGATGCCCAGCGTGGCGGAGGCGGCCCACCCCCTGGACAGAGGCAATTCCCGAAACAGGGGAAACTACTGGAACAAGGGAAAGTCCATCAACAGCGGCAACTTCACCAACGTGATCCGGTCCTACGGATCCGACAACTCCTACAACGGCAGCGGCAACAACGTCAACGGTTCGCAGCACCTCATCGTGCGATCGAACAAGAGATAGCGGGCCGCGTCAGAGCCAACCGGCGTCTTCCGCGATGCGAATGGCGTCGATCTTGTTGCGGGCGCCCGTCTTGGTGATCGCGCCCGTCAGGTAGTTGCGCACCGTGCCGGGCGACAGGTGCAGGCGGGAGGCGATCTCCTCCGCCGAGGCGCCCCGGGCGGCCTCCCTGAGCACGGTCGACTCGCGCGGCGTCAGCGGGCTCTCGCCGTACTCCATCGCCGCCGACACCAGCTCGGGATCGAGCACCCGCAGCCCCGCCGCGGTGCGCCGGATGGCGTCGGCGAGCCGGTGGCCGGGCGCGTCCTTGACCAGGAACGCCCCGATCCCGGCCGCCAGCGCGCGGCGCACCTGGCCAGGCTGCCCGAGAGCGGTCAGCACGAGGATCCGGCACTCCGGGAGCCGCTCGCGCAGCTCGGCGGCGGCGGTGATGCCGTCGACGACCGGCAGGTCGATGTCCACGATCGCCACGTCGGGGCGGTGTTCCAGGGCGGTGGGCACGATCTCGTCGCCGCGCGTCACCTCGGCGACCACGTCGATGTCGGACTCCAGGCGCAGCAGCGCGGTGAGCGCGGCCCGGATCATGTGCATGTCCTCGGCCAGCATCACCCTGATGGCCGTCATGCCGGGACCTCCATCGCCAGCAGGAAGCCGCCCGTCTCGCCGCGCGCCGCGGTGAGGGTGCCGCCCGCCTGGGCGGCCCGCTCAGCCAGCCCGGTCAGCCCGCCCCCGAGGACGACAGGAGCGTCCGGGACGCCGTCGTCGGCCACCTCCAGGCGCACCCGCCCGTCACGGGCCGACGTGGTGATCGTGCAGGTGGTGGCGTGGCTGTGGCGCAGGATGTTGGTGACCGCCTCCCGCACGGCCCAGGCCAGCGCCTCGTCCGACCGCTTCGGCGGCGTCACGTCCGCCAGGTGGGCCTGGCAGCGCACCCCCGACGACTCCAGCAGCGCCACCGCCCGGTCCGTCTCGCCCGCCAGCGACAGCTCGCGGTAGCCGCGCGCCACCTGCCGCACGTCCTGCGCCGCCTCCCTGGCCACCTGGACCAGCTCCGTCACCTCGCCCCGCGCCGACGCGGGGTCGCGGTCGAGCAGCCGGGAGGCCAGGTCGCCCTTGAGCGCGATGGCGGTGAGGCTGCGGCCCAGCCCGTCGTGCAGGTCGCGGGAGATGCGCAGTCGCTCCTTCAGCACCGCCGCCTCGGCCAGCTCCGCCCTGGCCTCCTCCAGGTCGGCGGCGAGCCTGGCCAGCCGCACCAGCGTGTAGATCATGGCCCCGGTGATGGGCACGGCGAGGGTGAAGAAGAAGGACACGATGGCGAAGGGCAGGCCGAGCCAGGTCGCGGTCGCCCCGTACAGCGTCATCACCGCGACGAGCGGCCCGCCCCAGCGCAGCGGCAGGAGCACCAGCACGCTTCCCGCCAGCATCGGCGCCGCCACCGACGAGTAGCCGGACGGCAGCAGGAAGTCGGGCACGTAGGTGACCAGCGCCTGCAGCACCAGCGTGAGCGGGAACAGGGCAGGCCGCCCGCCGCGCAGCCCCGCCCGCATGTTCACGTAGTGCAGGGCCACGACCGTCAGCATCATCGCCGTCGCCATGAGCCCCAGCAGCGCGCCGAACTGGTAGTAGAGCAGCCCGAGCAGCGTGTAGGCGATGGCGACGCCGGTCAGCAGGCCGCTCGCCATGCGCCGGGCGGAGGTGGAGGTCACGACGTCAGATTATGAGCGCCTCGGCTCCCACCGGAACCAGAGCCTCAGGCTCACGACCCCGATCACGGTCCACGCCGCCAGGTTCAGCGCGGGCGCCAGCACCTCGCCGTGGCGCACCGCGGCGACCACGGCGGCGGTCGGCAGCAGGTCGAGCGCCGTCTGGACGAGGGACGGCAGCGGGATCGGCCCCATCGCCCCCGCGCCCACCCCGGCCAGCAGGAACACCGGCATGGCGAACGCGGCCGACAGCTCGGCCCGCGGGATCGCGGCCGTGTACGCGGCGGCCAGCAGCGCCATCACCGCCGAACCCGCCACGACGGCCGCGGCGAACAACAGCGGGTCGCCCGGCAGCGGCACGCCCGCCAGGACCCGCACCGCCACCGCCGACAGCGCGACGATGACCACGGTCTGGGTCACGACGCTGGCGATCTGCCCGCCCAGGATCTGCCCGTCGGTCAGCTCGGTCGTACGCAGCCGCTTGAGCACGAGCTGGTCACGGCGCATGGTGAGGGCGACGACCATGGTCATGAACGTGGTGGTCGCCAGGACGATCGCGATCATGCCGTGGAAGAGATGGGCGACGTCGGCTGCGCCCGCGCTGGTGACGTTCCGCATCAGGACCGGCAGCCCGATGGCCAGGCCCACGGGCGTGACGACCGAGCCGAAGAGCATGCCCCGGTCCTTCCAGAACAGGCGGGTGCCGAGCCGGTAGGTCGCGGCGAGACTCATCGTGCGCTCCTGGGCAGGTCGAGGAAGAGGTCTTCGAGGGTGGCGGTGCGGACCTCCAGGCCCGCCAGCCGCAGGCCGCGCCCGGCGGCCCAGGTCAGCAGCGTCTGGGCGGCCAGGTCGGGGTCGTTGGCGCGGCACACGGCCAGCTCGCCGTCGAGCGAGACCGGCAGCGGCAGGTCATCGGGCCGCACACCGGCGGGCAGCCGGAACGCCACCCGGCCGCGCAGCCTGGCCAGCGTCTCGGCCATGCCGCCCGCGGCCACGACCGCGCCCTCGTCCATGATCGCCATGGCGGCGGCCAGCCGCTGCGCCTCCTCCAGGTAGTGGGTGGTCAGCAGGACCGTGGTGCCCTGCCGGGCCAGCTCGCGCACCACCTCCCAGGTGTCCACGCGCGCCCGCGGGTCCATGCCGGCGGTCGGCTCGTCGAGGAACAGCACGTCGGGCCGGCCCAGCAGGGCCAGCGCCAGGTCGAGCCGCCGTTTCTCCCCGCCGGACAGCTGGCGCACCCTGGTCGCCGCCTTCTCCTTCAGCCCGGCCAGCTCCAGCGCCTCCTCGCGGGGACGCGGCGCGGAGGTGAAGTCGCGCCAGGTGTCGACGGTCTGCGCCACGGTCAGGTCGGGGAAGAACCCCGCCTCCTGCAACATGACGCCGGTGCGCTGCCGTACCGCCGCCCGGTCGGCCACCGGGTCGAGGCCGAGCACCCGCACCGAGCCGCCGTCAGGCCGCAGGAACCCGGCCAGCACCTCCACGGTCGTGGTCTTGCCCGCGCCGTTCCTGCCGAGCAGGGCGAAGATCTGACCGGCGGGCACCTCGAACGAGACGCCCTTCACCGCCTCGAAGGCGCCGTAGCGCTTGACGAGCTCGTTCACCAGGATCGCTGTCATGCCTGCGACTCTTCCCGGCCGGGGCGCGCGGCGGCAGTGAGGAATTCACGACCTGCGGGAGAGCTTGAGCAGCGCGTCGGTCACCGCCTCCGGGTCGACGACCGGGTGGAGGTGGCGGCCGGGGACGCGGAGCACGGGCCAGCCGCGCCGCCGCGCCTGCTCCGCCACCGTGTCGTACGGCGGCCCGAACCACAGGAAGGAGCAGCGCACGGCGTCCCACCCGGCGGGCACCGGCACCGGGTCGGTGTAGAAGCCGAGCGGCAGCCGCGGCTGCTCGGCGACCACCCGGTCGCGCACGGCCGGGTCCGCGGGGAACATGGGCGCCACGTCCTCCTCGCTCCACCAGTCGGTCCAGCGCGGCAGCACGCCGTCATCCCCGGCCAGCTCGCGCAGGAACGGCAGGAAGTCGTCCTGCCCCGGCCTGACCAGCCCGCGCTCGGGCGGCAGGTGGGCGTCGGCGAACACGCACGCCACCACCCGGTCGCCCAGCCCTTCCTTGATCACCGGCACGAACAGCCCGGCGTTGCTGTGGGCCGCCAGCACGATCCGGCCCCCGGCGGGCGTCGCGGCGCGCACCGCCTCCACGATCCGCGGCCAGTGCGGCGGGCCGCCCCCGGTGACTCCGGTCAGATCGGGCACCACCGCCTGATGGCCCCGGCGCTCCAGCGCCTGGGCCACCGGCGCCCACGTGGACGGGCCCACGCTGGGGCTGTGTACGAGCACGAAGGTCATGCTGCACACCTTGCCGTACGCGCGCGCCCGCCCGCCGCGGTGTCAGCTCCTGGCGGATCCGCTCTCGGCCGGTGTCAGACGACGAGGGTCGGCCGTGACGGCAGGCGCTCGGTGGGGTCGTAGGCGTGCCAGGCCGCGGCGAGCGCCCGCACCGCCGCCGACAGCTCCGCCTCGGGGAACAGGAAGTGCAGCCGCATCCGGTCCGCGAGGCCGCCGAGCGGGTCGAAGGAGCGGCCGGGCGGCACCGCCACCCCGTGCCTGAGCGCGACCTGGGCGAAGGAGTCGGCGTCGCCGCGCGGCAGCCGGACCCAGATCGTCTGGCCGCCCCGTGCCGGTTCGAACGACCAGGACGGCAGGTGCGCGCGCAGCTCGGCGCACAGGTGGTCGTGGCGGGCGCGCAGGACCCGTACGCGGTCGCGCCTGATGTCGTCGAGGCGGTGCAGCAGCGCGGCGGCGGCGAGCTGGCCGACCACGTCGCCGCCGAGGTCGTGCACGGCGCGGAGCCGGGCGAGCCGGGCGGCCAGCGGCGCCGGCGCCCTGATCCAGCCGACGCGCAGGCCGCCCCAGACGACCTTGCTCAGCGACGCGATCGTGACCACCTGCTCGCCGGTGGTGTAGGCGGTGAGCGGGGCCGGTGTGTCGCCGTCGAAGCAGAGCTCCGCGGAGACCTCGTCGTCGATCACCGGCAGGTCGTGCTCGGCGGCCAGCGCGGCCAGCCGGCGGCGCGCCGGCCCGTCCATGACCGACCCCGTGGGATTGCTCGCGGTCGGCACCGTGTAGAGCAGCGCGGGCCGCTCCCGCACGGCCCGGACGAGGTCGACCGGCGCGGGGCGGCGGGCGGGTGGTTCTCCGGGGGAGAGGGTTTCCCGGGGGTCGAGGGTGACCGGGCGGATCGCGGCCGCGGCGTGGCGGAAGACCTCCAGGGCCCCGGGGTACGTCGGGGACTCGGTCAGGACCCGGTCGCCGGGCGACACCAGCAGACCGGTCAGCAGGGTGAGCGCCTGTTGGGCGCCGTTGGTCACGATGATCTCCGCCGCGCTCGTCGGCACGCCGCGCCGCCGGTAGTAGGCGGCCGCCGCCTCCCGCAGATCCGGCTGGCCGGCGGGCTGGTAACCCAGGTCGCGCATGCCCGCGAGCCGCCCGGCCGCCTCCTCGTACGCCTCCGCCAGCTCCGGCGGCGGCTCGTCCGGGGCGGCGCAGGTCAGCAGCGTCACCCCGTCCGGCGGGTGCAGGATGTGCAGCAGCAGCGGGTTCGCCGTCACCCCGTCGCCGGTGCGGGTGGCCGGCAGGTCCAGTTCGGCGACGCGGGTGCCGCTGCCCTGCCGCCGCATCACCCGCCCTTCCCGCTGGAGCAGCTCGTACGCGGCCACCACGGTGCCGCGGCCGACCGCCAGCCGTCTGGCCAGCCCCCGGTCCGGCGGCAGCAGCTCTCCGGGGGGCAGCACGCCGTCGTCGACGAGTGCCCTCAGCCGGGCCGCGAGCAGCAGGTAGAGCGGCCCGCGCCCGGACGCCCAGCGGCCCAGCAGATCGACGAGATGGTCGACATTGGCCCCATTCATAGACCAATCTTGTGGGATTGGCTCTGATCTCGTGCGACTTTTCCGGACATCCTTACGTACATGACCGAATACCGTCCTGAAACCCGCGCGGTCCACGTGCCCCACCCCGTGGTCGAGGGCAGCCGCCCGATCACCGTGCCCATCTACCAGACCTCCGGGTTCACCTTCGACGACCCGGCGGTCATGGCCGACGGCATGGGGAGGCCCGACGGCCCGTACGTCTACGGCCGCTACAGCAACCCCACCGTCCGCGCCCTGGAGGAGGCCGTCTCCGGTCTGGAGGGCGGCGTCGCCGCCATCGCCACCGGCTCCGGCATGGCCGCCATCAACACCGTGCTGCTCGGCCTGCTCAAGCCGGGCGACCACCTGATCGCCCAGCGGGCCCTGTACGGCGGCACCGCGGGCATGATCAACGAGCTGGTGTCGCGGTTCGGCGTCGAGGTCAGCTACGTGCCCGAGCACGACCCCGCCGCGCTCCGCGCCGCCGTCGGGCCGCGGACGAAGCTGGTCTACCTGGAGACCATCGCCAACCCGATGTGCCAGGTCGCCGACCTGCCCGCGATGTGCGCGGCGGCCCGCGAGCTGGGCCTGGTCAGCGTGGTCGACAACACCTTCGCCACCCCTCTGCTGTGCCGCCCGATCGAGCACGGCGCCGACGTCGTCGTCCACTCCACCACCAAGTACCTGTCCGGGCACACGGACGTGGTCGGCGGCATGGCGGTGTTCGCCGACGACGCGCTCTACCGCGACGTCTGGCACTTCGCGATCGAGCTGGGGCCGTCGCCGGACCCGTTCGCCGCCTGGCTGAGCCTGCGCGGGATGCAGACGCTGGGGCTGCGCATGGAGCGCCACTGCGCCAACACCCGCCTGCTCGCGACCCGCCTGGCCGAGCACCCGTCGGTGGCGGCCGTGCACTGGCCGGGCCTGCCCTCGCACCCGTCGCACGAGGTGGCGGCCAAGCTGCTGCCCGACTTCGGCGGCCTCTTCTCGTTCGACCTGACGGGCGGGCGCGCGGCGGGGGAGAGGTTCATGCGGTCGGTACGGCTGGCGCTGGTCGCGCCGTCGCTGGGCGGCGTCGAGACGCTCATCCTGCACCCGGCCACCACCTCGCACCGCTCGCTCACCGCCGCCGAGCTGGCCAGGCACGGCATCGGTGAGGGCACGGTACGGGTCGCCGTCGGCATCGAGCACCCCGAGGATCTCTGGGCGGACTTCGAGCAGGCGTTGACTTAGTCCTTAGGCATTGAGGAAAATGCCTAAGTGCTGTCCGAGCTCCGCGCCGTGGCCAGCGAGCCGCGCCTGCTGATCCTCCACTGGCTCAAGGACCCGGTCGCGCACTTCCCGCCCCAGGTCGACGGCGACTTGGTGGCCGACGGGGTGTGCGGCCAGTCCATCGCCGGCAAGCTCGGCATGACCCAGCCCAGCGCCACCGGCCACCTCAAGATCCTGGAGCGCGCCGGCCTCATCCGCGGCAAGCGGATCAGGCAGTGGGTGTTCTACCGGCGCGACGAGGAGCGGATAGCACAGCTCAAACGGACGATCGAGGGGGAGCTGTGACGGTGACGTACGAGGACGTGGTGGCGGCGGCCGGGCGGATCGGGGCGCACGTGCTGCGCACGCCGGTCCTGGAGGTCGCGCCGGGGCTCGTGCTCAAGCTGGAGCTGCTGCAGCACTCCGGGTCGTTCAAGGTGCGCGGGGCGTTCAACCGGATGCTGGCGGCGGGCGAGCTGCCGCCGGGCGGGGTGATCGCGGCCAGTGGCGGCAACCACGGGCTGGCGGTCGCGTACGCGGCGCGGGCGCTGGGGGCGCGGGCCGAGATCTTCGTGCCGGAGGTGACCAGCCCGGTCAAGATGGCCGGGCTGCGGGCGCTCGGCGCCCGGATCAACCAGGTCGGGGCGATCTACTCCGAGGCGGCCGAGGCGGCCGCCAAGCGCGCCGCCGAGACGGGCGCGCTGAAGGTGCACGCCTACGACCAGGCCGAGGTGGTGGCCGGGCAGGGCACCACCGGGCTGGAGCTGATGGAGCAGACGGGCGGCGTCGACACCATCCTGGTCGCCGTCGGCGGCGGCGGCTTCGCCGCGGGCATCGCCCTCGGCTCCGCTGTCCCGCCTTCCTCCCAGGAGCCGCCGCTGTCCGGCTCGGAGGCGTCGCCCACGTTCGCTTCGGGTCAGGGCTACCGCCGGGGACGGCCCAGGATCGTGGCGGTGGAGCCGGAGCGGATCCCCACCTTCCACGAGGCGCTCAAGGCTGGCCGGCCGGTGCCCGTGGAGGTGGGCGGGGTGGCGGCCGACTCGCTGGGCGCCACCGCGCTGGGCGACATCGCGTACGAGATCCTCGCCTCGTCCGGCGCGCGCAGCGTGCTGGTCGCCGAGGACGCCATCGTGGCCGCCCGCCGCACCCTCTGGGAGAGGCACCGCCTGGTCACCGAGCACGGCGGCGCGACCGCGTACGCCGCGCTGCTGTCGGGCGCCTACACCCCCGCGCCCGGCGAGCGGGTGGCGGTGGTGGTCTGCGGCTCCAACACCGACCCCGCCACACTCGCCGCCGAGTGACCCGCCACGGGAACCGGGCGGCGGGTGGAACGGTCGCACGGTGATTTCGGGACGAAACAGGATGCGATGCCGGCATCGCCGGGATAGCGTCGCCCCTCATGAGCATGTCCCGGGAACGTCCCCCTTTCGTCGCCGATGAACGCACCCAGCTTGTGGGCTGGCTCGACATGCAACGCGCGATCGTCCAGTGGAAGTGCGCGGGGCTGTCGGAGGAGGACGCCGACATGCGGATCGACGGCGTCCCCCTGGTGAAGCTCCTCGACGAGTACGAGCGTCAGTGCCGGATCTCGAACGAGATCGTCGCCGCCCACTCGCTGGACGACGTGGGCAAACACCCCGACTACCGCTCGGGCGCGGCGAGCCTGCGCTGGATGCTGATCCACATGGTCGAGGAGACCGCCAGGCACGCCGGCCACCTGGACACCATCAGGGAACTGGTCGACGGCGAGAAGGGCTACTACTGACCCCCACCCGGGCTCAGCTGTACGTGTGTTCGGGGCCGGGGAAGGAGCCGCCGACGACCTCGTCGGCGAACGCCCGCGCGGCCCTGTCGAGCTCGGCGCCCAGGTCGGCGTAGCGCTTGACGAATCGGGCCGGGCTGGGGGTCAGCCCCATCATGTCCTGCCAGACGAGCACCTGGGCGTCGGTGGCGGAGCCCGCGCCGATGCCGATCGTGGGGATCGACAGCGAGGCCGTCACCCGTTCCGCGAGGTCGGCGGGCACGCATTCGAGCACGACCGAGAACGCGCCGGCCCGCTCCAGGTCCTTGGCGTCGGCCATCAGCTCGTCGCCCGCCTCCCCGCGCCCCTGGACGCGGTAGCCGCCGAGCGCGTTGACCGACTGGGGGGTCAGGCCGAGGTGGGCCATGACCGGCACGCCCGCCGAGACGAGCGCCTCCACCTGGGGCACCACCCGCCGGCCGCCCTCCAGCTTGACCGCGTGCGCGCCGGCCTCCTTCATGAACCGGGCCGCCGACTCCAGCGCCTGCCCCGGTGACGTCTGATAGGAGCCGAACGGCAGGTCGGCGACCACGAGCGCGCGAGAGGAGCCGC
Organism: Nonomuraea sp. NPDC054003; assembly: GCF_055585125.1. Lineage (NCBI taxonomy): Bacteria > Bacillati > Actinomycetota > Actinomycetes > Streptosporangiales > Streptosporangiaceae > Nonomuraea > Nonomuraea sp. NPDC054003. The sequence continues at coordinate 79,685 of NZ_JBVJKR010000002.1, forward strand.
GCACCACGGCCGCGGTCAGCGACAGCAGGTCGTCGACGGTGACCGGCAGGGTGGAGTCGTAGCCGTACACCACCATGGCGGCCGAGTCACCCACGAGCAGGACGGGAATGCCCGCCGCGTCGAACACCCGGGCCGTCATCGCGTCGTAGGCGGTGATCATCGGCCACCGCTCCCCGCGCTCCTTGGCCGCGGCGAGGTCGCGCACGGTGACCCGGCGGCCGGAAACGCCGCCGTACAGGGTGGTTGAGGACATCAGGTCAACCTCCGAAAGCGTCTCGAGGCGCCCTGGTGGCGTCCCCGGACTCCCTCCGATGATGCCAGGCGCGGCCCCGGCAGGAAAACCCGTGGCGGAAGTGTCGGTGGGGGCTGGAACAATGGGCCTGGAGGTAAGCAATCTAGATGGCAATCGAACCTTACCGGCGTCTCTTCCGGCTGCCGGGTGTGGGCGTGCTGCTGCTGGTGGGACTGGCCGCCCGGGTCCCCACCACGGCCATGAGCATGGCGCTGACACTGCATGTCGTGGAGACGCTCAAGCTGGACTACGTCATGGCCGGGACCGTCACGGCGGCGATCACGCTCGGCATGGCCGTGGGCTCCCCGCTGGCCGGGAGGTTGGTCGACCGTTACGGGCTGCGCCCGGTGCTGATCGTCACCACGGCCGCGCAGGCGCTGTTCTGGTCGTCGGCCTGGAAGCTGCCGTTCCCGGTGCTGACGGGCGCCGCGCTGGTGGCCGGGCTGCTCGCGCTGCCGGTGTTCTCGGTGGTCCGCCAGTGCCTGGCCGCCATGGTGCCGCTGGAGCAGCGCCGCACGGCGTTCTCGTTCGACTCGATGTTCGTCGAGGTGTCCTACATGACCGGGCCCGCGCTGGCGGTGGCGGGCATCACCGTGCTCGGCAGCGGGCCGACGATGACCGCCATCGCGGTCGGCACCGCCGGCGCCGGGATCGGGCTCCTGCTGCTCAACCCGCCGACCAGGTCGGCGGCCGAGCTGGCGGAGCCGGAGGTCAGGATCCCCAGGCGGACGTGGCTCACCCCGCGCATGGTCGCGCTGCTGGGCACCGCCGCCGCCGCGACGTTCGTGCTCACCGCGACCGAGCTGGCCGTGGTCGGCACCATGAAGGACTCCGGCCACACCCAGTGGATCGGCCTGGCCGTCGGCATCTGGTGCTTCTATTCGCTGCTGGGCGGGTTCCTCTACGGGATGCTGTCGCGCGGGTTCTCGCCGCTCGTGCTCATCGGCCTGATAGGGCTGCTCACGATGCCGGTGGCGCTGGTCTCCGGCGGCTGGTGGTGGCTGGTGCTGGCGCTGCTGCCGTCGGGCCTGCTCTGCGCACCCTCGCTGTCGTCCACCGTCGAGACGCTCAGCCGCTGGGTGCCGGCGGGCGCCAGAGGAGAGGCCATGGGCCTCAACGGCACCGCGCTGCTGATCGGCGGCGCGGCCTCCGCGCCGATCGCGGGCAAGGTCATCGACCTGTACGGCGCTTCGTGGGCGTTCGTGGTCGCCGGTGCGGCAGGCGTGGTCATGGTGCTGGTGGCACTGCCGTTCTGGCGGCGCGGCAGGGAGATCGCGCCGGTCGCCGCCGATCCCGCGAAGGTGCCGGAGGAGCTCCCCGCCTGACCTGATACGAAACGATACGGTTGCGTATCGGAACGCCCTGCGATACGGTCACGTTGCGAAACTTGACCGTATCGGAATTTGGGTGTGCTCATGGACGAGAACGCGGGACATCCGCGCCGGTGGGCGATCCTCGGCGTGCTGGTGTTCAGCCTGCTGGCGGTCGTGCTCGACAACACGATCCTGAACGTGGCGATGAAGACCATCGCCGACCCGGTGGCCGGGCTGGGCGCGACCCAGAGCGAGCTGGAGTGGGCGATCAACTCCTACACGCTCGTCTTCGCCGGCCTGCTCTTCACCTTCGGCGTGATCGGCGACCGCACCGGACGCAAGCGCATGCTGTTCGTCGGCATGGTGCTGTTCGGCCTGTCGTCGCTGGCCAGCGCCTACGCCCAGGACCCCACCCAGCTGATCCTGGCGCGGGCGGCGATGGGCATCGGCGGCGCGGCGATCATGCCGGCCACGCTGGCCATCATCTCCAACGTCTTCCCGGCACGGGAGCGCGGGAAGGCGATCGGCGTGTGGGCGGCCGGCGTCGGGCTGGCCGTCGCCATCGGCCCGATCACCGGCGGGCTGCTCCTTGAGCGCTTCTGGTGGGGCTCGGTCTTCCTGATCAACGTGCCGATCGTGCTCATCAGCATGGCGCTGATCGGCCCGGTCGTGCCCGAGTCGCGCGACCCCAGGCCGTCGCGGCTCGACCCGGTGGGCGTGCTGCTGTCGATCATCGGCCTGGTCGCCGTCGTCTACGGCATCATCCGGGGCGGCGAGCTGGCCACCGTCACCTCGCCCGAGGTGTTCGTGCCGGTGCTGGCCGGCGTCGCGGTGCTGGGCGCGTTCGTCTGGTGGGAGCGGCGCATCGACAACCCGGCCTTCGACGTGCGCTACTTCGGCGACGTCCGGTTCACCTCGGCCATCGCCACGATCGGCATCGTCTTCTTCGCGATGATGGGCGGGATGTTCTTCCTCACCTTCTACCTGCAGGTGGCGCTGGGTTTCAGCCCCGTGCAGGCGGGGGCGCTCATGCTGCCGTTCGCGGTCGCGCAGCTCATCTTCGCGCCGCTGAGCCAGCGGGTGAACGAGAAGTTCGGGGCCAAGCTGTCGGCCACCGTCAGCCTCCTGGTGCTGACCGCGATCCTGCTCGGCTACACCTTCTTCGACCTGCACACGCCGGTCCCCGTGCTGCTGGCCGTGTTCTTCGTGCAGGGCGTCGCGATGGCCAACATCATGCCGCCCGCCACGACCGCCATCATGGAGGCGCTGCCCCGGGAGAAGGCCGGGGTCGGCTCGGCAATGAGCAACACCGTCCGCCAGGTCGCCGGCGCGCTCGGCGTGGCCGTGCTGGGTTCCGTGCTCTCCTCCTCCTACCGCGGCGAGATCGCGCCCGCGCTGGCGGGCCTGCCCGCGGACGTCCAGCACGCGGGCGGCGAGTCCGTCATGGCGACGGCCGCGCTGGCGCACTCACTCGGCGAGCGCGGGGAGTCGCTGCTGGGCCTGGCCAACGAGGCGTTCGTGCACAGCATGCACGTCACCTCCCTGGCCTCGGCGGGGATCGCCCTGGCCGGCGCCGCCGTGGTGGCCCGGTGGATGCCCGGCAAGCCACGCCCGGTCTCCCAGCCGGAGCAGCAGGAACCAGCGGTAGTCTGAGATCGACATGACCACCCAGCACCAGGCCCGGGCGGGCCGCCCTCGCAGCGAGAAGGCCGAGAAGGCGATCATCGAGGCCACCCTCGACCTGATAGCCGAGGGCATGGGCGTCGCCGAGCTGTCGATCGAGGCGATCGCGTCCCGCGCGGGCGTGGGCAAGACCACGATCTACCGGCGCTGGGCCAACAAGGAGGATCTGGTCGTCGACGCGCTGGCGACGCTCCGCGAGCCGCTCCCGCCGCTGGCGGGCGAGTCTGTGCGCGACGACCTCATCGCCCTGCTCGACGTCGTCCGCCGCGAGGCGGGTCAGCGGCGGGCCCGCTGTGTGATGAACGTGGCGATGGGCGAGACCGACCGGTCCAAGCGCGTCAGCGAGCGGTTCTTCAAGCTGGCGCTGGAGCCGAGGCGGGTGGCCATGAGGCGGGTGCTCGGCCGCGGCGTCGCCAACGGTGAGCTCCGCCCCGACCTGGACGTGGAGCTGGGCATGGCGCTGCTGTCGGGCGCCATGATCTGGTTCAGCAAGTGGGGCCCCGAGGGCGACCTGCCCGAAGACCTGGCCGAGCGCGTCGTCGACCACGCCCTGGAAGGGCTCGTCTCACGCCGCTAGGGGTAGGCACAAGGTGAGCCTTGCTCTACTCTCGCGATCATGCGTCCCTTACGCAGGATCACGGTGCTCGCCGCGCTCGCCCTGGCCCTGCTGGCGCCCGCCGGCGCGGCGCTGGCGCACGAGGAACGGCCGGTCACGTTCCCCGACGGGTCCGGCAGCGTCCCCGTGCTGCGCACCGAGGATCCCGACCTGCTGGTCTGCAAGACCGACCGGGCCGACTTCGAGCGGCGCGTCGCGGGCTTCCCCGCGGACCTGAGGGAACGCAACCTCCGCCTGTTCGCCGACTGCCAGGAGAGCGGGGTCAGGCACCTCCAGGAGGCGGTCGACCGGGTCGACGAGCCGGGCATGACGATCGCGATCCTGCCCGGCCTCTACCGTGAGGAGCCGAGCCAGGCCCCGCCCACCGGCGAGTGCGCCCGGCTCCCCGCCCGCTGGTCGGACTGGGGCTACCAGATCCTCTCCTACGAGCAGCAGGTCCTGTGCCCGCACAACCAGAACCTCGTCGCCATCCTCGGCAAGGAGAACCTGCAGATCGAGGGCACCGGCGCCGGCCCCCTCGACGTGATCGTCGACGCCGAGTACCGCAAGCTGAACGCCATCAGGGCCGACCGCACGAACGGGATCTACTTCCGCAACCTCACCGCCCAGCGCACCACCTTCAACTCCCTGTACGTGCTCGAAACCGACGGGTTCGTCATCGACCGCGTCCTCACCCGCTGGAACGACGAGTACGGCTTCCTCACCTTCGCCAGCGACCACGGCCTCTACACCGACTGCGAGTCGTACGGCAACGGCGACGGCGGCCTCTACCCCGGCAGCGCCTCGAACATCAACGACGGCCGCGGCCACGACGTCCCCCGCTACGCCATCGAGATCCGCCGCTGCAAGAGCCACGACAACGCCCTCGGCTACTCCGGCACCGCGGGCGACTCCGTATGGGCGCACGACAACGAGTTCTACGACAACATGGTCGGCGCCACGATGGACAGCCTCTGGCCCGACCACCCCGGCCTGCCGCAGAACCACGCGCTGTTCGAGAACAACAAGATCTACGACAACAACCGCGACTACTACCGCTTCACCCGCGACGGCACCTGCTCCCGCCCGCCCGCCGAACGCGGCTACGAGCAGGGCGTCGTCTGCCCCCAGGTGGGCGTCCCGCCCGGCACCGGCGTCATCGTCGCGGGCGGCAACCACAACGTGTTCAGGAACAACCACCTGTGGAACAACCGCGGCGCCGCCTTCCAGCTCTTCGGCGTCCCCGCGTTCATCCGCGGCGAGGGCGACCTGGCCAAACAGGCCGACACCTCCAACCACAACCGGTTCGAGGCCAACGTGCTCGGCGTCGCGCCCACCGGCGAGCGGCGGCCCAACGGCAGGGACGTGTGGTGGGACGGTCAGGGCACCGGCAACTGCTGGCAGCCCGGCGTCGCGCTGACCACCCCCGCCGCGCTGCCCCGCTGCGGCGCACGGGCGCCCGAGCTGTCGGGCGGCTCCGACCGGCTGCTCGCCGAACCCGTCAAGATCGCCAAGCTGTTCCTCTGCTCCGACTTCAACGCCGCCCAGGCCCGCCTGCCGGCCGGCTGCGACTGGTTCGGCGCCTCCGGACTCGGCCGGGTGGAGACCCAGCTCGCCCTGGGCGGCTCGCTCGTCCTCGGGCTGGTCGCGGTCCTGTTCTGGGTACGGGCGCACCGCGCGGCCAGACGGCGCCGCGGCACCCCCGGAGGGAACGGGGTGCCGCCGGGCGTGGGCGAGGCGGGGGAGCGGCGGCTGCGCCTCATCTCGGCCGGGTCGGTCGTGGGGCTGGCCGGGCTGGCGCTGGACGTGGTCGCGGCCGCCATGGACGACCCGTACCTGACGGGGGTGGCGCTGCTGCTCGTGGCCGGTTGGTCGATCTGCCTGGGCGCGGCGCTGCGGCCGGGGGCGTTCGCCTGGTTCACGATCGTGCTGGGCCTGCTGACCGTGGCGGACGCCTACGACCGGATGGTCGGGCTCATCCCCCTCATCCCGCTCGGACCGGGCTGGATCCGCGGCTTGCTGACGGGCGTCTGGGTCCTCTGGGCCGTGGTCCACCTCGCCCCGCGCCGCACCCGTACGGAGGAGAAGACCCCCGGCGACGCGGAGGCCGTCGCGTGAGGGGCCGCGGTGTCTGTGCGGTCCTGATCGCCGTGGTCGCGACGGCGGGATGCGGGCCGCTCTCGGACACCCATCACAGGCCAGGGAACAGTCACGAGGTCGCCACCGCCGCGCCCGCGCCGGGGGAGGCGCACGCCGAGATCACCGTCGAGGCGGGCCGCGTCCGGCCCCCGTCCGGCTGGCTGGAGGCGGCCCGCGGCCAGACCGTCAGCATCACCGTCACCAGCGACGTCCCCGACGAGCTGCACGTGCACGGCTACGACGTCGAAGCGGCCCTGCGACCCGGCGAACCGGCCACGGTGCGGTTCGTGGCGGACGTGACCGGGGTGTTCGAGGTGGAGACCCACAACAGCCACCTGGTCCTCGTCCAGGTGGCGGTCCGATGACGGCGCTCCCGCACGGGGCGGCGCCTTGGGCGGCGGGGTATCCGGACGTCGCCCGGCGAGGGGAGGCGCTGCTCGCGCACGGCATCGGCGACCGCGCCGACCTGCCGATCCCGCTCTTCTACGCCTACGCCGGGGCGCTCGCCGCCCTCGTCGTGTCCTTCCTGGCGCTCGGCCTGCTCTGGGCCGACTCCCGCTTCCGCGGCGACCGCGCCGGCGTGACCCTGAACCTCCGCCTCCCCGCCCGCCCGCTCCGCGTCCTCACCCTGGTCGCCGCCGCCTACACCGTCGGCTGGCTGCTGCTCGGCCCCGAAGCCGGGAACGCCGGCGCGTACCTGGTCTATGTGCTCTTCTGGGTCGGCCTGATCCCCGCGTCGTTGCTGTTCGGCCCGGTGTGGCGGCTGCTCAACCCGTTCCGCCTGCTGCCCGACCGCCCCCGCCGCCCGCTCCCGCCGCGCCTCGGCTACTGGCCCGCCGCCCTCGGGCTGCTCGCCTTCACCTGGATGGAGCTCGTCGCCCCCGAACCCGCCGCCCCGCCCACCCTCCTCGCCTTCCTCACCCTGTACGCGGCCGCGCAGACGACCGGAACCCTCGTGTACGGGCACGGATGGCTGGAACGCGGCGACCCGTTCGAGGTGTACTCCACCCTGGCCGGCCAGCTCGCCCCCATCGGCCGTCGCGCCGACGGCACCCTCGTGCTGCGCGGCCCCTTCGACGGCCTCGACGCCATCCGGCCCGCCCCCGGCCTGGTCGCCACCGTGTGCGTGCTCCTCGGCAGCACCGGCTATGACGGCTTCTCCACCACCCCCGCCTGGGTGGACGCCCTCCAGTCAGGCCCGCTCGGCCGCGCCGGCCTCGGCACCGCCGGCCTGCTCGCCGCCATCGCCGCCGTCGCCCTCCTGTACGGAGCGTGCCTGTGGCTGGCCGGCCGGATCGGCGGCGCCCGCGACCTGGCCCCGCGCTTCGCCCACTCCCTGGTCCCGATCGCCATCGGCTACCTGATCGCGCACTACTTCTCGCTCCTGGTCATCGAGGGCCAGCGCGCGGTCATCCTGTCACTGGGGCTGGACGCGGAGGTGAACCCGGACCTGGTGTCGCCCCCGGTGATCGCCACCGTGCAGGTGCTGGCCATCATCGCCGGTCACGTGGCGGGCGTGGTCGCGGCCCACGACCGCTCGGTCCGGCTGCTTCCCCCGGCCAAGGCGGTGGCGGGCCAGATCCCGCTGTTCGTCCTCATGCTCTGCTACACCCTCGGCGGCCTCACCCTCCTCCTGGCCTGACAGCCGGGAGGACATGTGCGAACCGTCACATCAGGGGCAACATGGCCGGCACGGCCCTGGCCGCGACGACCACGCTGGTGGCGGGCGCGGCCCCGGCCGGCGCCGCCGGACCCTGCGGCAGCAGCTACTCCCGGGTCGGCGTCTACGCGGTCTCCAAGAACGGCACCCGCACGGGCACGCTGGAGGTGTACTACAGCTCCAGCACCGGAAAGAACTGCGCCCTGACCTACGGCTACGGTCAGTACGACGGCACCACCAGCTGGAAGCACGTCACGATCTCGAGAGGTGACGGCAGCGGGGCGGACACCGACGCGGGTAACTACAAGTACTACGCCGGCCTGGTGTACGTCTCGGAGCCCGGCCAGTGCATCGACGTCAGCGCGACCGTCCTCGCCTGGACGATCCTCGAGCTCAACAACGTGCACTGCGGCTGATCCCCTGACCAGGAGAAGGGCCCGCCGCGCGGCGGGCCTTTCCGTAGGGGAGAAGGCCTACGTGCTCTCGCGCCAGCGGTTGGTGATGGGGAGACGCCGGTCGCGGCCGAAGTTCTTCGGGGTGATCTTGGGGCCCGGCGGATACTGGCGGCGCTTGTACTCGGCCAGGTCCACCAGCCGGATGACGCGGGCGACCAGCGCCGGATCGTGCCCGGCGGCGATGAGCTCCCGGGAGCCCATGTCCTTCTCGACGTAGTCGTCCAGCAGCTTGTCCAGGACCTCGTACGGCGGAAGGGAGTCGGTGTCGCGCTGGTCGGGGCGGAGTTCGGCGCTGGGCTCCTTGGTGATGGAGTTCGGCGGGATCGGCTCGTCCACCTGGAGCCGGAACGACGGGTCGCCACCGCCGTTGCGCCACCTCGACAGCTCCCACACCATGAGCTTCGGCACGTCCTTGATCGGCGCGAACCCGCCCGCCGAGTCGCCGTAGAGCGTGGAGTAGCCGGTGGCCAGCTCGCTCTTGTTCCCGGTGGTGAGCACCAGGTGGCCGTGCTGGTTCGACAGGCCCATGAGGATCATGCCGCGCACCCGGGCCTGGAGGTTCTCGGAGGCCAGGCCGGACAGCTCGATCTCCTTCTCGAACGAGGTCACGATCTCCGCGATGGGCACCACCTGCGCCCGCAGGCCCTGCCGCCGTACCAGGTCCTGGGCGTCCGACAGCGAGTGCTCGGAGGAGTAGCGGGAGGGCATGAGCACCACGTGCACCCGAGACGGGCCGATGGCGTCGGCGGCGATGGTGGCCGTCAGGGCGGAGTCGATGCCGCCCGACAGCCCGAGGATGACCGACTCGAACCCGTTCTTGGCCACGTAGTCGCGCACCGACAGCACCAGCGCCTCGTAGACCTCGGCGACCGTGTCCAGCGGCTCGGCCACGCTCGGGGGCTCCGGCTCGTACGCGGGAAGCGGGTCGTCCGACAGCACCAGCCGGTCCACGGTGATGGTGGTGCCGTCGCCGGCGTCGTACGGGAAGGACCCGGGCTCGGCGGACGAGACCGGCAGGTCGAGGTCGCAGACCAGCAGTTCCTCACGGAACTGGGCGGCCCGCGCGACCAGCTCGCCGCGGGCGTCCACCACCAGCGAGTCGCCGTCGAAGACCAGCTCGTCCTGCCCGCCGACCTGGTTGACGTAGACGAGCGCGCTGCCGGCCTCGCGCGCCCTGCGCGCGCACAGCTCCAGGCGGATGTCGTCCTTCTCCTTCTCGTACGGGGAGGCGTTCGGCACCACGAGCAGGCCCGCTCCCGCCTGGCCGACCACGGCGACCGGGCCGCCGTCCTGCCAGAGGTCCTCACAGACCGCCACGGCGACGTCGACGCCGTGCAGCCGGAAGATCGGCAGCCGGTCGCCGCGGACGAAGTAGCGGTACTCGTCGAACACCCCGTAGTTCGGCAGGTGGTGCTTGGCGGTGCGGGCCACCACCCGGCCGCGGTGGAGCAGGGCGGCGGCGTCGAGCGGGGCGCCCTTGGGCTGGCCGACCCGGGGGGCCAGGCCGGCCCGGTCGACGTAGCCGACCACCACCGGCAGGTCGCCGAGGCCCTCGCGGTCGAGCCGGAGCGCCACCTCCTCGATCGCGGCGATGCTGGCGTCCACGAAGGAGGTGCGCAGCACGAGGTCCTCGACGGGGTAGCCGGTGAGGAACATCTCGGTGAACACGGCCAGGTGCGCGCCGCGGTCGGCGGCCCGGCGGGTCCACGCCACGAGCTTGTCGGCGTTGCCGGCCAGGTCGCCTACGGTCGGGTTCGTCTGGGCCAGGGCGATACGCAGTTGTGCCACGGCCCCAGCCTAGTACGGGGTTATTTTTAGCCTCAAAATGACGATAAATCGGCTTACTTCGCTGCGATGCTTCCCGGGGTCACCAGGCCGGACTCGTAGGCCGCGACCACGAGCTGCGCCCGCTCGAACAACCCCAGGTTGTCGAGCAGCGTCCGCACCGTCCCCTGCACCTCCGGCTCCGGCATGGCCAGCGTCTGGCCGATCTGCCGGTTCGTGAGCCCGCGTGCCACCAGCTTCAGCACGTCGAGCTGGGCGTCGGTGAGCCCGGCCAGCGCGGGCGGCGAGGCCGGGTCGGTGCGCCCGGCGAAGGCGGAGATCAGCCGGGTGGTGACCGCCGGGTCGATGAGCGCGTCGCCCGCGGCGGCGGCCCGGATGGCGGCGACGAGCTGCTCGGGCGGCGAGGTCTTGAGCATGAACCCGCTGACGCCCGCGCGCAGCGCCGCGTAGAGGTTCTCGTCGCTGCCGAAGGTGGTCATCATGATCACTTTGGGCGGATCGGCGGCGGTGAGGATGCGGCGGGCGGCGGCCAGGCCGTCCAGGTTCGGCATCTGGATGTCGAGCAGCACGACGTCGGGGCGCAGGGCGCGGGCGGCGGCGATGGCCTCCTCGCCGTCCCCGGCCTCCCCGGCCGCCTCCAGCCCCGCCTCCGCGGCCAGCACGACCTTGAGCCCGGCACGTACCAGCGCCTGGTCGTCGGCGACGAGCACCCGCAGGGGCGGGCCGCCGGGGGAGGCCGCGGGCTCCGCGTCGGCGGCGGGCCGGTCCGCCACGGGGGCCTGCGGGATGTCCGGCAGGGTCTGGGAGAGCATGTCGTGCTCCAGTCGCTGCAACCCCGCCGTGAGGTCCAGGCCCAGTTCGTCCCGCCAGACCGCGCGGGCGCGGCGCAGCGCGGCGAGCGCGTCGCCCTGCCGGCCGGTGCGGTAGAGGGCCAGCGCCAGCAGGCGCCAGGCCTCCTCGCGCAGCGGATGCGCGGCGGCGTGCGCCTCCAGGTCCGCGACCAGCGCCGTCGGGCTCCCGAGCGCCAGCCCGGCCGCCCCCCGCCGCTCGATCGCGACGAGCCGCAACTCCTCCAGCCTGGCCGCCTCGGTCGCCGCCCACGTCAGGTCGGCGAACTCGGCCAGCGCGGGCCCGCGCCACAGCGCCAGCGCGCCGTCCATGGCCGCCCACACCTCGCCGGGCGGCCCGTCGGACTTGGCCAGGCGCTCGAACCGCCAGGTGTCCACCTGCTCGGGCCGGGCCCGCAGCGCGTAGCCCGGCGGGGCCGACACCAGGACGGACGCCTCCTCGCGGGGCGCCCGGCCCGGTTCGAGCACGCGGCGCAGCCGGGAGACGTACCCCTGGATGGTCGAGAGCGCCTGCGCGGGCGGATCGCCGGGCCAGAGCTCGTCGATGAGCGTGTTCACGGGAACGGCCCGGCCCCCGGCCACGATCAGCCGGGCGAGCACCGCCCGCTGTCGCTGACCGCCGAGGTCGAGGGGGACGCCGTCCGCCCAGGCCTGGAACGGTCCGAGCGCAGTGAAAGTCAACATTGTGGGCATAAGCCTACGGCCATCCAGATGTGCCGGTAAATGGGAACTCATGGCGTGGGCAGATCCGCGCTCACCACGGTTCCGCCGTCTTCGGCGGCCCGTACCACGCAGGTGCCGCCCAGCTCGGCGGCGCGCTCGCGCATGGACCCCAGCCCGACGCCCGCGCGGGCGTCCGGCGGCAGGCCGATCCCGTCGTCGGCCACCGTGACGCGCAGCACCCGGTTGCCGCGCTCCAGCCGGACCGTCACGCGGGAGGCGGCCGCGTGCTTGCGCGCGTTCGTGAGCGCCTCCTGGACGATCCGGTACGCCGCCACCTCCACCGCCGCGGGCAGGCCGTCCAGGTCGCCGTCGGTCTCCACCGAGGTCGCCGGCTCCTCGGGCGTGCGGGCCAGCTCTCCGATCGCGCCGGCCAGGCCGAGCTCGTCGATCGCCGGGGGACGCAGCCCGTACACGAGCTGCCTGATGTCGCCGCTGATCGCGTCCATGCCCGCGCGCAGGTCGGCCAGCAGCCGTTCGGCCTGCTCGGGGGAGCGGCGCAGGGAGACACGGGCCGCGTTGATCACCATCGCCATCCCGGTGAGCGACTGGCCCAGCCCGTCGTGCAGGTCGCGGCGCAGGCGCCGCCGCTCCTCCTCGCGCGCGGTCAGGATCCGCTCGCGCGACCGCCGCACGGCCGCGGTCATGCGCACCGCGTGCGCGGCGTCGGCGAGGTACGGGAGGAGCGTGGCGATCACCCGCTCGTCGTGCGCGGCGGGGAAGCGGCGCCGGCCCGCCGGGCCGATGAGCAGCAGCCCGACCGGCTCGCCGTGCCAGACCAGCGGGACGGTACGGGCGACGGGCTCGGGCGAGCCGGTCACCGTGGTCGCGCCGTCCACCTCGACCGCCGCCCCGGTCACCGACAGCCCTTCGCGCAGCACCTCCAGCGCGGCCAGCAGCCCGTGGCCCGGGTCGACGCGCTGCAGCCGGTGCTTGAGCCGCTCGGCCAGCTCGGCGGGCACGCCGATGCCGCCGTAGAGCAGGCGGTCCACACCGCGCTGCAGCGCGTGCCGCATCGGCTGGAAGAACACCCCGGCGAACAGCGCGGCCGCCAGCCCGGCGACCGGGTCCACCTCGGCCAGGAACAGGCTGGAGGCGGCGCCCACCGCCAGGTAGACGGCGGTGATGACCAGGGCGAGCCCGGTGCCGACCATGGCCCGGCTGATCAGCGTGTCGATGCCGAACAGCCGGTAGCACAGCACCGCCACCGCGATCGCCGCCGGGATGAGCGGGATGCCGAGCGTGGCCAGCCACCAGAACGGCCCGCCGAGCATCCACGGGATCAGCAGCCCCGGCAGGGTGACGAGCACCCACAGGATCTGCCGCCGCTCGACCGGGTCGCCCCGGGTGAACCGCACGGCCAGCGAGGCGAAGGCCAGCGCCATGCCCGCGGCGACGAGCACGTGGGCGGCGTCCCTCAGCTCCCTTTCCATGATCACGATCGCGGTCCAGTCGAGCAGGTGACCCGCCACCGCCGGCAGGAGCGCCCACCGCCAGCGCGGCGACGGCATCCGGCCCGCCGGGTAGAGCAGGGGCAGCAGCACGCCGAGCGAGAGCTGGCAGGCCTGCCAGGTGGCCTGCACCACGATCCAGCCCCACCCCGGCTCCCCGTACAGGGCGATGAGGTTGGCGGACAGGATGTTGGCGGCGGCACTCACGCCGCCCGCGCACAGCAGCCACCCGATGGCCAGCCGCGGCCTGCGCACCACCAGGATGGCGCCGAACACCGGGAACGCGGTGCCGGCCACGTCCTCCGGCGCGAACGGGAGCGGCGTGTAGGAGGCGGGCGGCAGCTGGGCGGTCACCCAGGCGTTGGCGAGCTCCAAGGCGATCGCGAGCGTGGCGAGCCCGATCGCCACACCGCGCGCCGCCCCTGCGTGGCGCATGAAATCCGTCCTCCCAGCCCTCTGGCAGGGAGGAAATTATCGGGCCTGGGCCAACGATGAATCAAGATCCGTTCAACGGCGCCTGATCGCTGGGCCGATCGCGAGCATCCCCGCCGCGGAGACGAGGCCGATCCCGCCCGTCGTGAACCAGAGCGCCGGCTGCCCGCCGATCTCCAGCAGGGCGCTGCCCATCAGCGGCGTCAGCATCCCGGCCGCCGACCAGGCGAACCCGAACAGTCCCGCGTACCGGCCGCGCAGGTGGGCCGGGGCGAGCCTGGCCAGGATGGTCCCGGCGATGCCCGCGGTGACGATCTCGCCGGCGGTCCACACGGCGATGGTGACCGCCAGCATGGCCGTGCTGGTGACGAAGGCCGTCAGCGTGAACCCCACCCCCATCACCGCCAGCCCCGCCGCCAGCGTCCTGGGCGCGTCCCTGCGGCCCAGCCAGCCGGACACGAGCGGCTGCACGATCACGATGAGCACCCCGTTCAGCGCCATCGCCGCGCCGAACTGGGCGGTCGTCAGCCCGGCCAGCTTCGTCATCGCCACCGGCAGCATCGTGTACGTCTGCGCGTACATCAGCGCGTTCCCGAGCGTCACCAGCGTGAACGCGACCATCAGCCGGTCGCGCAGCACCATCCCGAACCCGCCGGGCCCGGACTCGCCCGTGGGCCGGGTCTCCGGCACCGCCCGCCACACCAGCGCCGCGAAGACCAGGCAGCTCGCCGCGTTCAGCCAGAACAGCAGGAGGAAGCCCTGCTGCGCCAGCCACCCGCCCGCCGTCATGCCGACCGAGTAGCCCAGGTTGATCGCCCAGAACAGCAGCCCGAACGCCCGCGGCCGGTGCTCTGGCGAGACCAGGTCGGCGACCAGCGCGTTCGAGGCCGGCCGGTAGGCGTCCACGACCAGGCCGAGCGCCAGCATCGAGGCCAGGATCGCGGGCAGCGTCGTGCTGTAGCCGAGCGCCATCAGCGCCGCCGCGGTGGCCACCATGCCGCCGGCCAGCGTGGCCCGGCGCCCGATCCGGTCGGCCAGTGTCCCGGCCAGCAGCTGCGACAGCAGCGACCCCGCCCCGAAGACGGCCATGACCAGACCGGCGGCGGCCACGGACAGGCCGCGCGCCTGGGTGAGGAACACGCCGGTGAACGGCAGCACCATGGCGCCCAGGCGGTTCACCAGGGTGCCGCCCCACAGGGCCCAGAAGGGGCGGGGCAGCCCGCCGAACGCGGCGCGCAGGAAGGGCGGTTTTTCGGGAGCGGTGGTCGTCACCCCGCCAGGTTCCGGCCCTCGGATCGCCGGGTCGAACGATTTAGGGCACACTAAAAGCATGCCGGTGACGTGGGAGCTGAAGCCTGAGGACGTGGCCCGGATCCGGTTCGCCTTCTCCCCGCTGTGGGAGCTGGTCGCGAGCCTGCGCACCCTCCAGGACCCGGCCAGGCAGGCCCTGCATCTGCCGTGGCTCACCTGCGTGCGGCCCCGCCTGGCCGGGCTCGACCTGGCCGAGCTGCTCGCGCTCGTGCCCCCGAGCGGCTATCTCGCCGACTTCCTCACCCCGCCGCCCGACACGCCCATGCCCGACTTCGCCGCCGAGCTGGAGCGCGTCCGGCGCACCTCGCCGGAGCGGGCGCTGCACGAGGCGCGGGAGGTGCGCTCCGCCGATCCGGCCGCGCTCGGCCGGTTCGTCGCCGACCCGGCGGGCGGGATCCAGCGGGTCGCCGACGCCCTTGAGGCGTACTGGCGGACGTGTCTCGCCGAGTTCTGGCCGCGCGTCCACGCGCTGCTCGAACGCGACGTGCTGCGCCGCTCGCGGCAGCTCGCCAGGGGCGGCGCCCGCGAGCTGTTCGACGGGCTCGACCCGGCCGTCACCTGGGCCGGTGGCCGGCTCCTCGTCGACCGGCCCTGGTGCAACGACGACCCGGCGCTGCACGGCGACGGCCTGGTGCTGGTGCCGAGCGCGTTCTACTGGCCGTCGGTCGCCGTCATGTCCGCCCCGTACCAGTCGATGCTCGTCTATCCGGTGCTCGGCGTCGGCACGCTGTGGGAGCAGGGCCCGCCGCCCGCGCCCGGCGCGCTCGCCGCGCTCATCGGCCGCAGCCGCGCCCGCATCCTGCTCGCGCTGGCCGAGCCGGCCACCACCACGGCGCTGGCCGGCCGCATGGCGCTGACGCCCGGCGCGGTCAGCCAGCACCTGACCGTGCTCAGCGGCAGCGGCCTGACCGTCGGCATGCGGGTCGGCAAGCAGGTCGTCTACCGCCGCACCGCCACCGGCGACGCGCTCGCCGCCGCCCCTCACGCGTAGCGGGACGACTCCAGCAGCCAGTCGAGGTGGGCCCGCGGCGCCGCGAGGTAGGCGCACGCCACCTTGCTCACGTCCCTGGCGGTGCCCGGCGCGAGATCGTCCAGCGGCAGCCGACGCGCGGCCCCGCTCATGTCGCGGCACCGCTCGGCGATCCGGTCGAGCACCCAGCCGACCGCCTCCCGCTCGCCCAGGCCCAGCTCGCGCATCGCGATCACGACCAGGTTGTGGCCGTCGCCGCGCTCCTTGGGCCGCGAGGCCACGTCGTTGCACCAGGCGGTGATGTCGCTGCAGGAGTTCACCAGCTCCTGCCACGGCTCCGACCGGTGCACCCAGGCCGGCACCTCCACCCGCAGGCACGGCTCCACCAGGTCGTACAGGTAGGGACCGACCGTGCCCCTGCGCAGCATCGGGTAGTCGGCCAGCGTCGGCGCCTGGCCCGCCGCCCTGTTGTCGGCCTCGGTGCGGCAGGCGTAGTGCTGGCGCTGCAGGTTGACCGCGAACCGGCGGCGCCACTGGTCGCTCATCCGCGCGCTCGTCACCCGCCACAGGTCGGCGAAGGCCGCCTCCAGCGGATGGCCGCCGGCGCCCTCCAGCATCCCCTGGAACACCTCCAGCGGGCACGGCCCCTCGTCCAGCTCGTCGTCCAGGTGGAACAGCCACGTCAGCCACTGCGCGAACAGCGCCGCCGCGGCCGCGTCGAACTCGGCGAACGCCCGCCCCGCCATCCGGTGGAAGCCGACCCCCGGGTCGGCGCGCAGGCCCGTACGGCGCGCCCAGTCGATGACGGCCGCCTCGATCGCGTACACGGCGGGATGCATCCGGCACGGCGCCGCCATCCCGGGCACCCGCTCGACCAGCGGCAGCAGCGCGGCCGCGGCCCTGCTGCCCCGGCGGGGCAGCGGCAGCAGGGGCTTCCAGTGCAGGACGGATCGGAGCGCGGACCGTACGGAAGCCATCACGGTCGTGCTCACCGCGGTGTTCACAGGGGCCCGAAGAGCCAGTTGCCGGGCGCCTCGGGGTCCTCGCCCGTGTAGAAGTCGCGGGCGGCGCGCACCAGCTCGTCCACCGTCAGCACGCCCCGGCCCGTGGTGTCGAGCCGGTCGAACGCCGCGTCGGCGTCGTCGTGGCCGGTGCCGAAGGCGGCCAGCAGCGTGCGGAACTCCTCCGGCCCCGCGTAGCCGTCGCCGCCGCGGTCGCACAGCCCGGCCACCGCCGCGGCCGCCGGGCCGAAGACCGGGTCGTACCTGTCGCCCTTGACGAACGCGGCGGTCATGGCGAGCGCGAAGTCCTCGCGGGACATGTCGACGTCCTCGTCGCGGCCGAGCGCGGCCGACAGCTCCGCCCAGACACGGTCGAAGCCGTCGACGAGGGCGCTGCCGGTCACGGACGTGGGGGACTCCCCGAAACCGACCAGGATGCGGGCCCCCAGGCCCAGCAGGTCCTCGCGGTCCACGACGCCCCTGCCGGCCGCGTCGATGTGGTCGAAGGCCCGATCGAGCTTGTGATTGAGCAGGTCGATAGCCACCAATGCCTCCCCCGAGACTGACTGCGTGATCACATTAAGACCGGGCACGCCCTTTGTCAGTGAGGCTCGCACCGGCACCCCTCGTAACCTGTGCGAAACACGGACACGGCATGCTGATAAGTGACCTGTACCATCTGCACGAGGGGATGCCGTGGACCGCCAGCAGGAGTTCGTGCTCCGCACGCTCGAGGAACGCGACATCCGGTTCATCCGGCTCTGGTTCACCGACGTGCTGGGCTTCCTCAAGTCCGTCGCGATAGCGCCGGCCGAGCTGGAAGGCGCGTTCGCCGAAGGCATCGGCTTCGACGGCTCCGCCATCGAGGGGTTCGCCCGGGTCTACGAGTCCGACATGCTCGCCAAGCCCGACCCGTCGACGTTCCAGATCCTGCCGTGGCGCAGCGAGACGCCCGGTGCCGGGCGCATCTTCTGCGACATCCTCATGCCCGACGGTTCCCCGTCCCACGCCGACCCGCGCTGGGTGCTCAAGCGCACGCTCGCCAAGTGCGCCGACATGGGGTTCACCTTCTACACCCACCCGGAGATCGAGTTCTTCCTGCTGAAGAACCGGCCGGGCGAAAGCCTGCGGCCCGAGCCGATCGACTCCGGCAGCTACTTCGACCACACCCCCCACAGCTCCGGCCACGACTTCCGCCGTCAGGCGATCATGATGCTGGAGTCGATGGGCATCTCGGTGGAATACAGCCACCACGAGGGCGCCCCCGGCCAGCAGGAGATCGACCTGCGCTACGCCGACGCGCTCACCACGGCCGACAACATCATGACCTTCCGCCTGGTCATGAAGGAGGTCGCGCTGGAGCAGGGCGTCTGGGCCTCGTTCATGCCCAAGCCGTTCACCGAGCACCCCGGGTCCGGCATGCACACCCACATGTCGCTGTTCGAGGGCGACCGCAACGCCTTCCACGAGCCCGGCGCCGACTACCAGCTGTCCAAGGTGGGCCGCTCGTTCATCGCCGGCCTGCTCAGGCACGCCGCCGAGATCACCGCCATCACCAACCAGTGGGTCAACTCCTACAAGCGGCTGTGGGGCGGCGCCGAGGCCATCGCCGGGCAGGGCGGCGAGGCCCCCTCCTACATCTGCTGGGGCCACAACAACCGCTCGGCCCTGGTGCGGGTGCCCATGTACAAGCCGCACAAGGGCGGCTCGACCCGCATCGAGTTCCGGTCGCTCGACTCGGCCTGCAACCCGTACCTCGCCTTCGCGCTCGTCCTGGCCGCGGGGCTCAAGGGCATCGAGGAGAGCTACGAGCTGCCGCCGGCGGCCGAGGACAACGTGTGGACCCTCACCAGCGCCGAACGACGCGCCCTGGGCATCCAGCCGCTGCCGCAGTCGCTCGACGAGGCCATAAGCGTCATGGAGCGCAGCGAGCTGGTGGCCGAGACGCTCGGCGAGCACGTGTTCGACTTCTTCCTGCGCAACAAGCGGGCGGAGTGGCGCGACTACCGGCGCACGGTCACCGAGTTCGAGCTCGGGCGTTACCTGCCCGTCCTCTGACGCCTATACGCCGATTTGGGTCTTAGTTTGGGCGCTTTGTCGCGTTCTCGGGTAGGCCGTGCACTGGAAGGGTCACTTCCTCGGCGCATCAGCCGTTCCCGACGGGCGGGGAGGAGCGCGGACATGACCGATGACGTGCCGGAGGCCGCCGGCGAGCATCCGGACCTGCTCTACTCCGAACCGGAGCGGAGGCCGTCCGGCTCCGCCGACCCGGATGTCCTGCTGGACGTGCCGACGGTCAAGGTCGACAAGATCAGCCTCGATGTGGAGGACCTGCGGGCGCGGGTCTCCCTCCAGGCCGACGTGCTCGACCTGCTCAACCTGCACGTCGGTGTGGACGTCGTGCTCGGCAAGGTGAACCTGGAGATCGACGGCGTGGACGCGCAGGCGATGCTCAAGGTGCGGCTCGACAACGTCGCGTTGATCGTCGGTGACGTCCTGCGGACGATCGACCGCAACCCCGAGATCGTCACCGGCGCCGTCGACAGCGTGGCGACCGCCGTCCGGGACGTGGGCGACGCGCTGCCGGAGGTCGAGCGGCCGATCGCGGACCTGGGCCGCGACGCCGAACTCCTCGGCGAACACGAGGAGCCGTACGCACCCGGCGACGCGACACTCGAAGAGCCGGAACCCGAACCCGAACCCGAACCTGAGCCCGAGCCGACGCCCAAGTCCACTCGGCCCGAGTCCGGGACCGGGGAGGAAGGGCCGCATCTGGGGGACTCGCTGCGGGATCTCGGCAGGGCCGTGGGGCGGGTGGGCGCGCGGCAGCTTCTGGAACTGTCCAAACGCGTCCGCCGCTAGACCCCAGGAGCCGTGATGAACGACGACCGTCCCAGCCGCCGGCTCATCGAGGACGCCGACATCGTGTTCACCGCCACGGTGCGCGCGGACCGCATGCGGTTCGCGGAGGTGCCCGAGACGTCGGTGCGGTTCGCCGGCGAACCGGGGGAGGAGTCCGGCTCCGGCAGCCGCCGGGACCGGCTGCCCGACCGGGTCCGCGAGGGCGAGGAGTACCGGAACGTCCGGATCGAGTACGTGATCGCGTCCAGGATCGCCCTCCCCGGCGCCGAGGACGGCCGGGAGGAGCCGGACCGGCGAACGTGAGCAACATCACTTCCACCCGGAAGTCACCTGCTCGCAACGTCGGCACCGTATCTTTTACTGATTCCGGAGGTTCCCTCCTGGAGATCTCGGGCAGCGGCAGGGCTCCGCGGTGGGCGGGACATCACCTGGTGTGGGCCCGAGTATGGGCTGATCAGCAGGTCCAGTAGTATCGGCCCATCTCAAACGACGTTTCAGGACTTCGCCGATTTATGGCGATATTGGAGGGTGTTGCATGACGACGGCTGCCCTGCAGACCGTACTGACCGTTCCCGACCGCTTCCGGGGGCCCGCGCGATCCGCCAACGGCGGCTGGCTGGCCGGCACCCTCGCGGGCGTGCTGAACGGCGGGCGATCGGCGGTCGAGGTCACGCTGCGCGCCCCGACACCGCTCGGCACCGAGTTGAAGCTGGAGCATCTGGCCAACTCCGTCTCCCTCTACGACGGCGGGAAACCGCTGGTCGAGGCCATCCCGGTGGCCGAGGACGTGCAGGCGCCGCCGTTCGTGTCCTTCACCGAGGCCGCACGGGCGGAGGCCGGGTTCGCCGGTCGGCGCGCGCACGCCTTCCCGGAGTGCTTCGCGTGCGGGTTCCGCGAGCCGGGTGACGGCCTGCGCATCTTCCCGGGCCCGGTCGAGGGCAGCGACGACCTGGTCGCGGCCGGGTGGCGGGTGCCGTTCACGGTGGCCGACGAGGACGGCGTGCCGCCCGCGGTCGTGGGCGCCGCGCTCGACTGCGTCACCGGCTGGGCCCACTTCCGGCCGGGCCAGTCGGCGCTGCTCGGACGGCTCGCGGTGCAGTTCCACCGCAAGGTGACCCCCGGCGGGGTCTACTCCGTCGTGGCCCGCGAGACCGGCCACGAGGGCCGCAAGATGTTCGGCCAGAGCGCGATCTACGAGGTGGACGGCACGCTGGTGGCCGCGGCGAACGCCACTTGGATCGCTCCTCGCTGACCCACGGCGCCGGACGGCCCCTGTGCGGGGCCGTCCGCCGTGTCAGGAGGTGAGCCGCTCGACGATGGTCGCCACGCACCGCTCGTCGAACAGGATCGTGTAGTGGTTGCAGTCCGGCACCACCTCGTCCCTCAGCTCCGGCAGCCGGACCAGCCAGGGAGCGGTCAGGTCGTCCGGGAACATGCCGACGTCCTGGTTCAGCAGCCCGCGCGGAGCGCGCAGCAGGTGCAGCGGCGCCTCGATGTTCTGCAGCGCGTCGCCGATCCTCGCCCCTTCGCGCAGCAGCCAGTGCCCGTCCTCGGCCACGGCCTCCGGCACCGCCCGCGAGCGCAGCGCGCCCTCCGGCCCGGTCAGGTCGTAGCGCACGTACTCCTCCACCTCGGCGCTCCAGAACCCGTCGAAGGCGGGATGCGCCCGGAAGAACTCCAGGTACGCCTCCGCCGAGGGGAACGTCTGGCGCAGCCGGGCCAGCGCCGGGCCGAGCGTGGCGACCATGGCCTCGTCCGCGTCCATGCCCGGCGGCAGCGGCAGCGGCAGGCCGCCGTCGATCAGCACCACCCGGGCGAACTCCCGCCGCGCCGCCGCCAGCGCCGCCACGTACCCGCCCATCGAGTGGCCGGTCAGCACCGCGTCCGGCCCGGCGCCCACGTGGTCCGCCACCCGCAGCACGTCCTCGGCGTGCCGGTCCAGCCCGTACGGACCGGGCAGGCCGGCGCTGTGGCCGCGGCCGCGCAGGTCCATGGCGACCATCGACCATCCGTCCGGGAGCCGCCGCCCGACCGCCTCCCAGGCCTTCGACGAGGCGGTGATCCCGTGCACCGCCACGATCACCCGCGGCCCGGCGCCGTAGGTGGCGATCCGCAGGCCGTCGACATCCTCGATCCTCATGCTGGGAGTTTAGGGACAAAGCGGGCTTTACATTAGGTGCTATGCGCATCACGGTGATCGAGAACGAGGCCGACGCTCCGCTCGGCTACCTGGCCGGCTGGCTGGGGCTGCCCTGCGACGTCGTCCGGCCGTACCTCGGGGAGGAGATCCCCGAGCGGGCGGCGGACGGGCTGATCGTGCTCGGTGGCGAGGCCGCCGCGTGGGAGGACGAGCGCTGCCCCTGGCAGCCGGCCACCCGCGCGCTGCTGCGCCGGGCCGTCGAGGACGGCACGCCCACGCTGGCCGTCTGCCTCGGCGCCCAGCTGCTGACCATGGCCTGCGGCGGCACCGTGGAGCGGGGCGGCGACGGGCTGGAGGCCGGCGCGTGCGAGGTCGTCGCGCTGCCCGCCGCGGCCGCCGACCCGCTGCTGGCGGGCGTCGGGCGCGCGGTCGCCGTCCAGTATCACCGGGACGCCATGACGCGGCTGCCCGACGGCGCGGTGCCGCTGATGACCGGCGACCGCTACCCGAACCAGGCCTACCGGCTGGGCGCGGCCTGGGCGGTCCAGTTCCACCCCGAGGCCACGCCGGACATCTTCGCCTCGTGGACCGCGGGGACCGGCCTGGAACATCTCGACGACCAGGTGCGGGCCGCGGCGCCCGCCCTGGAGTCCACCTGGCGCCCGATGGCGCGGGCCTTCGCGGCCCGCGTCCGCGCCCACGCGGCACCCCTCACGCCGCAGGGCGCCTGATCCTGCGGCGGGTGAGGGCGTGGGCGAGGCCGTGGACGGCGCCGGCCAGCACAGGGAAGGCGGCGAGAGAAGCTGAGGGTCCGGCGTCCACCGGCACGCCCGCCGCCTTGAGCCGCCGCCACGCCCACACCGAGAACGGGATCACCACCAGCGGCGAGGTCACCACGCCCGGCGTGTAACCACGGGTGAGCGCCGCCTGCGCCAGATGAACGACGCCGTGCGCGCCGAAACCCGCCAGCGCCGCCTGGAACAGCGGGCTGCGCCCGCCGGTGCGGGCGCCCTCGGCCGACGCCGCCGCCATCACCGCGCCCATCAGCCCGATCGCCACGGTGACGTGCGCCTGCGAGACCTCCAGCCGCTCCCACGGCACCGAGGGGAACAGCCGCTCCAGCCGCGGCCGGGCCGAGCGTGACCACCGGGCCATGGTCGCCAGCTCCTCCGCGTCGTGCGCCACCCACGCCGCGAACAGCCCCCACGTCACCGTCGCCGGCACCCGCTCCATCACAAAACCTCCCCAAACGCAACGCACCGTTGCGTTTTATCCTAGGCCGCCGCCCGTCGGGCCTGTCAAACTGGAGGGGTGCCCAGGATCGAGTCCACCGCCGCCCGCCTCGCCAGACTCGGATTCGCCGACGCCGCCACCGCGGCCCGCCTGGTGGAGCGGGCCGGAGTGGAGCTGGGCGACCTGCTCGACGCCCTCGCCGGCGTCGCCGACCCCGACCTCGCGCTGGCCTCGCTGACCAGGCTCGCCGAGCGCGAGCCCGCCGTCCTCGACCGGCTGCGCGCCGACGGCGCGCTCAGGGAACGGGTGCTCGCCGTGCTCGGCGTCAGCGCCGCCCTGGGCGAGCACCTGGTACGCCACCCCGCCCAGCTCGACACGCTGGCCCTGCCCGGACTCGGAGAGGCGAGGGCGGAGCTGCTGCGCGCCGTCGGCGCCGACCCCGGCGACCCCGAGCCGCGCGCCGCCGGCTCCGGCGCGCTCGCCGCCCTCCGGATCGCCTACCGTGGCCGGCTCGCCCACCTCGCCGCCCGCGACCTCACCGGCCAGGCCGGTTTCCAGGAGGTCACCGCCGAGCTCTCGGACCTCGCGGGCGCCGCCCTGGAAGCCGCGCTGGCGATCGCCCGTACCGAGGTCGACACCGACGACGCGCGGCTCGCCGTGATCGGCATGGGCAAGTGCGGCGCCAGAGAGCTCAACTACATCAGCGA
The DNA here is from genome assembly GCF_055585125.1 of Nonomuraea sp. NPDC054003. Lineage (NCBI taxonomy): Bacteria > Bacillati > Actinomycetota > Actinomycetes > Streptosporangiales > Streptosporangiaceae > Nonomuraea > Nonomuraea sp. NPDC054003. The sequence continues at coordinate 103,282 of NZ_JBVJKR010000002.1, forward strand.
CGTGGACGTCGTCTTCGTCGCCGAGCCGCGCGAGGGCGCCGACGAGACCAAGGCGCTGCGCACCGCCACCCGGCTCGCCCAGGCCATGATGCGCGCCTGCTCGGCCGCCACCGCCGAGGGGTCGCTGTGGGAGGTGGACGCCGGGCTGCGCCCCGAGGGCCGCTCGGGCCCGCTGGTGCGCACCCTCGCCAGCCACCTCGCCTACTACCGGCGCTGGGCCAAGACGTGGGAGTTCCAGGCGCTGCTCAAGGCCCGGCCCGTGGCCGGCGACCTGGAGCTGGGGCAGGAGTACGTCGGCGCGGTCAACGAGCTCGTCTGGTCGGCCGCCACCCGCGACAACTTCGTCGAGGACGTCCAGGCCATGCGCCGCCGCGTGGAGGCGCACGTGGTGGCCGAGGGGGAGCGGCAGATCAAGCTGGGCCCCGGCGGGCTCCGCGACATCGAGTTCGCGGTGCAGCTGCTGCAGCTCGTGCACGGCCGGCTCGACCCGCTGCTGCGCCGCCGCGCCACGCTGCCCGCGCTGGCCGCCCTGTCGCGGGGCGGGTACGTCGGGCGCGACGACTCGCGCGGCCTGGCCGAGGCGTACACGTTCCTGCGCCAGGTGGAGCACCTGCTCCAGCTCCACCGGCTGCGCCGCACCCACGTGCTGCCCGAGGACCCCGCCGACCTGCGCAGGCTCGGCCGGGCGCTGGGCATGCAGGCCGATCCGGTCGGCGAGTTCACCACCCGATGGAGGCGGCACGCCAGCCAGGCCCGCCGCCTGCACGAGAAGCTGTTCTACCGGCCGCTGCTGCAGGCCGTGGCCCGCCTGCCGGAGACCGAGGCGCGGCTGTCGACCTCCGCCGCCGAGGCCCGCCTCGGCGCGCTCGGCTACGTCGACCCGGAGGGCGCGCTGCGCCACATCGCCGCCCTGGCCGGCGGCGTGTCCCGGCGGGCGGCGATCCAGCGGACGCTGCTGCCGGTCATGCTCGGCTGGTTCGCCGACACGCCCGACCCCGACGCCGCGCTGCTCGGCTTCCGCCAGGTGAGCGACAAGCTCGGCGCCACGCCGTGGTACCTGCGGCTGCTGCGCGACGAGACCGCCGTCGCCCAGCGCCTGGCGCGCGTCCTCGGCACCAGCCGGTACGCCACCCAGCTGCTCACGCACGCCCCCGAGGCGGTCGCGTTGCTCGGCCGCGACGAGGACCTGGCCGTCCGCCCGCCCGAGGCGCTGCTCGGCGAGGCGTCCGCCGCCGTGTCCCGCTACACCGACGAGGCGGAGACCGCGGTGGCCGCCGTCCGGGCGCTGCGCCGCCGCGAGCTGTTCCGCACCGCCGTGGCGGACGTCGCCGGGCTGGTCGACATCGAGCGGGTCGGCGTGGCGCTGTCCGCGCTGAACGACGTCACCCTCCAGTCCGCGCTCGACGCGGCCATCGGCAAGGTGTCGGCCGAGCGGCGCGGCGAGCTGCCCACCCGGTTCGCGATCATCGCCATGGGCCGGCTCGGCGGCATGGAGTCCTCCTACGCCAGCGACGCCGACGTGATGTTCGTCCACCGGCCGCTGGAGGGCGCCGCCGAGCGCGACGCCACCGACGCCGCCTTCGCCGTGGCCAACGAGGTGCGCCGGCTGCTCGCCCTGCCCGCGCCCGACCCGCCGCTGCTCATCGACCCCGACCTGCGCCCCGAGGGCAGGCAGGGGCCGCTGGTCCGCACCCTCGCCTCCTACCGCGCCTACTACGCCCGCTGGTCGTCGCCGTGGGAGTCGCAGGCGCTGCTGCGCGCCCGGTTCTCCGCCGGTGACGCCGAGCTCGGCGCCGCGTTCATCGCCATGGTCGACGAGCTGCGCTACCCCGCCGGCGGCATCACCGACGACGCCGTACGGCAGATCAGAAGGCTCAAGGCGCGGATGGAGGCGGAGCGGCTGCCGCGCGGCGCCGACCCCGCCCTGCACACCAAGCTGGGCCCCGGCGGCCTGTCCGACGTGGAGTGGGTGGCCCAGCTCCTGCAGCTCCGCCACGCCGGCGCGCTGCCCTCCCTGCGCACCACCCGCACGCTTGAGGCGCTGCGCGCCGCCGTGGCCGAAGGGCTGCTCGACGCGGCCGACGAGACGGTCCTGGCCGAGGCGTGGCGGTGCGCCTCCGGCGTCAGGGACGCGATCATGCTGGTGAAGGGGCGGCCCGGCGACAGCGTCCCGGCGAGCGCCCGCGAGCGCCGCCACCTCGCCCGCGCCCTCGGCTACCCGGCCGACGGGTCGGAGGACTTCCTCGACGACTACCGCCGCGTCACCCGCCGCGCCCGCCAGGTCGTCGAGCGCGTCTTCTACGGAGACTGAGCCTTTCCGCTGCCTTTCCGTTGCGACCTCACGGGCGCAGGGTGTATCAAGGCGCGGGGTGATCGGCTTGTTATCCGCTTACATCGATCTGGCGCTCGGCCTCGTGCTGGCCTTCCTCCTGCTGTCGCTGCTCGTCAGCGGGCTGAACGAGGCCATCGTGCGGCTGCTGGCGATCCGCAGCAAGTTCCTCTGGGCCTACCTGCGCGACACGCTCGACGACGACGCGCCGAAGGGCCGCTCGTGGCTGCCGTCGGGCCTGCGCGAGGTGTTCGCGGCGCTGCCGTTCGCCCGCGACCCGCGGCCCGAGCACGAAAGCCGGCCCGCCCCGGCGGTGCCCGCCGCCGTGCCGGCCGGCGCGCCCGCCGGCGCGGACGGGTTCACTGGTCTGCTGTACGAGCGCGTACGGGAGATCGACCACCCCACCCGGGGCCGCACCAGCATCGCCGACCTGCCGCCGGGGCGGTTCTCGATGGCCATGATGGAGCTGGCCGCGAGCGAGCCGGGCGGCGTCGAAGGGCTCCTGGAGAAGCTCAGGGCCACGGGAAGCCCGCTCTACGGCCATCTCCAGGGTGTGTGGGAGTCCGCCCAGCGCGACCTCGACCGGTTCCGCCAGGGCGTCGAACGCTGGTTCGACAGTGAGATGCAGCGGCTGTCGATGCTCTACAAGCGGTACGTCAAGTGGGTGCTCGCCCTGCTCGCGCTGGTGGTGACGCTGCTGTTCACCGTGGACGGGCTGGAGTACGGCAAGACGCTGCTGCGTGACAACGCCTATCGCGCCACCGTCACGGCCGTCACCGAAGCGGGTCCTGACGCGTACAGCGAGTTGAAGGCGCAGTGCGAGCAGTCGGACCCGGTGCCGTGCGTCACCGAGACGCTCAGCCAGCCCGCGCTGGTCAAGGTGCTCGACAACGCGATCGTCAGCATGGCGGTCCCCGCCGAGGGCGAGCCGTCCTTCCACTGGAACGGCGGCGCCTGGTGGGACCGCCTCACCACCCCCAGCCACTGGCCCGGCTTCCTGCTGACGTACGTGGCGCTGCTGTTCGGCGCCCCCTTCTGGTGGGACGTCCTGCGCCGCATCACCGGCATCCGCTCCCGTCGCTAGGGTGTCGGGGATGGAGACCGAGCGGCTGATCATGCGCAGGTGGCGGGAGAGCGACCGGGAGCCGTTCGCGGCGCTCAACGCCGACCCGCGGGTGATGGAACACTTCCCCGCCCCGATGACCCGGGCCGAGAGCGACGCCCTCGTGGACCGGATCGAGCAGCGGTTCGACGAGCACGGGTACGGGTTGTGGGCGCTGGAGGTGCGGGAGACGGGGGAGTTCATCGGGTTCGCCGGGCTTGCCCTGCAGACGTTCGAGGCGCCGTTCACGCCCGCCGTCGAGGTGGGCTGGCGGCTGGCCCGCTCGGCGTGGGGACACGGCTACGCCACCGAGGCCGGCCGGCGGGCGCTCGCTCACGGGTTCGGCGAGGCCGGGCTGGAGGAGATCGTGTCGATCACGGCCGTCCTGAACGTGCGCTCCCAGGCGGTGATGCGGCGGCTCGGCATGACCCGCGACCCGGCCGACGACTTCGACCACAGCATGATCCCGGAAGGCCATCCGCTCCGCCCGCACGTTCTCTACCGGATCAGCGCTGCTGGGGTCGTTCGTCCCACCCCTTGACCATAAGCATGATTCCGTGTCAGAAGTGGCGCGACGGGCATGTGGGAGCTTTCCGCCACTGTCCGGCAGTCGATTGCGGGCACCCGGCCGACCCACTTCCATAGGGCCATGACCGTGACCCGCAGGGAGATCGTCGCCGTGCTGACGCGCTATCTCGGCGCTCACCCCGGCCGCGCCGCCGACGCCGTCATGCTGGCGCAGGCGCTCGACCGCGAGCAGGACCTCGCCTCGCGCGAGACCCTGCCCCTGCACGTCACCACCAGCGCCGTCGCGATCGACGGCTCCGGCCGGGTGCTGATGATCCGCCACAGCGCGCAGGACCGCTGGCTCCTGCCCGGCGGCCACGTGGAGCCCTCGGACGACAGCCTGTGCGACGCCGCCCTGCGCGAGCTGGAAGCGGGGACGGGTGTTCCCCGGGCGGAGGTCGTCGTCCCGGCCGAGGCCGTCCCTGTGGACATCGAGGTCCACGAGATCCCCGCCGACCCCGCCAGGGGTGTGCCCTCGCACCAGCACGCCGACTTCCGCTTCGCCTTCCGGACGCTGCATGCCCGGATCACGCCGCAGGCCGGGTCCCTCGCCTGGCGCGATCCCGCCGGACTGCTCACCGACCGCCTCGTACGCGGCATCGCGGCGATCCTGTCTTCGACACCTCCGCGAGTCGCACAGGGCGAAAGCACGAATGAGCCCTGAGCCGAGACGCGACAAGGCGGGCATCCCCCACGGGCGGCCGGCGGCTACGACGTGCCGGATCGGCACCCGCGCGCCCATCGGGCAACGCGCCGACCACCCACCGCGTCGGCCTCGCGCCGCAGGCGGCAGCGGCCGGCGCGGCGCCCCAGATCGGCCAGGAGCACTCCGGCACCCAGGCACCCCATTCGGCGAAGGCGAACCGGCCTGCGATCGTCCACCGGATGTCACCCTCGCCTCGCCGCTGGAAGGGCTGTCCGCGTGCGTGTTCTGGGGGCCGGGCGCGCTCCTCGCCGCCGCTGTCGGGGGCTACCTGCGTTCTCGATGTACGGCAGCCGCGCCGTGACCGCCCCGCGTTATCGTTTCCGGCGTGACGGACGGGACGCTCACGTACAGGGATCAGATCTTCATCAACTTCAGCGCGTTCTACTTCGAGGACCACGCGTTCCGCTGGATCGACGTCAAGCGGTTCGGCCTGTCCCGCCGGGACGTCGCCGGCGACCGTCTCCTGGCTGACCTGGTCGGGCATGAGCAGTACCGGGACGACTACGCCGGGGGAGGAGTCGAGGTCGCAGGGCTCCGGCACGGCCCCTACTGGCTGCGGAACCTGAGCCCGGCCGCGTACGAGCAGGTCGACGGGGCGGCCGCGCACGCCGTTCTGCGCGGCTGGGCGGGCCAGTTCGGGCCGCTTCCGGCGGCTCTGTCCGCCCGGCTGGAGGACGAGGTCCACCCGCTGCTCGCGGACGCCACCGAGTTGTACCGGTTGAAGGACCTCGGCCGTGGGGCGTTCCACGACTGGGGCGGGGTCCAGATCGACTTCCACGAGCTGGTCCTCGTCGATCGGACCGCCGGGACCTTGTCACTCCTGGTCGCCGCCGACGACTGACATCCGGGCGTCATGACGGCACGCCGTCGGCGAGTTCCAGACGGGAGCCGGTGAACCCGGCCCGCAGGCGCCGATCGTGCGTCACGACCACCAGCGCGCCGGGGAACGATTCCAGCGCCTCCTCCATCTGCTCCACCAGCATCGGCGACAGGTGGTTGGTCGGCTCGTCGAGCAGCAGCAGGTCCACGGGCTCGCTCACCAGCCGCGCCAGCTCGACCCTGCGCCGCTGCCCATACGACAGCTCTCCCAGACGCAGCCCCAGGTCGGCCGGCCCGAACAGCCCCAGAGCCAGCAGCGCGTCCGCGTGCTCATCCAGACTCCCGGCCCGCCCGTGCGCATAGGCCCGCAACACGGTCCATTCGGCCCTCACCAGCACATCCCTGGTCCGCCGCGCGTCACGCCTGTCCGGCTCGTCCTCCCCGAGGAACGCGACCCGTCGGCTCCGCCGCGTGTCACCGTCGTCCGGAATGTGCTCGCGGAAGGACCCGAACCGTTCTGTCCGCCGTGCGTCTGTGTCCGGGTCGTCCTGGCGGAAGAGTCCGGTGCGGCCGCTCCGCCGTACCTCGCCCGCGTCGGGCAGCAGTTCGCCGGCGAGCACGCGCATCAGCGTGGTCTTGCCGGCCCCGTTCGGGCCGGTGACGAGCAGGCGCTCGCCGGCCCTGATGGTCAGGGAGTCGAGCTGGAGCCGTCCCGCCACCACCACGCCGTCGAGCGCGGCCACCTCCGCACCCTCGCGGGCACCCCCGGCGGCGAGGGTGGGGGTGAAGCGCAGCGGTTCGGGCGGCGGCGGCGCCGGGTGGTCGGTGAGCCGGCGCAGCCGCTGCTGGGACTGGCGGATGCGCCGGGAGGCCCCGTGGGTACGCGAGCGCGCACGCCACGCCCCGGTGCCCATGCCCGCCTTGGGCGTCTTGCGCGGGATCACGGCCAACCGGCCCGCGTTGGCCGCCACCAGACCGGCATGCCGGTCCAGCTCCGTCTTCCACTCCTCGTGGGCCCGCGCCTGCGCGGCGCGTTCGGCGGCCTTGGCCGAGAGATATCCGGCGTACCCGTCGCCGTAGCGGCGCACCTGCCCGCCGGAGACCTCCAGGATGGCGGTGGTCACCCGCTCCAGGAACACCCGGTCGTGCGTGATCGCCACGACCGTGCCCCGATGGGCGCGCAGGCGCTGTTCGAGCCAGGACACGGCCCGGTCGTCCAGGTCGTTGGTCGGCTCGTCGAGCAGCAGCAACTCGGGGTCGGACGCCAGCGTGGCGGCCAGAGCCAGCCTGGCGCGTTCGCCGCCGGACAGCGTGCCCAGCGGGCGGCTCCGGTCCAGCCCGGGCAGCCCGAGTTCGTGCAGCGCGACATCCACCCGGACGTCGGCTTCGTAGCCGCCCCGGGTCTCGAACTCCGCCACCAGCTCCGCGTACACGTCCAGATCCGGAGAGGACTCCTCCCCGAGTGACCGCTCGGCCGCCCGCATGCGGGCTTCGAGCTCCCGAAGGTCGGCCAGCGCCAGGTCGACGGCTTCCGCGACGGTCACGTGCGGCGGCAGCGCGAGCGTCTGCGGCAGGTATCCGACGCCGCCGGGCGCGACGACCACGAGCTCACCGTTGGTCGGCTGTTCCTCCTCCGCCATGAGCCTGAGCAGCGTGGACTTGCCCGACCCGTTGTCGCCGATCACCCCGATCCGCTCGCCGGGCTTGACGGCGAACGACACGCGGTCCAGGACGACGCGGGTGTCGTATCGCTTCGTGATCTCGGCCAGTGACAGTTGGGCAGCGGTACTTATGAGGCCCACCTCCTCGCTTCCAGTGAGACGAGACGATCCGTCTCATGAGAGAGTAGCGTCACGTCCTTCAAGACGCAACGTCTCGTCTCAGGTCTATCCGAGGAGAAGGCGGCGGCGTAAGATCAACGCCGATTCCCCACCCTCCAGGGAGCGGCCATGCGGAAGGCAGTCGTCACCGGCAGCACCAAAGGGCTCGGGTTCGCTCTCGCCCGCGAACTGCTCCGACGCGGGCACTCCGTGGTCGTGTCGGGCCGTACCAGGGCGGCGGTGGACGAGGCCGTGGCGCGACTGCGCCCGGAGGCGGCGGAAGGCGCGGCCGTGCACGGGTGCGCCGTCGACATGACCGACCCCGAGCAGGTCGAGAAGCTGTGGGCCACCGCGGTGGACGCACTCGGCGGCGTGGACCTGTGGATCAACAACGCCGGCGTCGCCAACACCACCCGCCCCATCGTCGAGACCGCGCCCGGCGACGTCCGCGCGATGGTCACCACGAACATGCTCGGCACCGTCTACGGCTCCCAGGTCGCGGTACGCGGCATGCTCGCTCAGGGCGGCGGCCAGGTGTTCAACATCCTCGGCGGCGGCAGCGACGGCCGGATCCGTCCCGGCATGGGCGTCTACTCGGCCACCAAGCGCGGCCTCGACTCCTTCACCCGGGCGCTGGCCAAGGAGGTCGCGGGCACCGGCGTACGGGTCGGGCAGGTCAGCCCCGGCATGCTCATCACCGAGGGCTGGCTGCGCGAGGCCGCCGCCGCCCCCGAGCAGGTGGCCAAGCAGCGCAAGCTCCTCAACATCCTCTGCGACCACGTCGACGAGGTCGCTCCGTACCTGGTCGGCAGGATGCTGGCCGGCACGGGGAACGGCGACGTCATCGCCTGGCTCACCACCGGCCGGATGGCCCGCAAGTTCCTCACCGGCCGCAAGCGGGACGTGCTCGGCCGTTACGGCCTCTGAGCGGGGGATGCGGGTCCGAAGCCCGCCGGAAACACCGGTCCGAACGTCGCCAGCCCGCGTCGGGGGCCCGCACCTAGCGTGTTCCGCGATGGAAACCCTCCGGCCGTCCGGAGGGCCCCTACGGCGAAGGAACACCTATGGATCTGCAGTTGTCCGGCCGCGTCGCGATCGTCACCGGCGCGTCCAAGGGCATCGGCCTGGCCGTGACCCGCACCCTGCTCGGTGAGGGGGCCAGTGTCGTGGCCGTCTCCCGCAAGACCAGCCCCGAGCTGGCGGAACTGGGCGGCGACCTGCTCCACGTGCCGGTCGACCTGATGGACCCCGAGGCGCCCGGCCAGGCCGTGGCGCGGGCCGTGGAGGAGTTCGGCGGGCTCGACATCCTGGTGAACAACGCCGGTGGCCCGCCGCCCGGGGTTGCCCTGCCGCGCTTCTCCTTCATGGCACCCGCAGATGAGGACTGGCGGGCCATGTTCGAGTTCAACCTGTTCGCGGTGGTGCGCTTCGTCCGGGCCGCCATCCCGCCGATGCTGGCGCGCGGCGGCGGCTCGATCGTCAACGTCTCGTCGGGCTCCGCACGGCTCCCCGCCCCGATGAACGTCGACTACAGCGCGGCCAAGGCGGCCCTGAACAACGTGACCAAGGCGCTGTCGGAGGAGTACGCCCCGCAGGGCATCCGCGTCAACACGGTCTCTCCTGGACCGGTGCGCACGGCGTGGTGGACCGAGGAGGGCGGCGCGGCCGACATCATCGCCGGACAGGCGGGCGCCGACCGTGACTCCGTGCTGGACCGGCTGGCGCCGGAGATGATGAACCTGTCGATCCCGAGGCTGGTCGACCCCCAGGAGGTCGCCGACGCGATCGCCCTGCTGGCCTCGCCCCGCTCGGCCGCCACGACCGGCGCGGACCTCGCCGTGGACGCGGGCTTCCTCAAGCAGGTCTGACGGATCCGGCGACGCGGCCGGACGCGGAAGGCCATCGATCGCGTCCTCGATGGCCTTCCGAATGCCGTGGACCTGGCCGTCAGGGTCCGTTACGCGGGCAGGACCGAGCCGGTCCACACAGCGCCGGCGGCGGAGTAGACGCTGGCCAGTTCGCCGTCGAAGTAGGGAGAGAAGCTCGTGTCGTAACGCAGGCTGCCATCGGTGTCGGCGACGCTGATGGTGATGCCGTTGAGGTACCCCATGCGGCTGGCCTTGTCATAGCGCAACAGCCAGGAGGAGCCGAGGGCCCCTTCACCGGTGAACCGGGAATCCACGGCCATGAGTTCCTCCGCCTTCAAGCTGGGAACCCTTACGGCGCTTGTGTCACCCCTGGACGATTCGATGGTCTCACCCGTGTACGGCCGGGTGCCGTCGGGATGGGGGCCGGCGGGATAGCCGAAGACGTCGACCGAGGAGCCCAGCGGCTGGCTCCAGGCCAGCCCCTGGCCGCCGACGTTGTCGACCAGCCTTCCGAAGTTGGTCAACCCGCCTGAGGCAGAGGAGACGACGCCGCCGTAGACGTTGACGAAAGCGTAGTCGCGGTCGTAGTCGTCGTAGGTGGTGAAGTCGTAATGGCCGGAAACCTGCTTTCCGACGTAGAGACCCCACGGAGTCGTGCCACCGGAGTAGCCGGGAACGAAGACCCACTTGTCGAGGGTGGCGTAGGAACGCTGGGTGTCGTACACGCAGTGCGCTGCGGTGGCCACGAGGTTGCGGTACTGCGACTGCACGGCGGTGCCGGTGCACCAGTGCGGCTGACCGTCGGCGCCGACGAAGAACACCTTGCCCGAGGTGCCGGGCGCCTTGGCCTTCGCCGGATCGGAGGTGGACGGGGGCGTCGGCGGGATAGTGCCGGGCTTGGTGTCCGCGGGGATGCCGCTGATGGGAAGGACCTTGTCGACGGCGGTCCGGACGTTGTACGGAGTGGCGTTCATCAGATGGGCCCCGCCATCGCCGAGCCAGAACGCCGCGATCTCAGCAGCGGCCGCTTGGGAAGAGGCCAGAGGATCGGTCACCACGCTGGAAGCCCCAGCCGGTGCGGTCACCAGACCGGAGACCAGCAGACCGACAGTTAACAGACTCAGTGTTCGCTTCATCTCGCATCTCCAGATCTGCGGGCCGGACAGAGGGCGAAAATTCGAACAGGTGATCGCCACTGATCGCAGACGCTACCTGTCGGCCTCGTAAGGATCAACGATTTTTGCGCGGCGCCATCAACCACTGTCAGACGAGGAGTCACCGACCTGCGGGCTCCGCCGGAATCCGTCCGTGACAGCGTTGAGATCTTCGATCGCGAAGATCTCCCACAGCCTTCGTTCCGGACGGCACGGCATCGAGCGGGGAGTGCATGAGCATGGGTCGATGGGCGATCGGGCTGGCTCTCGTGCTGACAGCATCGATCCCGGTCATCGGCCCGCACGCCGGAGCCGTTACCCGTCCAGATCCGGTCGCGGCGCTGAAGCGGCAGCTCGACGGTCATGGCGGGGTGCGGGCGAGTTCGGTCTACCGAATTGTCTGGGGTCCGAAGAAGGACCACGTCACCAGCCGATCGCGGTCCGCCTACGAGTTCGGTGGCGGTGGAATCGTGGCCCTCGATTTCCGCCCCTCGAAGCCCTCAGCCGACGGTGCCTCCCGGGCCGTCGTCTTCCCGGGTCGTTCCTACGGCTGGTATCCCGACCGCCCTGCCTACCTGCCGGAGGGCAAGTCCTGGATTCTGGACACCGAGAAGAACGAGCTGTACCTGGAATGCGGGAAGATCAGGCTGAGCGATCCCGCCACTCTCCGGCACGTGCTGTCCACCACGACGGCCAAGCGGCCCGCCGGCGTCTACGACGGCACCCGCACCACTCTCCACGAGGGCAGCACCACCATCGGCAAGCTGTACAAGCTGAATCCGCGTCTATGGGTGGGCGACTTCGAGAAGCCCACAGGACGCTACGCGAGCTACGCCAAGTTGCCCGTGAAGTGGCGGCTGTGGCTCGGTCCGGATCAGCTCGTACGCAGGTGCCAGACGCGGTATGACGAGCCCGAATACCCCTGGAACGTCGAAGACCGCAGCCTCACGACCGCCGATGTGCGGTTCTCCGGCTGGGGCGACGCGATCCACATCGAGCCGCCCCCCGCCGAAGAGGTGGCTACGCGCGATGAGCTGGTCTTTCCCGACCACGACTGAACACGGCGATGGCGGGACCCAGACGGAAACCGCGCGGTGAGCGTGCAGCTCACCGCGCGGTAACCGATCACACGTCGTAGTAGAGCTCGAACTCGTGCGGGTGCGGGCGCAGCCGGATCGGGTCGACCTCGTTCTCGCGCTTGTAGGAGATCCACGTCTCGATCAGGTCGGGCGTGAAGACGCCGCCTTCGAGCAGGTAGTCGTGGTCCTCCTCCAGGGCGTTGAGCACGTCGGTGAGGGAGCCGGGCACCTGCGGGACCGAGCGGGCCTCCTCCGGCGGGAGCTCGTACAGGTCCTTGTCGACGGGCTCCGGCGGCTCGATCTTGTTGCGGATGCCGTCGAGCCCCGCCATCAGCATGGCGGCGAAGGCGAAGTACGGGTTGCAGGACGGGTCGGGCACGCGGAACTCGATGCGCTTGGCCTTCGGGTTGGAGCCCGTGATCGGGATCCGGACGCAGGCCGAACGGTTGCGCTGCGAGTAGACCAGGTTGACCGGTGCCTCGTAGCCCGGCACCAGCCGGTGGTAGGAGTTGACCGTCGGGTTGGTGAAGGCCAGCAGCGACGGGGCGTGCTTGAGCAGGCCGCCGATGTAGTAGCGGGCGGTGTCGGACAGGCCCGCGTAGCCGACCTCGTCGTAGAAGAGCGGCGAGCCGTCCTTCCACAGCGACTGGTGGCAGTGCATGCCGGAGCCGTTGTCACCGAAGATCGGCTTGGGCATGAAGGTGACGGTGTGACCGTACTCCATGGCCGTGCTCTTGATGATGTACTTGTAGAGCATCAGGTTGTCGGCCGTCTTGAGCAGCGTGCCGAACTTGAAGTCGATCTCCGCCTGACCGGCGGTGCCCACCTCGTGGTGCTGCATCTCGACGTCGATGCCGCACTCGATGAGGTTGCGGACCATCTCCGAGCGCAGGTCGGTGAAGTGGTCCATCGGCGGCACCGGGAAGTAGCCGCCCTTGTAGCGCGGCTTGTAGCCCAGGTTGCCGCCCTCGGTGGCCTTGCCGGTGTTCCAGGCGCCCTCGATGGAGTCGATGTAGTAGTAGCCCGCGTTGGACTTCGTCTCGAAGCGGACGTCGTCGAAGATGTAGAACTCGGCCTCGGGCCCGAAGAAGACGGTGTCGGCGATGCCGGTGCCCTTGAGGTACTCCTCGGCCTTGCGGGCGACGTTGCGCGGGTCGCGGCTGTAGGCCTCGCCGGTCAGCGGGTCGTGCACGAAGAAGTTGATGTTGAGCGTCTTGTGCTGGCGGAACGGGTCGACCACGGCGGACGACGGGTCCGGCAGGAGCAGCATGTCGGACTCGTGGATCGCCTGGAAACCGCGGATCGACGAGCCGTCGAACATGAGGCCGTCAGAGAAGACGTTCGCGCCGAAGTTCTCGACCGGGAAGGTGAAGTGGTGAGTCGTCCCCGGCAGGTCGGTGAACCTGACATCGACGAACTGCACCCCTTCGTCCCTGATGAACTTCAGGACGTCGTCGGCGGAGTTGAACACTCTCGAACCTCCCTGGGGACGGGCTATCACCCGTGAAGGTACGGCGCGGCCGTTTCCGCATGGTGTCTCGATTGTTTCGCATGTGTTACGCGGCGTTCACGTCCCCAGAAGGGCCCGGAACGTGGGCGCGCAGGACCGGTGACGGCGACTCCGCGGCCGGCTCGGGGGCGGGGGAGAGCAGGTCGGGGCGGACGGCGACGATCAGCAGGGCCGCCACGACCACCGCCAGCACGGCCGCGAACGCGTACCAGACCCGTCCCACGCGCCGGCGCCGGCGCGGGCGGGCGCCCTTGCTCGCCGCGGCGCTCAGCCTGCGCCGCTCCTCCTCGCTGAACTGCGCGACCAGTTCGTGGAAGCGCGCGTCCAAGTCGTCCCCGTACGGCATGGCCTCCATCATGCGCCGGACCACCCGCGTCACGGAAGCGCGGACGGGTCACGATCCCGACCGCCCCCACCGGCGGATACCTTTGACACATGAGCAGCAACGAGCCGCGGTGGACGCAGACCTGGCTGGGCGGGCTCCGGTCCGCCGGGGTCGATCTCGGTTATCCGGGGCAGCGCCTCGGGCTGCCGGAGGAGGGCAGCGGGTCCGTCTCCGGCTGGGGGCGCAGGATCGCCGCCCTGGTCATCGACTGGATGATCTGCACGTGGGCGATCACGCAGTTGCTGCTCGGGATCAGCACGGCCGAGCAGCCGTGGGTGCCCGCGATCGTGTTCGCCGTGCAGTACGTGGTACTGGTCGGGTTCATGGGGCAGACGTTCGGCCACCGGCTGGCCGGCATCCGGGTGGCGGCGATGGACGGCGGCGACCCCCGCCTGTTCCCGGTGCTGGTGCGCACGGTGCTGCTCGTGCTGGCCCTGCCGGCGCTGATCTTCGACCGCGACCACCGCGGCCTGCACGACCGCGTGTCGAACACCGTGGTCGTCCACATGTGAAAACCGTACCGGGTTTACTTTTGTACTGAGTACGGTTTACGCTGCCGTCATGATGATGGCGGGTTTGCGCGAGCGCAAGAAGGAAGAGACCCGGCGGCGCATCGCGGGCGTCGCGCTGGAGCTGTTCGCGGAGCGCGGGTACGACGCGGTGACGGTCAGCGAGATCGCCGAGGCGGCCGGGGTCGCCAAGGTCACCCTGTTCAACTACTTTCCCAGCAAGGACTGCCTGGCTCTCGACGGCATACACGACGACCTCGCCTCGATCGTGGCCCGGCGGCCGCCCGGCCAGACGCCCCTGGACGCGCTGCGCGCCCACTACGCCGCGCTGGCCGCCGACGGTCCCCGCGACGTCGGCCGGATGCTCGCCCAGGTCAGGGTCATCGCGTCCACGCCGGTGCTCATGGCGGGCGTCTACCAGGCGCACATGGGGCAGCGTCACGAGCTGGCCGCCGCGCTGCGGGACACGGCCGGCTCGGAGACGGCCGCGCAGCTCATGGCCGCCCAGATCACCGCCGTCATCACCACGGTCGAGGAGGCGTTCTTCCAGCGGCTGGCGTCCGGGACGCCGCTGGAGGAGGCGGGCCGGATGCTCGCCTCCGACGTGGAGCTCGCCTTCGACCAACTCCAAGACGGTATTGGTAAGGACAAATCATGAAAAAGGGCATCAACTATGACACCGGCTTCCTGCCCGAGCCCGACCGCAGCCGCAAGGCCTTCGACCGGGACACCGTCCGGCGCGACCTCCAGGTGATCGCCCGCGAGCTGAGCTGCCGGGCCGTCCGCGTCTCCGGCGGCGACCCCGCCCGTCTCGCCGTCGCCGCCGAGGAGGCCGCAGCCGCCGGGCTGGAGGTCTGGTACGCGCCGTTCCCGGTCGACCTCACCCCCGAGGAGACCCTGCCGATGCTGGCGGAGTGCGCCACGAAGGCGGAGGAGCTGCGCGCGGGCGGCGCCGAGGTGGTGCTGGTGGCGGGCTGCGAGGCCAGCGCGTTCCTGTCCGGTTTCATGCCGGGGGAGACGTACGGCGAGCGCCTGGGATCACTCACCGAGGCGTCCCCCGAATGGTGGAGCAGGGAGATCCCGGCGATCACCGAACGCCTGGACTCCTACCTGGCCGAGGTCGCGGCCACGGTCCGGCCGCTGTTCGGCGGCAGGATCACCTACGCCTCCGCGCCCTGGGAGTTCGTCGACTGGACCCCGTTCGACGTCGTCGGCCTCGACGCCTACCGCGCCGCCTACAACGCCGAGACCTTCCGCGACGAGCTGCGCGCCCGCTCCGGGCAGGGCAAGCCGGTGGCCGTGACCGAGTTCGGCACCTGCGCCTACCGCGGCGCCGGCGAGCGGGGCGGCTCGGCCTACCTGGTGCCCGAAGGCGCGGTGCCCGACGAGGACGAGCAGGTCCGCTATCTCGACGAGCTGCTCGACGTCTTCGAGCAGGAGGGCGTCGAGACGGCCCTGTGGTTCACCTTCGCCGGTTTCACCAGGATCGGCCGGGACGATCAGGCCGACCTCGGCTCGTACGGCGTCGTCAGGATGCTCGACGAGACGCGCTGGGAGCCGAAGGCGGCCTTCCACGCCATGGCCGCTAGATACGCGCGCAGGCCATGACCCCACGGCTAAAGTCCGAAGCCGGGGGCTTGCAGCTCCTCGCCGCTCACTGGTGGTGAGGGTTCAGGCCGCGTTCGGCTGCATGACGGCAGCCCAGCCCGTGACACCGCGCGAGGCGATGTTGCGGGCTGCGTTGACGTCGGCGTGCTCAGCGAAGCCGCACGACGTACAGCAGAAGGTTTCCTGGTCCGGCCGGTTCCGTTTGTCCATGAGCCCGCAGGCTGAACACTCCTGAGAGGTGTAGGCCGGGTCGACGTGGACCAGCGCGACCCCGGCGCGTGCCGCCTTGTAGCCGATGAAGCTTCCGAGCTGGTGGAAGCTCCACGAGTGCAGCGTGACCCGCTGGGGCTTGCGAAGCCGTACCCGATCGCGGATGCCCTGGAGGTCTTCCAGGGCAATCCCGCGCCCGGTGCGTTCTGCCTCGGTCACGATGCTCTTGGAGATGACATGGTTGATGTCCCGGGCGTACCGGGCCTCCTTGCGCCGCCGTGCCTTCAGCAGGCGTCTGGCAGATTTAGTCCGCTTGGCCTGGAGTCGCCGCCGCAGTTCCCGGTTGCGGTGACGGACCGCGGTCAGCGCTTTCCCTGAGTGGCGGGTCCCGTCCGAGGTGGTGGCGATGTTGGCGATGCCGAGGTCAACACCGATGAACGCATGGGGTTCGGTGACGTTGGCGTCCGGGGCGTCGCAGGTGGCGATCAGAAGCCACAGGCCGTCGCGGTGGACCAGGTCAGACTCGCCCCTGCGGTAGGCCGCCAGCATTCTGGCCTGCTCGTCGGAACAGCCGAGCCGGATGCCTTTCGTTCGGCCGCTGGTGGTCCAGATGGACACGGTGCGGTCCGGGATCTGCCAGGACAGGCACCGGTCGTCGAACGGCTGCGCCGAGTCCTTGCGGAACCTGATGGGCTTGTCCAGGGGTTTGCGGAGGTTGGCCCTCACCTGGGCGCGTACGGTCGTGTAGGCGTCGGTCACCTTTTTGATCACGTGCTGGGCGGGCTGGGCGGACAGACCCATGTTCTTGCACCAAATGTAGGTGTGCCTGCGCAGATCGTAGTTCCGGAACGTCTTGGTGTCCCACGCGATGCGCGACACCTCGTTCGCCGCGCGGTTGCACAGGTTCAGGGTGTCAACCAGCGCCGCCTCTTGGGCGGGCGTGGGGAACAGCCGCACCTGCACAACAAATTTCACGTAGTGAACTTATCGGCAATCGAACAACCGTGCGGGCCGAACGCCATTCCTTCCCAGGGCTAAAGCCCGGGGGCTCCTGGCGAATGCACGCTGAAGATGGCGGTGCCGGGCAGGTGGCGGCCCCGCAACGGGCTCCAGCCGCCCCACACCCGGTCGTGCCCCTCGGGCCACTCGGGCTCCAGCAGCCCGGTGATGGCGAGCCCGGAGGCGGCCAGCAGGCCCACCCAGTCGCCCATGGTGCGGTGGTGCTCGGCGTAGGTGAGGGTGCCGTGCTCGTCGCGTTCCTCGTACGGGCTGCGGTCGAAGTAGGAGCGGTCGGAGGTCAGCCCGCGCGGGCCCGGGTCGTCGGGGAACGCCCAACGGATCGGGTGGCTGACCGAGAACACGAACAGGCCGCCCGGCCGCAGCACCCGGCGCACCTCGCGCAGGACCGCCGCCGGGTCGGCCACGAACGGCAGCGCGCCGTACGCCGAGCAGGCCGCGTCGAAGCTCTCCGCGGCGAACGGCAGCGACTCGGCGTCGGCCTGGATCGCCGGCACCCGCACGCCGGTCTCCTCGTCGATGCGGCGCGAGTGGAGCAACTGGCCGCGCGACAGGTCGAAGGCGGCCACCCGCGCACCCCGCGTCACCAGCCAGCGGGCGCACTGCGCGGCGCCGCAGCCGATCTCCAGCACGTCGCGCCCGGACACCTCGCCGAGCAGCCGGGCGTCGGCCTCGTCGACGCCCTCAGGGCACCACACGAAGCCGGCGTCGCGCAGGAACGCGCCGTGCTCCGCCTGGTAGTCGTCGGCGTTGCCGTCCCACCAGCCGCGGTTGGCCCGCGACGACAGGGACGGCACTAGCGCATCTTGGGGCCGCGCGGCATGCGGGCGCCCTTGGGCATCGGACCCTTGGGCATCGGCATGTTCTTCGGCAGGGACCGCAGGCGGTCCTTCACCTCGTTGACCGAGGGCTTCTTCAGGTTGCGCGGCAGCTTCATGATGTGGCGCTGCAGCTTGGCCAGCGGGACCTGGCCCTCGCCGTCACCGCACTGGACGTCATAGATCTCCACGCCCAGCACCGCGCGGGCGATGCGCTTCTTCTCCGCCGCGAGCATGCGGGCCGTGCGGTTGCCCGGCCCCTCGGACACCAGGATGACGCCCGGATAGCCCACCACCATGTGGACCAGGTCCTGGTCGCGGTTGACCGCGATGGCCGGGGTGACCTGCCAGTTGCCGCGCATGCCCTGCAGCACGGCGGCGGCGGCGCCGGTCTGGCCGTGCAGCAGCGAATACTGCGCCCGCTGCGCGAGCTGCCCGAACACCACCAGGCCGACGGTGAACGCCAGCAGGATGCCCAGGAAGATCGAATACCACAGATAGTCCGTGACCAGACCGATCACGACCACCACAGCCAGCGTGCCGACCGCCGAGAGGAAGACGATCGGCATCCCCTTGGGATTGGACTGCTTGATGATCTGCGCGATCATGCGGAGCTGCTTGATGCGCCCCGGCTTCTCTGGGTCCTTGGACTTCGCCATGGAAGGAAGGATACAAACGAACCGGACAGGACGGAGAACGCGGCCGCCAGGCAGCCTCGCCGCGACCGCGATCTTTTTGCCGAATCCTGACTCTCAGACCTTGACCGTCGCCGAAAGCCTCCGGTCGGCGTAGTGGCGGGCGGCCTCCAGCAGGTACTCCCCGGACGCGACGCGCCACCCCCGCCCGTCCCAGACCTCGAACGTACGGTCAGGCACGTCCACGACGGCGGTCACGCTCTGCCCCGGCTCGGCCTCCACCACCGCGAACCCGGCCAGCCACCGGGCCGGGCGCCCCGGATCGGGCGTGACCGGCGCGGCGTAGACCTGCACGACCTCCCGGCCGCGCCGCCCGCCGGTGTTGGTCACGCGCACGGTCACCGACCCGCTCCCGCCGGAGATCGAGTCGTACGACCAGGTGGTGTAACCGAGCCCGTGCCCGAACCAGAACGCCGGCGCGCGCCCGCTCCGCTCCCACGCCCGATACCCGATGAACAGCCCTTCGTCGTAGACCATGACACCGCGGTCCGGAGTCACGTTCACCACCGGCGCGTCGGCAAGCCGGGCGGGCCAGGTCGTCGGCAGCCGCCCGCCCGGCTCGGCGTCGCCGAACAGCACGTCCGCCAGCGCCGCCCCCGCCTCCTGCCCCGGGAACCAGGTGAGCAGCACCGCCGCCACCGAGTCCAGCCACGGCATCTCCACCGGCGAGCCCGCGTTCACCACCACGACGGTGCGCGGGTTGGCGGCGGCGACCGCGGCGATCAGCTCGTCCTGGCGGCCCGGCAGCACCAGGTCCCCGCGGTCGAAGCCCTCGCTCTCCACCTCCGGCGTGGTGGCGGCCACCACCACGGCCACGTCGCTGCCGGCCGCCACCCGCACCGCCTCGGCGAGCAGCTCGTCCTCGCCGGGCGACGGCTCGGCGTGGCCGAGCACGCACACGATGAACACCATCCCCCTGAACCCGGCCGTCCGGTGCAGGACCTCCAGCTCGTACGTGACGCCCGCGTCCAGATCGGCGGTCACCCGCCGCTCCGGCGGCGACAGCAGCGCGGCCGGGTCGTCGCCGCCGGGGGTCAGCGTCTCGTCGAGCAGCACCCGGCCGTCCAGCGACAGCGTGTACGCGCCCGCGCCGGCCACCGACAGCTCGTGCCGCCCTCCGGTCTCCGGCGTGTACGCGGCGCGCAGCCGGACCGCCGCGAGCCGGTCGGCGTCCACTCCGGGCGGGGTCTCGCCGATCCAGCGCCCCTCGGCCGCCGGCAGCGGATGCTCGGCCAGGACCCGGCCGCCGGCGTCCAGGAAGGCCGCGGTGGCCGAGACCGCCAGCGGGGACAGGCGGACGCGCGGATCGGTGCCCCGCGCGTACCGGACCTCGACGCCGCCACGCCCGCGCAGGCCGTCCAGCGGGGAGACGAAGCGGGCGGGGAACACCTGGGCGCTGCCGCCGCCCATCACCCTGGCCTCCCTGGCCGCCGACCCGATCAGCGCCACGGACCGCACGCCGGACAGCGGAAGCAGCGGCCCGTCGTTCTTCAGGAGGGTGAAGCTCCGCGCGGCCACCTCACGCGCCAGCGCCACCCCGTCGATGACCTCACCGGCCGCGGCGGGCGGCGGCCCGCCCAGCGCGCCCGTGCGCTCGGCCAGGCGGAGCACACGGCGCACCCGGTCGTCGATCAGCGACTCCGGCACCCGCCCCGCGCGCACCGCCTCCTCCAGCTTGTCGCCCCACGGCCCGTGCGGGCCCGGCATGGCCACGTCGGTGCCGCCCAGCGCGGCGGCCTCGGTGGTGCGCACCGCCGTCCAGTCGGACACCACGAGACCGTCGAAGCCCCATTCGTCCTTCAGCACCCCGTGCACCAGATCGGCGTGCTCGCTCATCGTGACGCCGCCGACCGCGTTGTAGGCCGTCATGACACCCCACGCGCCGGCCTGGACGACCCGCTCGAACGGCCGCAGGTACAGCTCGCGCAGCGCCCGCGCGGACACCTCGACGCTGACCGTGAACCGCTCGGTCTCGGAGTCGTTGGCCACGAAGTGCTTGGGGGTGGTCGCCACCCCGCCCTCCTGCACGCCTTCCACGTACGCGGCCGCCACCTCGCCCGTCAGGTGCGGATCCTCGGAGAAGCACTCGAAGTGCCGCCCGCCCAGCGGCGACCTGTGCAGGTTGACGGTCGGCGCGAGCAGCACGTGCACGCCCTTGCGCCGGGCCTCCTGGGCGAGCAGCCGGCCCACCCGCCGGATCAGCCCCACGTCCCAGGTGGCGGCCATGGCGGTGGGGCTCGGCAGCGCGATCGACGGGCTGGCAGCGCTCCACCGTTCGCCGCGCACGCCGATCGGCCCGTCGCTCATCACCAGGCGGTCCAGGCCGATCTCCGGCACCGGGTGCAGCGCCCACATGGAGGCGCCGGTCAACATCCTGACCTTGGTACGCAGGTCCAGCCCGCTGATCACGTCGTCGAAGTCCACGATCACAGTGTCGGCGGCCCGGCGGCCGGGGTCACGCCACCACGAAGAACTCCAGCAGCTCGGGCAGCAGGGCCTCCGGGGCCACGGCGTGCGCCTGCCCCTCCAGCACCCGGTGGACGGCGCCAGGAACGCGCCCCGCCACGGCCCGCGCGGCCGCCGCCATCCACGCCGGGCCGGCGTCGCCGTTCATGACCAGCGCCGGCTGCGTGACCTCGGCCAGCCGGGCGGCCGGCAGCGCGTTGCCCGGTCCCATGACGGCCGCCTCGTACGCCAGCGTGTGCGCGACGGCCTCCACCTCCGGCCAGGACGGGTCGGCCCGCATCAGCGCCACGGCCTCCCGCGGCACCTCGGCCGCCGCCACCATGAACAGCTCGGCCGCGTCCCCCCGCCGCCCCTCCCGGACCAGGGCGTCGAGCCGGGCGGCGAAGTCGTGCGGCAGTACGGGGGCGTCGGCGGTCACGTGGTAGGGCGGCTCCCACACCGCCAGCTTGGTGACCTCCGGCAGCCGGGCCGCCGCCTCCAGCGCCAGCGCGCCGCCCGACGACCCGCCGAACACCATCGCCCGCCCGCCCGCCGCCCCGACGACCGCGGCCAGATCCTCGATCTCGCGCTCCACCGCGTACGGGGAGGTGTCGCCGCTGCCTCCCCGCCCGCGCCGGTCGTAGTCGTACACGGTGAACCACGGCGCCAGCCCCGCCGCCACGCCCGCCAGCGTGGGGTGACCCCTGCCGGCGAACGCGCCGTGCACCAGGACCACGGCCGGTCCCGAGCCGTGGCGGTCGTAGGCGATGGCGGTCCCGTCGGCCGAGACCGCCGTGCCCGTCAGCGTCACGGTGCTCATCCGGCCGGCTGCGCCAGGCAGAGCGCCTCCCAGTGGTGGCCGTCGAGGTCGGCGAAGGCCCGCTGGTAGCGGAAGTCGTCCTGCCGGGGCGGGCCCAGCGGGGTGGCGCCGGCGGCGACGGCCTTCTCGGTCAGCTCGTCCACCTGGGCCGGGTTCTCCAGGCCGATGACCAGGATCGCCTCGGTCGTCTTGGCCGGGTCGGCGAGCTCCCTGGCCGCGTAGCCGGCGAACACCGGCTCCGTCAGCAGCATGACCTGCGCGCCGTCGTTGATCATCACGGACGCCATGTCGTCGGCCATGCCGAAGAAGGCGAAACCGAGCGCGGTGAAGAACTCCTTCGAGCGGTCGAGATCCTTGACCGCCAGGTTCACGAAGAGCTGCATGACCGGACTCCATCCTCGTCAGGGGGTTCCCGCGTTCTCGCGGGAATGGGACCAGTCTGCGGATCGCGGCGGCCCCGGTCTTGGATCTGCGCGCCACCCCCTTGACGATGCGCGCCTACCGCAGGCTCGCCCGCCGGTACTCGGCCGGCGGCACCCCGTACGCGCGCTTGAACAGACGGCTGAAGTGGGCCGGGTCGGGCAGCCCGCAGCGGGCCGCCACCGCGCTGACCGGCACGCCCGCCAGCGCCGGATCGGCCAGGTCGCGGCGGCAGCGCTCCAGCCGCCGATGGCGGATCCAGCCCGCCACCGTCGTGTCGCGGGCCTCGAACACCCGGTGCAGCGAGCGCGGCGACACGTGACAGGCGGCGGCCACGGCGGCCGGGTCCAGGCCGGGATCACCCAGATGGCGTTCGATGAAGGCGTGCACCCGCGCCGTCAGCGCCTCCTGCCGGGCCCGCTCGGGCACCTCGTCCAGCCGGTCCACGCGCTCGGCCACGGCGGTGGCCACCAGATCCATCACCACCGTGGACAGCCGCGCGGCGCTGGCCGGCCGGTAGGTCTCCAGGTCCAGCGCCACCCGGCGCAGCAGCGGCGCGGCCAGCGCGGCGGTGCCCTCGCCGGCCGGGATCGGCACGGCGGTGATCGAGGTGGCCGCGCCGGCGGGCAGCGACAGCAGCTCGCGCGGGAAGCTGAACACCGCCAGCCGCACCGCCGCGTCGTAGGCCAGCTCGTAGGGCCGGGTGAAGTCGTAGAGGGCGAACCCGCCCGGGGCCAGCCGGACCGAGCGGCCGTCCTGCGACAGGATCGGGCTGCCCGACACGGCCAGCACCAGCCGGTAGAGCTCGGGGCTGTCACGCCGGATCAGGCCCGCCGTGCGGTGCACGCTGTGGGGCGTGGAGGTCTCCACCTTGCCGACGCCGATCGGGCCGAGCTGCCCGGCCTCGATCTGCCCCCGCAGCGGGGTGCCGCGGGCGATGTGGAAGTCGAGCGGGCCGAGCGTGTCGCAGACCACGCTGCGCCAGGCGTCGAGCCGCTGCCCCGGCGGCACGTCCCCGGTCCGGATCAGAATGGCCACGTCTCGCCCCCTTCCGACGCTCACGGTAGCGCGGCGACCGGATCGGGGAAACGCGGAAGCCCCGGGACCCCGCCCGGGGCTTCCGACGCCACGTGGCCACCGCGAACGACGCCGCGATCACGCCGCGAACGACGCCGCGATCACGCCGCCAAGGACGCCGCGAACGACGCCGCGATCACGCCGCCAAGGACGCCGCGAACGACGCCGCGACCACGCCACGAAGACGGCGCGATGACGCCGCGAACACGCCGCGCTGGCGGCGCGGTCAGGCCGTCTGGCGGGCGGCGATCGCCTGCTGGTAGAGCTTGCCCGCGCGGTACGACGAGCGGACCAGCGGGCCGGACAGGACGCCGGCGAAGCCGATCTCCTCGGCCTCCCGCTGCAGCTCCACGAACTCCTCCGGCTTGACCCAGCGCTCCACCGGGTGGTGGCGCGGGGTCGGCCGGAGATACTGCGTGATGGTGAGCAGGTCGGTGCCGGCGGAGTGGAGGTCGCGCATCGCCTCCAGCACCTCCTCGCGGGTCTCGCCCAGGCCGAGGATGAGGTTGGATTTGGTCACCAGCCCGGCCTCGCGGGCCGTCGTGATCACCTTCAGCGAGCGGTCGTAGCGGAACGCGGGCCGGATCCGCTTGAAGATGCGCGGCACGGTCTCGACGTTGTGCGCGAACACCTCCGGCTTGCTGGAGAAGACCTCCTCCAGCTGGCCGCGGTCGCCGTTGAAGTCGGGCACGAGCAGCTCGACGCCGCAACCGGGCAGCAGCGCGTGGATCTGCCGCGCGGTCTCGGCGTAGAGCCAGGCCCCGCCGTCGGGCAGGTCGTCGCGGGCCACGCCGGTCACGGTCGCGTAGCGCAGGCCCATCTGCTGGACGGACTCGGCCACCCGGCGCGGCTCGTCGCGGTCGTACTCCTTGGGCTTGCCGGTGTCGATCTGGCAGAAGTCGCAGCGGCGGGTGCACTGGTCGCCGCCGATGAGGAACGTCGCCTCGCGGTCTTCCCAGCACTCGTAGATGTTGGGGCAGCCCGCCTCTTCACAGACCGTGTGCAGGCCCTCGCGGCGCACGAGCGATTTCAGCTCGGTGTATTCGGGGCCCGTCTTCAGCTTGGTCTTGATCCACGGGGGCTTGCGCTCGATAGGGGTCTCGGCGTTGCGCACCTCCAGGCGGAGGAGCTTTCGGCCTTCAGGAGCAACGGTCACCCTGCCAGCTTACGTCTCCCGCCCGCATGGCCCTCGCCAGGGGCGTGGATCAGGCGATGAGCCCGAAACCGCGCACCGCGCGGGTGTAGTGGGCGAGTAACTCCTCGTCGATGCGCCCGGACTCCACCTCGCCCAGCAGCGGGGAACGCGCGGGCCCCGGCCGGTCGGCGCGGGCCAGCGCGTCGCGCCTGATCGCGGGCACGGTCTCGCCGCGCAGCGCGGCCGCCTGCATCGGCGCGAGGTAGCCGCCGGCGGCGATCAGCTCCTCCAGCTCCGCCACCTCCTCGGGCGTGACCGCCTTCGCGGCCAGCGCCAGCCTGCGCTCGCGCGCCCGCCCGTCGCCCGAACGGGCCAGCCGGGTCAGCGCGTACTCCACCAGCAGCACCGGGGCGCCCAGCACCCGGCCGATCACCCGGCCGATCCACCCGGCCACCTCGTAGCTCGTGTCCGGCGTGTGGAGCGCGCCGAGCGTACCGGTGAACTTGTCGCGGGCCTCCTCGCGCGCCGTCAGCGGCGCGGAGCCCAGCAGCGCCTGCCGCCACTCGCCCAGCGTCGACAGCGCGCCGCCCACCACCAGGTCGTCGCCGGTCGCCTCGCCCGCGTATGCCGTCGCCAGCAGGGTCACGCGCTGCCGCGGGCTCAGCGCCAGCCACACCGGCAGCCCCACCAGGAGCACCGGCGTGCGCCTGAGCCCCACTCTCCGGTAAGACGTCTCGGTCGCGAGATCCCTGACCGCCACCAGGTCCGGCGGCCTGACCCCGATCCGGGACGCGACCCGCCCGGCCGTCGCGTACAGCTCGGCGGCGTCCTCCCGGCCGAGCATCTCGGCGTCGGCGGGCACGCGCGCCAGGCGCGGACGCAGCAGCCACCCGATGCCGATCAGCAGCCCGCCGATCAGCCAGCCGAAGACGAACTCGGCGTTGACCACGATCGTGCGCGCGCCCAGCACGATGAAGGCGAGCGTCAGCGCGTGCACCAGAAGGGCGATGAGAAAGGCGGCGGCGCGTTTCACGCCCTGATCATAGGCACCGCCGCCCCGGCCGGGTAAGGGCCCGAGGGTTGATCCGCGGGGTCAGACCAGGGGAGGTCAGCGGCGCAGGAGATCCTCCTCGTGGAGGTCGTACGGCTCGCGGCCGAGGGCCTCCGCCAGGCGCTTCTCCGCGATCGGCATGACCTCCTCGGCCACGATGCGCCGGCCCGTCTCCGCGGACAGCGTCGAGACGCCCACGTCGGGCAGCCCGCACGGCACGATCCGGTTGAACCACCGGGGGTCGTTCGCGCAGTTGAGCGCGAACCCGTGCATCGACACCCCGCGCGAGACCCGGATGCCCACCGCTCCGAGCTGCCGGTCGGGCAGGCCCAGGCTGGCGTCCCCGGCGGCCCACACCCCGGGACGCCCCTTGACCCGCCTGGCGGTGACGCCGAAGTCGGCGCACACCTGGATCATCGTCTCCTCCAGCCGGCACACGTAGTCGACCACGTCCGAGACCGCGACGATCGGATAGGCGACGAGCTGGCCGGGGCCGTGCCAGGTCACCCGGCCGCCCCGGTCGACGTCGATGACCGGCGTGCCGTCGGCCGGACGCTCGTGCGCGGCGGCCCGCTTGCCGGCGGTGTAGACCGGCGCGTGCTCAAGGACCAGCAGCGTGTCGCCGAGCTCTCCGGCGGCCCGCTTGCCGTGCACCCAGCGCTGCAGCGACCAGGCCTGCTCGTAGGGGACGTCGACGCCTAGACGGACGATGGCGAGGCTGTGGGGATCGACCCCGTTGATGGGGCGCATGGGTCCATTGTGCCGTTCCCTCACCCTTGTAGGGTAATTCAGGATGTCAGCAGCCGAGGTTCGATCCTGAACTCCTTCACCCCGCCGGCGCCGTCATGCTCGACGCGGTACGCGTGACCCTCGGGCCGGCAGCTGACCGCCTGGATGAACTCGGTGCCGGCGTAGTGGAGCGCCACGCCCTCGTCGGCGGCGTAGCCGTCGGGCAGCTCGCCGCTCGCCACCGACTCGTGCAGCAGCGGCCGCCGCTGCGGCTCGGAGTCGTAGTGGACGCCGCACGAGTAGGGCAGCAGGGCCAGCCCGTCGGACCACGCCCGCAGCTCGGGGCCGAAGGAGTCGGTGTTGCCGCCGACGTGCCAGCACAGCGCGCCCGCGCTCTGCCCCGACAGCACCACCCCGGCCCGCCACGCCTCGGCGAACGCCTCGTCGAGCCCGTGCAGCCGCCACAGCGCCATCAGGTTGGCCACGCTGCCGCCGCTGACGTAGATCATGTCCTGTTCGAGCATCCAGGCGGCCGGGTCCTCGACGTTCGGCATCGGGAACACGGTCAGGTGGCTGACCTCGACGTCCCATCCGGTGAACGCGCCGTACATCTTCAGCAGCCAGGCGGCGTCGTCGCCGGTAGCGGTGGCGAGCAGGCCCAGCTTGGGACGGTCCTGACCGGTCAGGTCGAGGCCGTAGCGCAGCAGCGGGCTCGCCTCCATGAAACCGTAGCGGCCGGTCGGGCGGAACGAGCCGCCCCCGATCGCGAGGATGTGCGACTGGCCTGACCTGGTCATACGGAGTCTCCCGGAGCGAAGGTGGAACAGCTCACTACAGTACGGCGCGGAGCGCGTCGGCGAGGTCGCTATGGGTGAACTCGTACCCGCTGTCCAGCAGTTTCCCCGGCCGCAGGCGATGGCTCGGCAGCAGCCCCGCCTTGGCGAACTCGCCGAGCCCCAGCGACAGCGCGAACCCCGGCACCGGCATCGGCATCGTCGGCCTGCGCAGGACCTGGCCGAGCGTCCGGGTGAAGACGGCGTTGGTGACGGGCGTGGGGGAGCCCATGTTGACCGGGCCCGCCACCTCGGGCGTCGCCAGGATGTGGCGCACCGCGCCCACCCAGTCGGGCTCGCTGATCCACGACCAGTACTGCTTGCCCGAGCCGAGCGGCGCGCCGAGACCGGCCTTGAAGACGGGCAGCATCCTGACGAGCGCGCCGCCGCGCCCGCTCAGCGCCAGCCCGGTCCGCAGCCGCGCCACCCGCACTCCGAACCCCTCGGCGGCGGCCGCCTCCGCCTCCCACCGCTCGCACAGCTCCGGCAGGAACCCGCTGCCGCCCGGCGCGCCCTCGTCGACCACCCGGTCGCCGGTGTCGCCGTAGAAGTCGACCCCCGACGCCGAGACCAGCACGCCCGGAGGCCGCCGCGCCTCTCTCATCGCCCGCACCAGCAGCCTCGTGCTGTCGACACGGCTGCGCACCAGCTCCCGCTTGTACGCGGCGGTCCAGCGCCGCTCGGCGATCGGCGCCCCGGCCAGGTGCACCACCGCGCTCGCGCCGTCCAGGACGGCCGGGTCCAGCACCCCCTCAGCGGGCCGCCAGAGTGCCTCGTCGCCGCTCCTGGGCTCGCGCCGCACCAGAGTGACCACCCGCTCGCCCGCGCCCCGCAGCGCGGCGACCAGCGGCACGCCCAGCAACCCCGATGCCCCCGTCACGATGATCGCCATACGACCACCCTACGACGCCGCCTTCCCGCCGGCCGTCACCTCCCGCGCGATTCCCGACGACCCCATAACCGCGCCCGCCGCACTCACTGACCCGTGACCGTGCTCGCCGTGCCCACGGATCGGCGGTCCGAGAGCGTCCGGCAGCCGCGCCGAAGCGGTCCCCGGGGCACCTGCCGTCGGAGCTTTGTCCTGCGGTTGGTGCCGGGTGCCCGAAGTTCGTTCGGGAACGCGCGAAGGGGCCGGGCGCGACGGTGCGCGCCCGGCCCCTTCAGGTCCTCGTCAGGCGAGGCCGAGCTGGGCCTCGAAGCGGCCCTCCTCCAGGCGGCGCTTGATCGTCGTCAGGAAGCGGGCGGCGTCGGCGCCGTCGACCAGGCGGTGGTCGTAGGTGAGCGCCAGGTAGACCATCGACCGGACCGCGATGACCTCACCCTCGGGCGTGTCGACCACGACGGGCCGCTTGACCACGGCGCCGGTGCCGAGCATGCCGACCTGCGGCTGGTTCAGGATCGGCGTGTCGAACAGGGCGCCGCGGCTGCCGGTGTTGGTCAGCGTGAACGTGCCGCCGGTGATCTCGTCGGGGGTCACCTTGTTGGCGCGGGTCCGCTCGGCCAGGTCGGCCGTCTTGCGGGCGAGCCCGGCGAGGTTGAGGTCGCCGGCGTTCTTGATGACCGCCGCGATCAGGCCGCGCTCGGTGTCGACCGCGATGGCGAGGTGCTCGACGTCGAAGTACGTGACCTCCATGGTCTCGTTGTTGATCGTCGCGTTGAGCTTCGGGTGCTGCTTGAGCGCCTCGATCGCGGCCATCTCGAAGAACGGCATGAACGACAGCTTGACGCCCTCGCGGCGGAAGAACTCGTCCTTGGCCCGCGCCCGCAGCTGCGCCACCTTGGTGACGTCGACCTCCACGACCGTGGTGAGCTGGGCGGCCGTCTGGAGCGACTCCACCAGGCGCTTGGACATCGTCTGGCGCAGCCGCGTCATCTTCTCGGTGCGGCCGCGCAGCGTGTCGTCGACCTCCACCTGCTCGGGCGCGGCGGCCGGTGCCTGAGCCGCCGGGGCGGCGGCCTGCGGCGCGGCGGCCGGAGCGGCGGCCGGGGCCTGCGCGGCGGCGGGGGCGGGGGCCTGCTCACGCTGCTGCTTGGCGGCCTCGAGCACGTCCTGCTTGCGGATGCGGCCGCCGACCCCGGTGCCGGTGACGGAGTCGAGGTCCACGCCGTGCTCGTTGGCCAGCTTGCGCACCAGCGGCGTCACGTACGGGCTCTCGCCCGAGGTGGGCAGCGGCGCCTGCGCCGCGGGCTGCGCCGCGGGCTGGGCCGCGGGCTGCGGAGCCGGCCGGGGCGCGGGCTGCGGGGCCGGCTGCGGAGCGGGGGCGGCCGGGGCGGGCTGCGGGATCGACGAGGCGGGCGCGGGCTGCGGCTCCGGCTCCGGCTCAGGCTCGGGAGCGGGGGCCGCCTCCTCGGCCGGGGCGGGGGCGCCGGCCTGGCCGCTCTCGTCGATGACGGCCAGCTCGGCGCCGACCTCCACCGTCTCGTCCTCCGCCACGACGATCTTCTGGAGCACACCGCCGGCGGGCGACGGGATCTCGGTGTCGACCTTGTCCGTCGACACTTCGAGGAGCGGCTCGTCGGCCTCGACGCGCTCGCCCTCCTTCTTCAGCCAACGGGTGACGGTGCCCTCGGTGACGCTCTCGCCGAGCTGGGGCATCTGTACGGAGACCGGCATCGTTATCTTCTCTCGCGTTCTGATCTCGAGGGCTTGACTAGTTGTGTACGTGCAGCGGCTTGCCGGCCAATGCCAGCATGGCCTCCCCGACCGCTTCGGACTGCGTCGGGTGTGCGTGGATGAGCTGGGCGACCTCCGCGGGCAGCGCCTCCCAGTTGTAGATGAGCTGCCCCTCGGTGATGAGCTCGCCGATGCGGCGGCCCACCATGTGGACGCCGACGACCGGCCCGTCCTTGCGAGCGAGCACCTTGACCGCGCCCGCCGTGCCGAGGATCTGGCTCTTGGGGTTGCCCGCCAGGTCGTAGACCTGCTCGACGATCTCCATCCCGCGCTCCGCCGCCTGCGCGGACGTGATGCCGACCGAGGCGACCTCGGGGTCGGAGTAGGTGATCCGCGGCACCCCGGCGTAGTCGATGGGCGCCGGGCCGAGCCCGGCGATGTGCTCGGCGACCATGATGCCCTCGGCGAACCCGGCGTGGGCCAGCTGAGGGGTCGCGATCAGGTCGCCGACGGCGTAGACGCCGGGCGCGGAGGTGCGGCAGTGCTCGTCGACGGTGACGGTGCCGCGCTCGACGGCCACGCCGGCCTCCTCGAAGCCCAGGCCCTCCGTGACCGCGCCGCGGCCCACCGCCACGAGCAGGATCTCGGCGTCGAGGGTCTTGCCGCCGGCCAGCGTGACGAGCACGCCGGTCTCGGTGGTCTTGGCGGCGTCGAAGCGCACGCCGAGCTCGTACTTGATGCCGCGCCGCCGGAAGGCGCGCTCCAGCAGCTTGGAGCTGGACTCCTCCTCGGCGGGCAGCAGACGGGGGAGGGCCTCGACGATGGTCACCTCGGCGCCGAACGAGCGGTAGACGCTGGCCAGCTCGACGCCGATGACGCCGCCGCCCAGCACCACCACCGAGGACGGCACCCGGTCCATCCTGAGCGAGTGGTCGCTGGTGATGACGCGCTCGCCGTCGATCTCCAGGCCGGGCAGCGACCTGGGCGCGGAGCCGGTCGCCAGCACGAGGTGGCTCCCCTCGTACACCTCGGAGCCCACCTGGACGCGGCGCCCGCCCGCGAGCCGGCCCTCGCCCTCGACCAGGGTGACGCCGGCGGCCTTGAGCAGCCCCTGCACGCCCTTCCATGCACGGGTGACGATCTTGTCCTTGAACGCGTGGACGCCGGGGACGTCGATGCCGTCGAAGCGAGCCTTCACGCCGAACGACTCGCTCTCCCTGGTCTCGTCGGCCACCTCGGCGACGTGCAGCAGGGCCTTGGTGGGGATGCAGCCCCGGTGGAGGCAGGTGCCGCCGATCTTGTCCTTCTCGATCAGCGCGACGGACATGCCCAGCTCGGCCGCCCGCAACGCGCAGGCGTAACCGCCGCTGCCGCCACCTAGGACGACGATGTCGTAGGCCACAGGAAGGCTCCTTGTCGGGGTGGTCTTGTCGCCTTCATCTTTTCATTTGTTCGCCGTGCTCGCGTGCCGCTCGGCCAGTCCGATGAGCGTGCGCGTGACGGCGCCGGTGCCGCCCTTGGGGACGTAGCCGTACGGCTCGCCCTTGTTGAAGGCGGGACCGGCCATGTCGATGTGGGCCCAGCGCACGCCGTCGGGCACGAACTCCTTCAGGAAGATGCCGGCGGCGAGCATGCTGCCCCAGCGCTCCGGCTGGAGGTTGGCGATGTCGGCGATCGGGGAGTCGAGGCCCTTGCGCAGCTCCTCGGGCAGCGGCATCGGCCAGGCGCCCTCGCCGGCGGCGCCGGCCGCCTCGACGACCAGGTCGCGCAGCTCGTCGTCGTTGCCCATGATGCCGGCGGTGCGCCAGCCGAGCGCGACGATCTGGGCGCCGGTCAGCGTCGCCACGTCGATGATCGCGTCGGGGTTGTCCTCGGCGGCGCGGGCGATGCCGTCCATGAGGACCAGGCGGCCCTCGGCGTCGGTGTCGAGCACCTCGACGGTCTTGCCGCTGTAGCTGTGGATGACGTCGGAGGGGCGCTGCGCGGTGCCGCTGGGGAGGTTCTCCGCCAGGCAGAGGTAGCCGATCGCGTTGACCCGCAGGTCGAGCCTCGCGATGCCGACGAGCGCGCCGAACACCGCGCCCGCGCCGCCCATGTCTGACTTCATCCAGTCCATGGACGCGGACGGCTTGAGCGACAGGCCGCCGGAGTCGAACGTGATGCCCTTGCCGACGAAGGCCAGGGTCTTGTCGGCCTCGGGGTGCGTGTAGGACAGGCGGACCAGCCGCGGCGGGTTGGCCGAGCCCTGGCCGACGCCGATGAGGCCGCCGTAGCCGCCGTCCTTGAGCTGCTTGTCGTCGAGCACCTCGACGGACAGGCCCGCCTCGCCGCCGGTCTGCTCGGCGATCTCGGCGAACTTGGCCGGCCACAGGTCGGACGGCGGGGTGTTGACCAGGTCGCGCACCAGCGCGACGGACTCGGCCAGGACGGCGGCGCGTGCGGCGACCTCGCCGGGCGCGCCGGACAGCACGGTCAGCTCGGCGACGGGGTCCTTCTGGCCCTCGCCGGTGCGGTAGCGCGAGAACGCGTAGGCTCCCAGCAGCCCGCCCAGCGCCACGGCCTCGGCCTCGTCGGCCGATTCGGCCGGCAGGACCAGCGCGGCGCGCGCGGTGCCGGCCAGCGAGCGCACGGCGGCGCCGGCGGCGCGGCGCAGCCCTTCGAGGTCCGCCGACTCGCCCAGGCCGACCGCGACCAGCAGCGGCGCGGCGACGGAGCCGAAGGCCGGCAGCTTGGCGATCTCGCCGGGCTTGCCGGCGAACCCCAGGGAGGACAGCGTGGCGGCCAGCTTGCCGCCGAAGGCCGCTTCGAGGGGATCGGCGCCCGTCGCGGGGCGGGGACCTTCGGGGCCGGACCGGAAACCGACGATCAGCGCGTCGGTGTCGAAGGATACGGGATCTGCTGAGTTCAGCCGCACAGTGGTCACGTAAACCGACTCTATCGAGGGTTTCTGAGTACTAACAAACAGGGGTTCATCCCATGAATCGTGAGTCGCCTTCATGAAGACATGGTGCTAGTGTCATTAGCATCATGTTGCTGACATTGGACCTCAACGACGCTCGTCCCCTGCACGAGCAGGTGGCCGCGGCCATCCGCCGCGCCATCGGCGAGGGCCGCTACGCCCAGGGAGACCGGCTGCCGCCGGCTCGCGACCTGGCGGCGGCGCTGGGCATCAACCCCAACACCGTGCTGCGCGCCCTGCGCGAGCTGCGCGACGAAGGGCTGCTGGAGTTCCGGCGCGGGCGCGGCGTCAGCGTCGCCGCCCGCGCCGACGCGCGCACCCTGCTCCGCGAGCGGGCCCGCGAGCTGCTGGACGAGGCCCAGAGGTACGGATACGGCCGGGAGGATCTGATCGCCATACTCGAGGAGCTCGCATGAGCCTGCGCACCATCGCCGTGCCGGCGGGCGCGGTCGTCGCCGTCGCGGTGGTGGGGCCGCCGCTGGCGCTGCGCGACCGGCTGCCCGACCCGATGGCCGTCCACTGGGGCCCCGGCATGGCCCCCGACAACGCCGTGTCCTTCCCCGTCCACCTGATCATGCAGGCGGCGCTGTGGGGCTTCCTGTGGCTGGGGCTGGTCGCCGCCGCGCGGCGGGCCAGGGACAGCAGGTCCGGGCGCGTGTCCTGGTGGGCGCTGTTCGCCGGCGGCGCGCTGTTCGCGATCAGCATCTCCGCCATGACGCTGCTGGCCAACCTCGACGTCCCGGCCTGGACGGACGCGCGGCTCAGCCCGCTGGCGGCGGTCGCGGTGCTCGTCGTGCCGCTGGCCGCCGCGGCGCTCTCCGGCTACCTGGGCAGGGGCGAGCCCGACCCGCTGTCCGGCGACACGGAGCCGCCCAGGCTCACGCTGCGCAGCGGCCAGCGGGCCGTCTGGGTCAGCCGGATCAGCAACCCTTGGCCACTGCTCATCACCGCCGCCGGGGCAGCCGTGCTGTTCGCCCTCGGCACGCTGGACGTGACCGGGGTCGTCCGCCTGTCCAGCTTCGGCGCCGTGCTGCCCGCGCTGGTGATCGTGCTGGCGGTGGGGCTGTTCGCCTCCTCGCTCACGGCGCGGGTCAGCGAGGACGGGCTGGTGCTGGCCTTCGGGCCGTTCGGCTGGCCCGTCCGCCGCATCAGGCTCGACAAGATCGACCGGGCCTACACCGAGGATCGCCACCCGAGCCAGGTCGGCGGGTGGGGCGTGCGCGGCCTGCCCGGCAGGGCCACCATCATGCTGCGCGGCGGCGAGTGCCTGGTCCTGCGCTACCGCTCCGGCGGCCAGCTCGGCATCAGCATCGACGACGCCGAGCGCGGCGCCTCCCTGATCAACACCCTCATCGCGGAGAGGAGGACCGCGTGAAGCCGCTCCCCGTCTTCCTCGCCGTCGCCTTCGTCCTGTCCTGGCTCGTCGCGCTTCCCCTGTGGCTGGGCGGCGGTCTCGGACACCCGCTGATGCCGGTCTTCGGCATGCTGATGATGTTCACACCCACGCTGGGGGTGCTGGCGGCGTGGCGGGCGTCGCGGGTGCCGTTCCGCGAGTGGGCGCGAGAGACCGGGCTCACGCTCGGCGAGCGCAAGGGCCGCACCCTGCTGCTCGTGCTCGCCGCGTGGCTCGGCGTGCCCGCGCTGGTGGCCCTCGCGGCGGCGCTCAGCGTCGCGGCCGGGCTGCTCACCCTCGACCTCGACGGGCTCGGCCTCTATCGGGCGCAGCTGGAGGCGCAGAACGTGCCCGTGCCCGCCGGCCTGGCCACCGGCGTCGTCATCCAGTTCGTCATCGGCGTGGTGGCCGGGCCGCTGCTCAACGCCCTCCCCTCGCTGGGGGAGGAGTGGGGCTGGCGCGGCTATCTCGTGCCGAGGCTCACCGGCACCCGTGGCGTCGTGGCCGGCCTGATGCTCTCGGGCGCCATCTGGGGGCTGTGGCACGCGCCGCTGACCCTGCTCGGCTACAACTACCCCAACCTGGGCGCCGGGGCCGCGCTCTACTTCACCGGCTTCTGCGTGGTGGCCGGGGTGGTGCTCGGATGGCTGCGGCTCCGCTCGGGCAGCGTGTGGCCGGCCGTCGTGGCGCACGGCTCGCTCAACGCGACCGCGGGCGTCGTCCTGCTCCTCGGCGACGTCGCCGAGCCGCCCAACCTGGCGCTCGCCGGGCTGACCGGCCTCGTGGGCTGGGTCCTGCTCGCGATCCTCGGCGCGGTCCTGCTCAGGATCTTCCCGGTACGGGCACCGTCCGCCGACTGGCTCGCCGGGCGTCAGACGACCAGCACGTAGACCACCAGGGTCGCCGCGGCGGCGGTCTCCACGAGGGCGCCGAGCACGTCGCCGGTGATCCCGCCGAGCCTGCGCCGGGCATGGGCGAGCAGGAGCATCGCCAGCCCCAGCCCGGCCAGCAGCGCGACGGGCGGCCCGAGGACCCCCGGCCACAGCTCCCAGATCCCCGGTTCCAGCTGCTCCCGGTAGCGGAGCAGGTTCTGGAACGCCCCGGCAGGTTCGGGCGCGGTCCACGACCTCACCAGCCCGGCGGCCGGGGCGAAGGCCGCCGTGACGACCAGGGCGGCGAGGGTCACAATGAGGGCGGCGCCGGTCCGTACCGTGCCCGCGACCATCGCGCCCAGCCCGTCGGGGCGGGCGGCGGGCACAGCGGGGCGGCAGGCCCAGGCGAGCGTCAGGCGGCCCGCCACGCACGCCGTGACCAGCCCGGCGGCCCCGGCCTCCGTCAGGGCGGCCGCCTGGACCAGGACCGTGAACAGCACGGCCATCACCCCGAACGGCCCGATGTCCGACTTTTTCATGATGTCGAGCGCCTGGGCGGCGGGCTTCCCGCTGCCCAGCCCGTCCGCCAGATCCGCGAGCCCGTCCAGGTGCAGCCCTCGCGTCAGCACCGCCAGCAGCCCGAGCGCCAGCGCCGCGCCGAGCAGCGGCGGCCCGGGCAGCAGCAGCGGCAGCGCGGCGACCGCGCCGAGCGCCAACCCCACGGCCGGGGCCAGCGCCATCGCCCGGCCCGCCGCCCCGCGGTCCACCCGCGTCACCCGTACCGGGAACACGGTGAGCGTGCCGAGCGCGAGCCGCAGCCCGGCGGCGCTCAAAGCAGCTCTGCCAGCAGCCGGTAGTAGGAGAGCCTGGCCTCGTCGACCTCGGCGGGCCCGTACGCGGCCAGGAGGTCGGCGGCGGCCCGCCCGTCCAGCTCGCGCAGCGCGACGGCCAGGTCCACGTGGCGGTCGGCCACGCCGAGCTCGCCGACATCGACCAGGATCGCCTCGCCCGAGCCGGAGGCGAGCACGTTGGCGGGGGTGAAGTCGCCGTGCGTGACCACCAGATCCTCGCCGGCCGGCCGCTCCGCCAGGAGCCTGTCGTACACCTGCTCGGGCGTGAGGCCGGCGTGGTCGCCGTGGAAGCGGGCGGGGTCGACCAGCCCGGCGCGCACGTGACCGGCCGCCCTGGACAGCTTGACGTCCAGCCGCTCGTCGAAGGGGCACTCCGCCACCGGGATCTCGTGCAGCTCGCGCAGCGCCCGCCCCATGATCGTGCCGGCGTCCGGCGGCGGCCTGTGGTCGAGGCTCCGCCAGCCCGCCTCGGCCAGCACCAGCACGTCGCCCTCGAACGCCACCACGTCCGGCACGCTCGCCCACCGCTTGAGCCACCGCAGCCGCTCGTGCTCGGCCACCGCCACCGGGCCCTGCTTGATGAAGAACTCGCCGTGCGGTCCCGTCACCCGCAGCGTCTCGGCACTCAGGTCCGCGTGGTCGTCCGACCAGATCGCGTCTTCGCCGCCGACCAGATCGAAGACGTTCTCAGGGAAGCGCATGAGGACCGATCCTACGGGTGACGGCGATCGCGGCGGCCTGTCACCCGGTGTCCCATAGGCTTGCCGGATGCACGTGGTTGAACTCGAAGGCGTAGGCGTCCGGGTCGTCGGCAAGACCCTGCTGGACGCGGTCGACTGGCACGTGGCCTACGGCGACCACTGGGTGGTCCTGGGCCCCAACGGCGCGGGCAAGACGACGCTGCTGTCGCTCGCGGCGGCCGTGCGCCACCCGACCGTGGGCGCCGTGACCGTGCTCGGCCACCGGCTCGGCCGCGTCGACCTGCGCGAGCTGCGCCGCCACATCGGCCTGGTCTCCTCCAGCCAGCACCTGATCGACGAGAGCCTGATGGAGGAGGAGGGCGCGACCGCCCACACCGTGGTCCTCACCGGCCACACCGGCACCAGCGCCCCGCTCTGGGACCGCTACGGCGACGCCGAGCATGACCGGGCCAGGCGGCTGCTCGCCGACCTCGGCTGCAAGGACCTCGCCGACCGGCGGTTCCGGGTGTGCTCGCAAGGGGAGCAGGCCCGGATCCGGGTGGCCAGGGCGCTCATGGCCGACCCGGCGGTGCTGCTCCTCGACGAGCCGTTCGCCGGGCTCGACCTGCCGGCCCGCGAGGACCTCATCGACGCCGTCGAGGGCCTGGCGGAGACCCGGCCGGTGCTCACCACCGTCACGGTCACCCACCACCTGGAGGAGGTGCCGTCGACGACCACCCACGCCCTGCTGCTGCGCGAGGGTCGGGTGCTGGCGGCGGGTCCGGTGGCCGACGTGCTCACCCCGGCCAACCTGTCCGACTGCTTCGGCCTCCCGCTCCACGTCGACCGGCTGCACGGCCGCTGGTACGCCCGCTCCGTCCGCTGACGTCAGCAGCCGACGTCAGAGGGGGAGCGGCCGGCCCGCCACGACCAGCGTGACGTCCTCCGACTCGGCCGCCAGCCGCTCGTTCAGCCGGCCGAGCGCGTCACGGAAGGCGCGGCCGCTCGCCGTGGCCGGCACCACGCCCATGCCGGCCTCGTCCGACACCGCCACGACGCGCCCGGGCGCCCGCCGCCAGGCGCTCACCAGCTCGTCGCACCGCTCGTCCACCGGCGTGCGGTCGCCGTCCCACGCGCCGTGCTCGTCGAAGACCGCCGCCAGCCACGTGCCCAGGCCGTCGACCAGAAGCGGGGCCGTGGCCGCGCGGATCGCCCCGGCCAGGTCCGTGGTCTCCTCGGTGTCCCAGTGCGCGGGCCGCCGCGCCCGATGGGCGCGCACCCGGGCCGCCCACTCCGCGTCGCCCTCCGCCGAAGGGCCGGTCGCGACGTACGTGACGTACGGCTCCGCCGCCAGCCGCAGCTCGGCCTCTGCCGACTTGCCGGAACGCGACCCGCCCAGGATCAGCGCCCGTCGCGCCGGGGGCACGGCCTCCCCCTCGACGCCGCCCGGCTGTCCGGGGTGGCGTGCGGTTCCGTCCGGGGGTCGTCCGGTCGTGAGCGCGGTCGCCTCCGGCGGCGGCCCGCCTGCGTGGAGGACGGTCCCGTCCGGCACGGTGACGGCGCCCCACAGGCGCAGCCGCCGGCGCAGCTCGGCCGCGGACCGGACGCGGTGGTCCAGGCCGACGGCGACGACCTGGGTCTCGCCGGTGACCGCGCCGGACCGCCGCAGCGCCCCGAGCCTCTCGGGGCGGTCCAGGAGGTCGATCAGGACGACGTCGTACGGGACCGCCGCGTCGAGCGGCGCCTCCCGATCGGCGGGCACGCACAGCACCCGACGACCGTCCGGCCCCGCGAGCCCCAGCCCGCCCGCGAGCACCTCGTAACCGCGCGGCGCCGCCGCCCACGGGAACGCCACCACGTCGTCGACGACCAGGCCGAACGGCCGTCGGCCTGGCCGGTCGGCCGTAGCACAGGACGCGCACGGGCACCCCGGCTCCGGCCAGCCTCCCGTCCCCGCGGTCCCGGTGAGAAGAAGCCTCATCGCGCCGAGCGTACAAACCCGGGGGAGGAGGCCGCGCGGCGGGGGCCGATCATGGAGGGGAGCGGGCGCGCGGGATCGATCACGTGCCGCGGCCGGAGTAGGGTTCCAATGCCGCCGGGGGGTGTGCCGGCGGGCCGGCGGAGAAGGAGCGAATGGCATGACATGGCGTTGGCGTTACGAGGACGCGCACGGCGGTGAGGTGACGGACCGTCCCTTGCCCCGTGAGGTCTTTCCCAGCCAGGCCGACGCCGAGTCGTGGCTCGGCGAGAACTGGCGTGAGCTGCTCGACTCGGGGGTCGAACAGGTGGCGCTCCTCGAAGAGGAACGGGTCGAGTACCGAGGGCTGTCGCTGCGCCAGGAGTGACGTCCCCGCGAACGGGACGACCCCTTGAGCCCGGGGCTCAAGGGGTCGTCGCTCGTCAGGGACGCTTCGGCGGGCTCGCCGTCTTGCCGGGGTCGCGCTCGACCAGCGAGCCGAGCACGTCGTCGATGCGCTTCATCACCTCGGCCTCGAGCTTGACGCCCGCCGCCTTGACGTTGTCGCGCACCTGCTCGGGGCGGCTGGCGCCGACGATGGCGCTGGAGACGTTCGGGTTCTGCAGCACCCACGCCACGGCCAGCTGCGCCATCGACAGCCCCAGGTCGGCGGCGATCGGCTTGAGCTCCTGCACCTTCGCCAGCACGTCGTCCTTCATGAACCGGGCGATCATGCCCGCGCCGCCCGCCTGGTCGGTGGCCCGGGAGCCCTCGGGCGGGGCCTGGCCGGGCAGATACTTGCCGGTGAGCACGCCCTGCGCGATCGGCGACCAGACGATCTGGCCGACGCCCTCGCGCTCGCACAGCGGCACGATCTCGCCCTCGATGACCCGCCAGAGCATCGAGTACTGAGGCTGGTTGGAGACGATGCGGTCGAAGCCCATCTGATCGGCGATCTTCAGCGCCTCGGCGATCTGGGGCGCCGACCACTCGCTGACGCCCACGTACAGGACCTTGCCCTGCCGTACGAGGTCGTCGAAGGTCTTGAGCGTCTCCTCCAGCGGGGTCTCATAGTCGAAGCGGTGCGCCTGGTAGAGGTCCACG
Source organism: Nonomuraea sp. NPDC054003 (assembly GCF_055585125.1). NCBI lineage: Bacteria > Bacillati > Actinomycetota > Actinomycetes > Streptosporangiales > Streptosporangiaceae > Nonomuraea > Nonomuraea sp. NPDC054003. The sequence goes on from NZ_JBVJKR010000002.1 coordinate 142,418, forward strand.
TAGTCGGTCTGCAGGCGGCGCAGCGAGGCGTGGATGGACTCGGTGATGTGCTTGCGCGACAGGCCCCGGTCGTTGCGGCCCTTGCCGGTGGGCCAGTAGACCTTGGTGAAGATCTCCAGCGACTCCCTGCGGACGCCCTTCAGCGCCCTGCCGAGCACCTCCTCGGCCTTGGTGCCCGCGTAGACGTCCGCGGTGTCGAACGTGGTGATGCCCTCGTCGAGCGCCGCCTGCACGCACAGTTTGGCGGCGTCCTCCTCGACCTGGGAGCCGTGGGTGAGCCAGTTGCCGTAGCTGATCTCGCTGACCATGAGACCGCTGCGGCCGAGGTGACGGAATTCCATGGATCAGACCTTATGGCTTCATGCCGGAAGATCCGCCCGTGGTCCGGCGGAGGCGTGCTGCGGCGGGGTTCCGCGCGCGGGTCTACTTCTTCGGCGGCACCGGCTTGCCGCCCGGCAGCAGCGTGGGCGGGGGGAAGCGCAGCCTGCGGATCTGCAGGGCGCGCATCGCGGCGTAGAAGCCCACCCCGCGCAGCGACTCGTCCGGCAGCTTCGCCGCCACCTCGCGCTTGACCTTCCAGGACACGTAGACGGACGTGAAGACCACGCCCACCATCATCACCGGCCAGCCCACCACGATCACCGCGTTGAGCACCTGGACGCGGATGGCCGGCGGCCACGGCACCCAGGTCGCCAGCAGGATCAGCAGCGAGAACGGCAGGAAGTACTGGCTGGGCAGCCGGCGGGAGTCGACCCAGTCGCGCGCGAACTTGCGCGCCGGGCCCTTGTCGCGCGCGGGGAGGTAGCGCTCGTCGCCCGCGAGCATGCCCCTGCGGGCCCGCTCACGCTCGGCGGTCTGCTTGGCCCGCATCTGCCGATAGGCCTCTTTGCGGTCCTTCGGCGCGCTCACCGGCTGGCGTCGTCTGCTCTCGGCGTCCCGGCGCTTGGGAGTGGGACGGCCCTTGCCCTGGGGCTTAGGATCGTCAGAGGGGACGGGGGAGTCGTCCACGGAGGTTTGGGAACGGCGTCGCAACACGTCTCAACCCTACCTGGACTGCAACTTAGTGACGCCCTCGTGCGTTATGCGTAGGGTAATCCCAAGGCGGCTGCGCTGCACTGGGTGACCACAGCACGACCGAAGAAGGGGACGGCCGACGCGCATGAGCGTGATGAAGAGACTTTCAATGATCTTCAAGTCCAAGGCCAACAAGGCCTTGGACAAGATGGAGGATCCACGCGAGACCCTCGACTACTCCTATCAGCGGCAGCTGGAGCTGCTGCAGAAGGTGCGTCGCGGGGTGGCGGACGTCGCCACTTCTCGCAAGCGTGTGGAGCTGCAGATCAATGGCCTTGAGCAGCAGAGCAAGCGTCTTGAGGAGCAGGGCCGCAAGGCGTTGTCCGTGGGGCGCGAGGACCTCGCCAGGGAGGCGCTGCAGCGCCGCTCCAACCTCCAGGCACAGATCGGTGACCTCAGGGTCCAGCACGACAACCTGCAGGGTGAGGAGGAGAAGCTGACCACCGCCTCGCAGCGGCTGCAGGCCAAGGTCGACTCCTTCCGCACCAAGAAGGAGACCATCAAGGCGACCTACACCGCCGCCGAGGCGCAGACGCGCATCAACGAGGCTTTCTCCGGCATCTCCGAGGAGATGGGCGACGTCGGCCTCGCGATCCAGCGCGCCGAGGACAAGACCGCCCAGATGCAGGCACGCGCCGGCGCCATCGACGAGCTGCTCGCCAGCGGCGCGCTCGACGACTACAGCGGCAGCCGCGGCGACGACATCCAGGCCGAGCTCGACCGCATGGGCGGCGGCATGGACGTCGAGCTGGAGCTGGCCAGGATGAAGTCCGAGCTCGGCCAGGGCCCCGCTCCGCAGTCCGCCATCGAGCAGGGCCAGCAGCCGCCTCAGCAGCAGGCTCAGCCGCAGCAGCAGGCTCAGCCCCAGCAGACCCAGCAGCTTCGTCAGCCTGGGGAGGGCGCATGATCGTCAGGATTATGGGCGAGGGTCAGATCGAGATCTCGCCCGAGGACATCGCGGTGCTCAACGACCTCGACAGCGAGCTCGAGGCGGCCATCGACGCGGGCGACGAGAAGGCGTTCCGCGTCAAGCTGCACGCGCTGCTCGACAAGGTGCGCCATGTAGGCAAGAGCCTGCCGGACGACTCCCTGGAGCCTTCTGAGCTGATCCTTCCCCCCGCGGACGCCTCTATCGAGGAGGTCCGGGAGATGCTGGGAGACCAGGGCCTGATTCCGGGCTGAGCCGATGAAGACCAGGTTCGCGCCCGACAGCGGCCTCACCCGCCGGATGGTCGCGACGATGTTCCTTCTCGGCCTGCTCTACGTGGTGTTCGTCGGCGTCCTCATCGCCTTGGGGGCGCAGGCGGTCACCGTGCTGGTGATCGCGGGGGTCCTGCTGTTCGTGCAGTACTTCCTGTCCGACCGCATCGCGCTGTTCGCGATGCACGGCCGGGAGGTCTCGCCCCAGGAGGCCCCCGAGCTCCACGGCATGATCGATCGGCTGTGCGCGATGGCCGACATGCCCAAGCCCCGGGTGGCGATCGCGCAGTCAGACGTCCCCAACGCGTTCGCCACCGGGCGCAACCGCAAGAAGGCCGTCGTCTGCGTGACGACCGGCATCCTGCGCAGACTGGAGCCGCGCGAGCTCGAAGGGGTGCTGGCCCACGAGCTGTCGCACGTCGCCCACCGCGACGTGGTGGTGATGACGATCGCGTCGTTCCTGGGCATCGTGGCCGGGCTGATGACGCGCGTCGCACTCTATACCGGGCTCGGCAACCGCCGCGGCAACGGCCAGGGCGGCCTGCCCATCGGGCTGATCGTCATGGTCGTCTCGATCGTGGTGTACGCGGTCAGCTTCCTGCTCACGCGAGCACTGTCGCGCTACCGCGAACTGTCGGCCGACCGGGCGGCCGCGCTGCTCACCCAGCAGCCGTCGGCCCTGTCGAGCGCGCTGGTCAAGATCTCCGGGGACATGGCCAGGATCCCCACCCGCGATCTGCGCGACGCGGAGCCGTTCAACGCGTTCTACTTCGCGCCCGCCCGGGCCAAGGGGGAGACGCTGGCCAACCTGTTCTCCACCCACCCGCCGCTGGAGCGACGGCTGGACCAGCTCGCGAAGATCTCCAACCAACTCGGAAGGGGCTGAGCGCGATGGGTTGGCTCGATGCCATCCTGGGCCGGACGAAGCCGGTCAAACCCGATCTCGACGCGTTGTTCGCACTGCCGTCGGCGGCCGTGACCCTCCAGGCGGCGACCGGCATGGTGCCGACCGGCACCGGCTCGGTGTCGTTCCGCGCGGCCGAGGGCGGAGCCTTCGCCACCCTGGAGCGCGACGTCAAGGACCTGCTCGGCGGCCGGGTGGAGGAGTTCACCGACAGCTACGGCTACACCTGGCTGCTGGTGCGCCGGACGCCCGACGCGGTCGGCGACCTGGTCACCGAGCTGCACGCGGTCAACTCCTCGCTGGAGGACGCCGGGTTCGGCCCGTCGCTGCTGTGCTCGCTGGTGTCGTTCGCCGACCCCGACGGCAGGCGGCTGGCCGTCGTCTACCTCTACAAGCGCGGCACCTTCTACCCGTTCGCGCCGCTGTCGGGACAGCGCCGCGACAACGCCCTGGAGCTGCAGGCGCGCGGGGTGCTCGACGGCGAGCTGCCGCTGGAGGAGGACCTCAGCCGCTGGTTCCCGGTCTGGGGCGCTCCCGGGCTCTGACGCTTCCCGGCCCCGGTCGCCCACGGTGATGTAATCATCACGTGGAGCGAAGGTTGTGCGTGCTGGCCGCGTCCGCGTTCATCGGGGCCGCGCTGCTGTCCAGCGCGTGGGTCACCGGCCAGCTGACGACGCCGCGGGTCGACAGGGCCCACGGCTACGTCGGCGAGCTCGCGGCCCGCGACCAGGAGTGGACCCGCCTGTTCAGGGTCAGCGACGTGCTGGCCGGGCTGGCCTGCCTGGCCGGCGTGGCGCTCGCGCCCCGGGTGCGCCAGGAGTGGCAGGGCTGGCTCGCGCTGGCCTCGGCCGGCCTGCTGACCGCGCTCGCCGGCCTGTTCCCGATGGACTGCGCCGTGCTCAGCGACCCGGCCTGCGTCCCCGCCACCCTCTCCCACCGCGCGCACGTCGCCGCCGCCGTGCTCGCCGCGGTCGCCGTGCCGGTCTCCATGGCGGTGCTCAGCGCCCGCTGGCGCGCCACCGGGGCGTGGCTGCTCACCGGGCTGACCGCCGTCGCCGGCGTGCTCACCCTGGTCACGGCCGCCTCCGGCCAGCTCGCCGGGCTCGCCCAGCGGGGGCTGGTCACGCTGGTCGCCGTCTGGCTGGTGTACGTGGCCGTACGGCTGCTCGAATCGGACGCCACCGTCCTGATGCCCGGCCCGCTGCACGTCGTCCGGGAGGGCTCGGGCCCGGCCGTGCTGATCGCCTGCGGTCCGGGCGGCGCCTGGTGCCACTGGGACGCGATCGCCGCCGACCTGGCGCGTGACCGCCTCGTCATCCGGTTCGACCGCCCGGGGCTCGGGCTGAGCCCCGCGTCCCCCGTACCTCCGACCCTGCACGGCGAGGCGGCGCGGCTGGCCGCGCTCGCCCCTGAGCACCCCGAACGGGTCACGGTGGTCGCGCACGCCGTCGCGGCCTGGCACGCCGAGGCGTTCGCCCGGCTGCACCCGCTGCGCGTGGCCCGGCTCGTGCTCGTGGACCCGGCCTGCCCGCCTCCGCCGGGGCGCGGCACCTCCTCGATCGGGCGGGCGCTCGGCGCGTGGCTGCCCGCGCTGGGCGGCACGTGGGGCGCGGCCGCGCTGGCCCGCCTGGCCGGGCCGGTGGCGCACCGGCTGATCGCGGGCTGCGCCGACACCCACCGCCTCTACCGGGGCGGGCGGGTGGCCGCCGCGATCGCGGGGGAGTGGCTGGCCCGCCGCGACATGGCCGTCGAGCTGCGCGAGATCAGGGCCGAGCATCGCCTGCCCGCCGTGCCCGTGACCGTGATCCGCACACGGCGGAGGTCCGCGGGCTGCCCGGAACGGCTGGCCGCGCAGCTGAACGCGCGCCTCGTGCACCTGCCCGCCCACCGGTCCGCACCGGGGCTGCGGCTGCGTCCGCACGCGTTGCGGGCCATCGCCGACGCGGTCTGACGGCGTGAAAAGGTGACGCGGACCGCCGCGAGCCGCGACAATGTCCAGAAGTCATGACGTAGGCCACATGTGGGGAATATCGTGCCGGACCTCGCGCCTCTGCGCCCAGGGGACCCTGCCTCGGTGGGGGCGTACACGCTGGCCGGACGGATCGGTGAAGGCGGGCAGGGCCTCGTCTTCCTCGCGACCGCCCCCGACGGAGCCAGGGTGGCGGTCAAACTGCTCCGCACCGACCTGGCCGGGGACGAGGAGGCGTCGGTACGGTTCGTCCGCGAGGTCGAGCTGGCCCGGCGGGTGTCGCCGTTCTGCACCGCCCAGATGATCGAGACGGGGCTGGTCAACGGGCGCCCGTACATCGTCAGCGAGTACATCGACGGTCCCACGCTGGCCGACGTGGTGCGGACCGAGGGGCCGCGGTCCGGCACCTCGCTGCACCGGCTGGCCATCGGCACCGTCACCGCGCTGGTGGCCATCCACCAGGCCGGGATCGTGCACCGGGACTTCAAGCCGTCCAACGTGGTGCTGGCCTCCGACGGGCCCCGGGTGATCGACTTCGGCATCGCGAAGGCGCTCGACCTGACCTCCACGCTCACGGCCAGCGCGATCGGGACGCCGTCGTTCATGGCGCCGGAGCAGTTCAGCGCCGGGAGCCCGGGAGCGGCGGCGGACATGTTCGCCTGGGCCTGCACGCTGCTGTACGCGGCCTCGGGGCAGGCGCCGTTCGGCCAGGACAGCGTCCCCGCGGTGGTGAACCGGATCATGAACACCGATGCGGACGTCGGCGTCATCGCCGACCCGGCGCTGCGTTCGCTGGTGGCCGACTGCCTGGCCAAGGACCCGTCCCGGCGGCCCACCGCCCAGCAGGCGCTGATGCGCCTCCTGGGGCAGTCGCAGGACGCCCCGTGGGCGAACCCCGCGGGTCCGGGGACGCCTGCCGGGTCCTTCCCGGGTGGCGCGGGTGTCATGGGCGGCTTCTCCGCTCCGGGAGCGGCCGGGGGTTCGGGTCCGTACCCGGGTGGTCCCGGCATGCCCGCCGGCTCCTTACCGGGCGGCGCCGGTGTGCCCGGCGGGTTCTCCGGGAGCGGCGCTCCAGGTCCGTATCAGGGCGGGTACGGGGCGGACGCGGCGGGGCTGCTGTGGCAGGGGAGCGCCGCCGCGGCCGGGCCCGGCCACGCGCCGCGCCCCACCGGCCCCGGCCAGGCGCCGTACGGGCCGCACGGGCCGTACGGGCACGGGCCGTATCCTCCCCCCACGCGCCCGGGCAAGGGGCGCGGGACCGGATGGATCGTGGCGGGCGCCGCCGTGGCCACGGTCGTGCTCGTGGCCGCCGGCGCCTTCGTGGTGAGCAGGCTGGCCCTGCCCGACGCGACGCCCACGCCGTCCCCCACGCAGGCCGCCACCAGCGCGGCGCCCACGCCCACGCCGACCCCCACGCCGGAGGCCAGGACGATCCGGCTCCCCGAGACCTCCGTCGAGCTGGAGGAGCGGTCCTCCGACCCCATCAAGCTGGCCTCGTACACCACGGAGAGCGGCAAGAAGCTCTACGTCAGGCAGCCCGGCACCGACCGGTTCGGCCGCGACTCGCGCTACTTCGAGTACGTGCTCAACCACGACGGCAGCCGGGCGCTCGGCACCGACGTCGACTACAGCACCGGCCGCAAGGCGCTGCTGTCGGTCATCGACCACCGCACCGGGGACAGGCGCGCCATCGAGGTCAGCGACGCCCCGATCTTCCCCACCACCCCGCGCTGGTCGCCCGACGGAAAGCTCGCCCTGGTCACCCTGTACCGGGCCACCGACTCCGAGAGCGTCGAGTACGGGTACGGCATCGTCGACGTGGACGCCGGCACCGCGCGCACGTACGAGGTCAAGCAGAAGGGCGCGGGCGAGTGGCGGTTCTTCTGGAACTCCGGCGGTGACGAGGTCGGCACCTGGGTGAACGGCCGGATGACGTTCTACGACCTGAACGGCGGGAAGCTGCGCACCCTGCCGAAGGCGGGCGAGCCGGTGTGGGTGGAAGGCGACGACGTGTCGCCCGGCGGCGACCGGTTCCTCGCCCACTGCGCGCCCGCCTCCGCCACCATCTGCGCGCACCCCACCAGCGGCGACGGTGAGGCCGACCGGGTGCCGTTCACCAGCGAGAGGCTGATCGGCTGGTGGGACGACGAGCACCTGGCCGTGTGGCGGGCCAAGGGCGCCGGGTTCGAGGCCGTGGTGATCGACCTGTCGGGGAAGGTACAAAGGGTGCTCGCGACCGCCCCGAAGCGGTCAGAGTTCGACAAAATGGCATTCCGATTCAGCAGGGGAACACCTTAGAGGCCGGAGGGCCCTCGTGGACATCACCGCGGACATCACCGTGATCGGAGAGGGCGCGGCCGACGCCGTGCCGGACGTGATGCGCCTGCACACGGGCGTCGAGGTGCGCAGGCAGTCGGCTGCCGAGGCGTTCGCGGGGGCCAGGGCCGCCGCGGCCCGGCTGGCCGAGGCGCTTCGCGGGGCCGGCGTCGCGGCCCACGACCTGCGCACCACCGAGCTGTCGCTCGGCCCCGAGTACGAGGCGTACCCCAAGGTGTCGGCCTACCGGGCGGCGCAGGGCGTGGAGGCGGTGGTCCGCGACCTGGCGCGAGCCGACCATGTCATCGACACGGTGGCCGGCGTGGGGGAGGAGGCCAGGCTGAACGGGATCGCGTTCGAGGTGTCCGACCCGGACGCCGCGCTGGCGACGGCCAGGGACGAGGCGTTCCGGCAGGCCGCCGCCAAGGCCGGGCAGTACGCCGGGCTGGCCGGGCGGCCGCTCGGCCGGGTGGTGTCGGTCAGCGAGGAGTCCGGCGCGCCGCCGAGGCCCATGGCGCGCACGATGGCGGCCGAGGCGCAGGACTCGGTGAGCCCCGGACGGCAGGCGGTGCACGTCACCGTCCGGGTCGGCTACGACTTCGGCGACTAGGCCAGGGCGAGCATCCGGTCCAGGGCGACCCGCGCCCAGTGGGCGGTGTCCTCGTCGACGGTGATCTGGTTGACCACGTCGCCGAGCGCCAGCGACTCCAGCGCCCACACCAGGTGCGGCAGGTCGATCCGGTTCATGGTCGAGCAGTAGCAGACCGTACGGTCCAGGAACGACACGCTCTTGTCCGGGAACATCTGGGCCAGCCGCTTGACCAGGTTGAGCTCGGTGCCGATGGCCCAGGCCGACCCGGCGGGCGCCTCGCGCAGCGTCTTGATGATGTGCTCGGTGGAGCCCACGTGGTCGGCCTTGAGCACCACCTCGTGCCGGCACTCCGGGTGCACCAGCACGTTCACGCCGGGGATGCGCTCGCGCACGTCGTCCACCGACTCGGCCGTGAAGCGGCCGTGCACCGAGCAGTGGCCGCGCCACAGGATCATGCGCGCCCGCTCCAGCTGCTCGGTGGTCAGCCCGCCGTTGGGGCGGTGCGGGTTCCACACCACGCAGTCGTCGAGCGACAGGCCCATCTCCAGCACGGCCGTGTTGCGGCCGAGGTGCTGGTCAGGCAGGAACAGCACCTTCTCGCCCTGCTCGAACGCCCACGTCAGGGCGCGGCGCGCGTTGGACGAGGTGCACACCACGCCGCCGTTGCGCCCGCAGAACGCCTTGATGTCGGCGCTGGAGTTCATGTACGTGACCGGGACCACGCTGCCGGCCAGCCCGGCGTCCTCCAGCGCCTCCCAGGCCTCCTCGACCTGGTCGAAGGTGGCCATGTCGGCCATCGAGCAGCCCGCGGCCAGGTCCGGCAGCACCACCTTCTGCGAGCCGGCGGTCAGGATGTCGGCCGACTCGGCCATGAAGTGCACGCCGCAGAACACGATGTACTCGGCCTGAGGCCGGGCGGCGGCCTGCTGCGCCAGCTTGAACGAGTCGCCGGTGACGTCGGCGAACTGGATCACCTCGTCGCGCTGGTAGTGGTGGCCCAGCACGAACAGGCGGTCGCCGAGCGCCTCCTTGGCCTTACGGGCCCGTTCGACCAGCTGGGGGTCTGAGGCCGGCGGCAGCTCGCCGGGGCAGTCGACCCCTTTCTCGCTGTGCGGATCGGCGCTCCGTCCGAGCACGAAGAGCGGAAGTCCCGTCTGGGTGGTCATCGCCCTGCCCCCTTATCGTCTAAGTGACGCATACATCATGTCATACCCGTACGACCGATTTGTCCCGGGGGGAGCGAGGTGGGAATGTGTGGCATCCCCCCGGTGTTGGTAGCGTCATTAGTAGGACGTCGGAAACAGACCCGGTTAGGGAGTCAGCAGATGACGGTTGAGAGCAGCGAGACCACGGCACAGGGCCTGGTCCTGACCGAGGCGGCCGCGACCAAGGTCAAGTCCCTGCTGGAGCAGCAGGGCGAAGAAGGTCTGCAGCTGCGCGTTGCCGTGCAGCCGGGTGGTTGCTCCGGGCTGCGTTACCAGCTCTTCTTCGATGACCGTTCGATGGACGGCGATGTCGTGACCGACTTCGACGGAGTGGGCGTGGTCACCGACCGGATGAGCGCTCCCTACCTGATGGGCGCCACCATCGACTTCGTCGACACCATCGAGAAGCAGGGCTTCACCATCGACAACCCGAACGCCACCGGCTCCTGTGCCTGTGGCGACTCGTTCAACTAGTCGATCAGCCCGCCCGATCGGGCACCGGGGGCCCCGATCCGTCTTTGTGCGGGCGGGGCCTTCGCGTATCCTCGTGGGGCTCAACTGGCTTGCTGACAACGAGGAAGAAGAATCCCGTGCGCATCGCCGTCACCGGCTCCATCGCGACTGACCACCTGATGACCTTTCCCGGCAGCTTCGGCGATCAGCTCATCGCCGAGCAGCTCGACCGGGTGTCGCTGTCGTTCCTGGTCGACGACCTGCAGATCCGGCGTGGCGGCTGTGCGGCCAACATCGCCTTCGGCATGGCCTGCCTGGGTCTGCGGCCCTTCCTGGTCGGCGCGGTCGGCAACGACTTCGCCGACTACCGCTCCTGGCTGGAGCGTCACGGCGTCGACTGCGAGTCGGTGCACGTCTCCGAGACGCAGCACACGGCGCGGTTCCTGTGCACCACCGACGACAACCACAACCAGATCGCGTCCTTCTACACCGGCGCGATGGCCGAGGCGCGGCTGATCGAGCTGCAGCCCGTCGCCAGCCGGGTGGGCGGCCTGGACCTGGTGCTCGTCGGCCCCAACGACCCCGACGGCATGCTCCGCCACACCGACGAATGCCGCCACCGCGGCATCCCGTTCGCCGCCGACATCTCCCAGCAGCTCGCCCGCATGGCCGACGAGCAGATCCGCCAGCTCGTCGACGGCGCCGCCTACCTCTTCTCCAACGACTACGAGAAGGGCCTGATCGAGCAGAAGACGGGCTGGTCCGACGAGGAGGTGCTGAGCCGGGTCGGCGTCCGCGTCACCACGCTCGGCCCCAAGGGCGCCGTCATCGACCGCGAGGGCGAGCCCTCCATCCACGTCGCCCCCGCCCCCGAGCGGGGCAAGGTCGACCCGACGGGCGTCGGCGACGCCTTCCGCGCGGGGTTCCTGGCGGGTCTGGCCTGGGGGCTGCCGCTGGAGAGGTGCGGCCAGATCGGCAACCTGACGGCCACCCACGTGCTGGAGCGCGTCGGCGGCCAGGAGTACGAACTCGGCCAGAAGGTCTTCCTGGACCGTTTCACCGAGGCCTACGGCACCGACGCCGCCGCCGAGATCGCCCCGCACATCCGCTGCTACCACCCCTGACACGGGCGCGCCCCCGCCGCGGACGGCGGGGGCGCGGTGTCCTTCCGTACGGTCAGGTCCCCGCGTAGACCCGGTGGACGAACTCGGCGAGCTGGTCGTCGGGCAGGTGGCGGGCCAGGTCGGCTTCGCTGATCATGCCGACCATGCGGTGGTCGCGCATCACCGGGAGCCGCCTGATCTGGTGCTCCTCCATGCGCGCCAGAGCCTCCTCGACCGTCGCGTCGGCCGGTATCCACACCAGCCCGGTCGCCAGGTCGCCGGCCCGCACGCGGGACGGGTCGTGGCCCGTGGCCACGCACTCCACCACGATGTCGCGGTCGGTGATGATGCCGGTCACCCGATCGTCCAGGCATACCGGCAGCGCGCCCACCCCGAGCTCGCGCATGAGCTGCGCGGCCCGGTCGAGCGTCTCGTGTGACTGGATGCACTCGACCCCTTGGCTCATCAGGTCGCCGGCGGTGTCGCTCATGTCTCTCCCCCTCGAAGAAGTGCTGCTTCCTCTCCAAGGGGCCGCTACCCCGTACAGGGCGGCTCAGTAGTTGCGCCGCACGTGGATCGCCCAGCCCCCCTGGGGCAGCTCGTACGAGCCCACATGGCGGTGGGACTTGAGCCGGCACCAGGCCGGCACGTCGGTGAAGGCGGCCGGGTCGTCGGCCAGCACGGCCACCACGGCGTTGAGCGGGACGTAGTTGATCTGCTCGGCGAGCATGATGATCGGGATGGGGCACTTCTTCCCCAGCGCGTCGATCGTCAATGCCGGCTGAGTGGCCTCGGTCATGCGACTCCTGCGTCCTGGCGGATCCGGTGCACCAGCTCGGGCAGCACGGTGAGGAACCTGTCGACCTCGGCCGCGGAAGCGCCCCTGGGCAGTGACACCCGGACATTCCCATGCGTGAGCACGCCCATCGCTTCCAGGACGTGCGATGGACGAAGCGTACTAGCCGTGCAGGAACTCCCGGACGAGACCGCGAATCCGGCCTTGTCGAGCTCGGTGAGCAGCGCCTCGCCGTCGACGTACAGACAGGAGAACGTGACGATGTGCGGGGCCCGGTCGTCGGGGTCGCCGATCACCTCCACGTCCGGCACCACCTTCGGCACCGTCTCCCTGATCTTGCCGACCAGCGCGGACAGCCTGGAGCGTTCCCGGGCGGCGTCGGCCGTCATCGCGCGCAGCGCGGCGGCCGCCGCCACGATGCCCGGCACGTTCTCGAACCCCGGCACGCGCCTGCGCTCGCGCTCGTCCTCCGGCAGGAACGAGCGGAACCGGGTGCCCTTCCTGACCGCCAGCACGCCGACGCCGGGCGGGCCGCCCCACTTGTGTGCGCTGGCCGTCAGCACCGACCAGCCCTCGGGCAGCGGCATCCGGCCGGCCGTCTGCGCCGCGTCCACCAGCAGCGGCACCCCGTGGCGCCGGCAGGCCGCGGCGGCCTCGGCCACCGGTTGGACCGTGCCGACCTCGTGGTTGGCCGTCTGCAGGCAGGCCAGGGCCGTGTCGGGGCGCGCCACCGCCTCGGTGAAGGCCGCCAGGTCGACCCGCCCCAGCCGGTCGACGCCGACGAGCTCGGCGCTGCCGCCCTCGCGTTCGTGCAGGCGGGCCCCGTGCAGCACGCTGGAATGCTCGACGGCGGAGGTCACCAGATGGCGGCCCGCCCGCCGCCTGCCCTGTAGGGTGCCGAGCAGACCGAGATGCACGGCCTGCGTGCCGGAGGAGGTGAACGTCACCTCGTCGGGCCGCGCGCCCAGCGCCTCGGCCACCTCCGTGCGGGCCTGCTCCAGCAGCAGGTGGGCACGGCGGGCCTGGTTGTAGAGCCGCGCGGGATCGGCCCAGCCGACGTCGATGGCCGCCAGCAGCGCTTCACGTGCCTGGGGATGCAGCGGCTCGGTGGAGGCCGCGTCGAAGTACGCCACGCTTCTATGATCCCACTCATGGCACGCCATCGAGGGGGCGCGCGGAAGGGCGGGGCACTTGCGCGCTAATGTGTCTGCAATCAGCTGTGCATCAGGAAATACGAGCGCCCGGGAGAGACTCCTGGGCTTCATCTGTGGGGTAGGCGATCCGTGAGTCCGACCCGCCGTTCGACGCGGCGTTCGTTGGCCCGGCGTAGAGTGCCGCGCGCCGCCGCTTTGGCGTTGCTACTGGCCTCCGCTACGGCGTGTGCAAATGACGTTCCCGAGGCAAAGTGGTCCAACGGACTGCTGCCGGACGCCATCACCCAGCAGGGTGAGACCGTCACGGCCCTGTGGAACGGAGCGTGGATCGCCGCGCTCGCCACCGGCGGAGTGGTCATCGGCCTCATCGTCTGGGCCTGTCTTTTCCACACCAGGCGCAGGGCCAAGGCCGATCTCCCGCCGCAGGTTCGCTACAACCTGCCGATCGAGATGCTCTACACCCTGGTGCCGCTCGTCATGGTGTCGGTGTTCTTCTTCTTCACCGCCCGTGACAGCGAGGAGCTGAGCCGGGTGACGGGCGACGCCGACGTGAAGGTCAAGGTGGAGGCGTTCCAGTGGAGCTGGCGTTTCACCACCACGACGGCCGACGGCAAGACGACCGAGCCGGTGAGCGGCATGCCGGTGAGCGACTACCAGCAGGGTCCGCAGCTCGTGCTGCCCGTGGACAAGAAGGTGGAGTTCGACCTCTTCACCGATGATGTGATCCACTCCTTCTGGGTGCCCGACTTCTTGTTCAAGCGGGACATCATCCCCGGCATCCCCGATGACAACCCCGGGCGCAAGTTCGAGGTGACCACCCTCAGCAAGCCCGGCGTCTACGCCGGCCGGTGCGCCGAGCTGTGCGGCGTCGACCACAGCCGCATGCTCTTCTCGATCAAGCTCGTGACGCAGCAGGAGTTCGACCAGTACGTCGCGTCCAACCAGGCGGGGAGTGCCCAGTGACCGCCATCCAAGAGCCGATCACCACCCCGGCCCCGCCGGTGCGCCGGCCCACCTCCAAGGGCCGGATCATCGCCAAGTGGCTGTCCTCCACGGACCACAAGGTGATCGGCAACCTCTATCTGATCACCTCGTTCATGTTCTTCCTGGTCGGCGGCATCATGGCGCTGGTCATGAGGGCCGAGCTGGCCCAGCCGGGGCTGCAGTTCACCAGCAACGAGCAGTTCAACCAGCTGTTCACCATGCACGGCACGATCATGCTGCTGATGTTCGCGACGCCGCTGTTCGCGGCCTTCGCGAACGCGGTCATGCCGCTGCAGATCGGCGCCCCCGACGTGGCGTTCCCGCGGCTCAACATGGTGAGCTACTGGCTCTACCTGTTCGGCAGCCTCATCGCGGTCTCGGGCTTCCTCACCCCGGGCGGCGCGGCGTCCTTCGGCTGGTTCGGGTACGCGCCGCTGTCCAACGCGGTCTACTCGCCCGGCATCGGCGGCGACCTGTGGATCATGGGCCTGACGATGTCGGGTCTGGCGACGATCCTCGGCGCGGTCAACTTCATCACCACGATCATCTGCATGCGCGCGCCCGGCATGACCATGTTCCGGATGCCGATCTTCACCTGGAACATCCTGCTGACCAGCATGCTCGTGCTGATGGCCTTCCCGGTGCTGGCCGCCGCGCTGCTCGCGCTGGAGTCCGACCGCAAGTTCGGCACGCACATCTTCAGCTCCGAGGTCGGCGGGCCGATGCTGTGGCAGCACCTCTTCTGGTTCTTCGGCCATCCAGAGGTCTACATCATCGCGCTGCCGTTCTTCGGCATCATCACCGAGATCCTGCCGGTCTTCAGCCGTAAGCCGATCTTCGGCTACATCAGCCTCGTGGCCGCGACGATCTCCATCGCCGGCCTGTCGATGACCGTGTGGGCGCACCACATGTTCCCCACCGGGCAGGTGCTGCTGCCGTTCTTCTCGTTCATGACCTTCCTCATCGCGGTGCCGACCGGCGTGAAGTTCTTCAACTGGGTCGGCACGATGTGGCGCGGTCACCTGAGTTTCGAGTCACCGATGCTCTACTCGATCGGCTTCCTGGTGACGTTCCTGCTCGGCGGCCTGACCGGCGTCATCCTGGCCTCGCCGCCGCTCGACTTCCACATCAGCGACACCTACTTCGTCGTCGCCCACTTCCACTACGTGGTGTTCGGCACCGTGGTGTTCGCGATGTTCGCCGGGTTCTTCTTCTGGTGGCCCAAGCTCACCGGCAAGATGCTCGACGACAGGCTCGGCAAGGTGCAGTTCTGGCTGCTGTTCATCGGCTTCCACGCGACGTTCCTGGTGCAGCACTGGCTGGGCATGCTCGGCTTCCCGCGCCGCTACGCCGACTACGGGGCCGCCGACGGCTTCACCGACCTCAACATGATCTCGTCCGTGGGCGCGTTCGTGCTCGGGGCCTCGACGCTGCCGTTCTTCTACAACGTCTGGAAGACCTGGCGCACGGCGCCCAAGGTCACCGTCGACGACCCGTGGGGCTACGGTGGCTCGCTCGAGTGGGCGACCTCCTGCCCGCCGCCGCGCCACAACTTCACCAAGCTGCCTCCCATCCGGTCCGAGCGTCCCGCGTTCGACCTCAAGTACCCGCACCTGTCCGCCAAGCCCGCGCCGGAGGTGGAGGCCTGATGAAGGTCCAAGGTTGGCTGTTCCTGCTGTGCGGCCTGTTCTTCGCCGGTGTCACCGTCGCCTACTGGTTCTGGACCAAGGCGGCGACCGGGGTGGGCGAGCCGGTCGGCACCACCGCGCTGGCCATCTCTGTCGGCTTCGCGTTCATGATCGGCTACTACCTGATGTTCACCGCGCGGCGCATCGGCGCCCAGCCGGAGGACAACAAGCAGGCCGACATCAGCGACGGCGCCGGTGAGATCGGCTTCTTCAGCCCCAGCAGCTGGTGGCCGCTGTTCGTCTGCCTGGCCGCCGCCTTCACCTTCGCCGGGTTCGTCATCGGCCTGTGGATGTTCATCATGGGCGTGTTCCTGGTGATCATGGCGATGATCGGGTTCGTGTTCCAGTACTACCGGGGCCACTTCTCGCACTGACCCCTCGTCCACGAGCGGGCGTCCTTCTTCAGAGGGGACGCCCGCTTTTTGGTGTTCTTTACTGGACTGCGGATGTGGCCAAACGATCACCGAGGGTAATAACAGAGATGAATCTGCTCGACTCGGACGGGGGGAGTGCTGATGGGGCGCGTAGCGGGTCGATCGATGAGCCTGGGACTGGGCATGGCCGTGCTGCTGACGGCGTGCTCGGCGAGCAGCGCCGCCGACGAGGAGCGCAAGGCGGCGCCTGACGCCACTGTGGCGATCCAACCGGCCGACCGGGCGGCCAACGTGCCGACGGACCAGACGGTCGTCGTGGCGGCCCATGGAGGCACGCTCAGGAGCGTCACCGTACGCAGCGAGGACGGTGCCCTGCCGGGCGTGCTGAGCGCCGACGGGACCCGCTGGCGCAGCACCGCCACCGCCCGCCCCGGCACCACCTACACGATCCGCTCGGTCGCCGCCAACAGCGACGGCAAGCAGACCGAGAAGAGCAGCACGTTCTCCACCGTCAAGGCGGCCACGTCCTTCGACATCGAGAGCATCTCGCCCAGCAAGAACACCACCGGCCTGACCGTCGGCGTCGGCATGCCCATCATGATCGCCTTCGACCAGCCGATCGCCGACCGGGTCGCGGTCGAGCGCAACCTGCTCGTCCGTACCTCCAAGCCCGTCGAGGGGGCCTGGCACTGGTTCGACGACAAGCGGGTCGACTTCCGGCCGCGCGAGTACTGGCCCGCGCACACCGACGTGCGCGTCGAGGCCAACCTGGCGGGCGTGCAAGGCGGCAAGGGCATGTTCGGCAAGCGCGACCTGGCGATCGACTTCAAGATCGGCCGATCGCAGATCACCAAGGGCAGCGTCGACGAGCACGTGCTGGTCGTGCGGCGGAACGGCAAGAAGATCCGCGAGATGCCGATGAGCGCCGGCAAGGGCGGAGTGATGAAATATCACACCACCTCAGGTATTCACCTGGCCATGTCCCGCGAACCGGTCACCATCATGACCTCGCCCGGCATCGGCCCCGGCCAGGCCGGCTACTACCAGATGACCGTGTACAACACGGTGCGCATCTCCAACAGCGGCGAGTACGTGCACAGCGCCCCCTGGTCGGTGGGCTCCCAGGGGTACGCCAACGTCAGTCACGGCTGTGTGAACGTCAGCCCGGACAACGCGGCCTGGTTCATCAAGAACACCCTGATCGGCGATCCCATCATCATCACGGGCTCTCCGCGCCCGCTGGAGCCGACGAACGGGTGGGGGCACTGGCAGGAGAACTGGAAGCAGTGGCTCAGGTGGAGCTCCATCAAGGACGGGCCCACCCTGCCGTTCTCCTGACCTCGTACGGGCCTGACCGCGGCGGGGCCGCGGTCAGGAGGAGACGGAAGCGCTGGTCTTGATCCAGCCGTCGAGGGTGGCCGAGGCGCGGCCGGAGTCGACGGCCTGGGTGGCGCGGGCGTAGGCGTCGATCATGGCCGAGTCGAGGTCGTCGCCGGGGCCGTCGAGCGCGACCAGGGCGGCGGCGGCGTTCAGCAGGACGGCGTCGCGCACCGGCCCGGTCTTGCCGCCGAGCAGGTCGTGCACCGCCTGGGCGTTGAAGGCCACGTCGCCGCCGCGCAGGGCGCCCGCCTCGGCGCGCGGGATGCCGAGCACCGCCGGGTCGAAGGTGGTCTGCGTGGCGCTGCCGTCGGCGACCATCCACACCGTGGAGGTGGTGGCGATGGTCAGCTCGTCGAGCCCGTCGTCGCCGCGGAAGACCAGCGCGGAGACGCCCCGCTCGGCGAAGACCCCGGCCAGCACCGGGAGCATGCGCGGGTCGTAGACGCCGATGGCCTGGGCGGCCGGGCGGGCCGGGTTGGTGAGCGGGCCGAGGAAGTTGAAGACGGTGGGGACGCCGATCTCCTTGCGGGTCGGCCCGGCGAAGCGCAGCGCGGGGTGGTAGACCGGCGCGAAGCAGAAGGCGATGCCGGCCTCGGTCGCCACCCGGGCGGTCTGCTCGGGGGTCAGGTCGAGCCGGATGCCGAGGTGCTCCAGCACGTCGGCAGCGCCGCACGAGGAGGAGGCGGCGCGGTTGCCGTGCTTGACGACGCGGGCGCCCGCGGCGGCGGCCACGATGGCGGCCATGGTGGACACGTTCACGGTGTGGGCGCGGTCGCCGCCGGTGCCGACGACGTCCACGACCGGGCCCTCGACGTGCAGCGGCGTGGCGAGGTCGAGCATCGTGCGGGCCAGGCCGGTCACCTCGGCCACGGTCTCGCCCTTGGCGCGCAGCGCGACCACGAAGGCGGAGATCTGGGCGGGTGTGGCGGTGCCGGACATGATCTCCCGCATCGCCCAGGCCGTCTCGTCGGCCGTGAGGTGCTCCCCGGACAGGAGCGCGGAAAGGATGGCCGGCCAGGTCGTCCGCGAGTCCACGTCAGGCACCTACTTGGCGTTGAGTCGGGTGGAGGAGCGACGGCGCATGAGGTCGGCGACGGTGTCGGCCAGCACCATGGGCTCCAGGGGCTGGGACACGACGGCGTCGGCCCTGGACCAGTCGGCCAGCCAGCGGTCGTCGCGCCGGGCGATGATGAGGCAGATGGGCGGGCAGTCGTAGACCTCGTCCTTGGCCTGGCGGCTGACGCCCATGCCGCCCGCGGGCTGGGTCTCGCCGTCGAGCACGGCCACGTCGATCTCGCCGGAGCCGAGCCACTGGTGCACCTTCGGCTCGGTGGCGCACTCCACGACCTCCACGAAGGGCACGTCCATCGCCGGCCGCCGGCCGATCGCCTGCCTTACCGCCTGCCGGGTGGCGGCGTCGTCGCTGTAGACGAGGACCTTCATCGTGTCGGTGCTCACGGTCGCGCTCACTATCGGTCGTAGCGGTAGGGTCATCTGGGATCGTACCGTTGGCACGGCGTGCGGACCCAGGTTGGCGCCCCTGGCGGGCGATATGTCCCAATTATCCCAGGTTAGACGCCTGATTGTTCCCGCTAACGGGGGGGCGTGCGCCGGACCGACCACCAGAGCCGCAATAATGCTGCCCGTGGCGACAGCATCCGCAATTACTTCGACGACGACAGGTCAGCCGTACCGCAGACCCAACCTGGTCAGCGTGGGTACGATCGTCTGGCTGTCCTCTGAGCTCATGTTCTTCGCGGCGCTGTTCGCGATGTACTTCACCATCCGGTCGGTGAGCGTGGGCCAAGGCATCGACTG
Organism: Nonomuraea sp. NPDC054003; assembly: GCF_055585125.1. Classification (NCBI taxonomy): domain Bacteria; kingdom Bacillati; phylum Actinomycetota; class Actinomycetes; order Streptosporangiales; family Streptosporangiaceae; genus Nonomuraea; species Nonomuraea sp. NPDC054003. The sequence goes on from NZ_JBVJKR010000002.1 coordinate 161,428, forward strand.
GGCACCCGCCTACATCCCGGCGGGCGCCTCGGCCGAGGGCCTGGCTCACCTGAACATCCCGTTCGCGACGGTCAACACGACGATCCTGGTTCTGTCCAGTGTGACGTGCCAGCTAGGCGTGTGGGCCGCGGAAAAGGGGCAAGTCAGCAAGCTCAGGTTCTGGTATCTCGTCAGCTTCCTGATGGGGTCGGTGTTCATCGCCGGCCAGCTGTACGAGTACATGGAGCTGGCGAGCGAGGGCGCGACCTTGTCCGCCAACCCCTACACGTCGGTGTTCTACCTCACGACGGGCTTCCACGGCCTGCACGTGACCGGTGGCCTGATCGCGTTCCTGTTCGTGCTGGGACGTACGTACGCCGCGAAGCGCTTCACGCATGAGCAGGCAACCAGCGCCATCGTCGTGTCCTACTACTGGCACTTCGTCGACGTCGTCTGGATTGGTCTTTTCGCGACCATCTACATCATTCAGTAAGGAACGGGACCTCTGTGACTAGGATCACCGCTTGGCGGCGGCATCCCCTCGCGAGATATGCCGTCCTGATTTTGGCGTTGGCGCTGGTCGGGACGGCATATGCTACGTTTGTGCAGGTGAGCAGGCCTGCTGACGCGGCGCTCGCGTCGGGCAAGGTCGACGATGTGGCGAGGGGCAAGAGCCTCTTCCAAGCTCACTGCGCCAGCTGCCACGGGCTCAACGCCGAGGGCACGTCGACGGGCCCCACGCTCATCGGCGTCGGCGCCGCCTCCGTCGACTTCCAGATGAGCACCGGACGGATGCCCGCGTCCAACCCGGGTGCCCAGGTGCCGCGCAAGCCGCTGCCCGAGTGGGTCGACAGCGACAGCATCAGCGACATCGCGGCGTACGTGCAGTCGCTCGGCGGCGGTCCCACCGTGCCGTCCGGCGACCAGGTGGACCCGGCGCTGGGCGACGCCGCCAAGGGCGGTGAGCTCTTCCGCGCCAACTGCATCCAGTGCCACAACTGGGCGGGCGCCGGCGGCGCCCTGACGCGGGGCAAGTACGCCCCCAACCTGAACGAGTCTTCTCCCACCCAGATCTACGAGGCGATGGTCACCGGCCCGCAGGCGATGCCGGTCTTCAACGACACGACCATCACGCCCGAAGAGAAGCGCAACATGATCGCCTACATCGTCCAGGTGCGGGAGCAGACCGACCCCGGAGGTTTCGCCCTGGGTCGGATTGGCCCGGTAACCGAAGGCCTCGTAGCCTGGGTCGTGGGCATCCTTGCCCTCGTCCTCGCCGCAATCTGGATCACCGCGAAGAAGCGACAGAAGTCATGACTGACAACGAGCACGAGATCGAGCAGCCGGACGAGCGCGTCCCCAAGCGCGTGATCGGCACCCCGCCGCCGGGCACCCCGATGCTCGGCGAGGCGGAGGCGCGCGACGCCGGCGACGCCGGGGGCGAGACCCCCGGCATCACGCTGCAGGACGAGAAGAGGGCGAGCGGGGCCGAGAAGCTCGTCGCCCTCTGCTTCCTGCTCGCCTTCCTGGGAGGCGTCGCGTTCCTCGTCTCCTATGTGGTGTTCCAGGTGGGCAGCCCCGAGGCGACCGGAGTCTCCAACCTGGCTCTCGGCAGCTCCCTCACCGTGGCGGTGCTGGGCCTGGCCGTCGGCATCGTCGTCTGGGTCCGCCAGATCATGCCGAAGTACGCCCTGGTCCAGGAGCGTCACCTGATGGTCTCCGGCGAGGACGACCGCGAGGTCGTGGCCGACACCTTCGTCGAGGGCGCCAACGAGAGCGGCTTCGTCAAGCGCAAGATGATGCGCCGCACGCTGCTGCTGGCGGCCGCGCCGCTCGGCCTGATCCCCCTGATCCTGCTGCGCGACCTCGACAACACCAAGATGAAGGCCACCAGCTTCAACAAGCTGCTGCGCCACACCGTCTGGGGCGAGAAGACCGTGGAGGGCCAGCCGCGACGCCTCATCGTCGAGGGCACCGGCCAGCCGATCAGGGCGGCCGACTTCAACTCGCCCGGCGGCATCCTGTCCATCGTCCCCGAAGGCTACGAGCACGACCTGAACGTGCTCGCCAAGGCCACGCTGATCTTGATCAAGTTCCGGCCCGAGGAGCTGAAGTCGGGCGTCAACAAGAACTGGACGCACGACGGCATCGTGGCCTATTCGAAGATCTGCACGCACGTCGGCTGCCCCGCGGCCCTGTACGAGCAGACGACCCACCACATCCTGTGCCCGTGTCACCAGTCGACGTTCGACGCCGCCGACGGCGCCAAGGTCATCTTCGGTCCGGCGGCCCGGCCGCTGCCGCAGCTGCCGATCACCGTCGACAACGAGGGCTTCCTCGTCGCGGCCGGTGACTTCCCGGTGCCGGTCGGCCCCAGTTACTGGGAGCGCGGCGACGCCGAGGCGGAGGCCAGGGCCAAGGGAGGCCAGGCATGAGCGAGCTGACAACCGTGCCCAAGGCGGTCGGCGGACCGTCCAACTGGCTCGACGAGCGCCTCGGCGGAGCCAACTTCCTCAAGCGCAACCTGCGCAAGGTCTTCCCCGACCACTGGTCGTTCCTGCTGGGTGAGATCGCGCTCTACTCGTTCATCATCCTGCTGCTGACCGGTACGTTCCTGACGTTCTGGTTCAAGCCCAGCATGGAGCACGTCCTCTACGACGGCTCCTACGCGCCTCTGCAGGGCGTGGGGATGTCCGCGGCCTACGCGTCGTCGCTGGAGATCAGCTTCGACGTCCGCGGAGGTCTGCTCATGCGGCAGATGCACCACTGGGCGGCCCTACTGTTCATCGCGGGCATGATGGTCCACATGCTCCGGGTGTTCTTCACCGGCGCCTACCGCAAGCCGCGTGAGATCAACTGGATCATCGGCATCCTGCTGCTGACCCTGGCCCTGGCCGAGGGCCTCACCGGTTACTCGCTGCCGGACGACCTGCTCTCCGGCGCGGGCGCGCGCATCACCCAGGGCGTGGCGATCTCGCTGCCGCTGGTCGGCACGTACGTCTCGTTCTTCCTGTTCGGCGGGGAGTACCCGGGCACGGATCTCATCTCCCGGTTCTACGCGCTGCACATCCTGCTCATCCCGGGCATCCTGCTGGCGCTGATCTCGGCCCACCTGGTGCTCATGTGGGTGCAGAAGCACACCCAGATGCCGGGCAAGGGGCGGGCCAACACGAACGTGGTGGGCGCGCCGTTCTACCCGGCGTTCATGGCCAAGGCGGGTGCCTACTTCCTGTTCACGCTCGCCGTGGTGGCAGGGCTGTCGACCTTCGCCCAGATCAACCCGATCTGGATCTACGGTCCCTACACGCCCGCCGACATCTCGGCCGGGTCCCAGCCAGACTGGTACATGGGCTTCCTCGAAGGATCCCTGCGCATCATGCCGGCGTGGGAGATCAACATGTTCGGCACGGCCCATGCCGGCACACTGCCACTGAGTGTGATCATCCCGGCGTTGTTGCCACTGGGGCTCGTCATGACGGGTCTGGCGCTCTATCCGTTCCTGGAACGCTGGATCACGGGCGACCACCGCGAGCACCACATGGCGGAGCGCCCGCGCAACAACCCGCACCGCACCTCGATCGGCATGGCCGGCATCTCGTTCTACGGGGTGCTCTGGCTGCTCGGCGCGAACGACGAGATCTCGGCGTTCTTCCACATCAACCTGAACTGGACCACGTACGCCGGCCGCGTGCTGGTGTTCGCCGCCCCGGTGCTGGCGTACATCATCACCTACCGGATCTGCCTGGGCCTTCAGCGTTCGGACGCCGAGGTCGTCTCCCACGGCGTGGAGTCGGGTGTCATCAAGCGGCTGCCGCACGGTGAGTTCATCGAGATCCACACGCCTCCGGCGGAGGACATCGAGGCCCACGTGCGGGGCAAGGAGCCGGTGGCCATGCTGCCGATGGCCGAGGACCCGTCCGGCATCCCGCACAAGGGCATGCGCGGGCCGATCGGCAAGCTCCGTGCCCGCATGTCCAAGGCGTACGGCGGGGAGAAGATCCCCCTCGTCGACGGCCACGGCCACGAGGAGGAAGAGCGCGCCGCGGTCGGTCCCGGCGAGGAGGACCATACGCTGACGCGATAGACGGTGGTCAAGGGGCTCGGGCGGTTCGCCCGGGCCCCTTTGCCTTTCCCGGCGTTGGGGGTTCTTTTCTTTTACGGCACGGCCAAGGAAGGCCTGCCCGCCGCACGTGGCCGGGGGCCTCCAGGAATACGGCCGCTGATCCCGCACGGGGCCGGGCGCCGTTACGCGCGCCTGCTGGGCCGTCTGAGCGGTAGTCGTGGACCGCTGCTTCTCGCTGACAGGAGACAGCCTGGAAGCGGAGGCCGGGGCTGGGAGGTGGTCAGTCGGCGGCCGGGGCTGAGAGGTGGTCAGTCGGCGTCGGGGAAGCCGATGGAGAAGGCGGCGTCGAGGTCGTGCTTGGAGTAGGCGCGGAAGGCTATGTGGGTCTCGGTGTTGAGCACGCCGGGCACCTTGTTGATGCGGCCGGGGATCACCTCGGCGACCTGCTCGTACTCGGCCACGCGGACCATGGCCAGCAGGTCGTAGGCGCCGGTGATGGAGTAGACCTCGCTGACGCCGTCGATCTCGGCGATCGTCTCGGCGACCTCCGGGATGCGGTCGACCTCGGCGTTGATGTGAACGATAGCCGTGACCATGGAACTACTGTATCGAATCACCGCAGAGGCCGCCCTTCGCGGTGGCGGACGCGGTCGATCCCCTGATAGGCCAGGTCGATGCGGGCCTTGTGGCGGGCGGCGCCGTGGGCCGGCAGGCTCCACTCGCCGTCGACCTCGACCAGCCGCACCCCGGGTGACTCCAGCCATCGCAGGATGCACTCGGTCTCCTCGGCGCTGGCCGCGTGGACCGGTCCGGGGCCGGGGATGACGGCCTCGGCCGTGGCGGTGAGCGACTCGACGAACGGCGTGGGGTGGGCGCCGCGCGGCATCACGCCGGCCGCGGCGAGGCGGCCGTAGCGGATGACGTGGATGTCCCAGCCGCCGTCGAAGGCGGGGCTGGCCGCCACCAGGTGGGGGATGCGGGTGACGGCGGAGAGCCGCTGCATGCGGGCGGCGGTGCGGACGAACGCGGCCAGCCGGTCGCGGTCGACGGACGCCTCCTCGTAGCGCTGCTCGACCGACAGCCGCTCCATCCGGGCCGAGACGGCGGAGAAGACGGGGGAGGCGTCGAGCGTCATCGCCCGCCGCGCCGCCTCGGCGTGGGCCAGGTAGTCGGCCTGGCTCTGCTTGCCCTCGCAGGGGGCGCCGCAGCGGCCCATGTCGTGCAGGACGCAGGCCGAGCGGAGGGTGCGCAGGCTGATCGGCTGCGTGCACTGGCGCAGCGGCACCGCCTCGTGCAGCGCGGTGCGGGCGTCGTCGGCCAGACGCGTGCTGGAGAAGGGGCCGAGGTAGGCGGCGTCGTCGTCCTTGACCTCGCGCACGATCGACAGGCGCGGGAACGGCTCCTGGGTGAGCTTGAGCCAGAAGACCTTCTCGGGGAACCGGGACCTGCGGTTGTAGCGCGGCTTGGCGCCGCCGATCAGGCGCAGCTCGCGCACCTCCGCCTCCAGCGCCGTCGCGCACACGACGTGGCGGACCCGCTCGGCGATGCCGATCATCTCGCGGATGCGCGGCCTGGTCTCGCTGGCGGTGAAATAGGAGCGCACCCGGTTGCGCAGGTTGGTGCTCTTGCCGATGTAGAGGATCTCGCCGCGCTCGTCCTCGAAGAAGTAGACGCCGGGCGCGTGCGGCACCGACTCGGCGAGGTGGCGCTTGCTCTGCTGCTCGGGCGTGGGGGCGCGGACGAACGACTTGAGCTCCTCCAGCGTGTGGACCTGGAAGGAGCCGGCCCGCTCGATGAGCCCGTGGAGCACGTCGACGGTGGCCCTGGCGTCGTGGAGCGCGCGGTGGCACGGCTCCGTCGAGGCGCGGAAGAAGCGGGCCAGCGTGGACAGCTTGGCGTTGGGCGTCTCGTCACGGGTCAGCACGCGCCGGGCCAGGTCGACCGTGTCGACGACCGGGTTGGCCGGCGGGGGATAGCCGTGGGCGGCGCAGGCGGCCTTGAGGAAGCGGGTGTCGAAGCCCGCGTTGTGGGCGACGAGCGTGGCCCCTCTGATGAACTCCAGGAAGCTCGGCAGCACGGCCTCCACGCGCGGCGCCGCCATGACCATCGCGTCGGTGATGCCCGTCAGCACCGAGATGAACGGCGGGATCGGGCCGCCGGGATCGACCAGGGTGGAGAACTCGCCCAGCACCTCGCCAGCCCGGACCTTCACCGCGCCGATCTCGGTGATCTTGTGCTCGGCCGGTGAACCGCCGGTGGTCTCGAGGTCGAACACCACGAAAGTGACTTCGCTCAGCGGGGTGCCGAGCTCGTCGAGAGTGCCTTGAACGGGATCCACGAACCAAGACCATAGAGAGGGCCACCGACAGTTGCGGAGCCGAACGAATAACTATTCGGCCTGTTCCTTCGTTACGCTTCCCCTTGTGTCCCAGGAACGACTCGCCCGCCGTTACCTCCTGCTGCGGCCGCTCGGCAGCGGCGGCATGGGCCGGGTCTGGCTGGCCAGGGACGAGATGCTCGACCGCGAGGTGGCCGTCAAGGAGCTGACGCTGCCCGAAGGGCTGCCCCCGCAGGAGCGCGCCGAGCTGATCGCCAGGGCCGCGCGCGAGGCGCAGGCCACGGCCCAGCTCCGTCACCCCGGCATCGTGGCGCTGCACGACGTGGTCGTCGAGCACGACCGCCCCTGGCTGGTCATGGAGCTGCTGCGCGGCCGCACCCTGGGCGACGCGGTGCGCGAGCACGGCCCCATGCCGCAGGAGTACGCCGCCAGGATCGGCGCCGAGATGCTCGACGCGCTGTCCGCGGCCCACGCCCGCGGCCTCCAGCACCGCGACGTCAAGCCCGGCAACGTGTTCCTGACCGACAGCGGCAGGGTGGTGCTCACCGACTTCGGCATCGCCCGCCAGGAGGGCCAGGCGACGCTCACCGAGCAGGGCCTGATGATCGGCTCCCCGGGCTTCATCGCGCCCGAGCGGCTGGAGGGCGACCCGGGCGGCCCCGCCAGCGACGTGTGGTCGCTCGGCGCGACCCTGTTCACCGCGGTGACCGGCGCCCCCGCCTACGGCGGCACGGCGGCCGAGCGCATCCGGGCGACGCTCACCCGGCCGGTGCCGCACGCTCCCGGCCCGCTCGGCCCGGTGATCGCCGCCATGATGGCGCCCCATCCGGCCGCCCGCCCGCCCGCGCCGCAGCTGATCCAGGCGTTACGCCAGGTCGCGGCCGGTCAGCAGGCGCAGCTGCCCGCCCACCACGAGGCCACGACGCCCGTGCGGGTCAGGAAGCGCGGCAGGCCGCTGCTGTGGGTGGCCGTCGCCGCGGTCGCGGCCGTGGTGGTCGCCGCCGCCACGACCACCGTCCTGCTGGTGCGCGACCGGGCCTCGGGCGGTGTCCCCGAGGCGTTCACCGCGCCGATGGACGTGTGCTCGCTGCTCGGCGAGGAGGAGGTCGGCCTCTTCCTGCGCACCCAGCAGCCGCCCAAGGCGACGCCCGGCTCCGACGAGGTCGGCCCCCGCTGTCAGTGGCCGATCCAGGGCAGCGGGGTGGAGCTCCAGGTGCAGAAGGACTCCGACACCCGGGACCCGTGGGCGATGACCCCCGAGACGGCCCGCACCCTCTTCGCCAACCAGCGGCGCTGGTGGGACACCCACGACAAGCTCGACTGGACGTGGCCCGAGATCGGGACCAAGGCCAGCGTCCCGGTGACCCGCACTCCCGTGCGGACGATCGCCGGCGTCGGCGAGGAGGCGTTCGCGTTCGAGCTGAAGGGCGGCACCGGCCGCATCCACACCGCCATCGTCCACTACCGCCTGTCCAACCTGGTGGTCTTCGTCGGCTACACGGCGCTGTCCGAGCGGCTCGGCGACGAGGACATCAAACAGGCGGCGGTCAAGGCCGCGCAGGCGACCGAGCGGGCGTTGCGCCATGCCGGTTGACGCCTACCTGCTGGCCGGCCGCTACCGGCTCGTGGAGCGGCTCGGCGAGGGCGGCGCCGGCACGGTGTGGCGGGCCCGCGACGAGACGCTCAACCGCGAGGTCGCGGTCAAGCAGGTGCGGATCCCGCCCCGGCTGACCCCGGCGCAGCGGGCCGAGTTCGCCGACCGGGCGATCTACGAGGCGCGGGCCGCCGGGCGGCTGCGCGACCCGGCCATCGTCGTGATCCACGACGTGGTGCTGGAGGCCGACCAGCCCTGGATCATCATGGACCTGGTCACCGGCCGCTCACTCGACCAGGCGATCAAGGACTTCGGCCCGCTGCCGCCGCCGAGCGTGGCCCGCATCGGCCTGAGTGTGCTGTCCGCGCTGCAGGTCGCCCACTCGTACGGCATGGTCCACCAGGACGTCAAGCCGGCCAACATCCTCCTCGACGCCGACGGCTCGGCCATGCTCACCGACTTCGGGATCGCCGTCACCATGGGCGCCAAGGGCGACCGCTACGGCAGCGCCGGGTCGCCCGGCTACATGGCGCCGGAGCGGCTCAACGAGCAGCCGTCCGGCCCCGCCTCCGACCTGTGGTCCCTCGGCGCGAGCCTCTACACCGCCGTGGGGGGGCGGCCGCCCTTCGCACGGCCCAACCCGGCCGCGATGGCCGCCGCCGTGCTGCTGCACGACCCCCCGTTCCCTGCCAGGGCGGGTCGCGAGCTCGGCGGGCTGCTGATGGCGATGCTCGCCAAGGATCCTGCCGCGCGCCCCACCGCCGGGCAGGTCCGTCAGGCGCTGGAGCACGCCGTCTCGCCGGGCCGTGCCCCCGCGCCGCCCGCGGGCCGGCGCCGTGCCTGGTGGCTGGTGCCGGTGCTGCTCGCCGCCGTCGCGCTGCTCGGCACCGCGGGCTGGTACGGGTGGACGACGCTCAACCAGGGCGAGCCGGGCCGTTACGCGACCGCGCCCGACCCGTGCCGTCTGCTCACCGGGGCCCAGGCCGAGCAGGTGGTGGGAGGCGCCACGGGGGCGGAGAAGACCCGCGAGGGCGAGTGCCAGTGGCGGCTGCAGCAGGGCTCCCTGGTCACGCGCAGGGTGACCGTGCGCGTCTGGATCGAGCGGCCCGACGGCTCGCGCGGCGCCCCCGAGGTGGCGGCCCGCCGGTTCGACATGGAGCGCGCCAGCCGGCAGGCCGCCGAGGGCTCGGTGTTCCGCGAGCGGGTCGGCGAGGTGCGCGACGTGCCCGGTACGGGCGAGGCCGCGTTCGTGCAGTCCCGTTTCGAGCGCTACATCAACTCGCCCGACTCCGGCCGGGCCGACACCGCCGTGCTGCTGCGCGACAGCAACCTGATAGCCGAGGTGGTCTGGCACCGGACGGACGTCGGCATCGACGATCCCGCCGACGAGAAGACCGCCGTCGACGCCGCCGGGATGGTCTCGGGTGCGTTGCGAGGATGAGGTCGTTCAAGTGGCTTGCAACCGGGCTGACTAGCATGTCTCCCCGCAAGTCATGGCTAACCCCAGGAGTCACTGGTGCATCCCGGTAGCGAGAACCAGCCGCCGAACCCCTACCCGGCACCTGGCGGACCCTTCCAGCCACCGGCGGGTCCCCCGGGGCCGCACCCGCCGCCGCACCCGCCGCCGCACCCGCCGATGCAGGTGATGCGGCAGATGCCTCAGATGCCGCAGAGCCTGCCGGGCCCGCCGCCCGGGGCGCCGCGCCCGCCCAGGCGCCGCCCGTGGCTGCTGCCGCTGCTGGCCGCCGCCGCGGTCGTGCTGGTGGGCGGGGGCGCGAGCGGCTATCTGGTGTACGGGCAGCTCTCGCGGGCGGGCGACCCCGCGCCCACGCGGCAGCAGGCGGGCCCCACCGCCTCCCAGGCGTCGGCCGGCGCGGCGGCGGTGGGCGGCCCCGACGTCTGCGCGATGCTGCCCAAGGAGGAGGCCGACCGGCTGGTGCCCGGGGCGACCGTGGTCAAGGGCTCCCGGCAGCACCCGTCGGTCACCACGTTCACCTGTAACTGGGTGAACCAACGCATCTCGTACGGCGAGTTCTGGCGCAACCGCGAGGTGGACGTCAAGATCGGGCAGCACCTGGGCGACGGCGCGAAGACCGGCCGGGCCATGGCGCAGAGCTCCTACGAGTTCGACTACGGCGGCGCGAAGTACCGCGAGACGGCCAGGCCGACCCCGAGGAAGGGCGAGAAGGAGCGCATCTCCCCGGTCACGGACATCCCCGGCGTCGGCGACGGCGCCTACGCCCAGTACACCTGGCGCCGCTCCGGCCAGCTGCTGTGGTACTCGTTCGGCCAGGCCTACGCCCGCGTCCACGACATGACGATCGAGGTCAAGTACCAAGCGGGCCAGCAGCGCAAGGATGCCCAGATCCTCAGCAACCAGACCACCCAGTCGATCACCGAGGAGAACGCGATCCGCGAGGTGACCGGCCTGATCAAGCACTTCGCCAAGGGCGTCGCCGACTGGAAGGCCAAGCACCCGAACGTCGTCGCCCAGCCGTACCCGACCGTCACGAGCACGCCGCAGGCCGCCCCCACCCCGACGCCGACGGAGCTGAAGATCTTCCCCGCCGCCTGTGAGTCGATCACCCGGGCCGCCACCGCGCTGGTGCCGGAGCCGGAGACCCGGGCGCGCGGCACCGAGATGGGCAACGACACCCAGACCGAGTGCCGCTGGCTCAACCGGGACGCGCCGGGCGTGGCGGGCAAGACCCGCGTCCGCAGCGTCCTCATCACCGTGCACAGCTTCACCAACCGGGCGGGCGTGGCCGACAAGACCGCGGCCGGGTCCTACTACTCGACCCAGCGCGGCCAGGACAACAGCACCGAGAACTCGTCGTTCAGCGGCATCGTGTTCGGCGACGTCCGCGACGTCGAAGGGCTCGGCGAGGCCGCCTACGGCCGCTACGTCCAGACCCGGCGCGGCGACGTGCACGCCGGCAGCGGCAGCGTGACGGCGCGGCAGGGCTCGCTGGTCGTGGTGGTCGACTACGCGGGCGCCGACCGGCCCGAGGGCAAGCCCGCCGACGCGCCCGAGGCCGAGATGCTCCCGGAGAAGGAGGCCCGCGACGGCGCGCTCACGATGGCCAAGGCGTTCCTGGCCGCGCTGGCCCAGAAGCCGATCGGCAGCTAGGCGGGGGTGTCGCGCAGGCGTTCCACCCGTACGCCGCGCAGCAGCAGCTCGGAGACCAGCAGCGCGCACAGCAGCGTGGCCGCCAGCGCGGCGCCGGTGACGAGCGCCACGGGCGCCGCCGCGACCTCGTGCGGCAGCGGCGGCGTCACCACCGGCTCGGCGAACTGCGGGATGCGGCCCAGCGCCGCCTCGGCGGCGACCAGCCCGGCCACCAGCCCGGCCAGCGTGCCGGTCACGACCGTGATCGCCTGTTCGAGCAGCAGCGACAGCCGCAGCGCCGGCGCCTTCGCGCCGGCCGCCTCCAGCGCGGCCAGCTCGTAGCCACGCCGCCGCGCCGCCGTGTGCAGGGCCAGCACGGTCCTGCCGAGCGCGAGCACGGCCGCGGCCAGCGCCGACACCAGCAGCAGCATGAGCGCCAGCCCCGGCCCCTCGGCGGCGTATCCGGCCTCCAGATCCGCGGCGCGCACCGTGGACACCACCGTCAGCCCTTCCCTGGCCAGCGCCGCCTCCAGCGCCGCGGTGCCGGACTGGCGGGTCCACACCTGGAACTGGGCCTTCTCGTCCACCCCGTACGCGATCCTGTCGGCCTGTTCGAGATCCATCAGGACGCCGGCGCCGGTGATGCCCGGCGCGGCCGCGGCGGTGACCGCGGGCCGGACGCGGTAGGCGAAGGCGTTGTCCAGCCCCGGCACCGCCTTCGCGCCCACCTCGCCGACCACGATCCCGGCGGGCTCCTGCTCGTAGGTGGCCGGCCGCAGCACCTGCATGCCCGTGTCGGACACGCCGAAGCTGCCGTCCGTCCGGCTCGGATCCTGGTCCACCCGCCAGGCGGGCGCCGGCACCGGCTGCCAGGCGCCGTCCCGCAGCACCTCCATGCTCTCCACCCGCACCTCGACGAAGGCCCCGCCCTCCACGCTCCCCAGGGCGTTCAGGTCGGCGTGGATCCTGCGCAGCTCGCAGGGCACCTGGCGGCAGGGCAGGGGCAGGTTCCACTCGTACGCGCCGCCGGCGCCGCGGAGCTCGCCCATGGTGATCGAGACCGGGCCCACCCTGCCGGTGATCCGGAAGGCGGCCTTGACCTGCGCCGCCCAGTTCTCGGTCAGCTCACTGTGGGCCAGCCGCAGCCGGAACCGCTCGCCGCGCACCCACACCCGGGCGGCGTCGGGGCCGGGCAGCGCGGCCATCGCCCCGGCCAGGTCCTTGCCGCCCGCCAGCTCGGGATCCCAGTGCGCCACCCGCGCCAGCCGGTCAGGGTCGGAGACCACGAGCTGCGGCGTACCCGGCATCTTGATCACCGGCGCGGCGAGCGAGCCTCCGGGGTCGGCGGCCTCGACCGCGGCGGCCAGCTCGCCAGGCTCGACCGGCTGGACGGTGATGGCGGTGGGAGCGCCGTTGTGGAAGGCCGCCACCCGCGCGTAGTCGTCGCTCGTCGCCGTCCACGCCGCCACGGCGAAGGTGGCCAGCCCGAACGCGGTGCCCAGGACGATCACACTGCCCGCCGTCACGGGACCCCTGGCCACCTGGCGCAGCGCCAGGAAGGGCCCCAGCCCGCCGCGCCGCCGGGTGAGACCGAACAGCCACCCGCTCGCCACCGGCAGCACACGGCTGGCCAGCAGCGCGACGCCGAGCGCCATCAGCCCGGGCACGGCCATCGCGCCGGCGCTCTCCCCGGAGGCATCGGTGATCACACCGGCCGCCAGCAGTTCCGTCAGCCCCAGCGCCGTCACGGCCAGCACTACCGCGTCCAGCGCCCAGCCGCGGGCGCTCCTGCGCGGCGTGCGCCGCCACTCCTCGGTGACCGGCCGGGTGGCGACGCGCCAGGCCGACGCGGTCGCGGCCAGCACCCCGCCGAGCGTGGCCGCCAGCCCGGCCGCGACCGCCGCCGGCGGGAACGTGGTGGGGACGCCCGCGGGCAGCAGCGCGCCGATCATCAGGCTCGCCGCCGCGAACCCCGCCGCGAGGCCCAGCGGCACCGCCAGCAGGAGCAGCAGCAACGGCTCGGCGAGCGCGAACCGCCACACCCGCACCCTGCCGTGGCCGCGGAGCCTGGCCAGCGCGATCTCCGGCCCCCGGGCGCGCACCAGGTCGCCGACCGTCTGGAACAGCAGCAGCCAGCCCAGCCCGACGAGCTGCGCCGCCACCAGCAGCGCGGGCACGCCCAGCGTGCCGGCGTTGGCGTTCATCGTCCGCAGCGTGTCGGCCATCCGGGAGAACACGATGGCGTCGGTGGTCCGGCCCGTGGCCTCGGCCAGCGCCTGCATCTCCGCCAGCAACGGCAGGTCCGTGCCGGTCAGCCGGTCCGGATTGACGCGGATCAGGGCGTAGTCGGTCCAGGCCTGCTCCCCGAGGCCCGAGCCGACGTAGTAGGTGACGGAGCGGGTCTCGCGCGCCGTGAACAGCGCGTCCGCCTTGTTCTGGCTGGGCTGCCCCTGCGGGTCGAACAGTGTCCTGCCGAACCAGAACGGGTCCGCGGGGTCGCCCGGCCGGTAGACGCCGACGACCTCCAGCGGGGCCGTCTCCAGCGTGGCCGAGCCCGGACGCGCGGACCGGAGCGACCTCAGGCGCACGACGTCGCCGGTCTCCAGCCCGGACGCCTCGCTGGCCATCACCTCCCCGGCGGCGGCGGGGCAGCGCCCCCGGGCCGGCTCCAGGTGCTCGCACTGGCCGTCCTGCCACACCACCGTGTACGCGCGACGGTCGTCCTGGTCGGCGCTGCCGCTGGACACCTCCATGCCGAACACCGGCGGGTCGGTGAAGCCGGCGCCCGCCGTGAAGCCGGCCACCTTGGGCTCGATGGTGCCGCCGGACGTGGTGTAGCGCCAGCCGCGGCCCTCCACCGGCGCCTCGCGTATCGCGTCGCGGACGATCGTGGTCAGCGCGCCCGCCGAGTAGATCGGCGCCACGGCGGCCGAGGCGATCGGCACGACCGCGATCAGCAGCACCACCAGGGCGAGCGTGCGGCGTTCCCACAGGCCTCGCAGGATCACGGCTCCACCCTTCGCAGCACGACCCCGTCCTCCACCGCCTCGATCCTGGCCATGGAACCGGGGGGCAGCAGGTGGTGGTACTCGGGCGGCACCTGCACCGCGCCCTCCCTGCCGACCACCACGAAGTCCTCGCCGTGACGGCCCTCGGCGCCGACCCGGCCGTCCCTGATCGTCACCGTGCGGCCCAGCGCCTCGCTGACGCCCGGGTCGTGCGTCACCACCACCGCCGTGGTGCCCTCGGCCTCGGCGGACTCCTTGATCAGGTCGATCACCCGCTGCCCGGACCCGGCGTCGAGCTGGCTGGTGGGCTCGTCGGCCAGCAGCAGCCTGGGGGAGTTGGCCAGCGCCACGGCCAGCGCCAGCCGCTGCTGCTCGCCGCCCGACATCCGGCCCGCGGGCCGGTCGCCGACGTCTTCCAGCCCGACGCGGGCCAGCAGGTCACGGACCCGGCGCCGGTCGCGCCTCACCGCGCGCTGGGCGAACGCGACGTTCTGGGCGGCCGGGAGGTAGCCGATCAGGTTGCGCGACGGGTTCTGCAGGACCACGCCGATGCGCGACGCCCGCAACCGGTCGAGCCCGCGCTGGTCGAGCCGGCCCACGTCGGTCCCGTCGAGCCACAGCCGGCCGGCGCTGGGCCGCAGCAACCCGGCGAGCAGCCACAACAGCGTCGACTTGCCCGCGCCCGAGGGGCCCAGCAGCGCCACCGTCTCGCCGGGATCGATCACCAGGTCGACGTCGCGCAGCGCCACCACCTCGACGTCCTGCGCCCGGTAGATCTGCACGATCCCGTCGCAGCGCACCATGCTCATCGGTGGACCGCCGCGCGCAGCTCGACGACCCGGTCGCAGCGTTCGGCCACCTCCGGGTCGTGGGTGGCGATCACCAGCGTGGTGCCGTCCGTGCCGACGGCGAGCAACTCGTCCAGCACCACCTCGCGGTGGACCGCGTCCTGCTCGGCGGTCGGCTCGTCGGCCAGCAGCACCCTGGGGCGCAGCGCCAGCGCCCTGGCCACGGCCACCCGCTGCTGCTGCCCACCGGACAGCTCCTCCACCAGGTGATCGGCGAACCTGGCCACCCGCAGCCGCTCCAGGGCCGCCGCCGCCAGCCGCATCGCCTCACGCGGCGGCCGGCCCGCCGCGCGCAGCGCCACCTCCACGTTCTCCGCCGCCGTCAGCAGGCTCAGCAGACCGTACGACTGGAAGACGAGGGCCAGGCCGGCCCGCAGCTCCGGCTGCTCGTCGAGCGGCACGCCGCCCACCAGGACGCGCCCCTCGGCGGGCGGCGCCAGCCCGGCCAGCGTCGTGAGCAGCGTCGTCTTGCCTGAGCCGGACGGGCCCATGAGCGCGACCCGCTCGCCCTCGTCCAGTTCGAGTGTGAGGTCGTCGATGAGTTTCCTGCCCGCGACGACGCAGGAGAGCGCGCGACAGGAGATGGCAGGTGGGGGCACCACGCGCGGATCATCCTCCGGGGGGCGGCTTGACGTCAACCGTCAACGACCTCGCAAGTCCGCTGCAAGCATGCCGCATACCGTGGTGTCAGCAGGCGACACGTGAGCCGCGCGAGCAGAGCCGCCCAGCACAGGGGCCTGGGCGGGCAGGAGTGGGGGAGCCGCGCGGCTCACCGCCGTCTCCGTCCCACCCTTGAGCCGTGACCTACTTGTGATCTTGTGACCGTGGCCCCGGGCGCCGGATCAGGAACGGTTCCACCGCCGCCCCGAGCACCGGCCAGAACGGCCCCGCCCACCAGGTCCCCGGCGCAGGCCGCGAGGACCGCGCCCGGTGGCCAGTCCAGCCCCGCCAGCACGCGCGCCGGCACCGTCACCGCCGGCACCGCGACGGCCGGCGACTTGACAGCGGCCGCCCGCAGGTTGCCGCGAGGCAGCTCCTGCCACTCCTCCTCCGGCTCGGGCACGACGGTCTCGCCCATGTCACATCCCTCGGTGCGCGCGGGCCCGGGGGTCATGTGGCGTCTCCCGGGGTGGACTGGGTGACGGCTGTCAGGCGGGCGGCCAGCGAGGCGGCCACGGCCTCGTCGAGGCCCTCGATCCTGACGGCGCCCGCCGCCGAGGCCGTGGTCACCGCGACGTCCGCCAGCCCGAACAGCCGCTGCACCGGCCCCCGCGCGGTGTCGACCGTCTGGACGCGCGACATCGGCGCCACCCGCCAGGTGTGGGTCAGCCAGCCCCCTGCGCGTGTAGACCGCCTCGCCGGTGACCTCCCAGCGCTGGACCCGGTAGTACGCGTGCGGTGCCACCAGGGCCACCGCCAGGCATCCCACCGCGAAGGCCGTCGCCGCCACGCCCAGCCACAACGGCCGGTCGGTCAGGAACCAGAACGCCGCGAGCGCGTTCCCGCCGATCGGCAGCATGAACAGCAGCCACTGCACCGTCCACCAGGACACCGCCCGGGGATCCGCCTGTTTGCGGGGCGGGCGCAGCG
Organism: Nonomuraea sp. NPDC054003; assembly: GCF_055585125.1. Classification (NCBI taxonomy): domain Bacteria; kingdom Bacillati; phylum Actinomycetota; class Actinomycetes; order Streptosporangiales; family Streptosporangiaceae; genus Nonomuraea; species Nonomuraea sp. NPDC054003. Next base: position 177,957 of record NZ_JBVJKR010000002.1, read on the forward strand.
CGGTCTCGCGCGCATCGACGACCACGTCCATGGCCGTCAAGGGTGGCCGCGCCCTCCGGACCCGCGCGTCGGCCCGAGGTCTCGCGCGCCATCGACTTTGGTCGCTGTTCGATCGCCATCGGTAGCGCCTAACCTCGTGAGACGTGACCCCGACGAGCGAGCCGCACCAGGAGTACCGATGGGTGCTCCCGTCCGTGCTGCTCGGCGACGGCGGCGGGGGCGGGCCGGTGCGGCGCTCCACCCGTGACTGGATCGTCGACATCGCCATGTTCCTGCTGGCCTGCGGGCTCACTCTGATGACCGCGCTGGAGATCGACGGGCCGACGCCGCTGGTGGCCGCGGAACAGGTGGTGGGCGTGATCTCCTGCCTGTCGGTGTGGCTGCGCCGCCGCTGGCCGGTCGGCCTCGCGCTCGTCACCACCGTGGCCTCGGGCTACTTCGAGATGGTCGGCGGGGCGTCCGTGGTGGCGCTGTTCACGGTGGCGGTGCACCGGCCGTTCAAGATCTCCGGCACGATCGCCGGGCTCGGGCTGCTCGTGATCGTGCCGTTCTACTTCCTCCGCCCGGACGTGGATCTCGGCGGGCCGACGTACGCGATCCTCGCCCTCGCGATCGTGCTGACCACCTTCGCCTGGGGCATCGTCGTCCGGGCCAGGCGCCAGCTCATCTGGTCGCTCAGGCAGCGGGCCGACGGAGCCGCCGAGGAGGCCAAGCGGCTGGAGCGGGAGCGGATCGCCAGGGAGATGCACGACGTGCTCGCGCACCGGCTGTCCATGCTCAGCCTGCACGCGGGCGCGCTGGAGTTCCGGCCCGGCGCGCCTCCCGACGAGGTCGCCAGGGCCGCCGGGGCCATCAGGGCCAGCGCCCACCTCGCGCTGCAGGACCTGCGTGAGGTGATCGGCGTGCTGCGTCACCACGACGCGGACGCGGAGGTTCCCGACCGGCCCCAGCCCACGCTCGCCGACCTGCCCGCGCTGGTGGCGGAGTGCGAGCAGGCGGGCATGGACGTGAGCCTGCGACTCAAGGCCGGCGAGGTGCCGGAGAAGCCGGGGCGCAACCTCTACCGCATCGTCCAGGAGGCGCTCACCAACGCGCGCAAACACGCGGCGGGCGCACCGGTCACCGTGACCGTGACCGGTGGGCCGGGTGAGGGGGTGTCGGCCGAGGTGCGCAACTGGCTGCCCGCGCGCCACGGCCCCCGCATCCCCGGCGTCCAGATCCCCGGCGCCGGGGCCGGGCTCATCGGCCTGACGGAGCGCGCCGCGCTGGCGGGCGGGCGGCTGGAGCACGGCCCGACCCCTGAGGGTGAGTACGTGGTCCGCGCCTGGCTACCCTGGCCGGCGCGGACATGACGGCGAGGGGCGGGGAGGCGCTGGTGAAGGGCTGGTGGCAGGACGGATGACGACGCCAGGGGCGCGGCCGGTCAGGGTGCTGATCGTCGACGACGACGCGCTCGTCCGGGCGGGGCTGTCGATGATCCTCGGCGGCGCCGGCGACATCGCGATCGTCGGTGAGGCGGGCGACGGCGCCGAGGTGCCGGCGATGGTCGCCCGGCATCGGCCGGACGTGGTGCTGATGGACATCCGGATGCCGAACGTCGACGGGCTGACCGCGACCGAGGCGCTGCGCGCCGCCCAGTCGCCGCCCGAGGTCCTCGTGCTGACCACGTTCCACGCCGACGCGCAGGTGCTGCGGGCGTTGCGCGCGGGCGCGGCCGGGTTCCTGCTCAAGGACATCCCGCCCGTCGAGCTGGTGGCCGCCATCAGGAAGGTGGCGGCGGGGGAGCCGATCCTGTCGCCCGCCGTGACCCGGCAGCTCATCGCCCACGTCTCCGACGGCGGCGCCGGTGGCCGCGCGGACCGGGCCAGGGCCCTGATCGGCCGGCTCAGCGAGCGCGAGCGGGAGGTGGCGCTGGCCGTGGGGCGGGGCAGGTCCAACGCGGAGATCGGGCGCGAGCTGTTCATGAGCGTCCCCACGGTCAAGGCGCACGTCTCGCGCATCCTGACGAAGCTCGAACTGAACAACAGGGTGCAGGTGGCCCTGCTGGTCTACGACGCCAGTCTCTGACGGGACGTCCTGGAGTTCCAGGTTTTGCCCGGCCTTTCCCTTGCCGGCCGGTCCCGTACGGGAGTGACTCCACGCAGGTACGGGCCACACACGCACCGTCGGAACCGCTCGCCTCGCACGGACGGCGCGAGAGGACGCGCCCGAGTTCGCGAGGTGACGCCTCGCAGGTCGGCGCTGGGGCAGGGGGTGGAAACGGCCGCGGGACCGAGCGCTTACCCGGAAAAGGATGCCCGTTACGGACAGGTACCCGGCAGCCGTACCCTTGTCTGAAAGAGCATGTCATGAAGGGACAGTGGGATGAGCTCAGCGGGTGAAGGCCTGTCTCGCCCGCTTCCCGAGCAGGTGCGACTCAACGTCGTCGACCTGGCCGCCCAGGTTCTCGGCTCGATGCCCGCCGCCGCCGTCCCGCCGCCGCTGCGCGGCATCGCCAAGTTCGATCCGCGCAAGCGTGCCCGCCTGGGCGGCGCGCCCATCGCCGCCCAGCTGGAGAACGACAAGGACTTCCGCGTGGCCGTCGCGGAGCACGTGACCGCCGGGTGGCCGGAGCTCGTCTCGTCGCTGGCCGAGGGCAACGTCCCGCCCGCCGCCGATCCCGTGCTCGTCGCCGCGGCCGCCTACCTCACCCGCCCGCCGGGGTGGGAGGAGATGATCGAGGCCGCCAGGACCGACCTGGAGAGGAACGCCGCCGCCGCCGAGGGCGCGGAGCGCGAGGAGGTCGTGTCCCGGCTGCGCGAGCAGCTCGCCGCGCAGAAGTCGGCGGCCAAGGAGGAGGTCGACCGGCTGCGCGAGCAGCTCAAGGCCGCCCGGGGGGAGAACTCCGACCTGCGCCGCAAGCTCCACGACGCCCGGGAGCGGGCGAAGGCGGCCGTGCAGCGGGCCGAGGCGATGGAACAGACCGCCCAGGACGCCAGGGCCGCGGCCACGGCCGCCGGCAGCGCCGGTGAGACCGAGCTGCGCCGGCTGCGCGAGCGCCTGGCCGACGTGGAGAAACAGCTCGAAGCCTCGCGCAGGGCCGCCCGCGAGGGGCGCAGCATCGAGGACGCCCGCATCAGGGTGCTGCTCGACGCGCTGCAGGACGCCTCCGCCGGCCTGCGCAGGGAGCTGGCGCTGCCCACCACCATCTCCAGGCCCGCCGACTCGGTGGCCGCCGTCGCCGGGGAGACGCCCGGCGTGCGGGGGGTGCCGGCCCGCGCACTGGCCGACGACGACCCGCAGCTGCTCGACCAGCTCCTCGCCCTGCCGCAGGTCCATCTGATCATAGACGGCTACAACGTGACCAAGACCGGTTACGGCACTCTCACGCTGGCCGACCAGCGCAACCGGCTGATGACCGGGCTCGGCGGCCTGGTCGCGCAGACCAGGGTCGAGGTGACCGTGGTGTTCGACGGCGCGGAGCTGAACGCGCCGGTGCAGGTCGTCGCGCCGCGCGGGGTGCGGGTGCTGTTCAGCGCGCCGGGGGAGATCGCCGACGACCTGATCCGCCAGCTCGTACGCGCCGAGCCGCCGGGCCGCGCCATGGCCGTGGTCTCCTCCGACCGGGAGGTGGCCGAATCCGTCCGGCGCATGGGAGCCAGACCCGTTTCGTCTGCTTTGCTGCTGCGCAGGCTCGGCCGCGCCTAGATTACAAATCAGTGTTTGGGTGAGACCTCACCTTCCACTTCTGTACTATTTCGCCCCAGATGTATTCCCCCTGGGAGGCGAGCTGTGAGGTTGGGCCGGGCGCCACTGGCCGCGGGTCTCGTGATCGGGCTGATCACTCTCCCCACGGGAGGAGTGGCCGCCGACCCGCAACCGACGATCAGTCAGGCCAAGGCCAAGCTCGAGAAGCTCAACGACAAGGCCGACAAGGTCGTCGATCGCTACAACACGGCGACGGAGAACTACAAGGCCGCCAAGAAGCGCTACGACAAGCTCAACGCCGGCTACAAGCGCAAGCTCGCCACCGTCGCCGAGCTGCGCCAGCAGGTCGTCACGATGGCCGTCGACGGCTACAAGATGGGCCGCGACCTGACCTCGATGCCGACCATGGTGACCGCCGAGAACCCGGGTGACCTGCTCTACCAGATGGCGCTGACGGAGCGGCTGACCGCCGACCGCGCCGGCAGGCTGGCCGCCTTCGACCGGGAGAACCGCGGGCTCAAGACCGAGCGTGACAAGGCCCAGGAGGCTCTGGGCGAGGCCGACGAGGAGCGCGACAAGGTCAAGAAGGAGCGCTCCGAGATCGAGAAGCTGATCGCCCAGCAGAAGAAGCTGCTCGACCGCCTCGGCGCCTACCGCGTCGGCGACCCGAACAGCACCGGCGTCAAGTACACCGGCCCCGCCTCGGGGAGCGCGGCGGCGGTGCTCAACTTCGCCTACGCGCAGATCGGCAAGCCCTACCAGTTCGGCGGCACCGGGCCCGGCGGCTGGGACTGCTCCGGCCTGACGCAGGCCTCGTGGCGCGCGGCCGGCGTCTCCCTGCCGCGGACGACGTGGCAGCAGTGGGCCTGGGGCGCGAGCCGGAGGGTGTCGCTGGACGCCCTGGAGCCCGGTGACCTCATCTTCAGCGAGGGGCTGGGCCACGTGAGCATCTATGCGGGAAACGGCAAGATCGTGCACGCGCCGCAGACCGGTGACGTGGTCAAGGTCGTCCCGCTCTCCGCGTACGGGCGCCGGCTCGTCGGCGCGGTACGCCCGTGAGCCGCTGAAACGTCTGTGACTGATGTGACAGAAGGGCTCTGACACATCGTCAGGGCGGCAAGTGTGAGTATGGTCACATCTGGGTAACGGGACTGGCTTGCCAGCAGGGATCCGCGGGTCTGACAGCGGGCTTGTCAGATCGTCATGTGCTTACCGTGCCTTTGCCAGCCCATGACTTCAGGCGTAGGTTCTGGCGTCGCGGCGGACACTCCATGCCCGCCGCCGGCCATCGCCGCCGCGCCGCCGGCGCCGCGACGTGGACGAACAAGAATCCGCCGGTCACCGCCGCATCTCCGGGAACCTTCACCCGGGTGGTGGCCTGCCGAATCCGTGCAGCCAGGAGGCACGGAGCCGGGGAACCATAGATCCCGTCATTTCAGGGCGGGATCAGGGGTGAATCGGCGCGGCGACGCGCCGTAGGGCGACTTCCAGGCCCGAATCCGTCAGCTAACCCGGTAGGCGTTCGTGGAAGACTCAAGGAGCAATCCTGTCTACCTCCCCTAAGAACCCCCGTCTGTCTCGCCTTGCCGTCAGTGGCGTGGCGCTCAGCATGACCGTGACGGCCGGAGGGCTGGCCCTCCACGTCCCGGCGGCGCAGGCGGACACGGTGATCGCCCCGGCCGGAGCTTCGGTGACGACGGTCGAGGCCGTCAAGACCACTGCTTCCAAGAAGGCGACTTCGAAGAAGGTCCTGTCCAAGAAGCAGGCGAAGGCGGCCCGCCAGAAGGTGAAGGCCCACAAGGCCGTCGCGGTGGCCAAGAAGCAGATCGGTGACCCGTACCGCTACGGGGCCACCGGGCCGCACGCCTTCGACTGCTCAGGTCTCGTCCAGTTCGCCTGGCGGAAGGCCGGGGTCAAGATCCCGCGCGTGACGAACAGCCAGTTCGCGGGCATCAGGAAGAAGGTCTCCTACAAGAACCTGAAGCCGGGTGACCTGATGTTCTTCCGCGGGCTCGGCCACGTGGGCATGTACATCGGCAAGGGCAAGATGGTGCACTCGCCGAGCTCGGGCAAGACGGTGCGCGTCGAGAAGCTGAACGGATGGCGCAAGTCGTCGTTCGCCGGCGCGGTACGCCCCGGTCTGTGACCGATCGCGAAGGCCCCGCCCCTGACTGGGGGCGGGGCCTTCGTGATGCGTGGGACGGGCGTCCCGCCGCTAGCATCGGACAGCATGTCCGGGATCGTAGGCCGTCGAGCGGTGGTGACGGGGCTGGTCCTCGCCGTGGCCGCGGCCGGCGGGGCGGCGCCGGAGTCGTGGTCCGCCGGGGTGCCCGACGAGCTGGCCGGGGTGCGGGAGCTGTGGCGGGGCGAGCTGGGCGTCGCGCGCGGCGAGCGGGCGCTGGTCGCCGGGCAGCGGGCCGATCCCGGGCTGCTGGCCGATCTGGCGCGGCGGGCCGACGCGGCGGGGCGACGGGTGTCGGGCGTGCTGGGCCGGCCCGTGCGCCCGCTGGTGCTGGTGCCCGCGTCAGGAGAGCAGGCCGCGCGGCTGGCCGGCGTCGCCGACGTGCGCGGGCTGGCGGCGGTGGCCGACGGGCGGCGGGTGATCGTGGTGCCCGAGGGTTTCGCGCGGCTCAACCCGACCGGCAGGGACGTGGTGCTCGCCCATGAGCTCACGCACGTCGCCGCTGGCACCGACGGGCTGCCCGGCTGGCTGTACGAGGGATTCGCCGACTACGTGGCCTATCGGGACGCGGGGCTGGCGGTCACCGTGGCGGCGGCCGAACTGGCGGCCGAGGTGCGGGCGGGGCGGCTGCCGGACGAGCTGCCCAGGGCCGGTGACTTCGGCTCCCGGGGGGACGCGCTGGCGCGGGCGTACCAGGAGGCGTGGCTGGCGTGTCGGTTCCTGGCCGAGAGCGCGGGCGAGGGGACTCTGGTGAGGCTCTACCGTGATGCCCAGAGTGTCGGCACCGACCGGGCACTCGCCGCGCGGGGGCTCACGCTCGGCGGCCTGACCCGGGGGTGGCGCGCGTACGTGCGGGACCAGCTGGGGTGAGAGGACGCGAAGTGGACGACGGCCACGACAGGAACGGCGCCGCTGGCGAGCGGACCGAGACCCGATCCGGGACGCCGGGGCCGCAGGACGGTGGGGTGGGTCGGAGGGGGCGGCGGCAGGCTGGGGTGGCCGGGGTCGTGCTGGGGGCCGGGATCCTCGTGGTGGTGGGGCTGACGACGCCGTGGCAGGCGCTGCCGGGGGCGCCGGAGGTGGCCGCCGACCCGGCCGCGGACTTCACCGCCGGGCAGATCGCCCGCGCGCAGGCGTTCGACGCGGCCACCGGCGTGCCCGGCTACCTGTCGCTCGGCCTGACGCTGGTGTTCGCGGGACTGCTCGTCGCCACCCCGCTGGGCGCCAGAATCCTCGGGGTGCTGCGCGGGCCGTGGTGGGTGCGGGTCCTGCTGGGGGTGCTCGTGCTCACGGTCGTCGAGGAGGCGCTGCGCTGGCCGCTCGGCATCTGGTTCGAGACCGTGCTGCGCGACTACGGCCTCTCCACGCAGGACTGGGCGTCCTGGACGGGCGACCGGCTCAAGAGCATCGCCATCAACACGGCTCTGCTGGGTGTGATGGTCGTGGCGGTGGTGGCGCTGGCCCGGCGGTTCAGGCGCTGGTGGATCCCCGCCGCGGCAGGGGCGTTCGCGCTCACCGTGGCGGCCTCCTTCGTCTACCCGGTGGTGTTCGAGCCGGTGTTCAACGACTTCAGGTCCATGCCCGAAGGCCCGCTGCGGACGAACCTGCTGGCGATGGCCGAGCGCGACGGGGTGCCGGTGGAGGACGTGCTGGTGGCCGACGCCTCCCGCCGCACCACCGCGCTGAACGCCTACGTGTCCGGGTTCGGCGCCACCCGCCGCATCGTGGTCTACGACAACCTGCTCAAGGCCCCGCAGCCCGAGGTCGAGCTGGTGGTGGCGCACGAGCTGGGCCACGCGGGGGAGAACGACGTGCTCTACGGCACGCTCGTCGGCGCGCTGGGCGCGGCGCTCGGCGCGATCCTGCTGTTCCTGGTCTTCGGGCCGGTACGCCGGCGCGCCGGGGTCACGTCGATCGCCGACTGGCGCGCGGCGGGCGCGATCCTGGGGTTGATGACGCTGGCGACGTTCCTGTCCGGCCCCGCGCAGAACTTCGTCAGCCGCCACATCGAGGCCAGGGCCGACGCCCACGCCCTGAACCTGACGCGGGATCCGGTCACGTTCGCCGCGATGCAAAAACGCCTGGCAACAGCCAATATTTCCGACTTGTCGCCCGATGCAGTGGAATATGTGCTCTATGCCTCCCATCCCACGGCACCGGAACGGATCGCGATGGCCCGCTCCTGGGCGAAGCTGAACGGCGTCCCCGGCCCGTGACCCGAGTCGTCTTCGTCACCAACGACTTCCCGCCCCGCCCGGGCGGCATCCAGTCGTTCGTGCACGGCCTGGCCCAGCGCACCCCGGGCGCGGTCGTCTACGCCCCCGCCTGGCGCGGGTGCGCCGAGTTCGACCGCCGTCAGCCGTACCCCGTCGTCCGTCACCCCGGGCGGCTCATGCTGCCCGTCCCGTCCGTCGCCCGTACGGCGGCCGAGCTGGTGGCCGGGCACGGCGCGGACACCGTCGTGTTCGGCGCGGCGGCGCCGCTCGGCCTGCTCGCGCCGCGCCTGCGCGCGGCGGGCGCGCGGCGCGTGGTGATGCTCACCCACGGCCACGAGGCGTCGTGGGCGAGCGCGCCCGGCTTCCGCGCGGTGCTGCGCCGCATCGGCGCGCACGCCGACGTGGTCACCTACCTGGGCGAGTACACGCGCGCGCGGCTGGCCCGGGCCATCCCGCAGGACAAGCTGGTACGGCTCGCGCCCGGCGTCGACACCGGCTTGTTCCACCCGGGTGCGGCCAAGGCGGAGCTGGGGCTGGCGGGCAGGCCGGTGGTGGCGTGCGTGTCCAGGCTGGTGCCGCGCAAGGGCCAGGACCGGCTCATCAGGGCCTGGCCGGAGGTGCTCGGCGCGGTGCCCGACGCCGTGCTGCTCCTGGTCGGCGGCGGGCCGCACCGCCGCGCGCTGGAGAAGCTGGCCGGCGGGCACCCGTCGATCGTCTTCACCGGCACCGTCCCGGCCGCCGACCTGCCCGGCTACTACGCCGCCGCCGACGTCTTCGCCATGCCGTGCCGTACCCGATGGGGCGGGATCGACGTGGAGGGGCTCGGCATCGTGTTCCTGGAGGCGGCCGCGACCGGCCTGCCGGTCGTGGCCGGCCGCTCGGGCGGCGCGCCCGAGGCCGTACGCGACGGCGAGACCGGCCTCGTCGTCGACGGCGCGGACCCGGCCCCCGCGGCCCGCGCCGTCGTCGAGCTGCTGACCCGTCCCGAGCAGGCGCGGAAGATGGGCGAGACGGGCCGCGACTGGGTCGTCGGCGAGTGGTCCTGGGACCGGGTCGCCGCCCGCTTCCACGCCCTGCTCTGAGTCATCCCTTCGTCGAGCCGAGCGTCAGCCCGGCCACGAAATGCTTGTGCAGCAGCTGGAACACGATCAGCGTCGGCAGCGCCACCAGCACCGATCCGGCGGCCAGCAGGTTGTAGTCGGTGAAGAACTGGCCGCGCAGGTTGTTCAGCGCCGAGGTGACGGGCAGCTTGTCGCCCGACACCATGAGCACCAGCGCCCACAGGAAGTCGTTGTACATCCAGGTGAACTGCAGCGTGCCCAGCGCCGCCAGCACGGGCCTGCACAGCGGCAGCGTCAGCGTCCAGTAGCGGCGCCACAGGCTCGCCCCGTCGACCAGCGCCGCCTCGGAGATCTCCTCGGGGATCGTGCGCATGAAGTTCGCGATGACGAACACGCAGAACCCGAACTGGAACGCCACGTGGATCAGGATCAGCCCCAGGTACGAGTCGTACAGGGACTGCGAGTCCGACAGCCACGCGGGCAGCGGGATCAGCGTGTAGAGCGAGTACAGCGGGGTGATGAGGACCTGTGGCGGCAGCAGGTTGCCCGCGGTGAACACGATGAGCAGCGTCTTGCGGCCGGGGATGCGCGCCCGCGCGATGGCGAACGCCACGAACGAGGCCAGGAACAGCGTCAGCACCAGCGCCGGGATCACGATGATCAGCGTGTTCAGGTAGTAGCGGGGCAGCTCGGCCTGGCTCCACGCCTGCCCGTAGTAGTCGAGCGTGAGCTGCTCGGGCAGCGAGAAGTAGCCCAGGCGGGCGGTCTCGTCGTACGGGCGCAGCGACGCGTACACGGCCAGCAGGAGCGGCATCAGCCAGCCCAGGGCCACCACCGCCAGGAAGGCGTGCAGCAGCCAGCGCAGCGGCCGGGCCCCGCGCCGGGGCGGCGCCGCCGCCTCGCGTTCCGGGCTGGTGCCGACGGGCGCGGTCAGCGTCATCGTTCCTCCCTGAACAGCTGCGACAGGTAGGTGACGATGAACCCGAGCGAGATCACCAGCAGGATCACCGCGATGGCCGAGCCGAACCCGATCCGGCTGGCCTCGCCCACGATGTTCTCGGTGACCAGCACCGACAGCAGTTCGAGCCCGTTCCTGCCCTTGTTGATGGCGTAGACGATGTCGAACGCGCGCAGCGCCTCGATCACCGTGATCACCAGCACGATCACGTTGACCGGCCGCAGCGTCGGGAACACCACCCGGAAGAACGCCTGCCTCTCGTTGGCCCCGTCGATGGCGGCGGCCTCCTTGAGCGCCGGGTCCACCGCCTTCAGCCCGGCCAGGTAGATGATCATGACGTAGCCGACGTGCCGCCAGGCCGCCGCCACCATGACCACCCAGATGTTGATCGACCGGTCGCCGAGCCAGTCGGCCGACAGCCCGGTGACGGCGTTCAGCACGCCGTAGTCGTGCGAGTAGATGAGCTGGGCGATGAACCCGACCACCGCCAGCGACAGCACGACCGGCATGTACAGGGCGCTCTGGTAGAAGCGCGAGCCGCGCAGCCGCCGGTCCAGCAGCACCGCGCAGAACAGCCCGAACGGGGTCGCGACCAGCCCGAGGAAGACCAGCCAGAGGATGTTGTTGCGGACGGCCGACCAGAACGGCGGATACTCGCCGGCCAGGTCGGAGTAGTTCCGCCCGCCGATCCACTCGATCGGCCCGAAGCCGTTCCAGTCGGTGGCGGACAGGGCGACGGAGGCCAGCGTGGGCCCCCAGATGAGGCCCACGTTGACGATGACGGCCACCCCCACCCCGATGACCAGCACGGTCACGTCACGGGCGGAGTAGCGACGGGTCTTGACGGTCATCAGCGGAAGATGTTGGCCTTCTGCTGTTCGATGCTCGTGAGTAAGGAGTCGATCTCGGCGGGCTTGTCGACGAACGACTGCAGCGACGGGATCATCACCGTGGAGGCGAAGTCCGGCCGCGTGTCACGGTCGAGGAACTGGGCGATGTGCGAGGCCTGCGACACCAGTTCGGCGCCGCGCTTCTGCAGCGCGCTGTAGCCGCTGGTGTCGGCCTTGGAGCTGGCCGCGAGGGTGCCGGGGTCCAGCTCGGTGGCGATGTCCTGCGACGACGCCTGGGCGAGGTGCTTGACGAGCGCCTTGGCCCCGTCGACGTTCTTGGCCTTGGCGGAGACCATGTAGCCGTCGATGGGGGCGTCGATGGAGTCGGTGCCGTGGGTGGGGTTGATCTCCGGGAAGGTGAAGAAGTCCAGGTCGGCCAGGTCCTCCTCGGGGAACTGCTGGGCCACGAACATGCCGAGCAGGTACATGCCGCTCTTCTTCTGCACCAGCGACTGCGCGGCCTCCTGCCAGGTGCGGCCCAGCGACGCCGGCTGGTGATACTCCATCAGCCCGCGCCAGGTGTCGAACACCTGCTTGACCCGCGGGTCCGTCCACGACTCCTTGCCCGCCATGAGCGAGATGTGGAAGTCGTAGCCGTTCATCCGCATGTTGATGATGTCGAACGTGCCCATGGCGGGCCAGCCGTCCTTGTCGGCGAACGCGATCGGGACGAGGTCGTCGCCCTGCATCTTCTTGGCCAGCGCGGTCAGCTCGTCGAGCGTCTTGGGCGGCTCGTAGCCCTTCTCCTCCCACACGCTCTTGCGGTAGAAGACCGCCCACGGATAGTAGGTGAACGGGATGAAGTACTGCTTGCCGTCGACGCCGGTGGAGGCGTCCTTGAACGCCTGCGTGTAGTCGCCGCCGATCTCCTGCCACACGTCCGAGATGTCGGTGGCCAGGCCCTGCTCGGCGAAGAACTGCATCCGGTAGCCGGCGAACCAGGTGAACACGTCGTCGGGCGTGCCCCTGAGGTAGCGGTTGATGTTCTCCTGGAAGGTGTTGTGGTCGACGGTGTTGATCCGCACGCTCGCCTGGGTGAACTTCTCGATCACGGTGGCGAGCGACTTCTTCGGCACCTCGTCGGAGGCGTTGGATCCCAGGGTGACTGCGCCGAGGTTGCCGGAGGTGCTGCCGGGGCTCGGCTGTTCGGAGCCGCCGCAGCCTGCCAGCACGGCGGGCACGCCGAAGGCGGCGGCCGTGCCGAGCAGCAGATTGCGGCGGGAGATCGGCGGACGGTGGTCCATGGTGGTTCCTCCTTGGCCGGACCCTCAGATTCCCCCGAGTTCGATCACCCTTCATCGAAAAGCCAACTTTTCAAACTGTCAACGGACATATGCCAAAAGGCCGCCAGGGCGTCCTGGCGGCCTTCCGGGTGTTCGTGAGTTGCGGGAGTGGCGGTTGGGGGCTTGATCAGCCCTTCGGGGCGTACAGCGCCTCGATGTCGGCCTCGAAGTCGCGCATCACGACACCCCGCTTGACCTTGAGCGTCGGGGTCAGGTGACCGCTCTCCTCGGTGATGTCCGCGGCCAGCACGGTGAACTTCTTGATCTGCTCGGCCTTGGACACCATGCTGTTGGCCCGGTCGACCGCGCCCTGCACCTCGGCCAGCACGCGCGGGTCGGTGCGCAGCTCCGCGGCCGTGGCCGGGGCGTACGGCTCCAGCGCCTCGGGATCGAGGGTGACGAGCGCGCTGACGAACGGCCGCCCGTCGCCGATCACCATCGCCTGGGAGACGAGCGGGTGCGCGCGCAGCGCGTCCTCCAGCGGGCCGGGGGCGACGTTCTTGCCCGCGGCCGTCACCAGGATCTCCTTCTTGCGCCCGGTGATGCGCAGGTAGCCGTCGTCGTCCAGCTCGCCCACGTCGCCGGTGTGGAACCAGCCCTCGGCGTCGAGGACCTCGCCGGTGGCCCGGTCGTCGTTCCAGTAGCCGGTGAAGACGTTGCGTCCCCTGGCCAGGATCTCGCCGTCGTCGGCGACGCGCAGGGTGACGCCGGGCAGCGGCCGCCCCACGGTGCCGATCTTGTTGCCGCCCGGCAGGTTGACCGAGCACGGGGCGGACGTCTCGGTCAGGCCGTAGCCCTCGAACACCTCGATGCCGACGCCGCGGAAGAAGTGGCCCAGCCGGTCGCCCAGCGCCGACCCGCCCGACACCGCCGCCGACAGCCGCCCGCCCGTGGCCTCGCGGAGCTTGGCGTACACCAGCTTGTCGAAGACGGCGTGCTGGAGCCGCAGCCCGAGCCCGGCGCCACCGCCGGCGCGGGCCTTGCTCCAGGCGACCGCCACGTCGACGGCACGGGCGAAGATCTTGCCCTTGCCGCCCGCGATGGCCTTCTGCTCGGCGGCGTTGTAGACCTTCTCGAACACGCGCGGCACGCCCAGCAGGAACGTCGGCCGGAACTCCTGGAGGTCGGGCGCGACGTTCTTCATGTTGGGGGTGTGCGCCATGACCGCGCCCGCCTCCAGCAGCACGACCTGGATCATCCGCGCGAAGATGTGCGCCAGAGGCAGGAACAGCAGCGCGGCGGGAGCGCCGGTGAACAGCGGCCGCAGCGGCCCGCGCAGCACGTTCAGCGCGGTGAACAGCAGGTTGTCGTGGGTGATGAGGCAGCCCTTGGGCCTGCCCGTGGTGCCGGAGGTGTAGACGATCGTCGCCAGGTCGGACCCGTTCACCCGGGACCTGAGCTCCTCCAGGGCGGCGTCGTCCACGTCGCCGGGGGCGAGCGAGCCGTCCAGCGCGGCCTCCACCCGCCAGACGTCCTTCAGCCCGGGCGCCGCCTCGCGCACCGTGCGCTCGTGCGTGTCGAGCTCGGTGAAGGCGGCCTTGGCCCCGCTGTCGGAGATGATCCACCTGACCTGTTCGGCCGAGGAGGTCTCGTAGATCGGCACGGTGACCGCGCCGATCGTCCAGAGCGCGTAGTCGACGAGCGTCCACTCGTAGCGGGTGCGCGACATCAGCGCCACCCGGTCGCCGTGCCCGACGCCCGCCGCGGTGAGCCCCTTGGCCAGCGCGGCCACCTGGTCGCGGAACTCTCCCGCGGTGACCTTGGGCCAGCCGTCGCCGGTCTTGCGTGCCATGATCACCCGGTCGGGCTCGTCCCGGCCGCGTTGGAACACGGTGTCGGCCAGCGAGGCAGAGGCGGGGACATCCACCAGTACGGGGACGCTGTACTCGCGCACGGATCAACTCCTCCGGGTGCACGCTTCGGGTCGACCCGGACGTTACCGCGATATGTTACCTAGCGGTAGGTTTCGTCATCCAGGCGTTATGTGGAACGAATCATCACGCTAGCAGGCGTAACTCGTAGGATTTCGGCATGAGGGTCCATGTGGTCAGTGACGTACACGGCAGGGCCGACGCGCTGGCGACCGCGGGAGACGGCGCCGACGCGCTGATCTGTCTCGGTGATCTCATCCTGTTCATCGACTACGACGACCACGGCCAGGGCATCTTCGCCGATTTGTTCGGCGCCGAACGGGCCGGGGAGTTCATCGCCCTGCGCACCGCCAAGCGCTTCGACGAGGCCAGGGCGATGTCGGCCAAGCTGTGGGCGAGCCTCGACGGCGACCCCCGCGACCACATCGAGCGCCACGTGCGCGCCCAGTACGCCGAGCTGTTCGCCGCCATGCCCGCGCCGGCCTACCTGACCTACGGCAACGTGGACGTGCCCCGCCTGGGCGGCGACTACCTCAGGCCCGGCCACCGGGTGCTCGACGGGGAGACGGTGGAGATCGGCGGGCTGCGCTTCGGCTTCGTCGGCGGCGGGCTCAAGACCGACTACCGCACCCCCAACGAGATCAGCGACGAGGAGTTCGCCGCCAAGGTGGAGGCGATCGGCGAGGTGGACGTGCTGTGCTGCCACATCCCGCCCGCCGTGCCCGAGCTGCTCTACGACGTGGTGGCCCGGCGCTTCGAGCGGGGCAGCGAGGCCACGCTGGAGCTGATCAGGCGCACCCAGCCGCGTTACGCCCTGTTCGGGCACGTCCACCAGCCGCTCCACCGCCGCACCCGCATCGGCCGCACCGAGTGCGTCAACGTCGGCCACTTCAGGGGCAGGGGCGTGCCGTACGTCCTCGAGTGGTGACCCGGGCCGCTCCGCCGCTGAGGCGGGTTTCTGCACTACTTTGGTCCCATGGCTGATCGCACCAGTTCGAGTATCACCGTCGACGCCGACCGCGCCCGCGTGATGGCGGTCATCGCGGACCTTCCCTCGTACCCCGAATGGGCGGGTCAGGTCAAGAGCGCCGAGGTCCTCAGCAGCGGCCCCGACGGCAGGCCGGAGACCGTGCGGTTCGTGCTCGACGCCGGAGTGATCAGCGACACCTACACCCTCGCCTACACCTGGAACGGCGACGAGAGCGTCACCTGGCAGGTGTCCGAGCCCGGCAAGATGGTCTCCGAGCTCGACGGGCGTTACCTTCTGGCGGACACGGGCAAGGGAGTCGAGGTGACGTACGAGCTCGCCGTCGGCCTCGCCGTCCCCATGATCGGCATGATCAAGCGGAAGGCGGAGAAGGTGATCGTCGACACGGCGCTCAAGGGTCTCAAGAAGCGTGTCGAAGGTCGTTGAGGTGACTCCGCGCGTTCTGCTCTTCACCGGCAAGGGCGGCGTCGGCAAGACCACCGCCGCGGCCGCCACCGCCACCCTCGCGGCCCGGCGCGGGCTCAAGACGCTCATCGTCTCCACCGACACCGCCCACTCCCTGGCCGACGCGCTCGACGCCGAGCCCGGCGAGATCGCCCCCGGCCTCCACCTGCACCAGGTCGACACCCAGCGCACGCTCGAACGCCACTGGGGAGAGCTGCGGGAGTACGCCCGCGGCGTGCTCGTCGAGCTGGGCCTCGACGAGATCACCTCCGAGGAGATCACCGTCCTGCCCGGCGCCGAGGAGATCATCGCCCTGCTGGAGCTGCGCGAGCACGCCCGCGAGGGCCGCTGGGACGTCATCGTCGTCGACTGCGCGCCCACCGCCGAGACGCTGCGCCTGCTCGCCCTGCCCGAGGCGCTCGACTGGCACGTCAACCGGCTGCTGCCGGTCGGCCGCAGGCTCATGCGGCTGGCCGCCCCGCTGGTGCGCGGCGTGGCCAGGGTCAGCACGCCGGGCGAGGAGGTGATGAGCGCCGGCGAGCGCTTCCACCGCGGGCTGCTGGAGGTGCGCGAGCTGCTCACCGGCGACCACGCCTCGGTGCGCCTCGTGCTCACGCCGGAGGCGGTGGTGCTCGCCGAGGCCAGGCGCACCCTCACCTCGCTCAACCTGTACGGGTACCGCGTCGACGCGGTCATCGCCAACCGGATCTTCCCCGGCGAGGACGCCGACGAGTGGCGCGCCCGCTGGGTGGCCGCCCAGTCGCGGCTGCTGGCCGAGGCGGAGGAGTCGTTCGCGCCGCTGCCCGTGCACACCGTGCCCTACCTGCCCGCCGAGCCCGTCGGCCGGCACGCGCTCGCGGCCGTCGGCGAGGCGCTGTACGGCGAGTGCGACCCGTTCGCGCCGCCCTCGGTGGAGCCCCCGCTGCGGCTGTCGGCCGACGAGCTCACCCTGGCCCTGCCCGGGGCCGAACGGGGCGAGGTCGACCTGGCGCGCAAGGGCGACGAACTGATCATCACCGCGGGCCCGTACCGGCGCATCCTGGCCTTGCCCATGGCGCTGGCGCGAAGGAAGATCAGTGGGGCCGTGCTCCGCGACGGCCTGCTCCGGGTACGGTTCACCTCGGAGGCGGAAACCGACGAAGCGCACGGCCGGGACGGCACGTGAGCGAAGAGGGCGGACGCCGTACCGACCGGGAGGGTCCCATGACCGAGAACACTCGCAACACAGAGAACGACAGAGATCCCATCGGCGCCGTCGCCGAGGAGGCGCGCAAGCTCTTCGACAGCTTGCAGGGCCGCGCCACCCGGCATGTCGGGAAGTCCGTCTTCCACTCGTTCACCGGTGGCGGCGGACGATCCGAGAAGGACGTGTGGAGCGAGGCCGTCGCCGAGCCCGACGACGAGTACATCTGCCGCGCCTGCCCGGTCTGCCGGGCCATCGCCGCGCAGCGCGAGTCGGGCGCCGGCCGCGCCCCCGAGGGCACCGCCGACGTCGCCACCCACCTCGTGGCGGCCGGCGGCGAGCTGTTCGCGGCCTTCCGCGGCGCGCTCGACGTGCTCGGCAGCCGCCCCGAGCCGCGTCAGCGGGACGACAGGGGGCGCGACGACCGCGACAATGTGGAACACATAGACCTGGACTAGCTGAGGGGATGCGTCATGCTCACGATCGGTGTGGACATCGGCGGCACCAAGGTGGCAGCGGGCGTGGTGGACGACGACGGCGTGATCGTCGAGCAGACCCTCAGGCCCACCGACGCCGAACACCCCGATCTGGTCGCCGAGACCGTCGCCGCCTGCGTCCGCGAGCTGGGCGCCGGGCGGGAGATCGAGGCGGTGGGCATCGGCGCGGCCGGGTTCGTCGACGAGTCCCGCTCGGTCGTGCGCTTCGCGCCCAACCTGGCCTGGCGGGAGGAGCCGCTGCAGAAGCGGATCAGCGGCCTGGTCGGGCTGCCCGTCGTGGTGGAGAACGACGCCAACGCCATGGCCTGGGGAGAGTTCAGGTACGGCGCGGGGCGCGGCCAGTCGCACATCGTCTGCCTGACCATCGGCACCGGCATCGGCGGCGGCATCGTCCTCGACGGCGCCCTCTACCGCGGCCGCTGGGGGATGGGCGCCGAGCTGGGCCACACGCAGATGGTGCCCGGCGGGCGGCTGTGCGGCTGCGGCCTGCACGGCTGCTGGGAGCAGTACGCGAGCGGCAACGCGCTGGTCGTCGAGGCCAGGGAGATCGCCGCCGCGCACCCCGAACGGGCCGAGATCCTGCTCGGGCTGGCCGGCGGCAAGATCGACGGCGAGGAGGTGACCGAGGCGGCGCGCCAGGGCGACGATGCCTCGCTGTCCGCCTTCGCCGTCCTCGCCGACGGGCTCGGCCAGGGCATGGCCGATCTGGCCGCCGTGCTGGACCCCGGCTGCTTCATCCTCGGCGGCGGCGTGTCCAGGGCGGCCGACCTGTTCGTCGACCGCGCCAGGAAGGCCTTCGAGGAACGGCTGACCGGCAGGGGCCACCGGCCGGTGGCCGAGGTGCGGCTGGCCGAGCTCGGTCCCTCCGCCGGCCTGGTGGGCGCGGCCGACCTGGCCCGCCGGCGCTGAGCCGGTTGACCACCCTCAGGATCGGCACGTACAACCTGCGCGGGCTGCGGGACGACGTGCCCGCGCTGGTCCGCGTGATCAGCGCGATGGGCGCCGACCTGGTCTGCCTGCAGGAGGCTCCCCGGCTGGCCGGCTGGCGGGCCCGCTGCCGCGCGCTGGCGGCCCGTTGCGGCCTGCGCCTGGTCGCGGGTCAGGGCGTGGCCGGGGTGGCGGTGCTGGCCGCCCCCTGGGTGCGGCCGGTGCACGCGGAGAGCCGCCTGCTCCGGGTCTTCCTCGGCCTGGAGCCGCGCGGGCTGGCCATGGCCGTCGTGCGGGCGGGCCCGGCGCTCCTGGCCGTCGGCTCGGTCCACCTCGACCTCGACGGCCGGGCCAGGCTCCACCACGCCGCCGAGGCGGTGGCCCGCCTGCGCCGGATGGCGGCACCGTACGGCGCGCCCGTCGTGCTGGGCGGGGACGTGAACGAGAGCCCGCACCAGCCCGCCTGGCGCTACCTCGCAGGACAACTGACCGACTGCTACGCCGCCGCGCCCCGGGGCGACGGGCTGACCTTCAGCTCCAGGCGGCCCCTGCACCGCATCGACGGGCTGTTCGCCGCGCCCGGGATCCGGGTGGTGTCCTGCGGCGGCGTGGACGCCTCCGGCGCCGATCTGGCCGGTGCCACCGACCATCTGCCCGTCGTCGCCGAGGTCCGACTTGGAGAGTGAAGGGTGATCGGCGTCGCGCAACCCGTAGCATTTCCCTCATGACCCGTCGCTCTCGGCGGCGTGCGCTCACCATGATCCTGGCGGCCGTCCTGGCCGTACCCGGCCTCCCGACCGCCGCGCATGCCGATCCACGTCCACGCCCCGCCGCCAACGACGCGTGGCAGCGGACCACGAGCGTGCAGCTGCCGGTCGACGGGTCGCTCTCCGACGTGCTCGCGCTGTCGCCCGGCGACGTGTGGGCCGTCGGCCAGCAGCAGATCTGGGACGTGTGGAAGAACCGCGGCACCATCCGCCACTGGAACGGCGAGCGGTGGAGCGAGATCGGCATCCGCGACGCCACCGGCGCCGGCAACCTGCGGTCGGTTTCGGCGGCCAAGGCGGGCGAGGTGTGGGCGGTCGGCGACGGCCACGACGGGGTGCCCTACATCGCCCACGGCAACGTCGGCGGCTTCGACCGGATCAGGCCCCAGGGGCTGCGCAGCGGCGACTGGCTCGGCGGCGTCGAGGCGGGCGCCGACCGGGTCGTGGGCGTCGGCAGCCGCGGCAAGCACGCGCTCGTCGTCACCCGCGAAGACGGCGACTGGCTCGTCCGCGAGACCGGCGAGAAGGGCGCTCTCTACGCCGTCGACGGTGACTTCGCCGTCGGCGACACCGGCACCGGACCGTTGATCATGAAGCGGTCCGGCAGCTCGTGGAAGCGGGTGAAGACGCCGGCCATCGCCGGCGGCTACCTGCGCGACGTGCACACCGACAGCGCCAAGCGGGCGCTCGCCGTCGGCGGCGTCTACCACGGCCCCGGCGAGGTCGAGCCGCTCGCGCTCACGTGGAACGGCAAGCAGTGGCGGCGCCTGCCCGTCCCGACCGGCGCGGCCCGGCTCTACGGGGTGACCGGCGACGGCAAGGGCCACTACTGGATCTCCGGCTACGACCCCGGCCACGCCGCCGAGGCCTACATGCTGCGCTGCGGCAGGCGTTCCTGCGACGTCGTGCGGGGCAAGGCGGCCGACGGCAGGAGCAGCGTCCGCCTGCAGGCCGTCACCTACCTGGCGGGCAGCCAGGCGGTGTGGGCGGTCGGCCACGCCGTCGACGCCCAGGAGCGCTACACCGACGTGGTGGAGTCCTTCGGGCCGCGCGATCCGAAGAAGTCCTAGAGACGGGCGCCGTCGTCCCACCCGGAGTCGCCGCTGGGACCGTCGCCCATGCGCACCACCAGCGCCACGAACCCGCCGATGAACGCCGCCACCGCGGTGAACAGCGCCCAGCCCTCCATGTGCCAGTCGGCGATCGCGGCGATCAGGAGGTAGGCCGGACCGCCGAACAGCGCCACCCAGGCGAGCTTGGCCGGCAGGTCGAGCTTCGGCAGCGGGGGAGGAGGCGGCGGCACGTAGTGGTCGTCGTCCTCGTGGGGCTTCTCGTCATCGTCGTCGTCGGCGCCGTGCTCGTCGTCCTCGGCGAACTCCTCCGGCGGCCTGACCACCCGCCGCCCGGGCTCGACCGGGACGTTCTCGCTGTCCGGCCAGGGCTGATCGGCCGAGTCGCGCTCGGCGGTGTCGTTGAAGGACGCGACGATCTGCCGCCAGACCTCGTCCTCGTCACTCTGGGGCGTCACCTAGATGGGCCTCTCCACAGCGATCGCGACTTCCCCCTGGGTGCGATCAGTCCCTCTGCAAGGGTACCGAGGCATGGGTTCGGATGAAGTCGAGGCTCCCGGCAAAGATCCTGTCGGCATCGTTGTCCAGCGTCGCAACATGGTAACTATCGGCCAGCTCCTCGATCGTGGCCTGCGGGACCTTCTCACGGATGATGGCCACGGAGGCGGGTTTCACCACATGGTCGTCGGTGCTGTGGTAGACGAGCACCGGCTGCGTCAGCTTGTCCAGGTCGGCCTGCACCAGCGACCAGAGCTCGGGCAGCGACGCCGCCGCCTTCACCGGCGTGCGGCTGTAGCCCAGCTCGGTGACCCCCGGCTTCTTCACGTCGTTGGCCACGCCGGGCACCGACGGGACGAACCACTTGAGCAGCGGCGCCAGCTTCATCAGCCACACGTCGTTGGTGATCGACGGGTTGACCACCACCACGCCGCGCACGCCGTCGCCGTGCATCTCGGCCAGCCGCAGCGCCAGGCAGCCGCCCAGCGACAGCCCCGCGGTGAACACCTCGGCGCAGCGGCCCTGGAGGTCCTCGAACGCCTTCTCCACCTCGGCGTACCAGTCCTCCCAGCGGGTGCGGTTCATCTCCTGCCAGGTGGTGCCGTGACCGGGCTGCCGCGGCAGCGACACGGTGAGCCCGTGCGCGGCCAGATACTCGGCCCACGGGCGCAGCGACTGCGGCGTGCCGGTGAAGCCGTGGCACAGCAGCACGCCGATCGGACCTGCTCGGTGGTGATAGGGCTCGGCGCCTGGCATGAGCGGCATAACAGCTCCTCCATGCTTTTTCATCCCGGAACTGCCCGATCGTCGCACGATCCAGGGCATTTGTGCGAGAGCTGGTGTAGGAGCATCCACCGAGGGATGGGAAGATGACTACGCGTTGCCGACCGTCGCGTGAGGAAGAGGTGGCCGGGTGTTCTACTGGGTGGTCAAGGCCATCTTGGGGCCGATCCTCCACATCGTCTTCCGGCCGTGGGCCGAAGGCGTCGACAACGTGCCCAAGGAGGGGCCCGCGATCCTCGCCGGCAACCACCTCTCCTTCGCCGACCACTTCTTCGGCCCGCTCCACCTCCGCCGCAAGGTCATCAGCCTGGGCAAGTCCGACTACTTCACCGGGCGCGGCATCAAAGGCTTCTTCACCCGCATGTTCTTCAGCGGGGTCGGCACCGTCCCGATCGACCGCTCCGGCGGCAAGGCGAGC
This sequence comes from Nonomuraea sp. NPDC054003, assembly GCF_055585125.1. NCBI lineage: Bacteria > Bacillati > Actinomycetota > Actinomycetes > Streptosporangiales > Streptosporangiaceae > Nonomuraea > Nonomuraea sp. NPDC054003. The sequence goes on from NZ_JBVJKR010000002.1 coordinate 199,680, forward strand.
GAGGCGGCGCTCCGCACCGGTCTTCGCGTGCTGCGCGAGGGCCACCTGCTCGGGATCTACCCCGAGGGCACCCGCTCGCCCGACGGCCGCCTCTACAAGGGCAAGACCGGCGTGGCCAGGCTGGCGCTGGAGTCGCGGGCCCCGGTCATCCCGTGGGCCATGGTCAACACCTTCGAGATGATGCCGCCGGGCCGCCCGCTGCCGAAGTTCGGCATCCGGCCCGAGGTACGGTTCGGCAAGCCGCTCGACTTCTCCCGTTACTACGGCATGGAGGACGACCGGCTGGTGCTCCGCGCGGTGACGGACGAGATCATGTACGCCCTGATGGAGCTGTCGGGGCAGGAGTACGTCGACAAGTACGCCGCCAGCGCCAGGGTCGAGATGGAGCGCGCGGCCAGGGCCGCGGCCAAGGGCGAATGACCCCGGCTCCCGCCTGTCAGGGCAGGTGGGCGACGATCTGCCGGATGTGCTCGGGAGTCGTACGGCAGCAGCCGCCGATCAGTGAGGCCCCCGCCGCCTGCCACTCCTTGGCCGCCTGACCGTACTCGATCGGGTCGGCCAGGCCGCGCCAGCGGCGGGCGGCGGCGTCCCAGGTCTCGCCGGAGTTCGGGTAGACCACGATGGGCAGGCCGCCGCGGAGCGCGGCGATGAGGCCGGGGATGTGCCGCGGGGCGGTGCAGTTGGCGCCGACGGCCACCACCTGCGGGTTGCCGGCGAACAGGGCCGCGGCCTCGGTGATCGGGGTGCCGTCGCTGATGTGGGCGGCGTCGCGGCAGGAGAAGCTCACCCACACCTTGACCGACGGCGTCTCGGCCAGCAACCTGGCCAGCGCCCGCGCCTCCGCGAACGACGGGATGGTCTCGCAGGCGAGCATGTCGGCCTCCGAGGAGGCGAGGATCTCCCAGCGAGGGCGGTGCCAGGCCAGCAGGGCGTCTTCGTCGATGCCGTAGTCGCCGGTGTATTCGGCGCCGTTGGCGAGGTAGGCGCCGTAGGGGCCGATCGAGGCGGCGACGAGCCCGTGGCCCGCCTCGTCGCGGGCCTGCGCGGCCACCTCCACCGACGCGCGGATCAGGCGCTCGGCCTGGCCGCGGTCGAGGCCCCTGCGCACGAAGCCGGGGACGGACGCCTGGTAGCTGGCGGTCGTGGCCACGTCGGCGCCGGCCGCGAAGTAGGCGGCGTGCGCCTGGCGGATCAGGCCGGGGTCGTCGAGGAGCAGGCGCGCCGTCCAGAGCTCGTCGCCGAGGTCGGCGCCGAGCGCACTGAGCTGGGTGGAGAGCCCACCGTCCAGAACCATCGTGGTCACCCGTCCAGAATATGGTCCGGACGGGGTTGTCCGGCCCCTCAGGCATGCGTTTTCCCGGGACCGTCATCCGCTCGTTTGTCAGCCGTCCCAGAGGAGACCCCGCCCCCGGGTGGGAGGAATCGGACCCCGCAGGACACCCTCCCCGCAGGGCGTACGAAGAGGCGAAAGGCCTGCTGAAGCCGGTGTAATACCGCAGCAAGCGTTCTCCCGACATCCAGGGTCTGGAGGATGTCAAGACTGTGAGAAATCACCCCAAACAAAGCCCTTCGGCGCGTCGCCGCGCAACACGGCGAGGCTCTCCGGCGGGGGGCGCCGTCCGGCCGCGTGGCTTTATGGCGCTGCGCGCTGTCCGGCCGCGTGGCTTTACGGCGCTGCGCGCCGTCCGGGGCCCCGCGCGGCTCTCGGGTTTGGCCGGGTTTCCGGCGGAGCGCGTCGTCGGGCGGCGCCGCTCGGCTCTCGGGTTTGGCCGGGTTTCCGGCGGAGCGCGTCGTCGGGCGGCGCCGCTCGGCTCTCGGGTTTGGCCGGGTTTCCGGCGGAGCGCGTCGTC
>NZ_JBVJKR010000002.1:201624-204829 GCF_055585125.1 Nonomuraea sp. NPDC054003
TCGTCGGGCGGCGCCGCTCGGCTCTTGGGCCTGGCCGCGTTCCCGGTGGGGCGGGTCGTCGGGTGGCACCGCGCGGCTCTTCGGCCTGGCCGAGTTTCGGGCGGGGCCCGTCGTCGGGCAGACCGGGCGGCTCTCCGGCCCGACCGGGGTACCCGGCCGGGCCGGAGCGACGGCGGACTCGACGCGCCGGGCGCCGCCCGTCAGGACCGCTTCAGAACGGGCGGCGCTCCGCGTCGGGCGGTGCCGTCAGGGGCGCTTCGAGAACGGGCGGCGCTTCGCGCCGGGCGGTGCCGTCAGGGGCGCTTCGAGAACGGGCGGCGCGCCCGGGGCGCCGTCAGGGGCGCTTCCAGAAGGGGCGGCGGTCGTCGCCGGGGTTTCCCGGGGGAGGGCCGCCGGTCAGGGCGGTGAGCACCTCGATGGCCCGCTGCCTGAGGGCCTCGGGGTCGGTTCCCGGACGTTCGGCCGATTCCAGCTCGCGGGCCAGCGCCGACAGTTCGGCGTGCCCGCCGAGGTACGCCGACAGCGCGGCCAGGCGGGAGCCGAGGTCCGCCAGGTAGAGGGCGTTCGGCGCGTGCAGCGCCTTCAGCCGGTCCAGCTCGGCGACGAGCTGGACCCTGACGGTGTCCAGGCCCCGCGTCGCCCGCGGGGCGGGCGCGGGACGGGCGGACATGGGACCGCGAGGCATCCCCGCGGGCCGGCCGGACACCGGACCACGCGGTCTCGCCGCGCCGCCAGTCAGGAAGTCGGGCACGTCCAGGTCGTCGAAACCGGCCGAGCTCATCCGGGCCACCGCCGGCGCGATCGCGCCGGGAGCCGGGCCCGCCATCGCGGTGAGCCCGAACGCCATCGGCGCGGCGGGCGTCTCCCACCCGCTCGGCAGCTCCACCGGCTGGATCACCCGGTGCTCGGGGCCGCCCTCGGCCGCCGGCCGGGAGTCGACCGCGACGTAGGCGGTGAACCGGCACAGCACGCCGTGCTCCAGCGAGACCCGGACGATCTCCCGCTCCAGCTCCCGCTCGCCCATCGCGTACCGGTCCTCCAGCTCGCGCAGGTGGGCCCGCGCCCAGACGGCGCGCAGCGCGGGGCTGTCGGCGACGGTGCCCGGCACCCGCTCCTCCCACGGCGCGCCGGACGCCAGCCCGCGCACGGTCACCGACGAGCCGCCCCGGCACCGCCCGTACACCCGCAGCGGCACGCCCGGGAAGATCGACCCCAGCCGGGTGACCGTGCCCGGCTCCACGTCCAGGTCCTTCAGCGACAGGTCCGTCACCATCGGCGCGCCGATCCGGCGGTGGATCTGCTCCATCGCCGCGTCCAGCCGGTCCTCCGACTCGACCAGCTCGCTGCGGCCCGCGCCGAGACCGGCCAGCCTGCCCAGGAAACCCGCGTTCACCGCCCGGTCGATGCCGACCGTGTGCACCCGCATCGCCGACAGCGCGCCGCCGGTCAGCTCCAGGATGTGGTCCTCGTTGCCCACCTGGCCGTCGGTGACCAGCACCAGGACGCGTTCCCTGCCCTGCTCGCCGTCGAGCAGGCCGATCGCCCGGCGCAGCGGCTCCAGCAGCTCGGTGCCGCCGCGCGCGTCCACCCTGGCCAGGTGCTCGACCGCGCGGTAGCGGTTGCGGTCGGACCCCTCGGCCAGGCCCTCGAACGCCTCCTCCACCACCGAGTCGAACGCCAGCACAGCGAACCGGTCGCGCGGCGTGAGCGTGTCCACGATCCGGGCCGCCGCCCTGCGGGCCGCGACCATCTTCCAGCCCGCCATGCTGCCCGAACGGTCCAGCAGCAGGACGAGGTCGCGCGGCTGCCTGTCGGCCTCCAGCTCGGGCGGGACCACGAACAGCGCGAACGTGCCCGCGCCGTCGAACTGCAGGGACGTGGACGCGGCGAACGACATCCGCAGGATGAAGTCCCGGTCCAGCCGTTCACCGGCGCGCAGTCGTACGATGTCACCTTCTTCCTCGACCACGTGCAGGCTGGAGGCCAGCTCGCGCAGCTCCAGCCCGGCGGCGTCGATCCTGGCCGACAGGGACAGGCGGACGGGGTTCGGGAAGCCGGGCAGCAGCACCGGGGGAGTGATGCGGGAGGCGTCCGGGACCGCGTCGGTGTCCGGCGCGGCGCCCGAGCCCGCAGGCTCGCCGTCGATCGGCTCGCCGGGGATGTAGCGGGGCGCCACCACCAGCGGGAAGCGGAACGTCGCCGCGCCGTCCTCGTACGGCAGCGGCTGGCTCAGCGTCAGCCGGACCGTCACCCGTTCGCCGGGCAGGATGTTGCCCACGCGGATGGTGAACACGTCCGGCCGGTCCTCCTCGGCGATCGCCGCCCGCCTGCCCTCGCGCAGCGCCCGGTCGTAGTCGGCGCGGGCCTGGCCGCGCTCCTTCAGCACGCCCTCGACGACGCGGTCGTCCGCCTCCATCCGGAACGCGGTGACGGCCGCCCTGTCGGGCAGCGGGAAGACGTACGTGGCCTCCAGCGTGACGTCGAACGGGTTGCGGAAGCCCTGGGCCACCTCGACCCCGGCGACCAGGCCCGAGATCGTCGCGTGCACGTCGACGCTCTCCAGCGGCAGGTTGCCGCGCTCGGTCCGCAGCGCGCCGATCCCCGCGTCGGGCTCCGGCACGCATCGGGCGGGCTCGAGCGATGTGATCTTCATGTGAGTCCCCTCTCTTCGAGCACCGCGAGCAGCGGCGCCGCGGCCGCGAGTAGTGCCCGCACGTCGTCGTCTCCCGGCGCCGGGCCCGTCCCGTCGAGCACCAGCACCACCCCGGCCGCCAGTCGCACCCCGTGCACGGCACCCGGCACCTTCTCTTGTACGGGCCGGTCCGCCCCTTCCGCAGCCCGATCCGCCTCCTGCGCCGTCCGATCCGTCCAGAACCTGGCCCGTACCTCCGGATTCCCGTCCCCTCGGTACGCACCCTCACCCCCGCCTTCGGTAAGCCCCCCTGGCGGGGTCACCCCACCAGAGGGAACCACCACGTCCCCCCGCCGACCCGTCCCCGACCCGGAAACCCGCGCCGCATCCGCTCCCGTGGAGTGCGGGGGAGCCGGTGCGGGGGCCCGCGTCGGGTCTGTCCCGGTGGGGTGTGGGGCGGCGGGCCGGGAGGTTTGTGCCGCATCCGCTCCCGTGGAGTGCGGGGGAGCCGGTGCGGGGGCCCGCGTCGGGTCTGTCCCGGTGGGGTGTGGGGCGGCGGGCCGGGAGGTTTGA